>CAYXAL010000005.1:88665-165745 GCA_964463015.1 uncultured Ginsengibacter sp.
TATTACAAGGCCAACTATCAAACCAACACCCGATTTGGAGGTTTATTCCTGGATGCAGGTATCCAATATCAGATCAAATTAAAAGAAGGCTATTTGCGTCTCGGCGCATACTCAAATCTCAAAAAGACTTTCTCGGGAAAAAGAGACAATGTCATTGAAACATTTGTATATGACAATACCGGCAACTCAACAACCGTGGATAGTGTAAGAACCATTTCCGGTGAACCCGGCAAGGTAGTCCTTCCGGCTACTTATGGATTTGGACTCGTCTATGAAAATGCCCATTTCCTGGCAGGTGCAGATTTCGAAACCACCAAATGGGATGATTATCAGTTTTTCGGACAAAAAGATTTTGTTACCAACAGTTGGAATGCAAGGTTTGGAGTTCAATACAATCCCGCATCTATAGGATCAACAGGTTACTTCAGTTTTGTAAAATACCGTGCAGGTTTTTCGGTAGGCCGCGATTATATTCATGTTGATAATAAACTACCGGTATATACCATCAGTGCAGGTGGCGCTTTCCCTCTAAGAATAAAGAGAAGTTATTTTGACAATCAGTTCAGCATTATGAACCTTACCTTTGAGTATGGCAGCCGGGGAAACAAACAAAACAATATCACAGAAAGTATGTACAAGATCAGTCTTGGATTCAGCCTTAGTGATATCTGGTTTGTGCGCCGGAAATATGAGTAAAAAGATGCGCGCGTTTTCGTTTTTATTTTTCCGACCTTTTGTTATTGCGGTTTTCCTGATTTCTACATTTTATTCCTGTGAGAATAAAAGAGAAGATATAGAAAACCTTACCAAAGCAAAAACAGGAATAGAGACCGCAAAGGATGTAACGATCATTTATTCTATCGGTGCCAGAACGAAATCGCGCATCACTGCACCATTGATGTTACGCCATGTGGAAGCAAATCCATTCATTGAATTTCCCAATACTATCCATGCTGATTTTTTTGACGACAGCCTCAAAGTTGAAAGTAAACTCAATGCTCTCTATGCAAAATACCTTGAAAGTGAAAGCAAGGTTTTTTTGAGAGACAGCGTTCGTGTATTTAACCTGAAGGGTGACACGCTTTTTTGCCGCGAATTGTATTGGGACAGGAATCGCCCGGGCCATGAATTTTATACGGATAAACCGGTCAGAATCAGAACTCCGACACACTTTATTGATGGGGAGGGCCTCGATGCTCCTCAGGATTTCAAAAGCTGGCATGTAATCCAAGGACGTGGCATTGTGCGTGTACCGGCATCAGATTTGCCATAATGATTTCCTTAAAAAAATCATCCAATAGACAATTTGCGGATACCGTAAACTCATTGTTGTAACTTACAGACTTAATTTTGCATTATATGGAATACAGGCGTTTGGGAAAATCAGGCTTGCAGATCAGTGCATTAAGCTTTGGCAGTTGGATCAGTTTTAAGAAACAAATTCAGGATACCACTGCCGACCAGTTAATGGGAATGGCCTATGATGCCGGTATAAATTTCTTTGACAATGCAGAAGTGTATGCCCACGGTGAGAGTGAAATGATGATGGGAAGGGTACTGAAAAAAAAGAAATGGGACAGAACTTCCTACCTTCTTTCATCCAAAGTTTTTTTTGGATGGCATGGCAAAGCCACTAAACCCACACAAATGGGACTAAGTCGTAAACACGTTATTGAGGCATGCAACGAAGCTTTGCAGAGACTTCAGACAGATTATCTCGACCTGTACTTCTGCCACAGACCTGACAAACAGACTCCGATAGCAGAAACAGTATTCGCTATGAATACCCTCCTGCAGCAAGGAAAAATATTGTACTGGGGCACAAGCGAATGGAGTGGAGTGGAAATTATGGAAGCACATCTTGCAGCTAAAGAAAATAATCTTATTGGTCCTACGATGGAGCAACCTCAATACAATCTTTTTGAAAGAGAAAAAGTTGAAAAGGAATACCTGTCTATTTACAATACTGTAGGGCTGGGTACCACCATCTGGAGCCCTCTTGCAAGCGGACTTCTATCAGGCAAGTACAACAATGGAATCCCAAAAAATTCCAGACTTACACTGAAAGAACTGGACTGGCTCAGTGACAAACTGATACAGGATGAAAAAATAAAAAAGGTAATTAAATTATCGGATTTTGCCAATCAACTGGGCGTATCTACTGCAGCATTGTCTATTGCGTGGTGCATCAAAAACCCAAATGTATCTACAGCCATTTTGGGTGCTACCAAAAAAGAACAACTTCGGGAAAACCTGAAGGCATTGGACATCCTGAAAATCTTAACACCTGAGGTAATGAGCGGAATAGAGAAAATAATGAAAACTAAACCAATACTTCCGGAATATTAAAAGGACAATTTTTTTAAACATAAAACAAATAAAATGAGTAAGTATGCAATTGCCGATTGGAGCGGCACAGGAAAGGAAGGAAAAGGAACTGTAAGCACAGAAACGAAGGTATTGAACAACTCGGCTTACACATTTGCAACCCGGTTTGGTGATTCTAAAAACGGAACAAATCCGGAGGAGTTGATTGCAGCAGCACATGCGTCGTGCTTTTCCATGAAATTGAGTTTTGTATTGAATGAGGCCGGTTTTACAGCAGATAAAATAGAAACGCGCTGCGACATCACCTTTGGCGATGGTGCTATCAGTGAGTCTCATCTAAGCGTACAGGCAAAAGTACCCGGCATCAGTGCTGAAAAATTCAAAGAATGTGCTGAAAATGCCAAGTCGAATTGTCCGATTTCCAAATCGCTCAGCAGTCAAATTAAACTTACGATGGAGGCTACTCTTGTATCCTGAGAATGTAGAACTAAGTTTGTGCATTCACAAAATGAGAAAAGGCTTCAGGAACTCTGAAGCCTTTTCTCATTAAAATCACATAAACCCCCTGTCAACTAATCTTTTTTACTCAATCCGATATGAATGCCGTAGTTGTACAGATGCTCTTTGGCATTATAGACGTTGCTGTATGTAGAGAGTATCTGATATCTGAAAGTCGGACCAATCTTCCAATTTATTTTGTTGCTGTTGAATGAAATGGAAGAACCAAAGTTTCCATTCAGATTTATTCTTCGCATAAGGTCCGGATCCTGAATAAAGCTGTTGCCATCCGCTGTGAGCAAGTAGGCTTTTGAAGATAATACCACAAAAGGTTCTACAGCAGAAGAAATGATCACTTTGACATTTCCCCCATCAAGTACGGTCAGTTCGAGACCGGCAGGAATTCCAAATTGTAAACTGTAATTATTCAATCGCATATTGCCTTCCTCCGGTTCATTTCGAAGGTAGGTCACATAATTTTTAGTAAAGAGTTCACCATCTCTATTCTGCATTGTCACCGTAGCCAGAGTAGGGTGAATCATTTTTGCCTGAAGATAATACCCGCCATAATTTAAATGCACACCTGATGTAAAACTCAACGTCCTGGTTAGTTTGTAACTAACATCAGCGCCTGACTGAAATCCCATACGCCCATTTTTATTGACGGAATATGGAATATTTGGATTGGCAATGACCCCCGGTGCAGGATTATTTAGATTAGAACCTTCAAAATGAACATTTGCAATTTCAGGATTCACAAAAATTGTCCAGGCAGCTTTTCTGATTTTTTCCTTTTTCCTATAATTCAATTGATTTTGTGAATATGGGTTACCGCTATTCAATTGAGAGGAGGCAACCATATTCTTCCCCAGTTCCGAATTTAACCTGGAATCTCCCAACAATATTTTTCTATTTGGCTGGTAGGCTGACTCCCTGGTATAATCGTGCCCTGAGTAAATCTTACTTTGTGGTTCATTCGTGAAGTGCACCGGGTAGTGGTAAATTCTGTCATTCTTACTGATTACGGGGAATACCAGGGCAAGTGGAGAAGCCAACTGAAGGGTAGATAAACGGTTACTATTTTCAGATGTCGTCTTATTACCAACCTTTTCAGTTTTATTCTGCTCATTCAAAACCGTACTTTCAATGTCAGCATTTGCAGCATCGTTCCTGACAGCTATTGTCTTATTCGCAATAGCATTTGAAACATCTGAAGGTTGCTTATGTTCGTTGATCAATTTTTCCTTTTGATAATTGGCGGGTGGAACTGTTTGACCGGAAACAGGATCGGAAGATTGATGAGAGTTTCCTATCCAGAATAATCCGATAAACATCACAATACCTATAGCAAGTGAAGGCCATCTACTCCCCGGATGAATATCATTGTAAATAGATTTCCAAACTCTCTCAGAGGGCATAAGAACAAACCTATCCGCATGTTCTTTCAATGTACGCTCAAACTCGTTTGTGTCAAAACTGTCCATCATACGCCATCCATTCAGGATTTTTTGGTAATTACATATTTGCAGTTAGTGATCCCCTGAAACCATTTTGACCTTTTCATGCCGTTTCGGAAGAATTTTCTTCCTGATCAATATTTCCTCCAACAAGGTCTTTGCTCTCGTATATTGTGAACGGCTTGTACTCTCCTCAATATTGAGAATGTTGCCGATCTCCTTATGCGAGAATCCTTCAATCGCGTATAGGTTCAAAACAGTACGATAACCAAGCGGGAGCGATCGGATACATTCTACCACCTGCTTAGCCTGAAGCAATGATGGTACATTAAAATCGCTAACCCGGAAATCATGCGCATGAACCAATGACACACTTTCATTAAACTTCTTATTCTTCTTCAACTGATTAATGCAAGTATGTACTATGATACGCCTAATCCATCCTTCCAAAGAGCCTTCACCTTTAAACTGGTGAATCTGACTGTAAACCTTTATAAAACCTTCCTGCAACATATCTTCCGCATCTTCTTTATTCCGTGCATATCGATAACACACACCTAACATACGAGGGCTGAAACGTAAGTACATCTCTTCCTGTGCGTTGGCGAGGTTTTCCCGACAGCCTTGAATCAGAAGGTCTTCAGTCATCTGGCTTGGTTTAACCCGACTAAGATAAGACAATTTGTTACTCAAATCGCTGCATGGAATTTCTTAAATAGGAAAACTTTTATATTATTTTGTTCTCAGCCGGTTGTGATTTAGAGATATTTCATATTCAATATCATCCAAATTTTTACGGGTTAAGTATTAACGGCCCTCAGATCGAACAAAAATTTATTCAAAATTTTTAATATTTTCTAAATGACGGACTTTTATTTCAATCCTGAATTCATGCAAAAAAAATCAAATAAAAGACCGGTTGATGGCGTATTTGCTGCGCCTCACTTGCGGATCAGGCTATCCATCGGATAATTTGCTTCCATATATTTTAGGGATGCATCTACCCATGCATAGAGTTCTGCCTTTTGACTTTCAGTAAGCCCCGCATCCCTATGAAGAATTGTATAGGATTTCATGGGCATTTCCCCATGCTCTACCTCTTCTTTTATTTCACCGAGTTTCTTGTATTTCCGGCGCAGGTTATAGCTTCCGAAATCAGAAAAATTCAAATGCCTTTTTCCATCTTTAATATGATTGGCAAGAAACCAACCCACCGGCTGTACATTCCAGTACCAGGGATAAGTAGTCTGATCGCTATGGCAATCATAACAACTTTTCTTCAACGTCTGACTTACATAAGAAGGCACCTGAACAACACCATCAATCGCCATTTCAGGGGCATGGATGGTAGTATCTTTCTTCGGTCTGAAAAACTGAATAATTACGAAAATGCAAATCACAATGAGCAACAGTGTTTTCAATATTTTCTTAAGCATATAATTGAAGTTTTAATTGTACAACAACGATCCGGTCATAGATTCCGGTACCGGCAATCCCATTAAAGACAAAATGGTTGGAGCTACATCCCCTAATTTACCCGGATGCAAATTCAACTTTTTTTCACATCCGATAATAAAGTATGGTACCGGGTTTTTGGTATGGGCTGTATTGGGGCTTCCGTCTTCATTAATCATATAATCTGCATTCCCATGGTCGGCAGTCAGAAAAACCATATATCCGTTATTAAGCGCTGAAGTTATTATCTTTTCAACACATTGATCAACTGTTTCCACTGCTTTTATTACAGCATTCCAAACGCCTGTATGCCCTACCATATCTGCATTGGCAAAGTTGAGGCAAATAAAATCAGCGGATTGTTTCTCAATCTCAGGAAGGAGTGCGTTCGTCACTTCCAATGCACTCATTTCAGGTTGCAGGTCGTATGTAGCCACCTTGGGCGATGGTATTAAGATTCTGTTTTCACCCTCAAATGGAATTTCACGGCCTCCGCTAAAGAAGAACGTTACATGAGGGTATTTTTCTGTTTCAGCAATTCTGATCTGCTTCTTTCCGTCTGCTGCCAATACCTCACCGATAGTTTGACGAAGATCCTGATTGTCAAAAATATTATGAATACCTCTGAACTCATGGTCATAAATCGTCATGGTGGTATAATAAAGTTTCAGAGGATGCATATCAAATTCAGGAATAGCACTCTGAGTAAGCACCTGAGTGATTTGACGACACCGGTCGGTACGAAAGTTGAAACAGATTGCTGCATCACCTTCTTTGATAAATCCATTTGGGGTCTGATCATTGATGATGGGCAATATAAATTCGTCTGTTACATTTTCTGAATAAGATTCAGATACGGCCTCCAGAATATCTTTGGTATGTTTCCCTTCTCTTTTCACCAGTGCATCATACGCCTTTTTTACTCTTTCCCATCTTTTATCCCTGTCCATGGCGTAATACCGGCCAATGACGGTAGCAATGCTTCCGGTTGTTTTATCAAGATGACGTTGAAGATCGAAAAGGTAGCCCTTGCCACTCTTTGGGTCTGTATCTCTTCCATCTGTAAAAGCATGAATATAAACCTCATTAAGGCCTGCATCCGCACAGTAACTACAGAGTGCTTTCAAATGATTGATGTGTGAGTGAACTCCCCCATCGCTTACCAGGCCCATCAGATGCAAAGGTTTACTATTCTTCTTTGCATATTCTATCGTGTCGCACGATACCTTATTGTTTTGGAGAGTACCATCTTCGGCGGCAATATTAATGCGCTCCAACTCCTGATAGACAATTCTTCCTGCTCCCAAATTCAAATGACCCACTTCACTGTTACCCATTTGACCTTCCGGCAGCCCTACGGCTCTTCCACAGGTGGTAAGCGTGCTGTGCGGATATTTTTGATAAAGAGAAGATACAAATGGTGTCTTTGCGTGAGTTATGGCATCACTTTGTGCAACCTTTCCGAGCCCCCATCCATCCATAATGATGAGAATAAATTTATTATGATTCATGATTCAAAACTATACCATTCACCTTGTTTTATAATAAAGTGTGAATTATATTTATGATTATTTAAGGTTTACAAATGTATTCTTTAATTAAAATCTTTGTTTTATGAAACCTCTTATGATCTGTACGGCCATCACCTTTCTTTCCATCACCAATCTCAACTTTGGACTGACTGAATTAGTCAGGGCATTTAAGTCGGGAAACGCAACTACAGTTTCTGCCTATCTTGACAAGAATGTAGAGATAACGATGAATGGTCAAAACAAAAATTATAATAAAGTGCAGGCAACCAATGTTCTAGCAGACTTTTTTTCAACCAACAAAGTTTCTGATTTTAAAGTACTTCATCAAAGTGAAAGTGCTGAATCAGCCTATTGCATTGGAAATCTGATCACTTCCAATGGCTCATATCGACTTACCTTTTACGCAAAAGATAAGAATGGGCGCACCCTGATTCAGGAAATCAGGATTGAAAAATGATTGTACGCCCGATCAGTAGTTTACAAACAAACTGTGGATAAGTTTGCTTGAAATAAATCTGTAAATCTCCTTATTTCGGGAACCGGCGATTTTACAGACATCCGGATATTGCTCAGCAAGAGCTTTATTCTATTTAAAATCAGCCTCAATGATTTAGTGTATTCTAAACAATAAATATGGCAGGCAAAAAGTTTTATAAAAATAATCTTGTCTATTCAACCAATCCTGATTTGATGCGTCTATCAGAAGAGAATGAGCAGCAAGAATACCCTGCTCCTTCAGAACAGAAGATCAAAGTGAAACTGGACAAAAGAAATCGTGCGGGAAAAGTTGTAACATTGATTACAGATATTCAGGAGGCAGATGAGAAAATTGCAGACTTAGGCAAGGAATTAAAAAAGTATTGTGGCACTGGTGGTTCTGTTTCGGATAGAGAAATACTGATACAAGGCGACTGTAGTGAAAAGGTATGTCAGTATTTGGTTAAGAAAGGTTATACAAATACCAAAAAGATCTAACCCAAAAAATTCACGACTTAAACCTCTAACACATGAGTTCCTTTCAAAACCCCGCTTACACAGCTTCGCGAACTACGAAGGGCATTAAAGTGACCGTTGAAACTTATTATCAGAATGAATTCAGCAATCCTGTGTCAGAGGATTACACCTTTGCCTATCGCATCACCATTGAAAACAACAATAATTTTCCGGTGCAGCTTCTGAAAAGATTCTGGAATATATTCGACAGCACCTCCGAAGTACGTCATATAGAAGGTGATGGTGTCGTGGGCAACCAGCCTGTTATCTATCCCGGAGATCAATACCAATATGTAAGCGGTTGCAACCTCAATAGCGATATGGGAAGAATGGACGGACGCTATATGATGGCGAATATGCACACCAAAAAATCATTTATGATCAATATCCCGGCCTTTGAAATGGTAGTACCCTTTAAGATGAACTGATCAGTCTTTTGGCTTGTATTTTGACCGTTCATAAATCTGCCTCAGCGGTATCTGCATCAACTGCTGCAAGGAAATTTCGGGATTTTTATCCATAAACTTTTTTACAATCTGTAAGCCCGCAAAACTCCCCAGATTGCCCGGCGAACCGTCACCAAACACCTGGGTCTTGGGAGAAGGGCCAATATAGTTCTTGACTATATTCGGATCACTGTTGTTCAGCAGATTGTTATTTAAGAAAAAATCCCAGATGACCGCTTCATTTTTATAGGTGGCATCCATCTGGTCTTTCGTATATCCAAACAAGTTAGACTCCTTTTCTTCCGGCATGAATTTAGTAAGCAAGAAATATCTTCTTCCGCTCTCAACCATCTGTTCTACAAGACTCATGGATTGATTGGTGCCAGGGTAGAGGTCATCTACAATCACCTTCATCGCATTGATGGGGATATGCTGAGGGTCAAATGTCCTTGACAAATATTCCGGATACAACTCCTGTCCCTGCTCACTCTGATAAAAACTAAAATTACTTCCCAAATGCAATTGCAATCCTATTCCAATGCCGGCCGGTGTCAACACATCACCTTGTATTCCAAACGACGTCGTAAAGTAGGCATCCATTGGCCCGATGAAAGTGATTACCCTCTGTGGAAGTTTATAATCCGGAAAATAATATTTTACATATTTCAATGCTTTCTTTATCTCATTATTCCATTTCTCAAAGTCTTTAAAAAGCAACAGGCAGGAATCCCTGACAGGTTTATAATCTCTGATGAATTGTCTGATGGCATTATCCGTTTGACTGTTGGCAAATGAAAGGCTATCCGGTTGCAGTCCCATTATGTTACTCATAAACCCTGCTGTAAATCCAGGGTATTTTCTTTGCAGTTGCTCAATGGATGCAAAAATGTGATTGGTATCAATCCCAAAAAAATCATTGTCAAATCTTTCTGTCTGAAGATTCACTTTGATAGCAGATACATCCGGGGCATTATTGGTTTTACAAGAGACCAGGAACAACAGGATTAAATAGCATGCATACTTCATGCAGCAAATAAAAGAAAGAAAGTTCAATTATTATTTTTATCCTATTCACCACTTCAAAAAAAGTGAAGTTTACATTCTAATTTTGAGGCATGAAAATTCAACTGGTACAGCAGAATTACATCATTGGAGACTTTGAGGGTAATTCCCGGAAAATCATTCAATCAATACAACGTGCTAAAGATAAGGGAGCAGACCTGGTTGTTTTTACAGAACTATGCGTCTGTGGTTACCCTTCAGCAGATATGCTCAATTTCAAAGGGTATATTGACAAATGCCTGACCACTGTAAATAAGATCGCTTCTTATGCCAACAATATCGGAGTGATCATAGGTGCTCCTGAAAGAAATGAATTACCCGAAGGGAAGGACCTTTTTAATTCAGCTTATTTCCTGTTTGACGGAAAAGTTCAGGCTACGGTTCAGAAGACCTGCCTTCCTACTTACGATATATTTGATGAATACCGCTACTTTGAGCCGGCCTACGATTGGAAGACGATCTCATTCAAAGACAAGAAAATTGCTATTACCATCTGTGAAGATATCTGGAATCTCGGCGATAATCCACTCTACCGCATTTGCCCCATGGACAAACTGATGGAGCAAAAGCCCGACTTCATGATCAATATTTCAGCATCGCCATTTGATTATACACATGATGAAGACCGGAAAGTAACCGTAAAGCAAAATGTACTGAAATACAAAATCCCTATGGTGTATGTGAATGCCACAGGTGCGCAAACACAAACTATCTTTGACGGCCTCTCTCTTGTATTTGATAAAGATGCCAACCTGTGCAAACAACTGGCACAGTTTGACGAAGATGAAGCATGCATTGTTATAGAAAATGATGGTAAGATAAACTCGCCTGTAATCGAACCTGAAAGCAAAATTCCCAATCTGCCACTTTCACCCGAAAGGCTAGTTCCGGGATTGAATATAGAGCAGGTGAGAAAAGCTATCATCTGTGGCATGCGCGATTATTTTTCCAAACTCGGATTGAAGAAAGCCATCATTGGAAACAGCGGAGGTATTGATAGCGCTGTGACCATCACTCTCGCCTGTAAAGCGCTGGGAAAAGAAAATGTTTTATCTCTTCTGATGCCTTCGCAATACAGCAGTGACCATAGTATTTCAGATGGAGAACAACTTTGTAAAAACCTGAATTCACCTTATTATATTCTACCAATAGAAAATATTTTTAACAGCTTTCTCGATACGCTACAACCCGTTTTCAAAAACCTACCTCCCAATGTAGCTGAAGAAAATATTCAGGCCCGTTCACGGGGAAATCTTTTGATGGCTGTAGCCAATAAATTGGGCTATGTACTTCTGAATACAAGTAATAAAAGCGAATTATCCGTAGGCTATGGTACAATGTATGGCGACATGGCTGGTGGACTTTCTATCCTTGGAGATTGCTATAAACTGCAGGTATATGAACTGGCAAGGCATATCAACCGTGACAAAGAAATTATTCCTGCCAACATACTTCAAAAACCACCGTCAGCAGAATTAAGGCCGGGGCAATATGACTCACAAAGTCTCCCTCCCTACGAACAACTTGATCCGGTTCTATACCAATACATTGAATGTTCCAAAGAGCCTGACGAAATAAGAGAAATGGGGTATGACTCCGGAGTGATTGACTTTGTTATCGGACTGGTAAACAAAGCTGAGTTCAAGCGATATCAGTTTTGCCCTATTCTGAGGATTTCACCAAAAGCATTTGGTGCCGGAAGACGAATTCCTGTAGTAGCAAAGTATATTGAATAAGGACACATTTCAAATTTTCGCAGGCGGATGGAGGACACCCGTCTGTATATCTAACCACAGGTCGGTGTCTCACCGACCGGAAAGCCAGGTGCAGAATATAAATTTGAAATATGCCAATTGATTAAACATTCCCTGAAATAAGTTAGATAAACAACTATCTTTACGTAAAATAATTTCGCATGGAAGCATATATCGTTGCCGGTTATAGAACGGCAGTCGGAAAAGCCAAAAAGGGCGGATTCAGATTTTACAGACCTGATGACCTGGCAGTAGAAGTCATCAATAATCTGATGGCTACTGTACCTCAATTGGAAAAAAACAGAGTGGACGATCTGATAGTTGGTAATGCTGTACCTGAGGCAGAACAAGGCCTTCAGGTAGGACGCATGATCAGTGTCAGAGCATTGGGAATAGAAGTGCCGGGTGTTACCGTGAACAGGTATTGCGCAAGCGGATTAGAAACTATTGCCATTGCAACAGCCAAAATCAGATGTGGTATGGCAGATTGTATTGTGGCAGGAGGTGTAGAAAGCATGAGCCTTGTTCCCATGTCAGGTTGGAAAACTGTACCTGCTTATTCTGTAACCAATGAGACTCCTGATTATTATCTCAACATGGGACTGACAGCCGAAAATGTGGCACACGATTATAAAATCAGCAGGGAAGAACAGGATGCCTTTAGCTATCGTAGCCATCAAAGGGCTATCCATGCCATAGAAAATGGGTTTTTCAAGAGTGGAATACTACCGATCAATGTGGAAGAAACTTACGTAGATAAAAACAACAAAATTCAAAAAAGAACTTATGTAGTGGATACGGATGAAGGCCCGAGAAAGGATACTTCCATGGAAGCACTGGCCAAATTAAAACCTGTATTTGCAGCCGGTGGTACCGTAACAGCCGGCAATTCATCACAAACAAGTGACGGCGCTGCCTTTGTAATCGTGATGAGCGAAAAGATGATGAACGAATTGAAATTAAAACCAATTGCAAGGCTGGTAGAATGTGTTTGCGCAGGCGTTCATCCGAGGGTGATGGGTGTAGGCCCGGTGGAAGCTGTTCCAAAAGTTTTGAAAAGAGCCGGCAAAACACTCAATGATATAGACCTGGTAGAATTGAATGAAGCTTTTGCTTCCCAAAGCCTGGCCGTCATCAAAACCTTAGGTCTGAATCCTGATATAGTAAACATCAATGGTGGAGCTATCGCACTAGGACATCCGCTCGGATGTACAGGTACCAAACTCACTGTACAGATCATTCACGACCTGAAGCGGTTAAACAAAAAATATGGCATTGTGACTGCGTGTGTGGGCGGTGGCCAGGGAATCGCGGGGATAATTGAGAATATTCCTTAAGATGATTGGAATAATTTAAGTAAGGTCTTCCTGCTTCTTCACAATTCAGGCATTTTGTTTATTTTCAACCAATGTTAGTCAAAACATTCGGAAGCGCTGTTTATGGGGTTGAAGCCATTACCATAACTATTGAAGTAGATGTAGTACAGGGTGGATTTGTAACTATTGTGGGCCTGGCGGACAGCGCCATCAAAGAAAGTGTGGAGAGAATACAAAGCGCTATCAAAACCAATGGCTACTATTTTCCCAGAACCAAAGTTATTGTCAATATGGCCCCGGCGGACATTCGCAAGAGTGGAACCGCCTTTGATCTTCCCATTGGGATAGGTGTAATAGCTGCCAGTAATCAATTGGACAATAATGACAAATTAGAGCAATATGTCATGATGGGAGAGTTGAGTCTGGATGGTGAAATCAGACCTATCAAAGGCGCTTTACCCATAGCCATTCAAGCCCGAAAAGAACATTTCAAAGGATTGATTGTACCTCTGGAGAATGCACGTGAGGCGGCAATGGTCAACAACCTCGAAGTGTATGGAGTGAAACACATCAAAGAAGTCATCGGATTTTTTAACGGGGAGGAAAATCTGAAACCCATCCTTGTCAATACCAGGGAAGAATTTGCAGACGCACAAAGTAATTTCGAAGTTGACTTTTGTGATGTAAAAGGGCAGGAAAATATCAAGAGAGCTTTGGAAATAGCTGCATCAGGAGGCCACAATGCAATCCTGATAGGCCCTCCGGGAGCAGGTAAAACAATGCTGGCTAAGAGACTGCCCACAATATTACCTCCATTGAGTTTGCAGGAAGCATTGGAGACTACGAAAATTCACAGTGTGGCCGGCAAACTTCCTTTTAATGCTACAATCATCAGCAGGCGTCCATTCCGGTCGCCGCATCATACTATTTCTGATGTGGCATTGGTGGGTGGTGGCAGCGTGCCTCAACCGGGTGAGATATCTCTGGCACATAACGGAGTTTTGTTTCTGGATGAATTACCGGAATTTAAACGAACCGTCCTTGAAGTGATGCGGCAACCCATGGAAGAAAGAAGAGTGACAATTTCGAGAGCAAAAGTCGCATTGGATTTTCCGGCAAGTTTCATGCTGATAGCCTCCATGAATCCTTGTCCTTGCGGATATTACAATCATCCTGACAAGGAGTGTACCTGTCCGCCCGGGGCAGTCCAGAAATACCTGAACAAAATATCAGGACCTTTATTGGATCGCATTGATCTGCATGTAGAAGTAACTCCGGTTGACTTTAATGAATTAAGCAGTACGCGGACTTTTGAAAAGAGTACATCTATAAGAGAAAGAGTGGTTGCGGCCAGAGAAATTCAGGCCAAACGATATGAGGGCCACCCCGGAATATATGCCAATGCACAAATGAGCAGTAAAATGCTAAAGGAGATTTGTGTGATATCCCAGGCAGGTACCAATCTGCTGAAATCGGCAATGGAAAAATTAAGTCTTTCAGCGAGAGCTTACGACCGGATTTTGAAAGTAAGTCGCACAATTGCAGACCTGGCCAAAAGCGAAGACATCAAACCCGAACATCTGGCCGAGGCCATCCAATACAGAAGCCTCGACCGTGAAAGTTGGGCAGGATGATTATCCGGGATAACCGGCTAATTCCAGACTTCTCTTTTTTAAACGAACCACATCGAGTGATTCAATTACAGGATCGGCAGTCAATACCAGACTGACGCCATTTTGTTTCCACCAATCGGATTGTACCAACTTATCAAAATGAATGATTCCTATAAGATAGTTTACTTTATCGTTAGAATGCCACTCTTCAATGCTTTCAAATTCATCACGATCCACATATTGCCAGTCGGTAAAACCAACATACACTTTCACAAAAAAATCATTTGTGAGTTCTCCGGGTTGATGATGATACAATTTCTTATACTCATACTTATAATCATAACGAAGTGCTGAAATGTCGCTCAATACTGCAGAAGCAGTGGGATAACTTCCGGCTCCTTTCCCATAAAAGAATTGCTTATCGGCAAATGAACTTTCCACAACCACTCCATTAAATTCATTCCGGATAAAGGCAAGCAGATCATCATGTTTTACAAACTTTGGCAATACGAATGCAGCCACTTTACCATTCTTCAGTTTCTTGGCATGAGCTGTCAATCGGATCACGCAATCCTTTTTGGCCGCCACCTCAGCATCCTGGTCAGAGATATTCTGAATACCGGTAAATACGAGTTCATTTTCTTCCGGCAAAATACCATACGCATGAGTCAGCAAAAACTTCCATTTGTTTAATGCATCATACCCCTCCACATCCAAAACCGGATTACTCTCTGCAAAACCCAATTGCTGTGCCTGCAACAAAGCATCCTTGAATGACAGCTTATCCTCAAATATTCTCGACAAAATATAATTGGTTGAGCCATTCACCACTGCACTGATAGAATACAACAAATCATTGTCATAATATTCTTCCAGATTTCGAATCACAGGGATGGATGCACAACATGCCGCTTCGTAAAGCATAGAAACGTGATGTTCTTTTTGTAAAATCAGCAAATCGGCCAGATGCTCTGCAATCATTTTTTTACTGGCACTCACTACATGCTTACCATTTTTCATCGCAGTTGACACTATCCTGAATGCAGCATCTGCATCGTCAATCATCTCTACAATGATATTGATTTCCGGATCATTCAATAACTCATCTGCGTGAGTAGTAAATAAATGGGAAGGTGCATTTCTCGGTTTATCAGGATTCTTTATACAGACTTTCTTGATTGTCGCCCGAAGAGAAGGTGTCTGCCCTATCACATTATACACACCCTCACCTACTACGCCGAATCCAAAAAATCCTAATACTAATTTCTTATCGTTATTCATTTTTATTTATTTAGACTGCCAATGCAGCATTTTCTTTTTTAAGAGAAGATATCTTTTCAAATGCCTGTTCCAGGTCTGCCACCAGATCTTCCGCATCTTCCAATCCTACAGAAAGACGGATAAGTCCATCACTCACTCCGGACGCTCTTCTGATTTCAGCCGGAATGGATTTATGAGTCATTTCTGCCGGATGGCACAACAAACTTTTTACTCCACCCAGGCTTTCTGCCAGTTTGAAATATCTGGTACTGGTAACAAAATCTTTGGCAGCATCCAAAGTATCCTCTTCAAGCACAAAGGACACCACACCACCGAAAGCTTTGGATTGTTTTTCGGCGATGTCATGATTAACATGCGACTCCAATCCGGGGTAGTAAACTTTTTTTACTGAAGGATGGCCTTCAAGGAATTGGGCCACTTTCAATGCGTTGGCGCTGTGTTGTTTTACTCTCAGATGAAGTGTTTCCAATCCACGTATTACCAACCAACTGTCGAAAGGTCCGAGAATTGCTCCGCTGGCATTCTGTATGAATTTAATTTTTTCACCAAGTTCAACAGTTTTGGTAACCACTACACCGGCAATCAGATCGCTGTGACCACCCAGGTATTTTGTAGCGCTGTGTACTACGATGTCAGCACCAATATTCAAAGGAGTTTGCAAAGCGGGAGAAGCAAAAGTATTGTCCACACACAAGAGTGCATTGTTTGCATGGGTAACTGCAGCAATGGCTGCGATATCTGAAATTTTTAGAGTAGGATTCGTAGGCGTTTCTATCCACACCAATTTAGTAGCAGGTGTAAAAGCCTCTACCACATTTTCCACTCTTGTTGTATCCACATAATTTACTTTCACACCAAACTTTGCATAGATATGGGTAAACAGTCTGAAAGCACCACCATAAATATCATCAACAGCTAATATTTCATCTCCCGATTTTAATAATTTCACTACGGAATCTATAGCTGCGAGTCCGCTGGCAAATGCAACTCCTGTGCTACCGTTTTCAAGCCCGGCAATTAATTTTTCGAGTGTAGCCCTTGTAGGGTTGTTGGTACGGGAATAGTCAAATCCCTTGTTGACGCCAGGAGCTTCCTGAACAAAAGTAGATGTTTGATAAATAGGCACTGAAATAGCGCCGGTTAAAGGATCAGATGGAATGCTGTGCAAAAGCGATGTTACGTTACTCATTTGTCTTTCTGTTTTAAATTTTTTAAAAAATGATTTTTTTATCCTCTCAAAACCACTTTCAAAAAAAATTACAGACTGTCCGGAATATACCTTAAGGACAAAAAAAACTCACCCGACAGAATCAGGTGAGTACATATTTTCATGTGCCTTATGGCAACAGTATTGACATTTGTAACCTTAATCTGTCTTATCTGTCCCTACATTACTGTAGAGATGGAGTTAGCACCGTTGAATACTTCTTCGAGGAAGTATATCGGGTTGCTAAGGCTTCATCGGGCCATATCCCTCTGCCTTTCTTGATAAGTGGATTGTAAAGAACTGGCTGCAAATATTGTATGCAATTTTTGAATTTCAAAATTTTTTTTAAGAAAAGTTTTGTTAGAGTTCTAAAACGAACACTTCTCCTCTCTCCTATTTTCCCGATACATTTCTGGATTCTTCTCAGTATCAGCCTTCCTGATTCATCATAGCTAAACAGATAGATCATCAGCTTAATTTGCATTATAACCAATACATTCCTAAAAATAAATTGTTACGCCGGAGGTATAGAACACACTGATTTGAATCATTCTGAAACTATCTTCGCTGCATGTTTTATTCTCTGTTGCGAAGGATTCTCTTTTTGTTTGATGCTGAGAATGTGCATCATTTCACCATGGGAATGCTGAAGGTATTGTGTAAAATTCCATTTATCAGGCCTGCCTTCCGAAGTCTGTTTTCTTCCGAAGGCATGCAGGTGAATGCCTTTGGGCTGACTTTCAAAAACCCGGTGGGGTTGGCAGCCGGCTTTGATAAAAATGCAAAATACCTTCATGAGCTTTCTCTTTTAGGGTTCGGATTCATTGAAGTGGGCACAGTAACACCCCAGCCTCAGAAAGGGAATGACAAACCAAGACTTTTCCGTTTGCCCAAAGACAAGGCTCTGATTAACAGAATGGGTTTTAACAATGATGGGGTTGAGGTTATAGCCGAACGGCTCAGGCAATTCAGAAAATCAAACAGCGAGCGAATTATTATCGGAGGAAACCTGGGTAAGAACAAAATCACATCCAATGAAAATGCCTGGAAGGACTATGAAATCTGTTTTCTGAAACTTGCCGATGTCGTGGATTATTTTGTGGTAAATGTCAGTTCGCCCAACACGCCGGGTCTCCGGGATCTACAACAAAAAGATGCACTCGGGAAAATTCTGAAACATCTTATTTCCTTAAGACAAACACGAAATATACTGAAACCAATTTTCTTAAAAATAGCTCCTGATCTGAATCAAAATGATCTGAATGATATCCTGGATCTCATTATGGAAATTAAGTTGGATGGATTGGTGATTAATAATACAACGATTTCAAGAGAGGGATGCATCACAGAAAAGAAACGCATTGAAAACATCGGAGCAGGAGGATTAAGCGGTGCGCCTTTGTCAGGCAGAAGCAATGAACTATTGAAATACATTGTAGAAAAAACCCAACATAAGATCCCTGTGATCGGAAGTGGTGGAATTATGAATGCCGGCGACGCACAACAGAGATTCAAAGCGGGTGCTACGCTGATACAGGTCTTCACAGGATTTATTTACAGCGGCCCTTCACTGGTCAGAAAGATTGTAAACAGGTTGCGGAATAAAATTGCAGAATAAAATTATTTTTCATCATCTGATGGCATTTTAGGCCCATCCAGTTCTACTACTCGTTTATTTTGAATCTTTCGGAGCATAAGCATATTCAATATTTCCACCACAAAGGAAAAGGCCATTCCGAAATAAATATAATTTTTGAGATGGAGGTTTTCGGCTGCTTCGTGATTCCACCCTTCAATGACAAGGCTTAATCCGATCATTACCAAAAACGAGAGGGCAAGCATTTTGAAGGTTGGATGCTTTTCAATAAACCGGGCAATAAAAGGGCTGAACAAAAACATCATGACCATAGCAATAATTACAGCAGCAATCATAATTTCCAGATGTTTCGCAGTACCTCCTGCGGTGATCACACTATCAAATGAAAATACCATGTCTATAATCATAATCTGAGTTACTGCAGCCGTAAATGAAAAGGCTTTCTTTTTCTCTCTGGCAGCATGCGGATCCTCACCTTCCAATTTGTGATGGATCTCTCGCACTGATTTATAAATCAGAAAGACACCACCCGCCAACATGACCAGGCTTGCCAGATCAAACCCTTTCCCATAGACTGTAAATATTGCCTTTCCCTTTTGCGCAAGCAGCCAACTCAAAGCAAACAGAAGAATACTTCTGACGATTGAGCCACTTATCACCCAAAACAATCGTGCCTTCTTATGCTTTACTTTTGGTAGGCGATTGATGATCAGGCTTACAAAGATGACATTGTCTACTCCCAGGATTACTTCGAGAATAACAAGGATGACAAAACTAATAATACTATCCGCGGTGAACAGATGCTCCATGCATATTTTATTAAGTGCGCCAAAGAAAATTAATAATTGACAATTCTATCCTGATTCATTCAATTAATTTTCATAAAAAAAATAAAATACTATGCTCTGATGAACCACGGTTACTAATACAATATCCTGAAAATTTAACCTGAATTCGCTATTTCAGGTTTTATTTCCATCCTGCATAATTGTAAATTGCACTATAATTTAATAGTGAATACTTAAAATTTCAGGATATGAATATTGGTATTGTCTGTTACCCAACATTTGGAGGAAGTGGGGTATTGGCAACAGAACTGGGTAAAGCATTGTCAGAAAAAGGGCACAACATTCATTTCATTACCTACCAGCAACCGGTAAGGCTTGGAGGATTTCATACCAACATTTTTTATCATGAGGTAAGAGTGCCTACCTATCCCTTGTTTGACTTTCCTCCCTACGAAACAGCACTTGGCAGTACGATGGTGGACGTCATTATTAACAACAAACTGGATCTGCTTCATGTACACTATGCGATCCCACATGCATCTGCCGCTTATATGGCCCGGCAAATTGTGGCAAGACAAGGAATCGACATCCCGGTGGTGACCACACTGCATGGCACCGATATCACGCTGGTGGGGCGCGACAAAACCTACTCTCCTGTAGTAACATTCTCAATCAATGAAAGTTCAGCCATCACAGCCGTATCAAAGAATCTTCGTGACGAAACCTATAGCAACTTTGACATACAGAAAGAGATAGAGGTGATATACAATTTTGTTGACATAAAGCGATTTAACAAAAAGCCGCTCACTCCCTTTCGTCAGGTGATTGCTCCAAACGGGGAAAAAATATTGACACACGCTTCCAACTTCCGGCCCATAAAAAGGGTGGATGATGTCATTGAAATATTCAAAGGAGTAATTCAGCACATTCCTGCAAAATTACTTTTGGTTGGTGACGGGCCTGAGCGGTCGCGCATTGAAGAAATGTGCAGGCACCAGGACTTATGCGGCCATGTAAGATTTTTGGGAAGACAGGAAGAGATGGAAGATATCCTCGCCATCACAGATATTTTCTTATTGCCCAGTGAATATGAGTCTTTCGGTCTGGTAGCGCTGGAAGCTATGGCTTCGCAGGTACCTGTAATCAGTACAAATGCGGGTGGACTGCCCGAAATCAATATCAATGGCGTCACCGGATATCTCAGCGATATTGGAAATGTACGTGAGATGTCGGCAAATGCATTAAAAATTCTTGGAAGCAATACTCTATTAAATACGATGAAGAAGAATGCTTTACAGCAAGCACAGAAATTTGACATTGAGAATATCGTACCGCAATATGAAATGCTTTATCAGCGGCTGACAGATAAAGTTATTCTGTCTCAGTAAACTTATATCCCACACCCCGGACGGAGTGAAAGTATCGGGGATGTTTTGAATCTTTTTCAAAATATTTCCTGAAATTGAGAATAAAATTGTCGATGGTGCGGGTAGTCGGATAAACATTATACCCCCAAACGGCCTGAAGAATTTTTTCACGGGTTACTACTTCATTCTTATTTTCTATCAGCAGCTTCAGAAGCATGGCTTCCTTCTTGGTCAATGTAATTTTTTTGCCTGAGTACGCTGTACCTTCCAGGGTGCTAAAGTTAATGCTGTTATCTCCAAACAAATACTCCTGAGGTACCGGTTTCCTTTCTGCAATCCGCTTGCCTTTGTTAATCAGGTTCTTTACACGCAACAGCAATTCTTCCAGGTTAAATGGCTTGGTAAGGTAATCGTCTGCCCCTTTCAGAAGCCCAAGTACCCTGTCTGCACTTTGATTTTTTGCACTTAAGATAAGAATCGGTATATCGTGATTGGTCAGCCGGATGTTTTCACAAACAGTGATGCCATCCATCTCGGGAAGCATGACATCGAGCACGATCACATCAAAATGTTCATTGCGAATGGCGCTTAATGCTTCCGGGCCGGTATATGCAGAGGTGACCGAATAGCCTTCCAGTTCAAAATTTAACCTGAGTGCATTTTGCAGATTTTCTTCATCTTCTACCAACAATACAGAAACCTCCTGTTGATTAATCATCTTAATAACCTTTAGGTTGCAAAGCTAATTGTAAAAATACTTCCTTTCGGATGATTGGGTTCGACATTCAATGCCCCCCTGCTCAGATTAATTATCTGTCTGGTTACATACAATCCGAGGCCGGTACCCTTTGCCTGCATTCCGGCCCCCCGGTAAAATTTTTCAAAAATCAGGTGGGCATCTTTTATAGAAATCCCCTCTCCTTCATCGATCACTTTCACCAGTATATTATTTTGTTGTCTGAAAGCATGTACTGCTACCGGAGTATTCTTCGGTGAATATTTAATGGCATTGTCAAGCAGATTGTTTAACGCAAGTCGCAACAACATCCGATCACCATCGATGTGCAAGTCTGCTTCTGTATTTACAATAAAATTCCTATCAGGGTGTCTTGATTTATGATCAGTAATACAATCCGAAATAATATCATTGACGAGCAAATCTTCATTGGCAGAGGCATATCCCAATGCATCCATTTCATTGAGAAGCAGCATATTGCTGCACAGGGCATTCAAACGGTCTGTTTCAGAAAGGGATGCCGTCAGTAATCTTGATTGTAAAGCCGGATCAAGTTGCCGCTTTTGAATCGTTTCCAGATTCAGTTTAAGAACGGCAATAGGTGTTTTAAGTTCATGGGTAATAGCCGTCATAAAATCCTTTTGCTGACGTGAAAGTCTTAATTGTTTTCTCAACATTCTGAAAACCACAACCGCTCCCGCAATGATCAACAAGAAGAAAGTAAGCCCCTCTCCGATATATTGAAATGTTTTTCGCTTCTCTTCATCCTTTATCTTATTTAACTGAGACTGATAGCCAGGATCCGCTTTATCGAGTACCAATTCTTTAAAATGTGTGATTTGTTCATTCTGGGAATCGAGTGCGATAAACCAAAAGACTAAAGCAGCCAGAATATAGGTTAGCATCAACCAATAAAAAAGATATATCAGATTGACCCGCCTCTTTCCAAACCCATACTTGATATTGCGGTAGTCCATATCATTCCTGGATTAATCAATTTTTTCAATCCGGATACCCACATCGAGAATATAAGGCAATGGATTTATCCGCATGATCTGCGAAATAGTAAAAGTATATTCACCGGGAGACTTAAAATAAGCGGAAGGATTGATCAACGTCCGTACCTCATAAATATCATCCACGCCCGTACCAAACCATTTTTGGTTATCGGCCAGCTGAAGATTCAGATTCTGATGCCTTACCGAATCTATGCCCGGTTCTTTCAGCCCAATCCGTACCCAAAGGTTATTGTACTGATAAAGGTCGGTATGACGGATTACTACAAAAATTCTGAATCTTGAAGACGTATCCCTGATTAGGAATTTAAATTCCGGTGAATATTGATTCGACCATTTTTGAGAAGGAATGGGTACTTGTTTTTCATACAGATTCATTTGAATACACCCTGTAGTTACGATCAGCAGAACGATACCCGCAATATGGAATAACCTTTTCAACATGAAGTCAGTTTATAAAACATTAAATGTTTGCTCTTTGGCTTTTTCCAGTTCATCTTTCATATGAACCACACATTTCTGAATGTCGGCATCATACGCTTTGGATCCGGTGGTATTAATCTCCCTGCCCATTTCCTGCAATACAAAAGACAATTTTTTTCCATTGGAACATTCATTGTTTCTGAGAATCTCCAGGAAGTAATTGCAATGATTCCCTAACCTTACCTGCTCTTCCCGGATATCAATCTTTTCTATGTAGTAAATAATTTCCTGCTCGAGGCGGTTGGCGTCCAGATTTTCCTTCCCGGTACTTTCTTCTATTTGCTTATGCAGATCCTCTTTAATCCGTTCTTTGCGTATGGGTTCTAACTTCTCCACTTCCTTTTCCAACTTTTGAATATTCAATACCCGGTTCTCCAATTCTTTCTGCAGCACTTTCCCTTCATCCATTCTGTGATCGTCAATGGCCGTGATGGCTTTCTTGATAATTTCTTTAAGAGCTGTCCATTCTTCTTCATCAGCTACCTCGGTGGAAGGAGATACAACTTCCGGCAAACGTAACAACGCAGCAAGCACTCCCTGTGTATCGGTATCCAGATCGGCAGCTACATCTTTCATCTGCGCATAATAACTTCTGATTAATTCTGTGTTAATGACTACCGGCTTCATACTGCCGTTTTGCTTCAATGAAATAAAACACTCCACCGAACCTCGGATCAATGCATCCTGGAGCATAGTCCTGATTTCAAATTCGTAAGGCTTTAACAATGGTGGGATTTTAAGATTAATATCCAACTGTTTTCCATTGAGCGATTTGATATCGACAATGTACGTACGATCTTTTACAGCACCCTCTCCCCTGCCAAAGCCTGTCATTGATTTGATCATTGATTCTTATTTTAACCCGAGCAAGTTATACAAATCTTTCTTTGTGATTTCTATTAAATCTCCCGGAGACATATTTTCTACCGATAAAGATTCTATTTTCCAACGTATCAATCTCAAGGTAGGTAAACCTACCGCAGCTGTCATTTTTCTGACCTGCCTGTTTTTTCCTTCCTTCAAAAGAATCTTCAACCAACTGTCCGGCACCGACTTCCTGAACCGGATGGGTGGGAATCTCTCCGGCAGGTTTAATTCTTCATTTACTAAAAATACCTCACAGGGTTTCGTCTTGTAAACTTTCTCGTTTACGCGAATTACGACACCCTGCATTAGTAACTCCACTTGCTTTTTGCCCGGCACACCCTCTACCTGCACCAGATATTCTCTACGATGCCCTCTCTCAGGATTAAGCAGGAGGTGATTTAACTTTTTGTCGTCAGTGAGTATAAGCAATCCTTCACTATCATAGTCCAAACGCCCGACCGGATACACGTTTGAAGGCACATCAAAAAAATCTTTGAGACATTTTTTATTGCCTTCATTCGTGAATTGCGAAAGAACCTGATAAGGTTTGTAGATAAAAAAGTATCGATTCAATTGCCGGAGAAAGTTGATAAATAATTACCCGCAAAAATAATAAAGCCCGCTTTTTTTTAACGGGCCTTGTTATATGGATGGGTTAGTAAGAACGGGAACAAAATTTCCCTACACAATATTAAATATATTTTTTACTAAACAGAAAAAAATTATTCTTTTTTTTATCAACATTTTTATTTGCCATGTGGATAAGGCAAATCAATTTTTGATTTCTTTCAGAAAAAAATATATCGATCAACTGCAAGCAAGAACGCCGGTTCTTATTCTGATATTGTCTGAAATCCAAACTCTCATACACACATTTTTCTGAATAGTATCTTTGAAAAAAAATATCATGAACTTTCCATCTCCTGTCTCTGCACAATGGATTGCAGAATTTATTGATGCACAAATTGCCGGTAATGTCAATGTATTTGCCTCAGGTATTAATGAGATACACAGAGTGAGGAAAGGTGATATTGTTTTTGTAGATCATCCCAAATATTATGATATCTGTATTCAGAGTAATGCATCTTTCATTATCATCAACAAAGAGGTGCCGGCTCCGGAAGGAAAAACTTTATTGATTACTTCAGATCCTTTTGAAGCCTATTTAAAGATAGTAAAACATTTCCGGCCCTTTACCCCATCCGGCAGTATGACCGGCGATCACACACAAATCGACGAGACGGCAGTAATTATGCCCAATGTATTTATTGGGAACCACGTGACGATCGGAAAGCATTCCATCATACATCCTAATGTTTCTATTTATGATCATGCAGTCATTGGTGATAACGTAGAAATACATTCAGGGACTGTCATAGGCAGCGATGCATTTTATTTCAACAGTAAAAAGAACAGAGAAGTATGGTACAAGAAAATGCTTTCATGCGGTGAGGTACGGATTGAATCTAATGTAGAGATCGGGGCCAATTGTACGATTGACCGCGGCGTAAGTGACGTGACAAGAATCGGAAAAGGAACGCGCATAGACAATCTTGTTCACATAGGGCACGATGTAATAACCGGAAAAAACTGTTTAATTGCAGCACAGGTAGGAATCGCAGGCGGCACCATTTTAGGTGATGGAGTTATTCTTTGGGGACAGGTAGGTGTCAACAAGACGATTCATATCGGAGACAATGCTATAGTGATGGGACAAGCCGGAGTAACAAACAGTATTGAAGGCAATAAGACCTACTGGGGTACACCCATTCAGGAGTTTTTTAATAAACGCAAGGAACTTGTTTTCATCAAGCGATTGCCTGAGATATGGGAAAAGATAAAGTCATTATAGTTTACCGGGTTTTTAGCGGCTCATAATCATAAGGAAGCATATCACCGATTTTTTTGAAACCCAAATACCCATTGGTAATTACATCTTCCTGCGGGTAATAATAACCATTCTTTTCGACAAAGGTTGGCTCTTCATCGAAAACCAATGTTGATATCTGAAATGTTTTATTGGCATTTGGCTCCATCATTAAATAAGCAACCTCCGGCCTTTCATTGTGATAGATCACTGCCACCTCATTTGGTTTGGGCTGAATTTCTACCACGCCTGTGGTATCTGTTGAGAATCTCAGAGCACCATAAGGATCTTTGACTGCCACAGGAATTTCTTCCGACGAAGTCTTGAACACAAATTTCAATTCGAAACCTTCCTGTGCCAGTCTTTTCTGATAGAGCGCGCGCATAAAGTGAAGGAGTGAACCATAATAAATTCCGTTTCTGTTTTTCAGCCAAATATTCTTTTGCTCATTTGTACCCTGCATTTCTTCAAACATGGGGTAGCCTACAAAAAAGCATGTCCGTGTCGTGTAATTATTGATAAATGAATCGATGCTGAATTTTAGAGTATATCCCAATGCAAAATTATCCACTATGATCGGCTCTCTGGCTATTACCTTCAGTGTATTTCTCTTTTTATAAAAATAAAAATGCAGAGCTGAGGGATTGCGGATAATACATGCCTTGGAATAATTGGTTTGTCCGATGAAGTTTTCAATAAAAAACTGGCCATACCTTTCCCATCCGTCCTTGACTTCCGGATCAAAAACTATAGATACCTCTTCCAGTGACTTTGTTTCAGGCTCAAGATCGACATTCAATGCCTCTTTTGCTGAAGCCCCGTTTACCCGGATATCCTGCGGCACAAACCCCGTGAAGGATACCGTCAAAGTATAACCGCCTTCCGGCAATCGTATTCTGAAGTTGCCTGCAGAGTCGGTCACTGTTCCAATGGTAGTATTCTGAGCAGCTATAGAAGCATACTGCATGGGTAGCCCTGTACTGTGGTCTGTAACCTTTCCAACTATATAATAATAGGATTGCTGTGCATCTACACTCTCAAAAGCAAATAAAACAAGAAATAAAACAAAATAAAATCTCATCAAAATCTTTATCAATCGCAAATATGTCAAAAAACATTGAATAATTCAATAATAAGAATTCATAAAAAAAGTAGCAACCTCCGATTCTTACAGTTGGCGGAAAAAGGATAATAAACATCCTTAGAATATAAATATTGCTTTCCAAACACTTTGTTATCTTGTCCGCAGACACGTTACCTTCTGATTACTCACCAATGTCATATTGCGGTATTCACTGCAAAATCACGGTTAAATATTTTTCGGTAAAATTGTTGCATTATTATCCTGAGACTGAATAGATGTAAATTTGCAAATGCAATACAGATACCTGACAGCAATAGCTCTGTTGATTTTCATTTTTTCCTGTAAACAATCAAAGAAGGAAAAAGAACATGATCAGATAGTTTATAAAGATTCAACTACAAAACCACTTGCAGTTTTTCCGGTGACTGACTACCTCCTGGGCCAGATTGATGCATTGGAAAAAATGGAAGTGACTCCTGTGAAGATTATTTCAGACGGTAGCAAAACAGATTCAGTATGGATCAAAAGAGAAGAAGTCAGACAGGAAGCGGCTCCATTTCTTAAACCACAGATCGATTCTGCCAACCTGAATCTTTACTTTACAGGCAATTCATTCTTAGACAGAACCATCGGATCCTACACATTTACTTACACACCCAAAAGCAAATTGCCGGCAGGAATGAATCTTGCAGAAATCAACGTGTACGTAGATACAATTAATAACAAGGTACAACGTGTTTACCTGGTAAAAGATGATGCAGACACGACGCGTCAACTTACCTGGAAGTCGGATGCATGGTTTTCCATCCGCTCAATAGCCGGAGACAAAGTGAAGGAAGTGAAAATAAAATGGAATTTTAATGAATAGTAAATTCCTGATTTTATGCAATGACCAAAGAACAGTTTCATACCATATTAAATACCTTACCCAATCAGCCGGGGATATACAAATACTTCGATGAAAATAATCATCTGATCTACGTCGGAAAGGCCAAGAATATCCGCAAACGTGTCAGCTCCTATTTTACCAAGACCTTCACAGGATATAAGACACATGAATTAGTAAAGCGAATTGATCACATTGAATTTACCATTGTCAATTCGGAAAAAGATGCTTTCCTCCTGGAGAATGCGCTGATCAAAGAACATCAGCCAAAATTTAATATCAATCTGAAGGATGACAAAACCTACCCTTACATTGTTATCAAAAATGAACCATTTCCAAGAATTTTCCTGACACGTAAACGCATCAATGATGGCTCTGAATATATCGGGCCATTTACATCCGTAGGTAAGGTACGCGATCTGCTTCATTTTATTAAAGAATTTATCCCGCTGCGCACTTGCAAATTGAATCTCACTGATCAGAACATTGCCAGAAAGAAATTTAAAATTTGCCTTGAATATCATCTTGGCAATTGCAAGGGGCCTTGTGAAGGATTGCAGAGTAAGGAAGACTATGCAGAAGGGTTGAGGCAGGTAAAACAAATGCTGCGTGGAAACCTGAATCCTGTAATTCAGAGATACAAGGAAGAAATGCAGTATTATGCCAATAACCTGCAATATGAAAAAGCAGAGCAGATCAAACAAAAACTGCAAGGCCTGGAGAATTATCAGGCCCGTTCTGTGGTGGTTACTAAATCTGCCGGAGATATAGATGTGTTTTCCATTCTTCGTGAAAAAGGGATAGCCTATGTAAATTATCTGATGGTACAAAATGGCACAGTTGTGCAAACGCAAACAATTCCATTGGAACCTAAGTTAGAAGAAACAGATGAGGAAATACTTTTTCTGGCTATCATAGAACTCAGAAATAAATTCAACAGCACAGCCACAGAAGTTGTCGTACCCATGAAAATGGATTTACAGAATGCTCCTTTTACAATTACGGTTCCTAAAGGAGGAGAAAAGAAAAAACTGCTCGAACTATCTGAAAAAAATGTCAATTATTTTCTGGAGGAATTGAAGCGAAAAAAGACATTGCATCTTGAAGATAAATCGATGGGAGAGGTTAAAAAGATATTGACCGGGTTACAGAAAGATTTACAATTGGCTGAACTTCCTGTGCAGATCGAATGTTTTGACAATTCGAATTTTCAGGGAAGTTTTCCGGTAGCAGCGATGGTATATTTCAGTAATGGCAAACCAGATAAGAATGAATATCGCAGATTCAATATAAAAACAGTAGAAGGAATTAACGACTTCGCGAGTATGAAAGAAATCGTCAACCGGCGATACAGTAAATTATTAGCAGAAAAAAAACCTCTGCCTCAACTTATTATTATTGATGGAGGCAAGGGGCAACTGAATGCAGCGGTAGAAGCCCTGAAAGAAACGGGGATGAGTGGAAAATCAACCGTGATCGGATTGGCAAAAAATGAAGAAGAAATTTTCTTTCCAGGGGATAAAGAATCTATCAAACTGCCGTGGGATAGCGAAAGCCTTAAACTTATAAGAAGAATCAGGGATGAAGTACATCGCTTTGGAATCACCTTCCACAGAAACCAAAGAAGCAGGGGCACATTTACCAACGAACTTGAATCGATCAAAGGGATAGGCACTGAAACTGCTACGCAACTTCTGAAAAAATTCAAATCAATTAAGAAAATCAAAAATCTGGAGGAAGAAGAATTGAAAAAAGTTGTCGGACCACACAAGGCAGAAATTATCCTCACCCATTTCAGAATAGACAAGGAATAAAAAAGGGCCAGGATTAAAATCCAGCCCTGTTTTAAAATCCAATATCCTATGAAAAACCATGACAAATATAGAAGAAAAAACTGAATCCAATAAACATCTTCGTAAATTTTCTTAACAAATGTGGATATGTGCGTGATTCATTCTCACTCCGTACAAGAATCCAATTTTATTCTTAAATCACATAACCAATTGGTCATCAAATAAATTGACTACCAGCCGTACTTCAAAACGGTTTTAAATCCTCCAGTTTATCCTCTGAATATTTCATAAATATTTTCATATCATTTCAGATATACATATGATTTTTTCCGGGTAAAACCAGTAGAATATCATTAAAACCTCAGATAGTTGTAATAAAGCCATTTAGGGTAGGCCATTATGATTCATATTAAAAATTCTCCAAAAAGCCTGAAATAATACATTACTTCAAACATAGACATTAGTTTTGCGCAATTTTTAAGAACTCAATTTAGTTATGAAGACTGTTTTTACCCAAATTCAATTATTGCTATCTGCATTCCTGATTATAATCCTGACCAACATACCAAAACTTTCAACCGCTCAGGACAAGACGGTCACAGGCCTTAAATCCTTATCAACCACCAAAGATTTACCCAAACTTGATAGTGGGAAATTATGGACAACGGGTGGAACTTTCACTATGAATGTCGGGCAGGGAAGTCAAAAAAACTGGGCTGCAGGTGGAGATGATTTTTCCTTTTCTCTAAACGGTTATCTTGGAGTCTATGCACGATATAAGAAAGACAAATTAAGCTGGGACAACAGCGCCAATTTTAACTATGGTATCTTAAGTACAACCAGCCAGGGTACCCGGAAGAATGATGACAGAATTGATGCAACGACTAAATTAGGTTACTCTCTATCAAAACATGTCAATGCTGCTGTACTTGCCAATTTTCAAAGTCAATTTTCAAAAGGTTATAAATATCATGAAGACGGAGATAAAGAATTGCTTTCAAACTTTATGGCTCCCGGATATTTATTACTCAGCCTTGGTATAGATTACAAACCGGTTGACGGACTAAGTATATTTATTTCGCCACTCACCAGCAGATGGGTCTTCGTTTCCGATGACAGCCTTAGCCTCAAAGGCGCTTATGGCGTAATACCCGGCAAACATGTGAAGAATGAAATCGGTGCATTTGGAAGCATTACCTATATCAAAAAACTCAGCCAGAATATTTCCTACAACGGAAGGTTGGATCTTTTTAGTAACTACAAGCACAATCCCCAAAACATCGACGTGATGATGACCAACATGATGACCTTTCAGATTTCAAAAATATTGTCTGCAAGTTTTGGCCTTGACCTGGTGTATGATGATGATATCAAACTGTTTGGACCAAACAATGATTCACCGGCATTGCAGATTAAGCAGATTCTGGGAGTTGGTTTGACGGTAAAATTATAGAGAGAGAATTTGAGGGAGAGCTACAGTTTTACCAATAACTGAAAATTTCAAGAACGGTTATAGATTGCAGTTGATTGAGCGAATTAACTAAATTAGCTGCAATCTTCTTTCATGAAAAATTTCCCGTGGCCAATACGATTTAGCAGACAGGAAGCTATAATCTATCTTTCGATTGCTGTTTTAAGTATTATTGGCTCTGTATTGTTGCTCACTAATCTTGAATCATATCCATACAATCTCGGGAAGCCTCTGATCGCATTATTTATTCCCCCTTCAATATCTGTTGCATACCTCGTTTATTTCGGGTATTCATCAGGCATCAATAGAGAATTGCTTCTGAAAACAATGTTGCTGTATATTATTCAGATCATTCCACTCTACCCTATTTTTAATAAAACCTATATCCCGATCGCAGGAGACGACTTTGCCCGGTACTACTATTACGCTAAAAATATGATTGCGCACAAAACACTGTGGGGTGGCGACCAACTTTTCTACAAAGACTATGGATTATATTATGTGACCCAACCGGGATACAGATACCTGCTTTTTGCAGAATTATTAATATTCGGCAACTTATACAGAGGTGTATCCCTGATATATACAGCCTCTTACATCACCAGTGTCTATCTTTTGCTGAGAGTGATCGAAACAATTATTGAAGATAAAAAGGCTAAGACTTGTCTGTTTATTTTAATGGTATTGATAACTCCTTATGCAATTAAGAACCTTCTTATGGGTTTGTCAGAATGGTTTACAGTAATTCTGGGCATCTGCTTTTGCTATTTGTTACTTCTGAGAAAAAAAATACTTTTTCCGGTATTCCTACTTGCGCTCATTCCATTTTTCAGGCAAAACCTGTTGCTGGCAGTCATCTTTATATTTTTTGTGATCGTTTATAAAAACAGAAAATGGAGGTGGGCCTCAGTGATTTTCATTCTTACCATCTTATTGCCTGTGTACCACAATCTGTATTATGCCGGTGAGTTCAGGTTTTTTGTCGACTTATCTGTTGCCACCAAAGTGACGATCAGCACAAGTGATTTCACAATCCGTGGCTTACGCCCGTATTTAATATTCAGCAATGTGATTCATTATTTCGGATTTGACTACGAAACCCGCAAAATAATATTTTCATTCATTGCATTTCTGTTTCTCCCCTTTGCTATCTATACCTATTTTGTCATGGCTAAAGTCCTGGCAAAGCATAATGTACTCCCATTGTACCTGATGATCACTGCAACATTTGTTCTTCCTGTTCTGATTTTGGGAAGCGCTTATTATCCGCGTTTCGAATTTATAAATACATTTTTCAGTATTATCGTATTTACTATCCTGGTCGCCAGGGTTCGGAAGTGGAAATTGAATTCATTGGAAAAAAAAATTTAACATGTGCCCATCTCCGACGATTGGAATATTTTTGATGGAAAATACAACAGAAATCCAAAAATAATTTTACCACCTCTTATGACGGCAAATACAACCTCCTAAAAAACTATCTTTGCCGCCATGTTATTGGGATTGCAGAACGTGACCTTCGAATTTGGAGCACGCACCATCATTAGAAATGCCACCTGGCACATACAGCCGAATGAACGGATAGGCCTGATCGGGTATAATGGCACCGGGAAATCAACCATCCTGAAATTATTTACAGGCAATTATCATCCTTCAGAAGGATCTGTTGAGAAAAGCAGGGAAACAACGATTGGTTTTCTACATCAGGACCTGCTTAGTTTTGACACCACAGATTCCATTCTACAGGTCGCACTTCAGGCTTTTGAAAAAGTGATTTTACTGGAAAAGGAAATCGCAGAATTGGGCGCCCAGCTTGAAAAAACAGGCGAAGAAGCACTTGCCCATGAATATGCTGAAAAACTACATGACCTTGAAATAGCCGGAGGATATGAAGTACACCACAAAACAGAAGAAGTCCTGCAAGGGCTTGGATTCAGCAATCTGGATTTGCAAAGGCCCTATTCTGAATTCAGCGGTGGATGGAGGATGCGTGTGTTGCTGGCAAAAATGATTCTGATGCAACCCGACGTTCTGCTCCTGGATGAACCAACCAACCACTTGGACTTGCCCAGCATCGAATGGCTTGAAAAATACCTGCAACACTACAAGGGATCTGTAGTCATTGTATCACACGACAGGTACTTTCTGGATAGAATGGTAACTAAGATTGTAGAACTTTATCAGCAGGAATTGCATTTTTATACAGGCAACTATTCTTATTACCTGGAAGAAAAGGCCATGCGAATGGAACTACAGCAACGCGCTTATGAAAACCAGCAGGATTACATCAGGCAGCAGGAAAGATTTGTAGAACGATTTAAAGCAAAGGCATCCAAAGCAGCTCAGGCTCAAAGCATCATGAAGCGATTGGATAAACTTGACCGGATAGAAAGTGCAACACTGGAGCGACCCGATATGCGAATCAACTTTGCCATAGACAAAACACCCGGTAAAATTTTATGTACGTTGAAACACGCATCCAAATCATTCGGAGCGTTACAGATTGTCAAAGACACATCTGCAGAAATAAACCGTGGTGATAAAATTGCACTCATTGGCGCCAACGGAAAAGGGAAGTCCACCGTATTGCGCATGATTGCCGGAACCGAACCCTTTGATGGTACAAGGATAGAAGGTCACAACATCAGGCAATCTTTCTATGCACAACATCAATTGGAGTCGCTGAATCTGGAACATACCGTACTGGAGGAACTGGAATTCAGTGGCAGCGGAAAAACAGAATTGGAGTTACGCAATTTGCTAGGCTGTTTTTTATTCAGCGGTGATGATACCAGTAAGAAAATAAAAGTACTGAGTGGTGGTGAAAAGGCAAGAGTGGCGCTTGCCAAAACTATTGCCGGCAAAGGTAACTTTCTCTTGCTCGATGAGCCTACCAATCACCTGGATATGCATTCGGTAGAATTGCTGATAGAGGCACTTCAAAAATATCAGGGTAGCTACATTCTGGTAAGTCATGACAGATATTTTGTCAATAAGACAGCTAACAAAATCTGGGAAATACAGGATTATAAAATCAAAGAATTCTCCGGGGGGTATGATGAGTGGGAACAATGGAAGAAAGATCATCCTGTCAATAAAGATTCTCCGGTAGCGGCAAAACCGGAAAGAAAGGCTCAACCCAAAAAAACAGAAAGGCATTCGGGAGATTCGGAGAAGAAGAAAGAATTGCAAAAGTTGAAGAAACAGTTTGAACAGCTTGAAGAAAAAATAGAAAAGATCAAATCTCAAAAATCAGAACTGGAATCAAAACTTGCAACTCCGGAAGTGTATGGAGATACTGCGAAGTTTTCAGAAATAGAATTGCTTTATAAAAAAACGAATGAATCTCTTCAAAAAGAAAATGAGCTTTATGAAAAACTTTTTGAAAAAATATTAGAGATGGAAGAAGAGTGAATTTATTTCTTTACAATAAAGGCAAACTTGTCTTTCAACTTCAGGAATCGTTTTTCAAAATAATGATAACTCAACCAGGCCAATCCAATTGTTACAAAAAATGATACCGTGCCTGATAGCAATAAAATTAATGGATTCTTCATATCAAGTCCAACCAATCCAAATAACATTTCGGTAATCGTCATGGCCGAGACATGCAAACAATAAAGCCCATAAGTATAGATTCCAAGACGGCTGATATTTGCGTAATTCCCCAATTTCCATAAAGAATGCTTTGAAAAATTCTGCTCCAGAATGATTGCTCCGAATACCAATGCAAAGGCTAACCTTTCAAATATGACAATACTTCCCTGAAAGATATCCTTTCTGAAAAATAAAAATACCAGCGCCAAAAGATAGAAGAAAGCAATAAGCCAGTTGGGTAACTGCTCTACCCTCCCTCTAAACCTGTGATTAAAGATGACCTGGTAAGCCAATAAACCACCCAGGGCCATATCCCCTATTACGGCAAACGTATGAAACAGCAGCACACGTTCGTCATGTACATGAAATCCCCTGAAAACAAGAGAGCCTATGATGATTATAAAAAATACCCATGGTAGTTTCCGCAAAGGAACTATCCGCAAAATCAACGGCCAACAAAGATAAAACTGCTCTTCAATGGCAACAGACCAGAGTATGCTGATCATTGCCGGTGCTCCATGTTTCAGAAAATCAAAATTGTTTAGAAAAACAAAATAAGTCCATGGATGCATCACCCGAAATTCTGTACCGCCCGTCATCGTTTTTAAATACGGATATACAATCATGCCAAACAATACTACTAAATAAAACAACGGCCATATCCGGAGAATACGCCGGATGTAAAAATTTATGACATGAATCCTCCCCGTAAGTCTTTTTTCTTCAATCAATAAATAGGTAATCAGAAAGCCACTGAGTACAAAGAAAAAATTCACCCCAACTTCTCCGTTCTGAAAAAGAAACGCTAATACTTTTTCGGTAGTTCCTTCGATCTTGTACTTATCAAAATATAAAAGCCAAACATGAAAAAAGAACACTGCAGCAAAACTGAAGAAGCGAAGCCCATCCAAATGAGGAAAAAATATCTTCCCTTTAGACTGCTTTGGAACAATCTGGCCTTCTGGCAAACCTGATGATGAACGGATAACCTGCTCCATGTATTTATAATCTTGCGCTTTTCTTATAGGGACAAAGATGTTCAAATAGTTTTATAAATGAAATGATTTATATCCGAAATTTGAATGATGACCAGAATTCTATCTCATTTAGTTTGTCTGAAAGCAATTGCAATAATCCTTACGCTCATTATCCTTTCAGGATGTAATCAAACGAACTACCCCCATCCTACTGTCGAAATCAAAACCATCTTTGGAAATATTTATGTGGAATTATATCCGGATAAAGCACCACAAACAGTCGCTGCATTTTTAAAATATGTGGAATCCGGCGTCTATAAAAACAGTAGTTTTTACAGAGTGCTGAAGGAAGAAGATCAACCTTCAAGTGCCTTCAAATCTGAATTAATCCAGGGAGGAATTTACAAATCGAATCCCGCATTTTTACAAAAACAACCTGGAATACCGTTGGAAACCACCCAAAAAACCGGGCTGAAACATCTGGACGGAACTATTTCCCTGGCAAGAACGACACCCAACTCAGCAAGCACTGAATTTTTTATTTGTGTGGGAGACCAGCCTGCATACGACTTTGGTGGCGGAGCCAATGAAGACGGGCTCGGATATGCAGCCTTTGGAAGAGTGATAAAGGGGATGGATGTAGTACGTGAAATTCACAGCCAGGCGTCAAACGGCACGGAATTCACACCTGTACTTAAGATCAGGAATATTCTGTTTTTAAATCCCGGAAAATAATTCTGATATGATAGCCAAAAATTTAACCTGGGTCAACCCATTCTAAAATTATTAATATAAATCCACAAAAAAATTAAATTGTTCTATCTTTCCCACGACAAATACCTCATTATTAAACCAAATCCAAGCTAATGTCAAATATCCAGAAAGAGATTTCGGGTGGCGCAATGGGCCGACCCATCTCAGGAGATTCTGTTACATCTACAAGCGGACATCCCAAAGGATTGTATCTGCTTTTTTTTACGGAGATGTGGGAGCGCTTCAGCTATTATGGTATGCGCGCCATCTTTGTGCTATTCATGATTAAAGAATTAATCTTCAGCGACCAGCGTTCTTCTGAAATTTATGGAAGCTACACAGGGCTGGTTTATCTCACACCATTATTGGGAGGTTATCTGAGTGACCGCTATCTTGGAAACAGAAGGAGCATCATCTCCGGAGGTGTACTCATGGCCATAGGGCAATTCCTGATGTTTTTAAGTGCAAGCATGGCTGACGGTCAGGGCGGAGGTGTGACAATGATGTGGGCAGGTTTGACATTTCTTATTGTAGGCAACGGATTTTTTAAGCCGAACATCAGTACAATGGTCGGACAACTCTATCCTAAAGGTGACCGTAGGGTAGATTCAGCTTTCACCATTTTTTACATGGGTATCAATCTTGGAGCATTCTTCTCACCTCTTGTTTGTGGAGCACTCGCAGAAAATATAGATTACAAATGGGGATTTCTTGCAGCCTGCATAGGCATGATTTTAGGTGTCATTACTTTCGTTTCACTGAAAGACAAATTATTGGTGAATCAGGAAGACGGTCATCCCATTGGTTTACAGGTGAAAAAATTAGATGGAAAAAGTATTGCCATGATCCTCGGCTCCATTGCATTAATATTTTTTCTCTTGAATTTCAAGACCCTTTTCAAATCAGATCTTGATCTGATTGGGTACCTGATTTATGGTGCAATGATCATCGTACCGGTGGTTATACTTTCAGAAAAAAGTATTACCAAAGAGGAACGGAGCCGGATATGGGTAATTTTTATTTTAGTATTTTTTGTGATCTTTTTCTGGAGTGCATTTGAGCAGGCTGGTGCATCCTTAACCATTTTTGCAGAAAGGCAGACAGACAGAAATCTCTTTAGCTGGACAATGCCCGCATCATGGTTTCAATCAGTAAACCCATTGGCCATCATTGTACTTGCTCCGGTATTTTCATGGCTTTGGGGCTGGCTCAGCAAACGACACCTGGAGCCTGCGTCTCCATTAAAAATGGCGATTGGCCTCACCTTACTTTGCCTGGGATATGTAGTAATTGCATTTGCAGTAAAGGGGGTTGACAGCACAGCCAAAGTAGCCATGTGGTGGCTGATTGCATTATATGTCCTTCACACGATGGGAGAACTTTGCTTATCTCCGATAGGCTTGTCACTTGTATCCAAATTAAGCCCGATCCGTTTTTCATCTCTCCTGATGGGTACCTGGTTTCTTGCAAATGCAGCCGCAAATAAACTTGCAGGCACATTAAGCGCTTTGATCCCTCCTGGAGTAGGAGAAAGCGCAATGAGCCCAACTGAATTCCCCTCCATCCTGGGCTTCCGGATTGAAAATCTTTACGATTTCTTTATGGTATTCATCGTAATGACAGGTATAGCTGCTGTGATACTCTATCTCTTAAGTGGAAGTTTATTGAAGATGATGAAAGGAATCAGATAATACCCTTTATTCTTGATTAATAGTTTTTTAACTGCCAGGGGATGGAAGCCTGGCAGTTCTGATTTGGCCACTATAATTGATTCTTTTAGATGACGTTTCTGATTTTCCATGCGTTTTATATTTTTGCCACTTAATATTGTTATGTGAGTAAAAGCATCAACAGGCTAACAGGAGTGGGACTCCTAATTGCACTTGGCATTATCTACGGCGATCTTGGCACCTCTCCCCTTTACGTGATGAATGCTATTATTCGCGACCGTGTAATTTCCAGAGAACTGATTATCGGAGCCGTGAGTTGCGTTATCTGGACATTGACTCTCCAGACTACCGTGAAATACGTAATACTTACTCTGCGTGCAGACAACAACGGTGAGGGTGGAATTTTTTCATTGTACGCCCTCGTCAGGAGACAAAAGAAGTGGTTGGTCTTTCCGGCCATCATTGGAGGTGCATCGATTCTTGCAGATGGGATGATCACACCGTCCATCTCCATCACCTCTGCCATTGAAGGGTTAAAACAAATTCCCTCTCTAAGCGGAATAGAGCATAGTACGATTGTCTATATCGTGGTTGGCATTCTGGCTTCCATTTTCTTTACCCAACAATTTGGTACGGCCACGATCGGAAAAACCTTTGGGCCGGTGATGCTTGTCTGGTTTCTGATGCTGGCAGTATTGGGTGTGGTTCATGTGTTTGACGGACTATATATATTTAAAGCATTCAATCCATACTACGCTTTTCAACTGCTCGTTTTGTATCCAAACGGATTCTGGATATTGGGCGCTGTTTTCCTTTGTACTACCGGAGCAGAGGCCTTATACAGTGACCTTGGCCATTGTGGAAGAAATAATATCAGAGTCTCCTGGATATTTGTAAAGTCTGCACTTATTCTCAACTATCTCGGCCAAGGCGCCTGGCTGCTCTCCAATCACAGCGGAAAAATATTTACCAAAGAAATTATAGACAATGGCTTTAATCCGTTTTACGGTGTGATGCCCGATGAGTTCAGACTTATTGGAATCATCATTGCTACCATAGCGGCAATCATTGCAAGCCAGGCTCTAATCAGTGGCAGCTTTACCCTGATCAGTGAAAGCATGCGATTAAATCTCTGGCCGAGAATGAAAATCAATTATCCCACGGTGGAAAGAGGTCAGTTGTTTATCCCTCAGATTAACCTGATGTTGTTTGTAGGATGCACAGCGGTGACACTTTATTTTCAGACCTCATCCAATATGGAAGCGGCTTATGGGCTTGCCATTACTTTATGTATGTTGGCAACTTCTATTTTATATGCAAATTATCTGGTGACCAAACGGGCAAAGCAGCCTCTCATCTATTTGTATCTCTTTATTTATTTGGGTATTGAATTGAGCTTCTTATTTGCCAACCTTGACAAATTTCCGCATGGCGGATTTGTAACACTCATCATAGGTGGTATTCTTTTTTCGGTCATGTATGTCTGGTACAGGGCAAGGAAAATCAAAAACCGCTATGTCGAATTTGTGAGAATGGATCAATACCTGCCTGCCATACAGGAGCTGAGTAACGATACCACCATTCCAAAATATTCAACACATCTGGTGTATCTGACAAGCGCTGACAATCCTAAAGAAATTGAACATAAAGTGATCTACAGTATCCTGAACCAAAAACCCAAAAGGGCTGACATTTATTGGTTCGTGCATGTAGATACACAAGACGATCCTTATACAGCAGATTATGTGGTGGATACAATCATACCAAATGAAATCATTCGTATAGAATTAAGACTGGGATTCAGAAGGGAACAACGCATCAGCCTGATGTTTAAAAAAGTCGTCAAAGATCTGATTGCAAACAAAGAACTGAATATCAATGCCCGGCATTTTGATATGCAGAAAAACTCTATTCCCGGAGATTTTCAGTTTATTGTCATGGAGAAATTTCTTTCGCAGGATAATGAACTACCCATCTTCGAAAAACTTATCATGAAAGTATATTTTTGGGTTAAACACATTAGTCTCACAGAAGAACGTGGTTTCGGATTGGAACAAAGCAATGTGACTGTTGAGAAATTCCCTCTCATTGTAGCGCCAGTAAGAAAGCTGGCTCTCAAGCGGGTTTTCACAGAGGAATCTTAAAATTCCTTCCAGGGTTTTTCTGAATCCATATTTGACTAATTTTGCAAATATGTTTCACAACACTTTACGGAAATGTCTTGCCCTCTTTTTGATGGCCAACTTTGTGTTGTGCAATACACCGACCTATGTGCTTCATACGCTGTTTGCCAATCATACCGATAAGAAGGCAGATATTTCAAACAGTTCTTCCACACTCGCACAGCTTACAGTGGAAGGGACTAATTGTCATTGCAACAGCAATGTGGTTACAGCTCCTTACCTGCCTGGGTTTGTGGAAATTCCTGAAGAAACTCAACAAAATTTTATAGAGTATCCTCATCCGGCTAAAGAGTCATTTATCCCCGCCCATATCAACTTTCAAAGTCTCAGAGCACCTCCGGTTTTAAGTTGATTCATTAATAAAAACTGATCCAACTTAAAACAAAACCATTTCATGAAATATAAAGGCTGGCTGGCAGCATTGTTAATTCTGTTGATCCCATCAATGCTTACAGCTCAAAAAAAAGGAAAAACATTTACCCTCACCGGAAAAATAATGAATACACAAGGCGAGGCTTTACCAAGTGCAACCATCTTCATCCCTGATTTAAGAATAGGTACAGTGGCAGACACTGCAGGAAATTATTTGATTGCAAATATTCCGGAAGGTCAATTTCTTGTAGAAGTAAATTATTCAGGATATAAATCTTCTGCAAAGCAACTCTCATTTTATCAAAATTTGAAAGCAGATTTTAATTTACAAATCAGTATTACCGAGGAGAAAGAAATCGTCATTACAGGAGTGTCACGGGCTACTTCTCTTAAAAGGCTTCCGATACCTGTGACGGTAATTACCCAAAAGGATTTGAGTCGCAATCTGAGCACCAATATTGTCAATGCGCTGACTGCGGTGCCCGGTGTGAATGCTGTGTCCACAGGCCCAAACGTATCGAAACCCTTTATCAGAGGTTTAGGGTACAATCGTGTACTCACTTTATTTGATGGGATCAGGCAGGAAGGTCAGCAATGGGGCGATGAGCATGGAGTAGAAATAGATGAAAATGCGATCAACCGCGTGGAGGTTATTAAAGGACCGGCAAGTCTGATGTATGGTTCTGATGCTATAGCAGGTGTTATTAATTTTCTCCCACAATCGTCTCCCCCCCGTGGCACTCAGTCCGGAAGCATTGGGGTAGATTATCAGACAAACAATAATCTGATAGAGGGCACTACCACACTGCAAAGTTATCGCAGCGATTGGAGTTACGGACTTACAGGCAGTTACAAAATGGCTGCGGACTATCAAAATCCAATAGATGGCAGAGTTTACAACACAGGATTCAGGCAATCAGCTTTGTTTGCACAAACAGCTTTACACAAATCGTGGGGATACAGTAGAGTGGGAATTTCATTTTTTAATGATTTGCAGGAAATACCGGATGGCAACAGAGACTCCGCTTCCCGGAAATTTCTTAAACAAATCGGAGAAGATACTTTTGTTCCGGCGACTACTCATGACCTGCGTTCCTATACAATTTCTGATCAGCATCAGCAGGTGAAACATTTCAGAATTTACAACATCAGCAATTTTTCGCTGGGTACAGGCAGAGCCTCCACCCAAATAGGATTTCAAAAAAGCACCAGAAAAGAATTTGAACCGGAAGACAGCAATGAACCGGCTCTTTTTCTCAATCTCAATACTGTGACGTATGATCTTAAATACCTATTCAGAGAATTTGGAAATTTTAACCTTACTGCCGGTCTGAACGGACTTTTTCAATCCAATAAAGCAGATAAGGGGCATGAGTTTCTCATTCCGACTTACAAGCAATGGGATATCGGCCCGTTTGTATTTGGCAAATGGACACACAAGAATCTGACAATTGCGAGCGGATTAAGATGGGATTCAAGAACTATAAATACTCAGGAACTTTATGTGCTGGAAGATAATGGCGAAATGAAGCCTGTGTTTGGTAACGACACTACCGGAGCTACATTATTATTCCCGAAATTCAAAAGCAGTTTTACCGGAATGAGTGGCAGCGCAGGGTTCACCTATCTGTTCAATGATCGGCTTAGTCTGAAAGCCAATATAGCAAGAGGGTTTCGTGCTCCCAATATTGCCGAAATTTCATCTAATGGAATTCATTCAGGAACCAGAATTTATCAATTGGGGAAAACCGACTTTAAGCCGGAACTGAATATCCAGGAAGATATCGGCCTGTCTTATGATGCGCCACATCTGACCTTCAGCGTAAGTATTTTCAATAATCATATCCGAAATTTTATCTACAACCGCAAACTGATCAGCCAGTCCGGAGAAGACTCTGTCATTGTACCCGGGTACCAGACTTTTCAGTTTGCTGCATCACGCGCATCGTTGTGGGGAGGCGAATTCCTGATGGATCTGCATCCGCATCCACTGGATTGGTTGCACTTTGAAAATTCCCTTTCTTTTGTCTTTGCCCGAAATCTTGGTGATAAAAATGAAAAAATTCCAGAAGATGAAAAATTTCTTCCCTTCATTCCTCCTTTACATTGGACGTCAGAACTGAAAGCCAACCTGAAGAAATTAGCGATATTCAAAGATGCATTTGCAAACATACAGATGAACATGTATTCCCGGCAAGACAGAGTATATTCTGCCAATGGAACAGAGACACCTACGCCCGGCTATTTTTTATTCAATGCCGGAATGGGGGTAAGTATTGTCAATAAAAAAGATGCCACAGCTTTTTCCGTTTCTATTCTGGCTTCCAATCTGGTTGACGTAGCCTACCAATCCAACATGAGCCGATTGAAATATTTTGAAAATTATCCGGATGATCCGAGAGGTCGCTCTGGTATCTATAATATGGGAAGAAATATCTCTCTGAAAATTACCGTCCCATTCAGATTGTAGAAAATAACATTCCCGGCAATCAAAACATATAAAAAGAAATATAACCTAAGGCAGGGATAAATAGTTTCCCTGCCTTTTACTTTAAAACCTGAGTTCGGGTTAAGCTGCGATTAGTTTGGGTTGATTATGACGTTGGATGAGTATAGGGTTGGTTTCTTCAATATCTTTTTTGATAGATGGTTTTTTAGGGAAGAACGAGTAAGCAGCAAAGGCTCCAAGAATGTTTAGAATAAACCCTGCTACACTGCGATGCCTGGTATGCTCTACCTGGCAAATATTTTTCAGTTCATCATTGACTGTTTCAATTACAGAACGCTTTCGCAACAATAGTTTTTCTTCGTTGCTTAATGCTTTCTGTTTCATATTTCTTCTTACGGCAGTAATAAGTTGTATGCCATCATCAAACAATAAATCAGCTAACGCTTTGTTGATGTATCCCTTGTCTCCAAATACTTTCCCAAATATTTCTTTGGTCATACGGGTGATTATTCTGGCGTTGTTATCGCTTGTATTGCCCTGTGAGAGATAGAAAGAAAGAATTTCTCCCTTGTCGTTAATGATTAAGTGCAGCTTAAAGCCAAAGAACCACCCCACGGTTGATTTTCCCACCTTTGCCATTGTCTTAAATACTTTATTGCGTTTAATTCTTTTATTATGGCATACCCTCAAAACGGTTGAATCAATGAAACTGATGCCGGTACATTCACCCCGGCAGCAATAATGCAAAAACAACATAAATGGAACTGCACACCGATGGCTTAATTCTATGAAACGATTATAGGAAACCACATCGGGAAAGCAATCTCTCAAGTGAAGACAAACATAGTTGCAGTAAAAATGCTTGAAATTCCTAAACTGGCCACTATGAAAAGCAATTAAAATGCTGATGACTTCCGAGTGGGATAAGGTTGTTTTTCTCTTCCTTGTTTTAGTACCTGTGGCAGGAGGTAAAGTGTGCCTTTTAAATTCATCCTCAAAATGGATACAAAAATCATCAACATTTACAAAAATTTCTGCAACTTTGTCTTTGAAAAGTGGAGTGCCCATAATTGACTTATTAAATTGATTTTCAACTATTTACAAGGCAAAAATCATTCCACTTTTCTTCTTTTAAAACATCAATTATTACGGTTTTCTTATCCCGAACTCAGGTTTAAAGTCAATATCAAAATGGCCGTTTCGATAACCATTTGGTAACATTGGCTTCACATTGAGGTAATACTCCCTTTTTTCCTTTGCACAAAATTCATAAAATGAAAATATGCAAGGACTTAAAAGTATTTACAACAGTTTTATTATTCCTTATTCCAACTCTCGCATTTTCTCAAACTTCAGTATTAACAGGGAAAGTCACTGACACAGACGGAACTCCGGTGTCACATGCTACTGTGAGTGAATTAATCTCACAAACCCACACTATGACAGATGCTTCGGGCTTTTTCAAAATTAAAATTCCCGGACATAGCTATCATATTTCACTCACAGCAATCGGGTTTAAAGAAAAAAATGTACAGGGAGAAATAAATGCATCCGGTAGAAATGATACCATGCAAATAGTACTCCACTCTGCCACACTTAAGATGAATAATATTACCATCACTATACCTAAAAAGACCGGATCTATCAACTCTATGATACGGTTTCAAAAAAATACTTCTGCCATCTCACAGGTACTTTCGGGTGAAGCAATCAGCAAGTCGCCGGATAAAAATACGGGTGAAGCGCTCAAGCGTGTAACCGGAATCTCCATTCAGGAAGGCAAATATCTCAGTGTGCGTGGATTGGGCGACAGGTATAACCAGGTAATGCTTAACGGAATTTTATTATCATCCACTGAACCCGACCGAAAGACGTTTTCTTATGATCTTTTCCCTTCGTCAATCATTGAAAACATTGTAATTAATAAAACCTTTCTGCCACAGTATCCCGGGGAATGGGCCGGAGGTCTGGTTCAGATTAATACCAAAACAATACCTGCCGATGATTTCGTTGAACTACAAATAGGCACTTCTGTAAATTCTGAGACCATCGGCAAACAATTGTATTCAGCCAAAAAAGGGAAACTGGATTGGCTGGGATTTGATGATGGCAGCAGATCATTGCCCGAACACTTCCCCGGAAAGAATGCCTTCGCCCTACTCACTAAGACCGAGAAAAATAATTGGGGCAAGCAAGTTGCATCCGGCAATTGGGGAGTCAGCAAAAGAAACGGCATATCTGCTATGGGGCAATCATTCAGAGGGAATGCAGGATTTTCCGGAGTATTCGTAGGTAAGGAAATCGGTGCACTGCTGTCTGTTAACTACAATAGAAGCATGAAAGACCTTCATTTTCAAAACAGGTTTTTCAATATCAATCATGACAAAGCCGATAAATCGTTTGATCTTGATAATCACAAATATGCCAGTAACATAATGTTAGGCGCAATGGGCGAATTTTCTATACGGCTCAACAAGAATCACTATTTCAAATACAGGAACTTATTCAATTCACAGACCACTATATTTACCACCCTCAGGACAGGAAAAGATTATGAAGCGAACTCTATTTCAGGAGAAGAAATAAAAGCGACAGAATCCGGTTTCAAAAGCAACATATTAAGCAATTCACAATTAAGCGGCTCACATCAATTCAGCAAAGCAGGTATTAAACTGGATTGGTTTGGAAGCTTCGGAATACTTGATCAATACATTCCCGGTCAGCAAAGGCTGCAATACAATAAGTCTATCAGCAACGGGCAGGAAAAATGGATGGCTTTGGTTTCCAATACCCTTTCTCAAAAAACCGGGAGCATTCTTTATTCTAACCTCAGTGATTACCTGTATAATGCCGGTGCAGACCTGAAGAAACAAATCATCATTGGCAATCAAAAGCAAATCATAAAGGCAGGCTACCTGTTTCAGATAAAAGACAGGCTATATAATGCAAGGCCTTTTGCCATTAGTATGCCAAATAATAATCCTGAACTGAAAGAATTGGGAGCTGATTCTATTTTCCGTGCTGAACATTTTGAACAGATGAATGGGTTCCAGTTTGACGAGATTTCGGGTAGCTATTACCGTTACGAAGCCAATTCAATCCTGCACGCAGCCTATCTGCAAATAGAAAACAAAATTGGTAAAACACTGGAACTGGCATGGGGAGTAAGGTATGAACATTTTGACCAGATCACCGGTAGTAAGAATCCACACGATCCGAGATATACCCACAGTGCAATCGGTGACCTTCTGCCAGCAATGAACATTACAGTTGAACTTAACAAAAAGACCAACCTCAGGATTGCCGGTTCCCAGACAATTGTCCGTCCTGAATTCAGAGAATTAACCGGAATGGCATTTTACGACTTTGAGCTTGGGGCTACGGTGGTAGGAAATCCCAATTTAGACAGAACAAGGATTTCGCACCTGGACCTTCGGTATGAATGGTACCCTACTTCAGGCGAGTTAATTACTGCTGCATTGTTTTATAAGTATTTCGACAATCCTATTGAAATGGCTTTTAATCAATCAGGTGCAGGGTCATCCAGTACATTCAATTATCCTGACAACCAATCCACATACGCAAAGACCTACGGAGTAGAACTGGAATTCAGAAAAAAACTTTCAATGATTCCTGCCATAAAACACCTGACCGTTCACGGAAATTTTTCTACCATGTACAACAGAGTTTTCTTTGAGTCAAAGTCCCTTAACCGGCCTATGCAGGGGCAATCACCCTATCTTGTTAATGCCGGCCTGCAATACGAATTACCAAACCAGGGCTGGAGTGGCACACTATTGTTCAATCAATCAGGAAGAAGAATCCTCTATGTGGGCAATGAAGCAGTACCGGCTGTCTGGGAAGCTCCGAGACCATTACTCGACCTTCAGATATCAAAGACACTATTAAAAAACAAAGGAAGAATTACATTAAACATTTCTGATCTGTTTAATAAACCTGCAAAATTCTATCATGACCTGAACAAAGACAAGGTCTTCTCCAAAAAAGATGCATTAGTGATAAACCGAAACTACGGTACTGATATCAGTATATTATTCAACTATAAAATATTGTAATATAACATTTATGAACAAACGTAACTATTTATTATCAAAAACCACAATTATGAAAAAGTACTTATTATTACTGCTGGCAACTATGGGATTATTTACCTCCTGCCGCAAGATTGAAAAAGACGCACCCATTAATCCAAATCCATCCGAAAACGAAAGGGTTCTCGTAGGAAAAATCTCCTCAGACCTCACATTAAAATCAGGAAATACCTATACACTCCGCGGAATCGTTTATGTAGTCAACGGTGCAGAATTAACCATTGAAGCAGGCACCAGGATAGAAGGTGAAAAAGGAACCACAACCCGTGGTACATTAGTTATCACCCGTGGGGCGAAAATTATTGCTGACGGTACCAGAGAAAAGCCTATTGTCTTTACTTCAGATCAACAGAATCCTCAAAGTGGTGATTGGGGCGGACTAGTCATACTTGGGAACGCACCTACCAATGCAAGTTTTAATGGCAAAGAAGGAGAAGGAGCAGTAGAGGGAGGAGTAAACAATGCAGAAGGACTCGGGCTCTACGGAGGATCCGATATTATGGACAACTCAGGTGTACTGCGCTACCTAAGAGTGGAATATGCAGGATATGCTTATCTACCTGACAATGAACTAAACAGTATTACATTGGCCGGAGTAGGTAAAGGAACTACTCTTGAACACATACAGGTATATAAGGCAAATGATGATGGGATTGAGTGTTTTGGCGGAAACGCAGATTTGAGATATGTAGTAATAAACAGTACACTCGATGATGACTTTGACACTGACAATGGATGGAGTGGTACCTTACAATTTGCTATCATCATGCGCGACTCTTCCAAAGCTGACATTTCAAAAAGTGAATCCTTTGAGAGTGACAATGATGCAAATGGGAGTAGCCTGACCCCGCAAACTTCCGGCACAGTCAGCAATATTACCATCATAGGGCCCAGAGCTACTTCATCCAACACAGGAAACTCCCTCTACCTGGCCGGTATGCAATTAAGGAGAAATACTTCCCTCTCTGTTTTCAATTCTGTGATAGCTGGATATGGAACCGGAATCCTGATAGATGGAAGCAAAGGAACTCCTACTGACCTGAACATACAGGCCGGAAATCTACAAATCCAAAACACAGTAATAGCTGGAGCAGAAAAGCCTTTGGAATATTCAAAAAGTGCGTCAGCACCTACAGGTTGGGACAAAGAGGCTGCCCAATCCTGGTTTCTTGAGTCAGCAAACGGAAACTCAATTATTGACAATAATGAATCACTCAAAATAAAAGATCCATTCAACTACCTTAATCCTGATTTCTCACTAATGGAAGGTTCTCCCCTGCTTTCAGAAGCTTCTTTTTCCTCAGAGCGTTTAAGCGGATTCAAACCTGTTACTTTCAAAGGTGCGACAGGAAAGGAAGGTACTCCTGAAGGTGAATGGTGGAAAGGCTGGACTAAATTGGAATTGTAGATAAGCAACTCCGAAATTCAGTTGTATTTTTTACCAGGGGTTGTAAGAATAATCAACAAATATCCTCTGAAACCTGAAAGTACCCTACGCAAGTCAACCCCGGAAATTCCGGGGTTAATTTGTTTTATCAGAATTTAGTTTCATTAATTAATCAGCATCCACATTTTTCAATAATCCCAAAATTATGAGACCATTCAGTATGTCTCAGATGTGTTTTGCTAATGCCAGAGTAAAACCAACAGTTGTACCCACATCCACTGTACTACGTGCATGTATGCTCTGGTTATGTGCCTCAATAATATGTTTGCAAATGGATAGCCCTAATCCGGATCCTGCTGTGTTGATGAGCCGACCGGATTCTGTTCTGTAAAATCTTTCAAATATCCGCGGAATAGCATCTTCACCAATCCCCGTCCCGTTGTCCGTAATCTCAATCAAAACCGTATTGTCATCTGTTTTATACAGTCCTGCCAGAATGTGGCCACCATGCTTACCATAAATAATTGCGTTGTTTACGAGGTTAGTCAATACTCTGTTGATTTTCTCCTTATCAGCATACACTATGACAGGCAATTCATTCCCCTTCTTCATCTGACAGGTAATTCCCTTGCTAACGGCTTCAATATGCAGCGTATCAAAAATATACTTTATCTGATCCTGAATACAGAACTTTTCAAAATTCAGTTTTTGTTCGCTGTTCTCCAGTCTTGAAATTTCATCAAGGTCTTTAATCAAATACGTCAGCCGCAAAATATTTTTATGACTGTTAGATAAAAAACGTTTTGACACTTCATTGTCTTCGTAGGCTCCATCCAGAAGGATCTCGACATAACCCTGAATTGAAAAAAGAGGTGTCTTAAATTCATGAGCCAGGTTTTGAAGAAACTCCTTCCGGTAATTTTCATTTTTACGGAGAACATCCAATTCTTTTTCTTTCCTGTCTGCCCACACAATGACATCATCATGCACTTCATCCAGGCTTTTCCGTGGCAGGATATATTTGTTGTACATCTCCTGTCTCTTTCCAGCTTTAGTATTGTAAATGAATTTAAAAATGAGTTTAATCCTTTTGTTGACAAAATTTTCCACCAAGAGAAAAACAATCAAGAAAACAACTAACAAATACACACAAAAGACGAACAGAACAACCCAAATATTTTTAGTAATCCATCCGGCAATCAATGCGGTCGGAACAGACAGGAGTATCGCTGTAACAAACGCAACTTTTTTTGGTGACAGATTGTTGAATTTGAGCATAGATAAATTTCAATATTTGTTCAGAGGATTAGATAATTTTCATAATTTTAAAGATTTGGCAATATCACAGCTAAATAATTGCCTATCAGTTAAGCAAAAATTTATACCCCACACCTTTGATGGTAGCGATACAATCTATATCAAGTTTCTGCCTGATTTTTCGGATATGAACATCTATCGTCCGGTCGCCGACTACAACATCATTTCCCCAAACTCTGTTCAGAATTTCGTTTCTTAAAAACACTTTACCGGGGCGCGAAGCCAGCAGATGCAGCAACTCAAACTCTTTTTTTGCCAGTGTTATTTCACGACCATCCACATAAGTCTCATAGCTTTCTGGGTGAATAGAAATAGAACCAATTACTAATGCTTTATCATCATTCACCGTGTTTCTTCGTAACAAAGCTCCTACTCTGCTCATCAAAACCTTTGGACTCACAGGTTTGGTAATAAAATCGTCTGCACCTGATTCAAGGCCTCTGATATGGGTATCGTCATCCGACAATGCCGTCAGCATCAGAATATAGGTATCGGAAAACGAAGGGGCCTTTCTGAGTAGTGCGCACACTTCCAATCCTGATTTTCTAGGCATCATTACATCCAGAATGATCAGATGTGGTTTAATTTTCCTGGCTGTATTCACTGTACTGGAACCATCATAGGCGGTAAACACTTCATAACCATTAAGTGTCAGGTGATAACATAAAATCTCTGAAATATCCCGATCATCCTCAGCCACAAGCACTTTTATTCCATTTTGAGTCATGATTCCAGGTTTGCGGGTGCATTCTAAATTGTCGCAGGCGGGTGAGGACACCAGCCTGTAGAGTTCACTTCCTGTCGGTATATCACCAACCGGAAAGTAAAAATAGTGCGACGATTTGAAATACACCCAGGTTTGCCGCAAAATTAAATCTAGTGATTAAGAATATAGAATAGTAAAATCTATTTAAAAGTTAAGAAACACTGGGTAAATTCAGTAATTTTCTGAAATGTAACTATGATGAGAAAACCTGATATAATTCTACTTTTTCTTAACCAGTTTACCCAAGATTTTGCAGTAGGTGCCGGTACTGTTGTAAAAAATATGGAGCAGGTAGCGTTGCATCGCCCCGCCCCCCTCCAGGCATGTTATTGCAAAAAATGGGTTTCTTTCGTATAAGAAAGAGTTGTTATCCAAACAATTGCATTGAGATATCCATTCACATGTCCAAAAGTTTCCGGCAGTTGCGATTGCAAACTGAAAAATTCTCCTATACCGAAGTTCATCCCCATAAGAGCTGGTTTACACTTAAACAGCGAACAGTTCTAACCTTAAATCAATAATTTGTAATTCAGGGAAATCTGAACATTAAAAAGACTGCCATCCTTACAGAATCCTAAGGTCTTTTTGTCAAGAATATACCCTATCAGTCTCATGGCATTAAAGTTGCCACAAAACTTCTCTGTAAAACTTCGTTTCTTTGGGAGCGAACTAAAATATTACTGGAGAACACTGCATGAAAGAAAATTATTTTCAACTGGGGCCAGAGGATGAAATGGAATATTTGCCGATTATCCCTCTCAACGATGGCGACGACGGAAATACCAATGAAGCTATCCCCGATGAACTGCCTCTATTGCCGTTAAGAAACACAGTCTTGTTTCCGGGAGTGGTAATTCCCATTACCGTGGGAAGAGAAAAAAGTATCAAAGCGGTCAACGAAGCCTATAAGTCAGACAAACTTGCAGGAGTCGTATCGCAAAAAGACAGTAACATAGAGGAGCCTGCAGTGACTGATCTTGAACGCGTAGGCACAATCGCAAAAATTATCAAACTGATTAAAATGCCGGATGGCGGAATCACCGTTATCATCCAGGGCAAACAACGATTCACAGTAGATCACATCACCGCTGAAGACCCATATTTTAAGGCAAAGGTGACACCATTGCATGAAGATACTATAGTCAATGATGCAGACTTTGATGCGATGGTGGCCTCGATAAAAGAATTGTCCGGACAAATCATTCAACTCTCTCCCAACCTGCCGTCTGAGGCAAATATTATTCTAAAGAATATAGAAAACCCTGCCTTTTTGATTCATTTTGTAAGCAGCAATCTGAATAGTACCATCAACGAAAAGCAGAAATTGCTTGAAATAAACAGCCTGAAAGAAAGAGCAGAAGTACTGTTGGGATTGTTACAAACAGAACTTCAATATGCGGAACTCAAAAACAAAGTAACCACCAAGACCCGGGCAGAATTAGACAAGCAACAAAAAGATTATTTTCTGCAACAGCAACTGAAAGCCATTAAAGAAGAATTAGGAGGAGAAAATGTAGAGGAAGTAAAGGAAATGCAGCGCAAAGCAGAAACAAAAAAATGGCCGAAAGCAGCAAAGGATGTATTTGAAAAAGGAATTGAGAAATTAGAGAGAATGCATCCCTCTACACCTGATTATTCATTGGTGTACAATCATCTGGATTTATTACTCGATCTCCCCTGGAATGAAGTAACTGAAGATCATTATGATCTTAAAAAAGTAAAGAATGTATTGGATCACGATCATTTCGGAATGCAAAAAATAAAGCAAAGGCTACTTGAATATCTCGCTGTATTAAAACTCAAAGGAGATATGAAAAGTCCGATACTCTGCTTTGTAGGACCTCCCGGCATTGGGAAGACATCATTGGGAAAAAGCATTGCAAGCGCGATAGGAAGAAAATATACAAGAGTAAGCCTCGGTGGATTGCATGATGAAAGTGAAATCAGAGGACACCGCAAGACCTATATTGGTGCGATGCCCGGACGTATCATTCAATCTCTGAGAAAGGTAAAGTCCTCCAATCCGGTTATGATTTTGGATGAAATTGATAAAGTAGGAACTGACTTCAGAGGAGATCCTTCATCTGCATTGCTTGAAGTGCTTGATCCCGAGCAAAACAATAATTTCTATGATAACTATGTAGAAGTAGAATATGATCTCAGTAAGGTCTTATTTATTGCCACTGCCAATTCATTGCAAAGCATACAACCTGCGTTGCGGGACAGACTGGAAATTATTGATCTGAATGGATATGCCACTGAAGAAAAAATAGAAATTGCTAAGCGGCATCTCATCCCAAAGCAAAAAGAAGCGCACGGACTCACCAAAACATCTTTCAAAATTCCGGATAAGGTAATTGAAAAAATCATTCAGGATTATACACGGGAAAGTGGTGTCAGGGAATTAGACAGAATGTTAGCCTCCGTCATGCGCAAGCAGGCAAGAGAATTTATTGAAAAGGGTAAACTCAAAGCCTCTGTGACTTCAAAGGATATCGAAAAATTTTTGGGCAAACCACGGTACAGCAATGAAATTTACAAGACAGCCAATATGCCAGGAGTAGCTGTTGGACTTGCTTACACCTATGTGGGCGGCGATATCCTTTTCATTGAAAGTACAGTAAGCGATAATGGCAAGGGCGAACTGAAACTTACCGGTAATCTTGGAAACGTGATGAAAGAAAGCGCCGTCACTGCATTGAGTTATCTGCAAACCAATGCAAAAAAATCGGGCATTGATCCTGAAATATTCACAAAGAAAAATATTCACATTCATGTACCTGAAGGCGCTACGCCCAAGGATGGCCCCAGTGCAGGGATCACTATGATGACCGCTCTGGCATCTGCATTTACAGGACGTAAAGTAAAACCATACCTGGCTATGACCGGCGAAATCACGCTTCGCGGACAGGTGCTTCCGGTAGGGGGAATCAAAGAAAAAATTCTGGCTGCCAAACGCAGTGGTTTACGTGAGGTAATCATGTGTGCTCAGAATGAGAAGGATGTGTTGGAGATCAATCCGGATTTTATTGAGGGATTGACCATCACCTATGTGAAAACGATGCAGCAGGTTTTGGATTTGGCATTGGTGTGATTAACTGTACTAAATATTTTTTTTGACCTGATTGTTCAGCATATCCGGCATATTCAAGTAGATGTCCGAAGATTCAAATTTGTTTATGAAATCATTTTTTCATTAAAAATATTTTAAGAATTCATACCAGAGGGGAATTAAACGCAAAATTCAACTTCAAAAAAGTTAGATTTGAAAAGAATCACTTTTTGAACAATGAACAATTCTTACGAATCCCCTGCCCTACAGCAATTTGAAAATTATGTAGCGCTAAAATTTCAATTGTACAACAGCTTGTTTACAGCGCTTCCGTTTCATAAAATTGAAAAGACCGGGATTCTGTTGTCTTTATTCTTAAGTCAATGCGAAGAAGGATACCACCATGGCAAAAGCCCTGAAGAAATTATTAATGATTTTTTTAAGAACCAACCGGGATTTCAAACCGAATCGCAGAAGAATGATTTGCTTTTCAGGTTTATTCAATTTACAGAAAGGCAGGTTGTACTCTTTGATGCGCTGGAAGATGCCAGCTTTTCAAAAGTGCAGGATACAGGTGGCAAAGGCACTCTGAAACAATTGGAAATGCAGGTGAGCCAGGCCCAGAAAGAAGGCGAACTTGCAAAAAAACTGAAGGCTTTTGCGGTTGAGCTGGTGCTGACCGCACACCCAACCCAATTTTACCCGCAGGAAGTGCTCGGTATCATTCGCGATCTTTCACGCAGCCTTCAGCAAAATAATACGGCACTGGCCAATACTTACTTACAGCAGTTGGGAAAAACTCCTTTTTTCAAGCAGCAAAAACCAACACCGTACGACGAAGCAACCAGCCTGATCTGGTTTTTGGAAAATGTGTTTTATGAAGCATGCGGCAACATCATGTACTACCTCAAAACAAGATTTGAAAATTTTACCGACCTGAACCATCCGGTAGTCAAAATGGGATTCTGGCCCGGTGGAGACAGAGACGGCAATCCGTTTGTTCTTTCAGACACTACATTAAAAGTAGCGCAGGTACTCAGACAGACCATTCTGAAATGTTATTATATGGATGTTCGGAAAATGAAGCGCAGACTTACTTTCAGAGGTATAGAGAATTTGTTGATTCCATTGGAACAACAGCTCTATGAAAACGTTTTCATTCCCGGCAACACCACGCCTCTGACCAAAGAATCCATTCTGGACACTCTTCAAAAAATCAGACAGATTATCCGGGAGCAACACAACGGATTGTTCATCCACCTGGTGGACAATCTGATTTGTAAAGTACACATCTTCGGATTGCATTTTGCCAAATTGGATATCCGGCAGGACAGCAGCATGCACAAAAAATTTTATGCTTTGCTTGCCGAAAAAAATATAATTCCATCCGACTATCCGGCCTGGTCACCGGCAAAAAAAATTGAGTGGTTGCTTTCCGATGTAAAACCCATCGGAGATATCCATTTCGACGATCCGGTAATGAATGATATGATCCCGAGCTTCAAGGTTATCAAAGAGATTCAATCCATCAATGGTGATTCCGGATGCAACCGGTATATCATCAGCCATGCGACCACGGCATTGGATGTCATTCAGGTATATGCGCTCTTCCTCATGAGCGGTGCGGATCCCAACAGCCTGAATGCAGACATCATCCCACTCATAGAAACCGTTGAAGATCTGCAGAATGCAGAAAAAATCATGGCTGAACTTTATCAAAACAAAACCTACAGAGAACATTTAAAAAAGAGAGGTGATTTGCAAACCGTCATGCTCGGATTTTCAGACGGAAGCAAGGATGGTGGTTACCTGATGGGCAATTGGAGTATTTACAGAGCCAAAGAAACACTGACAAAAATCTCAGAAGAACATGGTATATCCGTGATCTTCTTTGACGGACGCGGCGGTCCACCTGCCCGGGGAGGTGGCAAGACACACAAGTTTTATGCGAGCATGGGAAATAACATTTCCAACCGGGAGATACAACTGACCATACAGGGGCAAACGGTAAGTTCCAATTTTGGAACGATAGAATCTGCCCAATACAATCTCGAGCAGCTCGTGCATGCAGGCATCATCAACGATATTCTGAATCAAAGAAAAAATACATTCCATCCCAAGGAGGAGCAATTGTTGCAAAAACTCGCTGACGATAGTTTTGTTGCCTATTCAGAACTAAAAGGCCATCCGCAGTTTATGAACTATCTGCTTGAGATCAGCCCGTTGAAATACTACAGCGATACCAATATCGGCAGCCGTCCTACGAAAAGAGGCACAGGCAAGATGACGATGGATGATCTGAGAGCTATACCTTTTGTGGCATCGTGGAGCCAATTGAAACAAAATGTTACAGGGTTTTTTGGAGTAGGTTCTGCACTCAAAAATGCTGAGAAAGAAGGAGACCTATACGAACTGAAAGCTTTATATAAGTCTTCTTTGTTTTTCCGTACACTGATTGACAATTGTGAAATGGCTATGAAGAAATGTTTCTTTCCACTTACAGCCCACCTGAAGGACGATGTAAAATTTGGCAGTATCTGGACCATGATTTTTGATGAATACAAACTTTCCATGGAATACATTATGAAGCTCACGGGCAATCAGAGGCTCATGCAGGATTATCCGGTAGAAGAAGCCTCCGTATCCATGCGCGAGAAAATCGTGCTCCCACTTTTGACGATTCAGCAATATGCAATGGATAAATTGCGGAAACATGCCGAAAAGAATACCCACGAAACCGAGGATAAAATTTATGGTAAACTGGTGATGCGATGCTCATTCGGAATTATCAATGCCGGAAGGAATTCGGCATAAGGCAATCCGTATTTCTAAGAATTAATAAAATACATTGTAAAATGTTGACATTGTCACGATGACAAAAGAAGTATCTGCATTTTTTCTTGCATCTATTGATCATGTCATGCTGACAAAGGAAGCATCTATTCTTAAAGACCAAGTCACTAACTCAGTATGAAAAAATTACTCCTTAATTGCATTTGTCAATACGCTTTATCTGATTAATGTAACGACGCCTTTCTTTGAAAGTGTTTCACCTTTTGAGCAAAGCGCCTCAATATAATAAACATACACCGCCGGAGAAACCGGTTCTCCATGAATCCTTCCATCCCATCCGTACTGAGGTTGATTGGTTGGAAAGTTTTCTCTTTGAAATATAACTTCACCTTTCCTGTCATATATTGTAAACTTCTTCACAAACGTAACCCCGTGGCCAGCCGGAAAGAATACATCATTCAATCCGTCATTGTTAGGAGTGAACGCATTGGGCAACAACAATCCGGCATCTTCACAGGCAATATAAATTTGAACGGAATCACTGGCCACACAACCACTATCGGACTCCACATGAATCGTGTAAAACTGACTGATGGTTGCATTTCCTGACGGGAAAGGACAGGTGGTGCACTGCAAATCGCCCTGTGGTGACCATTGATAAGATGCAATATTACTGCTGTAAGCCGGCCGTAGAGTGAACGGCTGAAAATAATGGAGTGTCGTATCATTTCCGGCATTTACCAGGGCAGGAGGTTTCACATGCACATTAAAAAATGCACTGTCAGAAAAACATCCGGCCTGATCTCTCAGCACTGCGGTGTAAATCGTAGATGCTGAGGGTGAAGCTACAGGATCGTACACATTGGTATTGGACAATCCTGATGAAGGCGTCCATTGAATCATCAATCCCTGTGGATTTACATGTAAAGAAACTGTATCACCCCGACAGATCGAAGAAGCCGGATTCAGTGCTATTGCATCAAATCTCGGATAGACTTTAATCTGAATAGTATCCTCGGAAATACACCCGGCTGCATTGGTAGCCTTCACACTGTAATACGCATCATTGGCGGGAGAAACGGCGAGCGTATCACAATTGACACAAGGCAAAGATTGATTGGAAGTCCACAAGACCGGATCCGTATGGAATGCGATTAACGTATCAGAATTCCCGGCACATAGTGTATCAGACTCTGGAATTACACGCAAGAAAGGAAGACCATTGACACGGATATTTTTGGTAAGGCTGTCCACACAATTATTCTTATCCATCGCCAATAATTTTACCGGATAGTTTCCGGGTGAAGCGTAAGATACAGATGCGGGATCTTTCAGAAGTGAAGAATCGCCATTTCCAAAATACCATTTGTAAGAATAAACAGAATCCTGCGGGAAGAATGGGGATGTATTGTTCGAAACAACCAAACTGTCGTATAAACAAATCGAGGAGTCTAAAGAAAAATCAGCAACAGGTCCACGCACCGTAATCGGATGATCTAGGTAGGCCGTATCCTTGCAATAATTTGGACCATTATCTATTACTACATAATTGGAATAGACACCATAACGGAATGCCTTTATGTATAAATAATTTTGAGGAATTGGCGCAGTTATGGTACTTACAACATGGTAAGAATAGGTAGCAGCAGGGTTCTGATAAGTATTCTGCACGTTGAATATCGTCACCGTATTGTGGCAGACAAACGTGTCTTTATTTATCATAACCGGTACTGCCGTCACAATCAATCGGGTCAGGCTATCCCTGCATCCTGTGATACTGTCACGCACCTTCAACTCTACATTAAATGCGCCGCTGGCCGGGAAATCATGTACCGGTGACCTGACTGAATCTGAATAAGTGCCATCTTTAAAATCCCATAAAAAGGAAGTCACATTTCCGGTACTCATATCATTAAAAATAACTTTATCTCTCTGGCCGCAATTGATATTAAAATTATAAGAAGCAATGACACCAATCACATCCACCGGTACTACTGCAGAAATTCCCACACAACCATTATCTATTGCAACCACATTCGTATTAAAGTTGCCCAGGGACGCGTATTTATGAGAAACAATTGTATCCGTCGCAATCATACCGGAACCATCTCCAAACATCCAGTTGTATTGATTGGCGCCTGGTGATACTGCAACAAATTGTGCCGGAGATGAGGCACACACCGGCGATGTGATTGCATAAGCATTGACAGATGATGGTGGTGTACCATAGGCAGTCACCGGAAAATTAAAATCTGCCGTACAACCTTCAGAGGTGATTATGGAAAGAGTAGGATTATATTGTCCGCGAGTAATGTAAGTATGTGCCGCTGTATTGGCAGCGGTACTCAGCGTTGTCCCATCGCCAAAATCCCAATTGTAGGAGGATACCGTGGAGCCGGCAGGCACAACCACCGAAGATGTGAAAGCAGCATTGGCGGGTACACACCCATTACGAGGTGTAATAGAACCTGTAATCGTGGGCTTCCTGACAGAGACAGAAACTGATGAACTTGCAATACATCCGGAAGTATCCGTCGCCTGAACCTGAACTGTATAATTATTAAGTGCTCCAAAATTATGAGTAATTGAAGACGACGTACCTGTTGCCGATTGCCCGTCTCCAAAATCCCATTGGTAACTACTCTGGCTACCGCCCGGCGTTGTGAATGTAATATCGCCGGGCTGACAAATATAATTTCGATCTGCAATAACGTTAATGCTGTTTGCAGGATGAATCAGCACAGGTTTGCTCACTACCAAAGTAAATTGTGAATAGATCACAATCAGTTTTACATTGTACGTTCCCGCAGCAGAAAAAGAATGCGCAGGGCTGGCACTGTTACTCTGTGATCCATCGCCAAAATCCCAAATGAAACCAACCGGATTACCGGAGGATGATTGTGTAAACTGAACTTGTTGGGGTGCGCAAAAAGTATTTCCCTGAGTCTGAAAGGAAAAGTCGGCTGTTTGGGCAAATAACTGACTACTTAAAAATATGGACAATACAACAGCGGCTATCTTCATCGGGACTGCAAGGGTAAAATAAGTCTAACTTAGTCAAAAATAAAGCCAGAAAAAAGAGAGCTGGTTACTTTTTCCCAAGATGCCTTTTTTCCAATACCGACAATACATCCTTCAGGTTATGATTCTTGCTACTCAGCAAAATAAGGTAATGAAACAAAAGGTCTGCCGCTTCATTAATAAATAATTCGTCTTCATCCCGCATAGACTCAATCACAAGTTCTACCGCCTCCTCTCCCACTTTCTGGGCGATAGACGGAGTTCCTTTACGGAACAAATCAGCCACATACGAATGCCCGGGCATATATTGCTTTCGCGAATCGATAATCTTTTCAAGCGCAGTGAGAAAACCATCCGTATTTTTTTCATCAAAACAGGTATCACTTCCCGTATGACAAACCGGGCCTGAAGGTGTAGCTTTTATCAGAATAGTATCTCTGTCGCAATCTTCTAAAATACTTTTTACTTCAAGAAAATTTCCACTGGTTTCTCCTTTTGTCCATAGCTGTTGTTTACTCCGGCTGAAAAAAGTGACTCTTTTCGTTTTTATGGTCACCTGCAAGGATTCTTCGCTCATGTAGCCCAGCATCAAAACCGTTTTCGTGTCTGCATCCTGAATGATTGCCGGAATAAGTTGGTCGGGGTACTTTCTAAAATTAATCATGGGTTATATTTTCTGATTGGAATTCCTTTGTCAAACAAATAATTTTTCAATTCCGGAATTCCCATTTCTTTAAAATGAAAAACGCCGGCTGCCAATGCAGCATCTGCCTTTGCAAAATGAAACACATCGTAGAAATGCTCCATACCACCTGCGCCACCGGAAGCAATTACCGGTATTGGCAACTCGCACGCCATTTCCCTGGTGATATTCAGTGCGAAGCCATTTTTCGTTCCATCATTATTCATCGACGTAAGCAATATTTCACCGGCACCAAGCGCTACCACCGTTCTTGCCCATTCCATCGCCGGAGTATCCGTCTTTTCTGTCCCACCTTTCAAATGTACGTACCACTGGCCATCCTCTGCCTTCTTCACATCGATAGCAATCACCACGCACTGGCTTCCGAACTCCATGGCTGCCTTTCTGATGAGTGGCGGATGACGATAAGCTGCAGTATTCATACTTACTTTATCTGCACCATTCTGTAACAATCTGCTGATGTCGTTCAGATCAGAAATACCACCACCTACAGTAAAAGGAATGTCAATCTGGGAGGCAAGGCGTTTGACTAACGGATAGAGTGTTTTCCTTCGTTCTATGGTAGCTGTAATATCAAGAAAAACAAGCTCATCAGCTCCTTGCTCAGAATAAAAGGAAGCCAGTTCCGCAGGATCACCCGCATCTCTGATATTCTCAAATTGCACGCCTTTTACTGTTCTTCCGTTTTTAATATCCAGGCAGGGTATGATTCTTTTAGCAAGCATTAGTCATTCAGTTTTATTAATTCATTCAGGTGAATTCTGTTTTCATAAATCGCCTTACCAACAATTGCCCCCACACATCCGGCTTCCTTCAAAGCGACAATATCATCCGGGGAAGACACTCCGCCACTGGCCGTCAATTCAATACCGGGAAACTGATGAATTATTTTCCGGTACAGGTCGGTAGAAGGGCCACTAAGCATCCCATCTTTTGAAATATCCGTACAGAAGAAATATCGCAATCCCATTTCCTGCATTTTTTTTAAAAAGTCAAATACAGAAAATGTGGTACTCTCCATCCATCCGGATATGCGGATCTGCTCATCCATCACATCAGCACCGACAAAAAATATCTCCGGGTTAAATTCGTCTAACCATTCCTGTAACAATTCCGGATTCTTTGCTGCAATACTTCCGATAGTACATTGGCAAGCGCCTGCATTCAGCACCGACTGCACCTCTTCCTTTGTTTGTATTCCACCCCCAAAATCAATTTTCAAACCTGTGCCCAACGATATTTTATTGAGGATTGACAGATTGGTAATCTTCCTGTTCTTTGCGCCATCCAGATCCACTAAATGCAACCGTTTAAACCCAACGGCTTCAAACTCTTTTGCTACCTCCAGAGGATTTGCATGATACACCGTCTTTCTGTTGTAATCACCCTCTGCTAGCCTGACAGCCTTTCCATCTATGATATCGATTGCAGGTATAACGGTCATAAACTCATCTTTAGGAAATTATTCAAAAGGATGCTTCCGGGTCTGGCCGACAGCTCTGTATGAAACTGTACCCCAAAGAAATTATCTTTCCTGAGTGCAGCCGTAAACGGAATTCCATAATCACATACTGCCACAGTATTCTCGCCTTTTTCAACAAAATAGCTATGCACAAAATACATGTACTCATCTTCTCTGATGTTGTGAAACAGAGGTTCATCCAATTGTGTAATATTATTCCATCCTGTGTGAGGCACTTTGTGCACCGGAGATGAAGGAAACCGGCGTACTTTCAAAGGCACAATTCCCAAACAATAGGTATCGCCTTCTTCAGAGTGAGTACACATCAACTGCATTCCTGCACAAATACCCAGAAACGGTTGTTTTATCTGTGGTATTAATTGATTCAGGTTTTTTTCTTTCAGGCTTTGCATAGCAGCTGCGGCATGCCCTACACCGGGGAAGATAATTTTGTCTGCAGATAAAATTTCTTCTTTATCATCTGACCAAAGTGCGTCTGCGCCTAACCGTTGCAAAGCATATTGCACGCTGGTTACATTTCCGGAATTATATTTAATAATTACTATTTTCATAATAAACCCTTGGTTGATGGTAACGATACATTTTCAGGATCTCGTGCCACTGCCATCTTAAGTGACTTTGCAAATGCCTTGAAAACCGATTCTATTTTATGATGTTCATTGTCGCCTTCAGCTTTTATGTTGAGATTGCATTTTGCTGAATCAGAAAAGGACTTGAAAAAATGAAAGAACATTTCTGTCGGTACGTCTCCAATTTTTTCTCTCTTAAATCTCACATCCCATTCTATCCAATTTCTTCCCCCAAAATCAATGGCCACCTGTGCCAGTGCATCATCCATCGGCAGCATAAACCCATAACGGTTCATTCCACGCTTGTCTGTCAGGGATTTCGAAAAAGCCTCTCCAAGTGCTATTCCGGTATCTTCAATGGTATGATGTTCATCCACCTGCAGATCTCCCTGACATCTGACGGTCAGATCCAGGCCGCCGTGCCGGACAATTTGCTCCAACATGTGATCAAAGAAATGAAGTCCGGTGGAGATGTCTGCTTTCCCCGATCCGTCGGGATTGAGAATAATCTCAATATCGGTTTCGTGGGTTTTTCTTTGTAAGGAAACCAATCTTTGCTGTCGCAATAAATAGTCATAAATATCTTTCCACTCAGTCGTTTCCAATGCGATAAATTCTTTCAGATCCTTCATAGTTTCCTTTACTTCATGAGCACCAAGATTTTTTTCATTGTTCAGAAAAAAAGCTTTGCATCCGAGATTCTTTGCAAGGAGTACATCGGTTAACCTGTCGCCAATCACAAAAGAGGAAGCGATATCGTATTTGGGATTGTTAATGTATTCTTTCAGCATTGCGGTACCGGGTTTTCGAGTAGGCTTATTCTCGTAGGCAAAAGTTCTGTCAATCAATACCTGGTCGAAATGAATATTTTCATTTTCAAAAGTTTTCAGAATAAATTCATGAGGAGGTAGAAAACTTGATTCCGGAAAGGCATCCGTACCAAGGCCATCCTGATTGGTGACCATTACCAGTCTGTAGTCAAGCCTTGCAGCTATTTTGTTCAGGTATTCAAACACGTGCGGGTAAAAGGTAAGTTTTGGAAATGCATCCACCTGATAGGAAGGTGGAGGATCAAGGATGAGTGTTCCGTCTCTGTCAATAAATAGAATTTTTTCAGGCATTTTAAAAACTTTTTAGAGCCTCAATCAGCCGGATATTTTCATCCGGTGTACCAATTGTGATTCTGAGGCAATTTTGCAATAAGGGTTGACTACTTTGATTCCGTACAATAATCTTTTTTGAAATGAGAAATGCATGCAGGGATGAAGCATCTTTCACTCTTATCAACAAAAAGTTGGCTGCACCGGGATATATTCTTTCAATAAAATCAAATTGATTCAGCGCATCCGCTACAACTCTACGTTGATCTCTGATTTCACGAATCTGCTTAAGCACTTCATTGGAATTTTCCATAGCCTGCAACGCCCACTGCTGAGATGCGGCACTCAGATTGTAAGGCATTTTTATCTTGTTCAGATATTCAGCGATCACCGGATTGGTGTAAGCGATCCCTACACGAAGGCCAGCAAGCCCCCAGGCTTTGGAAAGGGTCTGCAAGACAATCAGGTTGTTGTTTTCAGGAATGGAATGAATGAATGACTCTTGCTCTGAAAAATGGATATATGCTTCATCAATTACTACAATCCCCTTAAATCCATTAATCAGTTTATCAATTTCACGTCTATCCAAAGTGTTTCCTGTAGGATTATTGGGTGAACAAAGAAAAATAATTTTGGTTTGTCCATCCACTTCTTTAAGAATCATATCTGAATTGATCTGAAATTGCGAATTGAGCAACACCTGCTTTACTCCGATGTCATTGATATGCGCGGCTACTTCATACATTCTGAAAGTTGGTGGCGTCACAAGCACATTATCCCTTCCCGGAATACAGAATATCCTTACGATATGATCTATCAATTCATCACTTCCGTTTCCAACAGCAATCTGATTAAGTGCCACCTGATTTATCTCAGCCAGTTTTGTTTTTAGTTGAAACTGGGCAGGGTCAGGATAGCGATTAAAATTTTCGGGAAGCGGTGATCCGTAGGTATTTTCATTGGCATCCAACCAAACATCGGCTTTACCTGCAAATTCCTTTCTTGCCGAAGAGTATGGATTCAATCTGCGGATGTTTTCCCTGACTAATTTTTCTATGTCAACATTCATCTTTCATTCATTTTATTTATATTAAATCGTACACTGGCAGCATTTGAATGCGCCTTTAATCCTTCAGCCAGAGCCATCTGACTTATTTTACCGGTCACTGATTGCAGTCCTTCCGGAGATAATTTTTGGAAAGTAATTTTCTTTACAAAACTGTCAACCGATACCCCACTGTAAGCTTTGGCAAAACGATTGGTAGGCAGCGTATGGTTGGTACCTGAAATATAATCGCCTGCACTCTCCGGTGAAAAGTGGCCGAGGAAAACACTTCCTGCATTGATAACCTTTTCAGAGAGCCGGTCGGCATTGTCAGATGCTATGATCAAGTGCTCGGGGGCATAGATATTCAGAAAATCGAAACTTTCATCTACATCTTTAAATAGTACACACCGGCTATTCTTTAAAGAAGTTTGAATCTCCAATGTCCGGTCGAGGCTTTCCAACTGTCGATTAATTTCTGATTCTACCTTTTCATAAAAACCTTCATCCACCGTCGTCAGAATCACCTGGCTATCCCGGCCGTGTTCGGCCTGACTCAATAAATCGGCCGCTACAAAAGAAGGTACAGCACTCTGGTCTGCAAATACAGCTACTTCACTCGGACCGGCAGGCATATCAATGGCCACACCTCTGCTATTCACCAATCGCTTGGCAAGAGTCACATACCGGTTGCCCGGGCCAAATATTTTATCCACCCTGCCTATACGATTTGTGCCATAAGCCATAGCAGCTATCGCCTGTGCACCACCCACCTTATAAAACTGGCGGATCCCCAACAAGGAGGCGACATATAACAGTGCCGGGTGTACGAATCCGTTTTTTGCCGGGCTGCAAACAACAATGTCTCTGCAACCCGCTATTCTTGCCGGAATGCCCAACATAAGTAAGGTAGAAAATAAAGGTGCACTGCCACCCGGAATGTATAGCCCTACCCGTTCAATCGCTATAGATTTTCGCCAGCATTGAATGCCCGGCATAGTTTCTATTTTCTGAAAAGGCTCTCTTTGCGCAGCGTGAAATTTTTCGATATTGGATTTAGCCGTTAAAATTGCATCCTTTAATTCATCACTGACATTATCCTCTGCATTTTGGATATCCTCTTCCGCAACAAGTAAATCACTATGAACCCATCCATCCAGTTTTTCGGTAAAATGCAGTAAAGACTCATCTCCCCTGTTGCATACATCATCCACAATTTCTGTCACAATGCTGAGGATCGATTCATTGTCAAAGTCAGGACGTCTTGCTATCTGATCCCAGGTTTTCCGTTCAGGGTATTTGATATAATCCATTACAATATCATTTTTTCGATGGGCATCACCAGAATACCCTCAGCTTTTAAAAATTTTAATTTTTCAATCACCTCCCAAAACACATCTTCATTTACCACACTCTGCACACTGCTCCATCCTTCTTCTGCCAGGGGCACTACCGTAGGGCTTTTCAAGCCGGGCAATACAGCAAAAATCCTCTTCAGGCTTTCATTGGGTGCATTCAGCATGATATATTTTGTATTTGACGCATTTTTTACAGAATCAATTCTGAATAATAGTTTATCAAAAATCAATTTCAGTTCCCCGGATTCAACCGTATTGTTGCTGACAAGTACAGCTTCCGATTGGAGGATCGTATGTACTTCTTTGAGTCCGTTGGTGAGCAAAGTACTTCCGCTGCTTACCAGATCGCAAACAGCATCTGCCAGGCCGATTCCCGGGGCTATCTCTACAGAGCCGCTGATCACATGTACTTCAGAATCTATCCCCTGTTCATTCAAAAACTTCTGTAACAAATTCGGATAACTTGTAGCAATTTTTTTCCCATTCAGGTCCTCAACAGAACGGTAGGAAACAGACCTTGGAAGCGCAATGCTCAGCCGGCATTGACCAAAACCAAGCGGCTTAACAAGACGGATGGAATTGTTCTTTTCCCTGAGCACATTTAAACCGACAATACCAATATCGGCCACACCGTCGGCTACATACTGGGGTATATCATCGTCTCTGAGAAAATAAACTTCTAACGGAAAATTGGAGGCTACTGCTTTCAATTGGCCATTTCCGTTGCGGACATGAATACCGCACTCATTCAACAGATTGAGGGAATCGCTGTGCAGGCGGCCGGATTTTTGAATTGCTATTCGGATCATTTTATTATCAATTAAATAAAAAAGGCTTACAAATTCTGTAAGCCTTTTTAAATACAAATATATTTACACCATCAGGGCTTACCGCTTGCAAGGCCTGTATGATGATGATTTATGTTGAACAATGTTTTCACGACACCGCAAAAGTAAAAGAGCAGTATGTAACCAACAAATAAATTTTATTTTTGCCTGAAATTATTAACGAATTGTAACCCTTTTTCTCTATGAAATAAATCCCGGCTTATTCCGTTTTAGCTAATGCAATCCGAAAAAAACCGGAAACAGAGCGAAAGAGTAAACTGCCATTTTACAAACCATGACCCACTCTCAAAGGCAAAAAAAAGGCCAACTCATCCCTGAGGAAATTGTCAATAGCCTTGGGCTGCCTGTGATTGTCATTGACCATAAACTAAAGTACATTTCATTAAACCGTAAGGGAGCTCAGGTTTTCAAAGGCGTTTCGGAGGTATCGGATTTTGTCGCCTTAATGGATAAGGATACATCCGGCAAGTTTTTGAAAAACTGCAAGGCTGTGATCAACCAGGGAAAAGAAAAAAAACAGCCAGTGAGGATTCATAAGAAGGACTGGTCATTGACGATATACCCCAACAAGAAAAAAGGCATTACGCTTCTATTGCAACCACTTTCAGATGTTGCTCAAGGGGAAGGTACACAACAGGACCGCTATCAGCAGTTACTGGATTGCATGGGCGATAGTTTTATGCTCACCGATGAAAATCTGAAAATCATCGACATCAATAAAAGTTTTTGTAAGGCCATTGGATTCAGCAGAAAGGAATTATTGGGATCTGACTCCAGCCTGATCGATCACTTTTTATCTGCGGCTGAAATAAAAAAACTGCATAAAAAATCAGAAAAAGGGAATATTACATTTGACACTCAGAATACCGACCAAAAAGGGAATCTGCTCGAGGCTGAAGTGAATATGTTTTTGCTAAAAAGGGATGGTAAAAAATATTACGGTTCCATTGGTAGAAACATTACAGACTACAAGAAAGTACAGACCGAATTGGAAAAAACCAACGACAGATTCAACAGAATTACAAACGCAACCCGTGATGCTCTCTGGGAATTGAACGTAGATACCGGTGAACGATGGGCTAATGAAGTGCATCAAAGATTGTACGGGCTTACTACTAAAGATCCAATGCCACCGGAGAAGGAATGGATCCGGAGAATTCACCCTTCTGTAAGGAAAGAAATCACCGAAAGCCTAGACCGGGCTATTGCGCAAAAAGAAAAGAACTGGAATTCAGAATATTGGTTTAAAGTCGGAACCAATAAATGGATTTATATCTATGACCGTACCTTATTAAGCTATCATAAGAATGGCAAGATAGAGAAAATGATGGGCAGCATGGTGGATGTGACCGAATTGAAAAACGCACTGGAAGAACTTACCATTCAAAAGAACCTGAGTGAAAGGATCATCAATGCTTTGCCCGGGATATTTTATCTGTTGGACAAGGAAGGCAAATTGAAAAGATGGAATAAGAACCTGGAGGCCATTACCGGATATACGGAACAGGAAATTAGGCTAATGAAACCTGCTGATTTCTTTTACCATCAGGAAGCCAAAAAACTAAATAGTGTCCTTGAGGAAGTGTATCAAAAAGGGTGGGCTGAGATGGAAGCCACTCTTGTAAGCAAATCCGGTGAAGGGCATCCTTTTTATATGAGTGGATGGAGAATTATTTTTGAAAATGAGGAATGTATTATTGGTACAGGAATCGATATGTCGGAAATCAAGAAGGTGCAGGACAGCCTGAAGAGAATGGAAATTCAGATTACTGAGCAGAGAGTACAGGAGCAAAAACTCCTTTCAAGGGCGATCATCACCGCACAGGAGAAAGAACGCAACCATATCGGGCGGGAACTGCACGATAATGTGAATCAACTATTGGCAGGAGCAAGGCTTTATCTGACAATGGGTGGCAAAAAGAGTTCTGAATTTAAAGAAATGATAAAGTATCCCATAGAGCTATTAGACAATGGGATTCAGGAGATCCGGCTTCTTACACACCGCCATATTTCTCCGGCAAAAGATGTCAACCTGAAACAACTGACTGAAGGCATTACCGGACTATTGAAAACAGCTTCTATTGAATGCAAACTGCATTACAATATCCAATCGCCCATAAGCGAAAATCTTTTGATCAACATTTACAGAATCCTTCAGGAAGAAGCCAACAATATTATCAAACATTCCAAAGCCAGGAATGCTTCACTCTCTGTCTATTCAGAAGACTGTAAAATTTTTATCATTACTGAAGATGACGGCATTGGTTTCGATATCCATTCACGCAAAGAAGGAATCGGTCTGATAAATATCAATAACAGAGTGAACGCTTACAACGGCACCATCAGCATTGATACTTCTCCGGGAAACGGTTGTAAAATACAAATCGTAATTCCGGTACCGGATTGTGGGGCATAATCCCTTTCAATCTGAGGCTAAAAAAAAGAACAAACTTGTTTTTAAGGATGTAACATTTAAAAAAACCGGAATTCAATTTCTTCAGAGTTGATTAACTTGTGTGGCTAAACACTTCTTAATAATTCTGATGAAAAAATTATTTACGTTATTTCTTTTTTTGTTCTCCATCCAATTTATTTCTGCTCAAAAAAACAATTCTCCTGCCGCGCATTGGGCCGATAGTGTTTTCAATACCCTGAATGACGACCAGCGAATTGCTCAACTCATGATTCTCAGGGAGAGCAGTTTTACAAAAGATGGCCCGGTTTATTATGACAGCCTGATTAAAGATGCGATTAGCAAATACAATATTGGCGGGATTTGTCTTTTTCAGGGTTCCCCGGTAAAGCAAGCTCAATTTCTAAACACATTTCAGGCAATGGCTAAGACTCCTCTGATGGTGTGCATAGATGCCGAATGGGGATTGGGCATGCGCTTTGACAGTGTCAAATCTTTGAATCATCCGATGATGCTGGGAGCAACATCCGATCCGGGGATTGCCTATGAATACGGAAGCCTCATCGGGCAGCAATTAAAACGCATGGGCATTCAGGTAGATTATGCTCCGGTGATAGACATCAACAACAATCCGCAAAACCCCGTGATCAACGATCGTTCGTTTGGAGAAAACAAATATAAAGTAGCCTCCTTCGGACTTGAATATATGAAGGGGCTGCAGGATGAAGGTGTAATGGCTTGTGCCAAACATTTTCCCGGGCATGGCGATGTGAGTGTGGACTCACACCTTGACCTGCCCGTGATTCATAAGAGTCTGGCGCAATTAGACACCCTGGAGCTTTATCCCTTTAAGAAACTGATTGAAGGTGGAATCGCAAGCATCATGATCGCCCACCTTTACATACCCGCAATTGACTCTACGGCACATACCGCTACGTCGATCAGTAAACCTGCCGTAACCGGATTGCTTCGTAATCAACTGCATTTTGAAGGGCTGACTTTTACCGATGCACTTGGCATGAAGGGCGTTGCAAAATTTTTTCCGGGCGGAACCATCGCTGCCCAATCCCTCATCGCCGGCAACGACATGCTTTGCCTTCCTGAAAGTGTACCCGATGCCATCGCTGCAATACGATCAGCTATTGAATCGGGAAAGCTAACCTGGACCGACATTTATGAAAAATGTAAAAAAGTGCTCAGGTATAAATATATGTACGGCGCAGCTCACGTTCAGCCTATCAACACCGAAAATCTCACGAACGAACTCAATGCCGGAATCGATGCTTTGAAATCCAGAATAGCACGCAATGCGATTACACTATTGAATAATAAAGACAGTGAATTTTTTCCATTGATGAATCAGAACAAAGACAAGCGAAAAATTGCGTATATCGGATTTGGAATTGACAGCGCAAACGCATTTGCAAAAAAGCTGGAGGAGGTACTGCATACCGGAAATTTCTACATGAATTACGATGTGGATCAACGAAGGATTCCAAGTACAATTCAACTATTGAAAAATCAGTTCGAAGAAGTCATTATCGGCATCCACAATTACAGGAGATACCCCAAAGATCAGTTTGGCATTTCAGATAAGGTACTTGAGATGATAAAGGAGATCTCTCAAAACAATAAGACACTGATTGTGGATTTCGGAAACCCGTACGCTATCCAGTATTTTTGTAATGCTAAAAATCTGATCGCATGTTATGAGGATGACTCAATCACTCAAAAAACAGCAGTCGACATGCTTCTCGGAAAACTTCCATTCAAAGGTACTTTACCGGTAACTGTGTGCCCGCAGTATCCTTCCGGGTCGGGCATTATCAATCAGACTTCCATGTTACCCGTCACCGCACCCGCATCACCAGGTATGGATGCACAAAAACTTAGTGCCATTGATTCGATTGCAAAAACAGGAATTGAGGCCGGCGCTTACCCCGGTTGCGTAGTGCTTGCTGCCAGAGACGGAAAAATTTTTTATGAGAAAGCTTTCGGTAAATACAACTACGATACACCGGAAAAGATGAGTACAGAAACCATCTTTGATCTGGCATCCGTAACAAAAATTCTGGCGACTACGCTGAGTGTGATGAAACTGTATGATGAAGGGAAAATCAGTCTGGATAAAACATTGGGCAATTATCTGCCCGGAGTAAGAAATAGCGACAAAAAGAACCTGAACATCAAAAAAATCCTGCTGCATCAGGCAGGGTTGGTTGCTTATATTCCATTCTACAAAAAACTAATCAATCCCGAAACCGGAGAGCCGCTTCTTCAATATTTCAGGCAAACACCCAGTGACAGTTTTTCAGTGCGTGTGGCTCAGCATCTTTACCTGAGAACAGATTATGAAGATTCTCTTTTTCAGACGATCCTTGACAGTAAGCTGGGGCCTTCAGACAAATATGTTTACAGCGATAATGATTTTATCTTTCTGGGAAAAATCATACAGAAGGTATCCAATATGACGCTGGATCAGTATGCTTTTGAAAACTTTTACAAACCGATGGGCTTGCACTCTACCGGTTTTCTGCCTCGTGAAAAATTTGACACAAACAGAATTGCACCGACCGAATTTGAAAAAACATTCAGAATGCAACATCTGCACGGCGACGTACACGATCCGGGCTCCGCATTGTTTGGTGGAGTAGCCGGTCATGCCGGGCTATTCAGCGATGCGGGAGACATGGTTGTACTGCTCCAGATGCTGCTCAACGGTGGTACCATGAATGGTAAACGTTATATCCGGGAATCGACCATTAAAATGTTTACTGCCTACAATTCTTCTGTAAGCCGCCGCGGTATTGGGTTTGACAAACCCGAGAAAGATAATTACACGACAAAAGAACCACATCCCTATCCTTCACGGTTTGCTTCACCGCTCACGTTTGGACACACCGGTTATACCGGTACCTGCATCTGGGTAGATCCAAAATATGATCTGATCTATATTTTCTTAAGTAATCGTGTAAATCCGGATGGTGGTGTAAATTTGAAATTGTCAACCATGAATATCCGGGGAGCGATAGAAGATAGTTTATACAAAGCCATGATTCCGGTACCGGAAGAAGTGGTAAAGTGGGAATCTGCTCATTCATAAGAATTATGTTTAATCAATAAAAATAAATCTGCCATGTCTTATCCTTATCAATTGACTTCACAAGCCGACTATGAAAAAACTTACAAGAAAAGTGTAGAACACCCGGAAGAATTCTGGGCTGAAATAGCTGAGAATTTTGTCTGGAGAAAAAAATGGGATAAGGTGCTCGAATGGAATTTTACAGAACCCAATGTGAAATGGTTTGTAGGAGGAAAACTGAACATTACCGAAAACTGTCTTGACCAATGGGCTAAAAAACAACCCGACACTCCTGCCATTATTTGGGAACCCAATGATCCGGCAGAAAAGAATATCACACTCACCTACAAAGACCTGCTCAATAAAGTAATTGAATTTGCCGTGGTGTTGAAAAACAACGGAGTAAATAAAGGAGACCGCGTGTGCATTTACTTGCCGATGGTGCCCGAATTGGTGATCGCCATGTTAGCCTGTGCGCGCATAGGCGCAATTCACAACATCGTCTTTGGTGGGTTTAGTGCCAAGAGTATCCGCGATCGTATTGAAGATTCCAGGTGTACGTTTGCCATCACCTCTGACGGAGCATTCCGTGGCAACAGAACCATTGACCTGAAATCTGCTATGGACAACGCTTTAGAAGGAGAGACTACAGTGAAAAAAGTAATTGTGTTAAACCGTGCAAACAACGGCGCAAAAATGAAGGATGGGCGCGATGTATGGTGGCATGATGAAATTGCAAAGCTCAAAGGCCAGGCACTCAAAGATCCTGTAGAAGAAATGGATGCTGAAGATATGCTGTACATCCTTTACACTTCCGGTTCTACCGGCAAACCCAAAGGCGTGGTACATACCACTGCCGGATACATGATTTTTACTACATACACCTTTGTCAACGTATTTCAATACAAGCCCGGCGACATCTATTTCTGTACTGCAGATATCGGATGGGTCACAGGGCACAGCTACATTGTTTATGGCCCTCTTGCAGCCGGTGCTACATCATTGATGTTTGAAGGAATCCCCACCTTTCCGGATGCGGGGAGATATTGGGATATCGTAGATAAGTATAAGACATCCATCATCTATACCGCACCCACAGCTATCCGAAGCCTGATGGCACATGGGCTGGAGCCTCTGAAGGGAAAAGACCTCAGTTCGCTTAAAGTAATTGGCAGTGTAGGTGAACCAATCAATGCAGAAGCATGGCAATGGTATTTTGAAAACGTAGGAAAGAACAGGTGCCCGGTGGTAGATACCTGGTGGCAAACCGAGACTGCGGGAATCATGATCTCTACCCTGGCAGGCATCACTCCTTCCGTTCCTACCTTTGCTACACTTCCCTTACCCGGTATTCAACCTGCGCTGATGGATGAACACGGAAATGAAATACAAGGGAATAATGTATCCGGAAACTTGTGTATCAAATTTCCATGGCCTTCCATATTGCGCACTACCTATGGTGACCATGAGCGGTGCAGGATGAATTATTTCAGTGCTTACCCAGGATACTATTTCAGCGGCGACGGAGCATTGCGTGATGAGAATGGATATTATAGAATTACAGGCCGCGTGGACGACGTGCTGAATGTGAGCGGACACAGAATAGGAACCGCAGAAGTGGAAAATGCAATCAACGTGCAGGACAGTGTGGTAGAAAGTGCGGTCGTAGGATTTCCACATGATATTAAAGGGCAGGCTCTTTATGCTTTTGTAATATTGGATGGAAATATTTCAGAGGCAGATGCTTTGAAAAAAATCAATGATGCAGTGAATAAAGAAATCGGCCACTTTGCCAGACCCGATAAGATTCAGTTTGTAAAAGGTCTTCCGAAAACAAGAAGCGGAAAAATCATGCGAAGAATATTAAGAAAAATCGCTGAGGGCGAAATGCATAACCTCGGCGATACCACTACACTGCTGGATCCTGAAGTGGTGGAAGAAATAAAGAAGAATAGGGTATAGATGATGAACTGAGCGATTGCTCATCCTGTAGATCCGGTTGTCTCAGATATTTAATCACAGACTTTGTACCTTTTTTCGATACAGGAAGTACATCGCTCCACCTGCAATAATCAGAAGGATACCCAGCACAGTATAGACCAGATTCAGAAATCCACCTCCTGCAGTATATTCCCCTGCTCTCACGCGTCTTCAGACGCAGTGAGGGTGTTGAGAGGTCTCCTGACCGCTAAAAGACAAAACATATCATTTTATTCCCATCTGAAGATGGGATATCACCCTCCTTTCGTCTGAAGACGAAGGAGAGCAATTGTAAACATAAAAATAACTTAACTTCATTGCAATGCCTAAACTCCATGAATCATGGCCAATAATAAAATAAATTTGAGACAAGGATACATAATAAAAAATCAGAAGGCTCCGCACTTCCTGACATTTACCGTTGTAGACTGGGTGGATGTCTTTACAAGAAAAAAGTATCGCGACACATTTCTTGAAACCTTACAATTTTGCCAATCAAACAAAGGGTTGATATTATATGGATATGTAATCATGAGTAATCATGTTCATCTGATCGCTCAGTCGGAGGAGGGAAAATTGTCCGATCTGATACGTGACATTAAGAAGTTTGCAGCTCAAAAGATTCTTGCTCAGATTACTGAATCAGGAGAAAGCAGGACAGAATGGATGATGAAACGATTCGAATTCTCTGCTCAAAAAAACACGAAAGGAAGTAATTATAACTTTTGGCAAACTGAAAACCACCCGGAAGAAATTTTTTCAGAAGAATTTATGTTGATAAAACTCAATTATATTCACATGAATCCGGTTGATGCCGGATGGGTGGCCAGAGCATCTGATTATTTATATTCCAGTGCATCTAATTATGTAGGCAAAGAAAGCTTGATCCCAATTACCCTAATCGAAATACCAGCAATTAAATCTATACAAAATACTGCCACCGAAAAGGATTTATTCTGCTGGTAATCACCAAAATCGTAACTGTGCAATCTTGACTTCAATAAAATTGATAAGCGAATATTCTGAATGAATTTGAAAAATAAATATACTATAACTCCCATCAGGAGATGGGATATCGTCCTCCTTTCGTCTGAAGACAAAGGAGAGTAGTGAAAATTTTTGACTAAATCCTGTAACCAATAGGCATACTTACAAATCGGTTATTTCAGAAATTATCATCATACCGGAAAGTGTTTGGATATTCTTTTTCTTAGGCTATTTATTCCCATTCCTAAGAAAAGAGGAAAGTCCGGCACAAAAAAAAACGGCCCTTACGGACCGTGATTTTTACTATTGTTTTCTCTTCATGAGTTTCAACTTTTGCTCTTTACCATCCCCGGCCAACTGTACCACATACACTCCATCGGGCAATGCACTGATATCTACTGCACATTCATTTCCGACTACTATTTTATGCAATAACCTCCTTCCACTCATATTGGAAATGCTCACTGTATTATATTGTTTTACATTTTGCAATACGATCTTATTGGATGCAGGATTGGGATACATTTTCACCGGAAGATTTCCATCAAAACTTACTTTCTCAGTGTGGCTGTATTTAAATTTTCCGTCGGTATCCACCATCTTTAATCTGTAATAATTGATACCCGGCTCTGGAGACTCATCCAAAAACGAATATTGGTTTATTCCAGTCTTACCATTACCGGTAGAGGACACCTGTCCCGTATTCACAAAGTTTAATGCATCTGTACTTCTTTCTATTTCGAAATGACTTGAATTCTGTTCATTCTCAGTTTGCCATTGCAGTGCCACATGATTAAAGTTGCTCTTCGCATTGAAACTGATGAGGTCCAGCGGTGCAGGGCTCACAAATTGAAACTTCACATCCACCGTATCCAAACCATACGCCAGCCTGAAGGTATATTCGCCCGACTCGGGGAAATTACTGTCAGGATAATAATAATAAAACCACGCCATTCCATAGATAGCATTGAAATGGGAAAGCGTCCAATTCCATTTGGTGCTGCCATCCGGATTGAACACCCACAATTTATAGAGAGGTCCACCGGGACGATTATCCCGTACATAATTTGTAAAATAGACCGACCCTTCCCCACGTACAAATATTTTCTTTTCGTGTGTGACCTCAGGAGCCCCATCATAACATTGATCCATCTCCGGTACGGCATCGCTTGTCATCACATGAATTATCTTATTTGAGTAGTAAGGTTCCTGGTTGTCCCACATGGATGCATTTCCATCGGGGTTGCAGGTGCCTGCCCAGGGTAATAAAAGTTCGGTAAACGAGTTGTCTTTCCATACTTCAAAATGCAAATGCGGGCCAGAGGAATTGCCAGAGCTGCCTACGATTCCCAAAAACTCTCCCTTAGCTACCGCATCCCCGATTCCTTTTGTTGTCAATGAGTTTTGCTTCATGTGACCATACATGGCAATAGAACCATCTGCGTGCTGCATATATATGGCATTCCATTCATAACAGGATGCCGGCGCACCGGTTGGGCAGTTTGCGCATACCCTGTCTGCTTTACTTGCCTGCTTAGCCACAATGATACCGTCTGCAGCGGCGATGACCTCCACTGCATTCTCATCCATTTTTTTCCACCAGAAGGGAGCCGTAAAAAAATCTGTACCCATGTGTCCGTTATAGGTTCTGGCGCCACAATTAAAATCTTTGCTGCCGGATGTGGGATCCACATCTACAAAGTTGCTGATACCATAAAATCCATGGTCATTGAAACCAGCCGCCTGCCGCAAGGGAAATCCAAACTTGGTTTCCTGAGGCGAGCGGCGCATCATACTCTGAGGAGTAATGCCTTTCTTTTCAAGCATTTGAATATTGCTGTTGATCGCTTGATTGATGAGCGCCCGCTGCTCCGGAGACATTTCATCACGGATATAGGGTGTAGCATCATGAATACCACCAAAATAACCGGCTGGTGGTGCCTGCATAAAGCCTGAAATTGCTATAAAACAAAGGATTGAGGAAAGTAAAATGACTTTCATGTGATAAGTTTTATTGTGAGAAAATAGTTTCCGGACTGATATCGTAAAAAATGAAAAATATCATCAAACCCAATAATCCGCGCTCACAGATCTTCAGGCGCAGTGAGGGTGTTAAGCGGTCTCCTGACCGAAAATTGTCAAAACACATTTTACTATTCCCATCTG
>CAYXAL010000005.1:165845-188487 GCA_964463015.1 uncultured Ginsengibacter sp.
GTTAAGCGGTCTCCTGACCGAAAATTGTCAAAACACATTTTACTATTCCCATCTGGAGATGGGACATCGCCCTCCTTCCGTCTGAAGACGAAGGAGAGCCAGACTTTCTATTTCTTAAGATTAACCATTCATCCGCTCTCACGCGTCTTCAGGCGCAGTGAGGGTGTTAAGCGGTCTCCTTACCGATAATAGTCAAAACATATTTTTCTATCCCCATCTGAAGATGAGATATCGCCCTCCTTTCATCTGAAGACGAAAGAGAGCAGACATTCTATTTTTGAAATTCCTGTCATGCGACAGGCAAACCCTTCTTTGCTCGGAATTCCAGGTAAAATCCAAATTAAATTTTTGAAATATGAAAAAAAATAGAAATTTAATATAGAATTCGGTGAGGGCAATTCACAATCACTCAGACCTGAATGAAAATTACGATCAATACAAGGTTGATATTTCTGCTGATGGGGCAGCTGCTTATAATGTGTCATGAAAAAAATGCGTCACCAGGTCTTCAGACCTACGAATTCGCTCAATTTCCCGCAAAGGAATTTAACGTGGACAGCAATTTTAAGATTCAGACTTCAACCCTAATTCTTGACACAGCCCGTCTGAAAAAATCACCTGCAGGCAACCCCAAAATTACCACGCTCAAAAACAATTCCGTTCCTGTAAACCTGTCTGGCACAAAAACAAAAGCAATTTCAACCCGTATTTTTCCAGGAGAAAACGGAACTCCGCTTCCTAAAAAAATTTATACCACCGGCAAAATAATCAGACAAGGTATCAGCATACCATTTGCAGTAAGCGATATGGATTATAAAATTCCCAATCCGGCTTCCATCGCCTCATTCAACAGAGTGCATGGCCTGAAAAGTTCCATTGTCAGTTGTCTGCTTCAGGATGCATCCGGAAATATCTGGATGGGTACCCCGGGAGGTGTCACAAAATATGATGGGCACTCATTTATCAATTATACTACCACGCAGGGATTGGTTTATGATGACGTAAGATCATTACTTCAGGACAAAGCAGGCAATATATGGATGGGTACACTGGGTGGTGGATTGTCGCGATTCGACGGAATAAACTTTACCAACTTTACAACCCATGATGGTCTTCCAAATAATTTCATTGTTTCTTTAGCCGAAGATTTTCAGGGAAATTTGTGGATGGGTACACTAGGTGGTGGAGTATCAATTCTCAGTCATGATACCATCACAAGTTTTTCTACAAGACAGGGGCTGCCTAGTGATACAGTCAATGCAATAACAAAGGATCGGAATGGAAATATGTGGCTTGGCACATCACGGGGACTCTCAAAATATGATGGAAAATCATTTGAAAATTATACCATAGACGGCGGATGGCAAGCCAACAATATTTACAGCCTGGTTATAGATTCACTTCGACGTTTATGGGTAGGAACGTACGGTGGAGGTGTTTGTATTATGGACAATTCTTATTGTCTGTGCCTCAAAAAGAAAAATGGTTTGATTCACAATGATATCTTCAGTATCATTCCGGATAATAGGGGTAGTATCTGGATAGGTACACATTATGGGCTTTCAAAATTTGATGGAAACGCCATTACCAACTTTGATGAAAATCAGGGGCTCACAAACACCAATATTTATTGTCTTATGCAGGATCGCTCCGGAAATATCTGGATTGGTTCAGGTGGTGGCGGTGTCATGAAATTTAATCCCGGTTCTTTCAAACACCTGACTGAGTCAGAAGGTATGCCTAAGAATTATACCTTTTCAGTATTTGAAGATCATAAGGGACACACATGGGTGGGTAGCTGGAGGGGTGGTGTTTCTGAAACCGATGGGAAAATAATAAGAACGTATTCAAAGGAGCAAGGCTTGCCCGACAATGATGTACGATGTGTAACTCAGGATCGGGAAGGCAATTATTGGTTTGCCACCTACCATGGGATTGTAAGGTATAATCGGGATTATTTCATCCGGCTGACAAAAAACGATGGCCTGATCAACGACGATGTGAATAGCATTATGCAGGACAGTAAGGGAAGCTTATGGATTGGAACTGAGAATGGGGCTTCCGTATTTAACGGAAAATTTTTCAAAAATTACTACTCATCTGAAGAAACCATTCAGGTCTCTTTTATTAAAGAGGACTCTGGAGGAAATATCTGGATGGCCACAGCCAAAGGTATTTTTAAGATTACCGATAAAGGTGTCTTAAAAATGGGAAATGATAAAAGCCCTGTCAAATTCAATACTTCTCATTTATTAGAAGACCACAACAAGAAATTATGGTTTGCAACCAATGAAGGCCTTCTGAGATATGATGGTAAGACATTTACAAAGTTCACTGAAAAAGAAGGTTTGGTAAGCAATGAAACCACTTCCATCATCGAAGACGATTCACAAAATCTATGGATCGGTACCCGGTTTGGACTCAGTAAACTGAGCACTGCTAAAGGGACTTTGCTGAATTCACGCATTAATTCGCGATTCTTTCATCCAACTGATGTATTTTTCAAAAATTTTGGTTACCACGATAATTTCCTGGGGCTTAGTTGCTGCGCTGCTGCTATCACAAAAACGCATGACCATCAAATTATTGTAGGCACTAGCAATGGCGTGACAATGTTTGACCCGATTTTGGATAACGGCGACACACTCGTCCCCGATATTCATTTGACACAAATTAAAATCGCGAATCAAGACCTGGATTGGAAACAATTGTTAGCTAAACCCGATACCGAATTCATGCTGAGCAATGGCACTACTTTAAAAGCATTGCATTTGGATTCTGTTTCCCGGTGGTACAATGTCCCACAAAACCTCCGACTCAACTGGCAAAACAATTATGTCACCATTGATTTTTCAGGTATCACTACCGATCAACCACAAAACACCCGTTATCAATACCATCTTACAGGATTGAGAAACGATCCATACACATTCACCACACAATCATCTGCATCGTATGTAAACCTTGCACCCGGAAGTTATGAGTTTAAAGTAAAAGCAATGAACTATGCAGGATTATGGAGCAAAGAACTTACTTATCCCTTTACGATCCTGCCTCCCTGGTGGCAAACCTGGTGGGCAAGAACATTGGCAGCAATCATTTTTGCCCTGACAATTTTCTTAATTGCAAGGTTGATCTTCCGGTTCAATCTACAAAAAAGGCAAAGTGTGATGGAGAAAGAATTGGCACTTCAATATGAGCGGCAGCGTATCTCCTCCGACCTGCACGACGAAATCGGATCCACGCTGAGTAGCATAAACATCTATACCGGGCTCGCCCGTACAGAAAAAAACAAGGACTCCTTCCTGGAATCGATCAGCAAAAATGTAACCGACGTGGTCAGCAAATTAGACGACCTGGTGTGGAAGATCAATCCGAAATACGACTCGTTGGGAAGCGTGATCACACGGTTGATGTTTTATGCAGAACCTCTGGCACAGGCAAAAGTGATAAAAATAAGTTTGAATGTAGAAGAACCATTGAAAACATTGAACTTAAATGCAGAGGCCAAACATCACCTTTTTCTCATTCTGAAAGAACTCGTAAATAATGCCATCAAACATGCGCATTGTCAGAATATTTTTCTCACCATTTCACAGAAGGGAAATCAATTGACAATCCTTGTAAAAGACGACGGGGAAGGAATGCTTCAGACATCCGGTGAAAACCAGCGAAACGGGATGAAGAATATTGCTGCCCGGATTCATGAGTTAAATGGGCTTCTTCAGATAGAGTCCGATCCTGTAGAAGGCACACTGATACGGCTGAGTATTCCTGTTCTCTAACAGAAATCTGGTATTTTTTAGCATTGGGTAATCTTTAATTTTACAAATATGATCCGGGTAGCCATCGTGGAAGATAATCTTTCCTATCTCAAAGCCCTGCAGGCATTGACCGGAAGCAAGCCGGGTTTATTGCTGGTCTATACCGCAGAAAATCTGCTCAATTTGGAAGCACTCATGCATGCAGATCCCGATGTCATCATCCTGGATATTGATCTACCGGGCATCAATGGGATAGAAGGCGTCAAAGCATTGAGATCAAAAGCTGTTAAAGCGGGAATTTTTATGCTGACGGTATTTGAAGACGACGACAAAATATTCAATGCCATCAAGGCGGGAGCCGATGGCTATTTACTGAAAAAAGACCCACCGGAAAAAATCATTGAAGCGATAGAATCCATTTACAAGGGTGAAAGTATTATTAACGGAAGAATCGCACGCAAAATGCTTGACTTTTTTGCCGGGCAGGAATCCCGCAAACAAAAGGAATTAGAGCAATACAATCTTACGAAAAGGGAAAAAGAAATTTTGCAAAAATTGATAGAAGGGAAATCTTACAAGGTCATTGCCGATGAATGTTGCATCAGCCTGCAAACGCTTTTCAGCCATACCAAAAATATTTTCAACAAACTGAATATTCATTCAAGGGCAGAGATCGCAGCGAGGTTCAGGTGAGCAGAGAACTGCTGCAATGTTCACTGCGTGAGATAATACAGAGAAGTCTATCGTTTCGCCACATAATCACTAATGCTCACCAGGTATTTTCCTATAGACCTGTACTGTGGTAACCTGATGACAAAATCTAAACTATATATTGCGCCAGCTTTTTACTTTGTAATGAGTGCGATGCTGGCTTACGCTACCGCCATATACTAACGTTTTGTGAATTGGTATTTTAATTTCTGATCCTGATTCAAATTTATCCAACTGTTTAAACAATGAAGTAGTAATCGTCTGATTAGCTTTTATTTCCGTTGCAAAACACACCTGATCTTCAAAACATAACAAATCAATTTCATTGCCATTAGAATCCTGCCAGAAATAAAATTCCTGATGGTTGTACAAATGATAATTGGTTTTTTGATATTCAGCAATAATCATGTTTTCAAACAGGTTTCCTTTTAACCTGTCTGATTCAAATTGTTTTGCTGTCTTTATTTTTAATAAATGGCAAAGAAGGCCTGTGTCGTAAAAGTAAAGTTTGGGCGTTTTTACTAGTCTTTTATTGTGATTTTGAAAATAAGGATGTAGAAAAAAAATGAGATAGCTGCTTTCTAATATGGAAAGCCAGGATTTGGCAGTATTAAAAGCAATGCCACCATCGTTGGCCAGCGCACTGATGTTGAGCAACTGCCCTGCCCTCCCGGCGCAAAGTCCTAGAAACTGTCTGAACTGCCGGGTGTCTTTTACATTCAGTAATTCAGTTACATCCCTTTCAACATAAGTTTGAATATAATTAGCATAAAACACGGAAGACGTTATATCTCTGTCAAAGATGGCAGGGTATGTTCCTTTTATAGCGGCATTCATGTAATCGTCTGCCAATAACTTTTTAGAATGTAGTTCTGCAAAATCAAGCGGCATAAGTTTGAACATTGCTACTCTCCCTGCCAAAGACTGGGTAATGCTCTTCAGTAACTGAAAATTCTGTGAGCCGGAAAGAATATATTGTCCCATAATTCCACTTTCATCTACCCTGGTTTGTATATAAGAAAATAACCCGGGCACACGTTGCACTTCATCAAAGATTATATACTTCTCATACTGGTTTAAAAATCCCACAGGATCACTTTCGGCATATTGCCGGGTATCAGGGCTTTCAAGAGTTACATATTTGTAGTTGGCAAATATTTTGCGAAGCAGGGTCGTTTTACCGGACTGTCGAGGGCCGGTAACAGCTAATACAGGGAACTTATCTTTTTGCTTATTAATAGCACTTGCAATACGCCTTTTTATAAACATTTTACGTGTATATTCTCAAACGAAAATAAAACTAATTAATGAAATTACATAACTTATATTGATGATATTACATAACACTAATTGACGAATTTTCACGACCAGGGTTCTGTGCCTTTCTGGCAAGAGTAATCGCCACGAGGTATAAAGGATCACCAGGTTATTCCCTATTTGTGCCTCTTGGTTTCCTGGAGTCCTGGTGGTGAAAATATTAATAGGGTAATGTGCTCCTAAATGGTTAGCGATTTCTCTCCCATAAATCTGGTATATCCAATCACATTTCACATAAAGTTGGGATAGTCCATACACACATAGCATCTTACTTTTATTTAACGATTCAATCTGGCGTTTTTCAGGAAACAGTTGGTGTCAATGGTACCGCATTCAACTGTGGTTTTTGGTCATTCACTGTTTCCTTCCTTAAATCCAATCCTCTCCGTAAAAACCGGTCAGCTAAGAAAAAAAATGCCTTCAACAACAATTTATTATTAAAAAACTCTTACATCATGAAAAAGAATTTATTTACCCTTTTATCACTTTACTTCATTCTTACCCATCACGCCGATGCAAAAATTTTCAGGGTCGGATATCAAGGTACACCACTTGCAGGGGTGGACTTTGCTTATAATTATTTTTCGGATGCAGTTGCTGCTGCCAGTGCGGGTGATACTATCCAGATATATGCCAATGAGTCAACAGGAGCGGCGGTTGGGAACATTGATAAAAAGCTTGTCATACTCGGTTTTGGATTTAACCTGGATAAACATCCGGGGCTTCAGGTCTTCAATACAGATCAGCCATCCAAAGTCAGCCTCTCCTTACTTTTAGGTAGTGATGGCACTATTATTTCCGGAGTTTCAGGAGACATTGGTATTGGTAACCCTTATGGTTCTGGCACAATCTCCAACATTACTATTGAAAGAAGTAACCTAAGTATTTCTATTTCAAGTTACATCACTGGAAATACAGTAAAAGATATTTTTATTAACAGATGTGTAATTACTCTTAGCCTGAGCCATAACCCTCCTTATAGTCAGCCTGTTAAAAATATTCAAATCAATAATTGTATCCTGAACGGTGGAATCACGTTGTATGATCCGGGTTCCACCGCTTATATCACCAACTGTGTCTCCGCAAATAGAGCGGGTAGCTATCTAAGCCTTCACGATGCTCAGGTATTGGTTAAAAACTGTATTATTTATTCACATGATTATTATAACTATAATGTCAACACCATTTATGAAAATAACTTTTTTGGAGAGGCACAACCCAACCCACTTCCTCCGGGAAGCAATAACAGGTGGAGTCAGGACTGGGCTACCATTTTCAACAGGCTTGGAGGTACCGATGATAATGCGGGATACCCAGGTTATGACGCCTTCGATGAAAGCTATTACCTTCTGAAATCCGGTTCCCCCGCTATTAATGGAGGCATCAATGCCAGTAATCAACCTACAGACTGCGGCATCTTCGGAGGAGAACCGGCTTACAAATATGTAATAAGCGGCATTCCTCCCATTCCCGCCATTTATCAACTGACACCACCGGCAGATCCAAAGGTCACTACCAATCCCTACACCTTCACCATCAGTGTTAGGAGTAATAATTAAGGATACTTCATTGCAAATGGAGTACAGTATTATTCAACTCTAAAACACTGATCATGCAAACAAATTATTTTTTCAGAAAATGCAGGGGGGCTGCCTTCGCCCGGTTTCTTTGCATATTCGCTGTGCTGCAAAATTTCATTGCAACAGCGCAACCAAATATCACCCGTGTAGAATATTATGTGGATACTGATCCGGGTATTGGCAACGGCATCAGTGCTCCCTTCAGCCCGGGTGCAGACATTCAGAATCTGGCCATATCCATCAGTCCCGGCTCCATTACAGAGGGTGTGCACCGGGTATATGTAAGGGCTATGGATGCCAGCGGTAACTGGAGCCTTACCAACGGCCCGCTAATTTTTTACAAACCTTTTTCATCACCACCTCCTCCGCCGCCGCCCAACACCATAGTGCCAAATGTGCAAAAAGTGGAGTACTATATAGACAATGATCCCGGATTTGGCAATGGCGTCAATGTGCCTGTCACGGCAGCGACAGACCTTCAAAACATCGCCATCTCGTTTGATCCCACACCCATTGCCGAAGGTGTACACCATCTTTTTGTAAGGGCTAAAGATGCCAACGGAAGCTGGGCGCTCACGAATGGTCCGCTCATGTTTTACAAAACCTACACCGCTCCACCCTCACCTCCACTACCTGCATCAAAACCTAAACTGGTGAAGATGGAATACTTCTTTGATACGGATCCCGGTTATGGTAATGGAATACCTGTCGTATTGGACAGCCTCACCGATTTCAATAATTATTTAGTTCCGATCAATGCCACCGGTCTCACCGCAGGCGATCATATATTCTCGCTGAGAGGATTAGACAAAGATGGCAACTGGAGTATGATGAACATTCAAACCGTCAATGTACCGTCAGCACTTGCATCGCCGTCTATTGTGGTCAACAGCATTACAAAGACTACCCGTTGCGCACGCGACAGTTTTGATCTCTCTTACGACATAACAGGAACGTACAACGCCGGAAATAAATTTAATGTGGAACTCAGCGATGCCACCGGCAATTTTGGCTCACCGGTTATCATCGGATCTTATACAGGCACGAGCAGTTCTATCATAAGAGCCTATCTGCCTGCGCATCTTTCAGGAGGGAACTACAAAGTGCGGGTGAGCAGTACCAATCCGGTAGTTACCGGAATCGCACACTCCACAGCGATTGCCATCCATGACCGTCCGGTTGTACAATCCATCACCGGCGCTACGGATGTAAATGCTTCTTTCAGTTACAATTACTCCGTACCCTCTTTTGCCGGAAGTACCTGGAAGTGGATCGCTCCGGCTGCAAGCATCACACAGACAGATAATACAGGTAGCCTGGTATGGAATACACAAGGACAGCCACAAAAACTGCAAATCGTAGAGACCAATCAGTACGGATGTGTGGGTGATACGAGTGTGTTGCTGGTGAATGTATATCATCTCAATATTGACAATACTACTACCTCTACATTGACGCCATGCCCCGACGGAAGTATCACTGTCAGTGCCAAGGCAACAGGCGTGTTTGACGGTGGCAATGTATTCACTGCCCAACTGAGCGATGCTACAGGCAGCTTTGCCAGTCCGGTCAATATCGGAACGGTAACAGCCAACCCCGTAGGGCTCAATCAATCTGTCTCTGTCAATGCCACACTTCCATTCCCAATGGTTAATGGTTCAGGGTATCGCGTGCGCATTGTTTCCAATTCACCTTCTGTAACAGGAATGGATGACGGCCAAAGTCTTGAAGTATCCAAACCCGATATCGGGGCTGATAAGTCAGTAACCGTTGCCTGCGAAAACGGTACGGCAGACATCACCACCCTGTATGACCTTACTGGGCTGACGCCGACGTACAGCACTGGCTCTCCAACGGCTGCTCCGGCGGGTAATTATGATTTGTATGTAGCCAATGCCAACGGATGTAAGGATACGGCTATTATAACGGTGATGCCTGCACGAATAGAAACTGTTCCATCTACCGGCGGACTTTCTATGGGCATCAACAGGGAATGCACTGATGCGGATGGCTGGACACATTATTATAACGACAACGGCACACCTTCTGATTTCAGTGATGATATACGAATACTTTCCATTAAGAAAAATGGAAATGATATTGGTACAGTCGGCATGGGAGGCGGTAATCAGTTTATGGCAAGCGTAATTTCAATCTCAGGTGCCGGAAACAATCACGGAATTGATGTGCAGAGCGCACTCATCAAAGCTGGCGACCACTTCTACAGCATGTACCGCTACTGGGATATCAATGCAGCCAAAGAACCGGTTACGCCCATCAATATCAGGTTTTATTTCCACACCTCCGACTTAAATGACATAAATGGAAGCCTCACAAATGGAGTATCTCCCGATCAATTGACTGCTTATCATGTACCGGATGGCAGCGCAGATCCATCAGGCAATTGGGCTGGTGCGACCTCCATAGAAATGTATCAAAATGGTAGCACCCCTGCATTAAACAAATGGGTATATACTGACCTGGGAAATGGTATAGGTCAGGCAGAGATGTTGGTAAGCCATCTGAGCGGTGGTGGTCTTGGATATTATTTAATGGCTCCTGTCCCTGTTCAACTACTCAACTTTACTGCAACAGCCGAAGGAAATAAAGTGAAACTGACCTGGAACACCGCTTCAGAAACAAATGCAGACAAATTTGTCATTCAAAGAAGTACTGATGGAATACAATTCAATGAAATCGGAAGTGTGAAAGCTACCGGTAACAGCAGTATTATGCTGACATATAATTTTGACGACAGGCAGCCAATACATGGTATTTCGTTTTACAGAATCCTGGAAAGAGATATGGATGGAAAGGTGATGTACAGTGACGTGAAGAAAATAAACTTCAATGCGATTACCAATGCATTCACTATCCTGTACAACCCTGTCCGCAATGAAGCATTGTTCAATTACTCAGGTTCGGAAAGAAAACAGGTAACCATAAGGGTTATAGACCATCTGGGAAGAGTGGTCCTGACAAGACTGCAAACAGTGGAAGCCGGCAACAATCAGATCAGGCTGTCCACAACCGCTCTCGCTCAGGGAATTTACGAAGTGGAACTGAGAAGCAATAATGAACAGCATATTGTGAGAATGGCGAAAGAATAAATGCAGACATACGCTCTCCCACCCTGTTTGTCCGGGTGGGAGACATTGTCAAAAAAAAGTGGTTTTTTGTGTGTGTAATCCCCGTATCCACCAGGCGGTCAGTGGCGGGGATTTTTTTATGCCTTTTATTTAGGATTAGAGATAGGATAAGTTGTTGAGTCGCATGGAGCCATAGTGTCACCATTCACAATTATCCATTCACCTTCCCCAATTCCCAATTCCCTCCTACCTTTGCCGCCATGCATCCGAAGGATTTATCCATCCACGATTTTACCTACGAACTACCCGATGAAAAAATAGCTTTATTTCCTGCGCATCCGCGCGACAGTTCCAGATTGCTCATCTACCACAAGGGAAATATTTCTGAAGATACTTACAGAAACATTGACCGGTATCTGCCCGACGATTCTATCCTTGTATTCAACGATACCCGAGTCATCAAGTCCAGAATTCTGTTTCAGAAAAGCACGGGCTCAGTCATTGAAATCTTTTGCCTGGAACCTTTTGAAAAGTTTACTGACTACGACGCCCTCTTTCGGCATCAGCAGCAATCACTCTGGAAATGCATGATCGGCAAAGCAGGAAAATGGAAAGAAAAACAACTGAGCAAAGAAATTTTTATAGAAAATCAAAGAGTAAATCTAAGCGCCGAACTGACAGAAAAACTTACCGACAGTTATGTGGTTCGATTATCGTGGGCACCTTCCTATTTCCCACTGGGCGAAGTACTCAATTCTGCCGGAGTCACTCCGCTTCCTCCGTATATCAAAAGAAAGGCCGATTCAGAAGATGAAGAATCCTATCAGACGGTGTATTCTTCGCATGAAGGCTCTGTAGCTGCACCCACAGCAGGCTTACATTTTACAAATGAAATCTTCGCATCATTACATCGCAAAAAAATTGAGACCTTGTTCACTACACTTCACGTAGGTGCAGGTACTTTCAAACCGGTGAAAGCCGAAACCATGGAAGGCCATCACATGCACGCCGAATGGATGAATATAACTTCCGGTTTCCTTCTGAATCTCTCCCGGAATATTCATAAGAAGATTGTCAGTGTAGGCACTACTTCTGCACGAACGCTGGAAAGCATTTATTGGATGGGAAACAAGATACTTAATGATTCATCCATTGAAGAAAGTAATCTTAAAATCACTCAATGGGAAGTGTATGAAACTGCTAAAATGCACAATGCAAAAGATTGCATTGAGGCACTCATTTCATGGATGGAAAAACATCAGCAAACACATCTGATGATCGAAACAGAAATTATCCTTGCACCCGGGTATGAATTCAAAATTGTATCGGGATTGATTACCAATTTTCATCAGCCAAAGTCCACATTGTTACTATTGGTAGCTGCATTGGCTGGTGAGGGATGGAAGGAAATCTACAACTATGCCCTGAACCATGATTTCCGGTTTCTTAGTTATGGCGACGGCTGTTTGATTCTTTAATTTCGTACCTAAGCAATTTAAAGTTACGGGATGATTTTTTGAATGGTTTCATTTGTCCCCAACTTACATAACAAAACCACGGGAGGCTTACTCTAAGAAATGGTTTTGAAGCAAGAGATTGCTATGGAAAGATTCCTCACTTCGCTCTTTCGGAATGACAACAAAGAACGCTGTCATTCCGATCCCGCAAGGCGGAAGAGGCTTACCCGTCGCAATACAGGAATTTTAAAATACAGAATGTCCATAGACTGCTCTCCTCCGTCTTCAGACGAAAGGAGGGCGATATCTCATCTTCAGATGGGGATAGAAAAATATATTTTGTCTATTAGCGGTCAGGAGACCGCTTAACACCCTCACTGCGTCTGAAGACGCGTGAGAGCGGGTTATCTGATTTGATGATATTTTTCATTTTTTACAATACCATTCCGGAACCTGTTTTCTCACAATAAAACACAACGCATCCATTCATTTTTCGGACCCAACCTCCTCATGCATCCTTCATGAAAGGATTTCTTACCTTTAATAGCCTTAAAATATCATTATCATGAAATACATAATTCTTCTCAGCTGTTTATTCATCATGCATAACAGTTTTGCCCAGGAAATTCTCTCTCCTGAAATCCAGATTAAGACAGCCTTGCTGGCTGCACCTGCAGATCAGAAAGACAGTGCTACGGTATTGGGATACGACAACAATGGTAAATTGATTACGCTAAGAAGCGGAAAAGGCAAATTGGTTTGCCTTGCAGACGATCCGCACAAGAAGGGAATCAGTGTAGCCTGCTACTCTTCTAATCTCGAACCTTTTATGGCAAGAGGAAGAGAATTGCTGGCTGAAGGTAAAACTGAAAAAGAAAAACAGGAGATCAGGGAAAAAGAAATAGACAATGGAAAATTAAAACTCCCCAAAGAACCCAACATTCTTTATGTATTGAATGGTACAGATGAAAATTATGACAAAGCCACCGGCGAATTAAAAGACGGACATATCCGGTACGTGCTGTATGTTCCTTATGCGACACTTCAATCTACCGGTTTGTCTGCCAAACCTTCCTATCCCGGCATGCCCTGGCTGATGGAGCCCGGTACAGCAAAGGCACACATTATGATTACACCATCCAAAAAGTAACAGGCGGGAAAAGACCGGCAGGTGGTTTGTAATGTGTAAAAATAGATTCCTTTCTTCGTTCGGAATGACAATCTGCAAAATCAGGAAGAAATTTCTTTCATTAGAATGATACATTCTTGTCATGGTGAGCGGAGACACTCTTGTCATGGTGAGCGGAGACACTCTTGTCATGGTGAGCGGAGGCACTCTTGTCATGGTGAGCGGAGACGAACCATGTTTCCTACATTCCTATCCCACCCTTCGTCTTCGATCAGGGGGACACAGTCTTCATCTACGCTCAGGAAGGAACATAAATAATCTTCCAAAAATCTAAATTAATTGACGACTTTATTCGCACAACTGCTGCTGGCAAAAGCTTCCGGCTTGGCCTTAAATGCAAACCCCATTCCAAGAATATAACCCATTGCCTCACGCAAGGCTTCATTACTCTTAAAACCGGGATTGGTATTTATATCGGCGTGTACTTCCATATCGACATCATAGACAGTAAAGAGGTCACACAATTCATACGCGATTTCAATACTCTTCGCAACCTCTACCAACATTCTTTCCTTAATAGAAAACTGCTGTGTTGTTTTTTCATTGTGGATAAACATAAAGCCGCCTTTGCCTTCTCGAAGGAAAACAATAACCGTTGCAAATTCGGTCTCAATACTCTTTACCTGACTGTCGGTGCCGATACACACTTTCAGTTTATTCCCGGCGGCAGCTTCTCTTTTAATAGCCTCCTCTACTGCTGATTTGATAGGCAATTCGATTGCTTCACCATTGAATCTTCTCCAATTCATAAAATCGCGTTAGATGTAAAAAAATAAAGACCTTTCAGTTATATCCCCACAATTTAACTAACCATCTCAATAAAATTTTCCTATTTTTTTTCACATAATGTGAATTAGCCCTTAAAACCCAATCTCGATAATTTCTGAAAATCGGGCTCTTCTTTTCGTTTGTGTATTCCTGTTGGGCTCGAATAAAAAAGGGCCAGCCCCTAACGCTGACCCTTAACTTACACATGAATCTACCTTACATTCTTACAATTCTTTGAGTCAGTTTCTGTGTATTACCTACCATTTGGACGAAATAAATTCCGTTAGGAGAATTTGAGATATTAATAACGTTTTGTCCTTGCTGAAGATTGCCTTTTTTCAAAATTTTTCCATTCACGTCGGTCAATAAATACCTGAGGTTTTCCGGTGCGGAAATCACGATCTGATCTCTCACCAGGTTTGACTGAAGGGTGATTGCAGCACGTACACCAGAATTCCTGATCATACTGATGTTTGAGTAAGAAACTGCGCCGGAAACGGTGGTCACTTTGATTCTGTAATAGGCATCTCCTGATTGCATTGGCCGGTAGGCAAACGACCTGGAAGCAGAAGATACACCCGTCAACTTTGCAAAATTCTTTCCATCATACGAAACCTCAACTACCTGAGAAGCCACAGACTCATCGCAAACCAGTTTCCAATCCAGGCTATGCAATCCATTCTTTTCCGTAGCCTTCAGATCCAATTGCTGTACTGCCATCACGATCAGTGGCGTATAATTTCCGGAAATTGTATAAGATCCAAGACTTCCATAATTGGAAGTATTCTCGTTGGCATCGCCGTTTATGACCACATAATAAATACCGGCATTCAATACAGTATCCACAGACACATCCAATTTATCCAGCGGGGCATACACACGAATAATATTTTTGTCTGCATCCATCAACACAACTCTCACATCCAGATTAGCCCCTTGATTATTGGGGCCAACAGAAAAAGGTTTTGCATTCAGTACAAATTGCCCCTGCTTATCCAATGAAAATTTAAACGCATCCTTATCACTGCTTGTCGTAATGACTCCGTCTGCATTGAACACATTGTTGGTGATCGGTACAAGAGAAGCAGCGTCGCCTGCATCATCACTGTGGTCATCTGTGCGATAGGTAAACCCGTTGATTCCGGTGATGATACTCAGATTATCCTGATCTGCTGCACAACCACTCGGAGTAGGCCCGTTATTCCACCCACTGAAATTACGTCCGTAGCTGTTTCCCATCACAGGCGCCCATCCGGTTTCACCTGAGCCCACACCATCATTGTAAACCGTGATCAATGCACAATCGGTAGAATACTTTGCCTGATGAGATAGCCCAAGCGTGTGTCCGCTCTCATGCGAGCAGCATTCTGCAATATTTTTCGGGCTCCAGGAAAGCCTGTCAGGAAACACAAATCCCGGAGTACCATCGCCCCATGTGAACGATCTTGTAAATGACACGCCGCCAACTCCCTGATACCAGTCGCTGGTAGGAGTCACTATTATGCGCACTCTTTGTGTAATTGGGGCTGCCAGATATACCGTGGAGTCTGTGGTGATGTTGATATTAAACGGTCTGAAATCTTCAGATACTCTCTGAAAGATTTCTGTCACCTGCGCATCGGTAAGGCCGGAAGGCTGACAATAAAATGATTTGCCGCCATTCCATGGAGTAGCTGTCACATATTGGCCATCAAAGTCCAGAAAGATGGTAGCTTTGGCTGAAGGATAACTACTCAACTTCGGTTGTGCGAAGCCGGCAGTCAAAAAAAATATTGAAAATAAAAAGGTAGCAATAGGTTTCATGGTAAAAGGATTTTGGAATTGATGCTACATAATGCAGTGGTTTAATAATCCTGTATTAAGTCTTCGGTAAGAATTTTTTGAAAGGTGTAAGTACCATCCTGGTTTTTGGTCAGTTCATAACCATCAGAGGCCCCCTGGTTTAAAATGCGGCCCGTGTAAGTAATTGTCTTGTCGTCATTCAACCGTTTGGATAATGACAAAAGAGTATTTTTCATAGATGAGCTTTCAATGACCACACTTTGCAATTTTCCGTATTTCATGGCCGAGCTCACCACTTTGCCACTAAAGGCCAGATTGTGAAATTTAAATGAAACGTCTGAACCTTCTTTCGCTGAAAAGGCTTTGTCAAGTTCAGATACAGCAGTTGGTAAACGGTCTGATGCAGTTTTGAAAATTGGCTTTCTGCTTAGCGTAGAGGTTTGTGCGAAAAGTGGTACAGAAACAATCAGGAAAAACAGCAAAGCTATTCCCTTGTGTAAGGATTTCATAGTTCGGATTTTTTAGGGACTTACTATATGCTTAAACGACGATCAGGGGCATTTATTTCACAGTCACTTCAAAATGAGAACATCAAATAAAAAAAAAGAAAAAGTACTTTTTCTGATAAGTAGTTATACGTATCGGGATAAAGCGTATTTACGGAAAATCAACTCTTGCTCCTACGCTTCGTCTTTAAGCAAATGGCCTATATCCTGCCGGTTGGCTTATCCTTACTTATGTACTTCGCTGGTAAAGTGAAATTCTATATCAGGATTGTTGGTTCGTTCTGTATTCAGAAACCACTCACTCTGGGCTAAATAGACAAGGTGCTGGTCTTTGTCTTCTGCGATATTTGCCGGTTTGTATTTTGTAAAATCATCCAGCTTTTTGGAGTCATTGGAAGAAATCCAGCAGGCTTTATAAAAAGGCATCGTAACAAAATCAACGGAAGCGCCGTATTCATTTTTTAACCTGTATTGTATCACTTCAAACTGCAACTCACCCACACATCCAATAATTTTCTTGTGACCTCCATACTGAGTAAATAATTGCGCTACTCCTTCATCGGTAAGTTGAAGCAACCCTTTATCCAATTGCTTGGTCTTCATCGGATCCTTATTGACAACTTCCTTAAAAATTTCCGGTGAGAAGGTTGGAATACCGGTGAAAAAATAATCCTCTCCTTCCGTAAGCGTATCGCCGATCTTAAAATTGCCTGAATCATAAAGTCCCACCACATCACCGGGCCACGCATTTTCTATCACATCTTTTTCACGTGCGAGAAATGTGTATGGATTGCTGAACCGCACATCCTTATTCAGCCGTACATGATGAAAGTATTTATTGCGCTCAAACTTACCCGAACATACTCTCAGAAATGCAATCCGGTCTCTGTGCCTCGGGTCAAGGTTGGCATGTATTTTAAAGATGAATCCGCTAAACTTATTTTCAGCGGGTTTCACAATTCGTGTGGTAACTTCTCTTGGCTGTGGCACAGGAGCAATACGGATAAATGTTTCCAGCAATTCTTTGACGCCAAAATTATTAATAGCACTGCCAAAAAAAACAGGAGCTAACTTCCCCTCAAGATAACTTTCTCTGTCAAACTCTCCATAGACACCTTCAATCAGCTCTGTATCTTCTCGCAATTGAACTGCTTCTTTTTCTCCGATATTTTTTTCCAGAACGGGATCGGTCAAATCTTTGAGAGGCACATCTTCTGCAGTCACTTTTTGATTGGGTCTGAACAACAGGAGTTCTTTATCAAAAAGATTATACACGCCTTTAAACTCTTTTCCCATACCAATCGGCCAGCTCAGCGGATGCAGGCTGATCTTTAACTCACCTTCAATTTCATCCAGCAGATCAAACGGATTCTTACCATCGCGATCCAGTTTATTTACAAATACAATCACCGGAGTATCTCTCATGCGGCAAACTTCCATCAGCCGGCGTGTTTGTTCCTCCACTCCTTTCACACTATCAATCACCATCACCACACTATCTACGGCTGTCAATGTGCGATAGGTATCTTCCGCAAAATCTTTGTGTCCCGGTGTATCCAGCAGATTGATCAATGTGTCCTGATATTCGAAACTCAATACAGAGGTAGCAACCGAAATACCACGTTGACGCTCAATTTCCATAAAATCGGAAGTTGCGTGCTTCTTGATTTTATTGCTTTTTACAGCACCTGCGGTCTGAATCGCTCCTCCAAAGAGCAGAAACTTTTCTGTCAGGGTAGTCTTACCGGCATCCGGGTGGGAAATAATAGCAAAGGTCCGGCGCTTACCGATTTCTGATAATATTTTCGGGTCTTTTGAGATCGTTATGTCCGGCTGCATCCTGATATGTATATTGCTATGTAAAAAATCGTGCAAAGTTACCAAAATCAACCGTGTGAAATGCAGAGGAAAATTTAAAGTTTGAATACCATCCGTTTTACAACGAAAAAATCTGCATCCAGGAAACGATCTTATTTGTTTCAGAAAGGATATGACTGAATCAACGGGAAATAGTCAACACGAAAGGGTGTAAGAGGCCTCCCCACCTTATTCCACCGTCAATGAAAAAGTAATCATTCTCGAATAGATCTTATCAATGACATTGCTGTACTTCAGATTGACATCGCGGCTATGAAGATTTACCAAACCGTTGGTCAACTTAATCTCAGGCGAGAGTACAAAAAATGGAAAATAAATATGAAATCCCAACCCGATCTCACAACTCAGATTGGTTCGTTTCAGTTTGATCAGATCCTCTGCCTCTGTAGCTTTTGCATTGCTGGCCAGATCATAATCAAACCTTCCGCCAAAGAAGGTATATACTTTCAGGTTTCCGATCCGGTCACTGCTGAAAGCAATATTGGCCGGGATACTCATGGTGATTGACTGTACTTTTTTGGTTACCATGGAATCAAGTTCATATTTCTGTGAATAAAGAAAGGCCTTTTCCGAAAATGTCAGATCCAGAGGATGTACCCTCAGATCAAAATGTTCATTCATCCTGAGATTCACCAGAAAAGCAAGGTTGATCCCTGAGTTGTTGATACTCTCAACACTCATGATGGAATCATATTGCAGAAACCGTGGATTGTGGGTGAATGAAAAATGCGATTGATTGTAACCAAGATTGATACCAAAATGATACGGCTTGTCGTCATGGCCTTCCAGATTGAGGTTCATCCGTTGAGCCATAGCGGCAGTAGAAAAGAAAAAAATAAAAACGCTTAAGGTTATTTTTCCGCGCAATAAATAGTGCATGTTCCGAGGGTCATTGTTTTGTAGAATGCGTTTCGATAACCAAGTTGATTTAAGATTTGAACAAATTCTTTTTTTTCCGGGAAATATTTTACAGAATCATTCAGATACTGATAAGCATCCCTGTCTTTAGAAAACCATTTACCTGCGGGTGTAGCTATACATTTCATATAAACTTTGTACAGTTGTTTGATTACCGGTGACGAAGGCTTAGTGGCCTCCAGCACAACCAATCTTCCTCCCGGCCTCAACACCCTTTTTATCTCTGAAAGCCCCTGCTCCAGGTTTTCAAAATTCCGTACTCCAAACGCCACTGTCACCGCATCAAACGAATTATCAGTAAAAGAAATTGCCTCACTATCGCCTGTCTGAAGGTTTATGGCCGATTGCAAACCAGCCTCTTTCACTTTCTTCCTGCCCAATTCCAGCATTCCTTCACTGATATCAATACCGGTAACCCTTTTCGGATGAAGCATCCGGGCAGCCATGATCGCAAGATCTGCAGTACCGGTAGCCACATCCAGAATACGCTCAGGCGCTAGCCCTGCAAGCATCTTCAACGTCTTGCGCCTCCACGATTTATCAATCCCCAGGCTCAAAAAACGATTCAGAAAATCGTATCTGAAAGCAATCTTATCAAACATCTTTCTCACCTGTTCCTTCTTCCCTTCTTCGGAAGTTTTGAAAGGAACCACTCTGTCATGCGGATACTCATTCACGTTTCAAAGATAGTTTTTTGAATGTTTTGGAAAAGCCGGAAATAATTCTTTCACTTTTATTTTTCAATTAATTTGCATCTGTGGAAATTAAAGCAGCAAAATACATCCTAAGCAGCCCTTCCCTGAAGTATTGTCCCCCACCTGAACTTCCTGAATACGCATTTATCGGCAGAAGCAATGTTGGAAAATCATCCTTAATCAACATGCTCGCCAATAATGAAAAGTTAGCCAAAACTTCCGGCACACCCGGGAAGACTCAACTGATCAATCATTTTCTATTTACAGGCCAGAAAGAGAATGGCACAAGTCAGGAATGGTATATGGTGGATCTGCCGGGTTATGGATTTGCGAAACGAAGCATTAAAATGCGCAATCAATGGCAACAAATGATTGATGAATACATTACAGGACGTAAAAATCTTAATCAACTCTTTCTTCTGGTGGATGGCAGGCATAGTCCGCAAAAATTAGATTTGGAATTCGCAGAGAAATTATACAAAAACGGAGTACCCTACACGGTGGTATTTACAAAATCAGACAAAGAAAATCAGCGATTAGTCCAGCAAAACATCAAGGCGTTCATGCAATCACTGCTGAAGTTTCAACAATTTCTTCCTCAACAAATTCTAACCAGTAGTATCAAAAAAACGGGAAAGAAAAAGCTGATTGACCTGATTGAATCTATGAATGAAGAATGAAACTTTGGAAAAAATATACCGGCACAAACTTTCATCAGCAAATAATTATTTCTGAATAGAACTACAGAGACAGCCTTTAATCATTGTAATGAGTTAAATTTATCAACTAATCAACCCAGGCATGAAACCGATCATCTTAAGTCTTCTGATATTAATCAACCTGAATGTTATTGCTCAAAAAAAGCATCAGGTAAAGCCGGAAAATAGATTTGCCAACTTAGACACAACTTTTAATCGCGTATTGAAAGAATGGAATGCTGCTGGCTTTGCAGTAGCAGTGGTTGAGAAGGGAAAAGTGATTTATGCAAAAGGCTTTGGCTATAAAGACTATGAATCCAAAGCGCCGGTAACTGTGAACACTCAGTTTGCTATAGGTTCATGCACAAAGGCTTTTACTGCAGGAATTCTTGGCATTTTGAGACAAAAAGATAAAATTGATTTCAACAAACCGGTTCACGATTATCTGCCGGAGTTGAAGTTTTCTGATAACGACCTTACTTATCATGTTACCATCAGAGATATGATGACACACCGCACGGGTCTTCCGAGATATGATTTCAGTTGGTACCTCTGGCCATCAGAGAATGAAGACAGCCTGCTGAAGCGCATTCAGTACATGGAGCCTACTTTTCCTTTGCGGGCACAATGGCAATACAATAACTGGATGTATTTTTTGCAGGGAGTGGTTGGCGAAAAAATTACTGGTGATTCCTGGCACAAAAACCTGCAGGAGTTTATCCTGAATCCGCTCGGAATGAAGAATACCAATTCTACAAAGAAAGAACATGAAGCGTACAATGATAACGCTATCGGATATACGGTAAAACAGGATAGCATTATTAAGAAGATGGACTTTTATAACATAGCGGGTATGGCACCTGCAGGAAGTATCAACAGCACTGTAATGGATATAAGTAAATGGATGGCGGTATGGCTGAACCAGGGCAAATATGAAGGAAAGGAAATATTGCCGGCATCTTATGTGGATGAAGCAAAAAGCAGCCAGATGGTGATTGGCGGGGCATTGCCTCAAAAAGATGAAACCGGAATTTACTTTTCAAACTATGGTTATGGATGGTTTCTGTCAAGCTATCGGGGTCATTACCGCGCAGAGCATGGTGGAAACATTGATGGATTCAGCGCATCGGTTTCATTTTTCCCAACAGACAGCATTGGTATTGTGGTTTTAGTCAATCAAAACGGGTCATCAGTACCCTCTGTGGTTAGAAATATTCTGTCAGACCGTGTGCTGAAACTTTCGTATAAAGACTGGCAAACCACCTTAAAGAGTGCAAATGAGAAAGCAAAGAAAGCAGGAGAGGAAGCGAAAAAGAATACTGAACCTGCCCGTAAATTAAATACACATCCAAGTCATCCGCTGCAGGATTATGCTGGCGATTATGCGAATCCCGGTTTTGGAAACATACACATCTCATTAAATCAAGACTCACTTTTTGCCTACACACCCTCACAGGAATTATACCTGCGACACTCTAACTATGATGTATTTGATTTGTTGGGCGTGGATAAAGAAGATGGAGTGGATACTACTGATAGTGGGGCAAAAGTTCAGTTTTATCTGAATGAAGCAGGTGATATTGAAGGTCTCCAGTCAACTCTTGAACCAAGTCAGCCTCCCATTAAATTCACTAAAAAGCCATCAGTAAAACCTCTATCAGTTGACAGTCTGAAGCAATATACCGGCACGTATGACCTCGGAATTGAAATAAAAATTTACACAAAACCTGATGGTAAACTATACATGTTTGTTCCCAATCAACCGGAATATGAATTGCAATATGTGGGGGACGACCGGTTTGCCATAAAGTCATTGAGCGGCTTTCATGTGCAGTTTGTTCGTGACGAAAAAGGCAATATCATAGCAGCCATTTCACAACAACCGAATGGGAATTTTAAGGCGAAGAAGAAGTAACAGAAATGCAAATGCAAAAAGACCTGCATCAATCATAGGTGCTACAATAAAGAAATACCTGCTCACCTGAACTTAATCAATTCACAGAAGAAAAAAGGCGGTGCGCAGTTTACCCACGCAGTTTCTTAATTTTGCAATACCATCAGTAAAATTATATTTATGATTCGGGATGTAGCGCAGCCCGGTAGCGCGCTTCGTTCGGGACGAAGAGGCCGCTGGTTCGAATCCAGTCATCCCGACAAATTAAGCCCACCAATTTTTGGTGGGTATATTTTTTGAATTATCTGATTTTACTACTGGTCTTTGTGGAATATAGCGCAGCCCGGTAGTCCCTACGATGCTGTAGGGATTCGGGACGAAGAGGCCGCTGGTTCG
>CAYXAL010000006.1:0-147209 GCA_964463015.1 uncultured Ginsengibacter sp.
GTTGGAATTTGGATTACTTTTGAATTTCGGATGACTGTACTCAAAGGTTCATTGAATTTTTCCAATGCTTCCAACGCCTTTTTACTACGATTATCCTGATAAAAAGAAATTCCTGAAACGGCAACAATAGCCCCGAACATAAAAATAGCTTCACCATAATCACCCACAATCAAGTAAATAATTGCCACGGCAATCAGCAATAGCAACATCGGCTCTTTTAAAATATCTAAGAGTAACGAAACCCAAGAACTTTTTTGAGCGGCATTTATTTTGTTGAAGCCGTGTTTTTTCTGAGAAGCTAAAACTTCATCAGAAGTGAGACCTGTGAGATGAGAAGGGAGGTTGAATGTCATAGAATTAAGAATTAAGAATTAAAAATGAAGAATTATGAATTAAGGTTTTTTTAGAGCTTTGAGCTAAACTCTCCTATATTCTAATTATTTCTTCATCAATTCTTTTGTCCAATCCACCAAAAGTTTTTTGTCAGCTGGACTAAGTTTAGCATTTTGATGTATCAAGGTATAGGAAGTCATTGGCATTTCTCCCTCTTCAATTTCTTCTGCTATTTCTTTGAATTTCTTTTGTTTTTTTTCGGCAGAATAAGTATTAAATTCATCAAAATTCAGATGTTTTTTTCCGTCACGAATATGGTCATCTAACCATAAAGCTACCGGTTGTACATTGCTATACCAGGGATAAACAGTGTTATTGGAATGACAATCATAGCAACTGGTTCTTAGCAATTTATCAACTGGTTCTGGAACATCATAATGTTGCCCGATAGCATTAACAGAAACTTCTGTAGAAATATTTTTTGTCGGACGATACAATTGAAGTAATGCCAAAGCGACAATTAGTACGATAAGTACTTTTTTTAGGATTGATTTTACTGGATATTTCATTGTTTTTATTTTTAAAATTTTTAAACTAATATTTTTTGTTTCACTTTATTCTTCATCGGTGTTTTTCAGCATCATCAAAAGATGATATGCTCCTTTAACAACGATGTTTTTATTGGCTAATTTTTCAGCAGATATAATTTCTGTAAATCCATTTTCTGCATTGCCGATTTGTACTTCCGTCATTTCAAACTGTCTGTTTCCTTTTTCGATAAACACATAGTTTTTATTTTCAAAACGAACAATGGCTTCATCGGGTAAAACAATTGCATTGCCACCTGACAATTCTATCATTGCATTCATAAACATACCTGGCAATAATGTTTTGTCATATTGCTTAAAATGACAATGCACCTGTGTAGCGTTGTCGTTACTTAGGTTTTTGCTAATTAATATGATTTCACATTCATACTTTTTATCAGGATTACTGTTGGAAAATGCAATTACTTTTTGCCCGATAGCCAATTTGTTTACATCTTTATCAAACACGGTTAATGCCAAATGAATGTCATTTGGATTGACTAACTCAAACAGTAAATCGCTTGGGGTTACATATTTACCGATATTCACATTTACGGCAGAAACAAAGCCATTGATAGGCGAATAGATGTTGATACTTTTTGTAATCGTATTGGCAGTAACAGTATTTGGATTTAATCCGATTAATTTCAACTTTTGTTCCAATGATTTTATCAATATATTTTGTGTTTGATAAGTTGTTCTTGCCTGCTCAAATACTTTATCACTTACTGCTTTACTTTCGTTGAGTTCTTTTTGACGCAAATATTCACTTTCATTGTATGCAAATTGGGCTTTGGCAGTTAAATAATCTTGTTGTAATTGAATGTATTGAGGATCTTCCATTACAGCAATTACTTCTCCTTTGCTAATGTGCATACCGGGTAATAATTTTGTGGATTTCAGATAACCACCCAACGGCACACTGACAGACACTATGTTTTGGGGCGGAACATCAATTTTCCCGTTCAATTTTAAAACAGAAAAAACATTTTTCATTTCTATTTTACCAATTTCTATTCCGGCATTTTTATATTGTGCATCGGTAAGACTGGCAACATTTTCTTGTGTTGGTACATTTACTTGTTCTTCGCTTGTTTGTTTATTGGTACAAGCGGTAAACAATAAAAATATATTTATGATGATAATTAAGTTCTTCATTTTTTAGACTATTTATTTAGATAATAATTAATTTCTGCTACGGCATTATTCCTGTTTCGTATGGCTTCAATATAATCGCTTTGAATACTTATCGCTTGGTTCATTAGCAACACCCATTCTAAATAATTGATTTCACCATTTAAAAATTGCTGATTAGCGGTCGTTTTAAGTATTTCAGCATTTTTTAAAGCCGTATTTTCAAAATATAAAACAGCATCTTGATATTTTTGATAGTACTTCATTGCTTGTGCAAAATTTGTTTCGAGATTTCTCAAATTCACTTCGTATTCATTCGCGGCTACTTGTTCATTTATTTTTGAAGCATTTATTTTTGATTTTTGACTACCGTTGAAAATAGGAATGCCCAAACCAATCTGAGCCGAATGAAAACGAAGTTTACTATTGTATTCCACGTTGTTTGCACCCATACCTTTCATTCCCATTATATTATAGCTAAAAGTAATGTCTGGTAACAGTTTTGATTTTTCAACTTTTGTATTGGCAACAGCGATGTTTTGTTGTTGTTTCCAATACTGAACTAAAGGATGAGAAATAAACTCTGCGTTTTCCAATGAAGATATATTTTGAAACAAGATTTCACTTTCATCAGGAACAAAAACAGTACTTGTATTAAGTAAAAACTGAAATTGCAATTGAAGAATTTCCCAATCTTGTTCTAATTGTGAAAGTTGAAGTGTAATTTGCCCTCGTTGATTTTCGGCTGTTGTTTTTTCTAAAATATTGCTTTCTCCTTTTTTAAATCGAAGAATTGATTTACTTAGAAATTCTGAAAACAAGCTGTCATTTTCCAGTAACAACCTTCTCTTTTGTTGAATATAAAGCAGATTGAAATAAGCCTCTGTAACTAATTTTTTTAATTCAGTTTCTTTTATTTTTAAATTCAAAACACTGCTTTTCCATTCTTCAGTCAGCAAATCTTTTTGTCTTGAATAAACAGTTGGAAAACTGAGTGTTTGTGAAATACCTAAACTCAAATCAGGATAGAAACTATTGATTTGTCCGTACTGTCCGCCAATGTTTGTAGCAGGAATAGTCGCACCGGATTTGATGAGTTTTTGATGATACTCTGTTCGAAATTTTTCATTTTTAACGGTAAGATTATTGACTAAAGCGGTATCAATAGCTTGTTGAAGGGTGATTTTATCTTGTGCATTAGCTCCGATTGAAATAAATAGCAATATCAAAACAGATATTCCTTTTATTGATTTATTTTTCAATGAAATACCTCTATTAAAAATGATGTACAAAATTGGAAGAACAAACAAGGTTAGAAATGTTGCAAGCAGTAAACCACCAATAACAACCGTTGCTAAAGGTCTTTGTACTTCTGCACCTTCTCCGTGGCTTAATGCCATTGGCAAGAAACCTAATGAAGCTACAAACGCTGTCATTAGTACCGGACGTAAACGGGTTTTTGTTCCCATAATCACAATGCGTTTTAAGTCCGTATAACCTTCACTTTTCAAACGATTAAATTCTGCAATTAATACAATTCCATTCAACACTGCTACACCAAATAAAGCAATAAAGCCAATTCCCGCACTCACGCTAAAAGGTATGCCACGAAGAGCCAAAGCGAATATCCCACCTATTGCAGATAGTGGAATGGCAGTGTAAATGAGTAAGCCTTGCTTAACAGAACCAAAGGCAAAGTAAAGCAGTAGGAATATCAAAACTAAGGATATAGGTACAGCAACTGCCAACCGTTCCTTAGCCGCTTGTAAATTTTCAAATGCTCCTCCGTAAGCAACAAAATATCCGGGAGGTAATTTAATTTGTTGTTCTACTTTTTGCTGCAATTCGTTTACTGTGCTTTGAATATCACGCCCCCGAACATTGAAGCCTACAATAATTCTGCGTTGAGAATTTTCTCTTTGTATCTGATTGGGTCCTTCTATAATATCCACATTTGCTACGGTGCTTAATGGTATTTGCGTACCTTGTGGTGTGGCTATCAGCAACTGTTGTACATCTTCCAAATTTTTTCTTTTATCACCTGAAAGACGAACTACTAAATCAAATCTTCTCTCATTTTCAAATACCATTCCGCTGCTTTCTCCTGCAAAAGCCGTATTGACAACACGATTAATATCGCTGATACTTAAACCGTATTGGGCAATTGCAGGTCGATTGTATTTAATTACAATTTGTGGCATTCCTGTTACAGCTTCAACATACAAAGCCTCTGTTCCTTTTATTCCGTTAGATAATTGCCCTAATTTACTAGCATAGTAAGCCAGAGTATCCAAATCTTCTCCGTAAATTTTGCATACTACATCTTGTCTTGCTCCGGTCATTAATTCATTAAATCTCATTGCTACCGGATATTGGAAACCGAAAGCCACTCCCGGAACATCTTCTAATGCTTTGCTCATTTTCGCTTCCAATTCAGGATAAGTTTTAGCAGAAGTCCATTCGCTTCGGTCTTTTAAAATAATCATTAAGTCAGATGCATCCACTGGCATTGGGTCGGTAGGCACTTCACTGCTCCCAGTTTTGCCCACTACTTGTTCTACTTCCGGAAAGTTTTCTAAAATGATTTTAGAAGCCTTAGAAACTGCTTCAACTGATGTGTTCAGGTTACTTCCCGGCAAAACTCTTGTTTCCACTGCAAAATCGCCTTCGGGAAGAGAAGGGATGAACTCTCCGCCTAATGTGGATAAAACAAACAAAGCTGTTACAAATAAGCCGATAACTGTAGCTAATATCTTTTTTTGATGACGAAATGCCTTAACTAAAAACCGCTGATAAAACCGCTCCAATCGGTTCATCATTTTGTCAGATAAAGTTTCTTTGTGTGAAATCTTTTTACTTAAAAACAATGAACTCATCATTGGAATATAAGTAAGTGAAAGCAGAAAAGCACCCAATAATGCAAAGGCAACCGTTTGTGCCATTGGTTTGAACATCTTGCCCTCAATTCCCTGTAAAGTGAAAATTGGCAAATACACGATTAAGATGATAATTTGTCCGAACACTGCACTATTCATCATTCGAGAAGCCGATGTTTTGACTTCGCTGTCCATTTCCTTTTGCGATAGTTTATTGACTTTGGCAAACAGTTTACTGTGCGATAGTTTGTGCATTACCGCTTCCACAATAATTACTGCACCGTCCACAATCAACCCAAAATCCAAAGCTCCCAAACTCATTAGATTGCCACTCACCCCGAAAGTGTTCATTAGAATAATTGCAAACAGCATCGAAAGCGGAATGACCGATGCTACCAATAACCCAGCACGAATATTTCCTAAAAACAGAACCAATACAAAAACGACTATCAAAGCACCTTCCAAAAGATTTTTAGTAACCGTACTTATGGCGTTGTTTACCATTTTTGTTCGGTCTAAGAATGGTTCAATAACAACACCTTCTGGCAATGATTTTTGAATTTTTTCAATTTGTGCTTTAATATCTTTGATGACCACGTTGCTGTTTGCACCTTTCAGCATCATTACAACTGCACCAGAAACTTCCTGTTCTCCATTGTAGGTCATAGCTCCGTATCTTGGTGCGTTACCTAATCGAACTTCACCCACATCTCGAATGAGTAGAGGCATTCCATTAGGTAAATTCTTTACAACAATATTTTGAATATCTTCCATTGTTCCAACCAAACCTTCACTACGGATAAATAAAATGGTTGGACCTTTTTCAATATAAGAACCACCTGTATTTTGATTGTTTTTTTCAAGGGCATTAAATACATCGTTGATGGTGATACCATAAGCCATTAATTTTTCGGGTACAACAGCTATTTCATATTGTTTCAGTAAGCCTCCGAAACTGCTTACTTCGGCTACGCCTTTTACACCGAGCAACTGTCTGCGTACAATCCAATCCTGAATAGTACGAAGCTCCATAGCATCGTACTTGTTTTCATAGCCTTTTTTGGGACGAACCGTATATTGATAAATTTCACCTAATCCGGTAGTAACAGGTGCCAATACGGGTGTTCCAAAACCTTTAGGTATTTGTTCCTGTGCTTGTTGCAGCCGTTCGGTTACTTGTTGCCTTGCCCAATAAATATCCGTTTTTTCATCAAATACAATAGTAACAACCGATAAACCAAACCGGGAAAAACTCCGCAATTCAATCAGTCCAGGGATATTATTATTTACTTGTTCTATGGGAAACGTAATCAACCGTTCCACATCAGGAGCTCCTAAAGCAGAAGCTACTGTAATGACCTGCACCTGATTATTCGTGATGTCAGGCACCGCATCAATTGGGAGTTTTTTTACCTCATAACTCCCATAGGCTATCAGTCCGAGTACAAAGAGACCAATGATGAGTTTGTTCTTTATAGAGAACTCTATTATTTTACTTAGCATTTCTTATTATTTCTTAGTTATTCAATTGGAAATTGATAATTAGCAATGTGCAATTACCAACAATGAGCATCTATTTGCTCTTTGTTAATTGCCGATGCCTATCTTTCTATTAAAATGAACTAAGAAATTTGTGGCGGTTGCAAAATGCTGTCGAGGTAAGCGTTAGAATAATTTTGTTGTTGAAGTATAGGTATCTTCAATTCTTTTTCAGCAATTTGTCTTGAAAACTCAACAAATAAAGGCTGAAAATATACCGTTTGTACAGAATGTACATTAACTGTCTTAAAGGGGAGTTTATCGTGGTCGTGATGATTGTCATTATGGTGATGATTGATGTCCTTTACATAATGTTTTACCAAAAAATCTACAATCGAATTGTCCTTATCTTCTTGGGTATGTTCTATATAGTGGTGAATAAGTAAAGGCAATTTCAATACTTCCCCGAATGCCGTGTTGGCACTCAGAAAAGAAAAGAGAAAGAATATGGCAATTACCTTTTTCACACTACAAAATTACTTATTTATAATGGTTATTTTGTGGAATAAAATTTTACTTTTTTCATTATAACCTAAATCAGTATTTAGACTAATTAAAAAATTGATGATATACCTGATACGAATGTTGAATTTTGGAAACAATTTCATTTGCTTTTGTTATATCTGTTTCATTTTCTAATTCTTTCACTAATTCTAGATGCGGATGAAGCCATTTATGCAATTCATCGTGGCTCTTTCCGTCCATTGTACAGCTTTTTATGAGTTGGCTGTTTTTGTCTTTTAGTTGTACCGCTAATTCTTTGTAGTCCGTTTTGTTAGCTTGAATATACTCATTTACTAATTCTTCTCCTTTTAATACAAAAGGTTTCATTTCTTCGTTTACAAGCCATTTCTCACCATTGTTGAGTTCAATAGCTTCTGAATTTTCATCGTGATGATGTTCTGCGTGGCTTTCAGTTTCCTGATGCATTGTTGATTTTTCAGTAGCATTATTACAACTCCACAACAACATAATGGCCATTCCGAATACAATTACTTTTTTCATTTCAATTTATTTAATTTATTTGTTTTCAATCATTTTTAAAATTCCGTCTAAAACAGCTTTTCCGTCTTTTATTAAGTCAGATTTATGCCCCGATAATTTCCATTTTAAAACAGTCATTCTGATAGCGCCAATTAATATTGTCGTAAGTGTTGATGCTCCCATCAATTTGTTATATTGTCCGCTTTCTTGTCCTTGCTTGATGTTGTTTTTTACGTAGTTCTGCATCATATCCATTATTTCAGAAACTTTATTACTTAGATTTTCTTCATAATGAAAAATACTCTCGGCAAAAATAACACTGACAATTGCAGGTTTGTTAACGAAAGTTTGTAATTGAGAGTTGAAAATAGCTCTTAATTTATCTGCTTCACTTGTTGAAGTCTTAAATGGGATAGATTGAATACGGTTTTCCATTTCTGTTTTGAAGTACTCCAATAAACTCCATAGAATTTGATTTTTACTTTTAAAATGGCGATATAATGCAGGTTCTGAAAGTCCAATATCTTCGGCAAGTGTCTTTATAGTCAAATTCTGAATACCGAATTTTGAAATTCTGTTGGTTGCCGCTTCCATTATCTCTATTTGTCTGTCTGTAAATTCTTGCATATTCAAATTAAATTAAACTATGTTAGTTAGTATTCACTCGCAAAAATAAATAAACTTTTTCATTCTGCAAGAATTATTTTTAAAAAAAGTTGAAATTGATTTGTTGGTGGGTGGATAAATTACTCACAAATTTTTTTATGTTTTTTTTGGTGTTCGTGAATCGCTGTGCTTATTTGGCTCTTTTGGTTTTTTAGAATTGGCTTTGAGCGGTGGCAAAAAACCAAATGTGCCAATGTGTGTAGGCAAAATTATTTTTTCCGTGCGTGGGCAAAAATTTTAAAACCTTTTGTGTTGGTATGGGGTCAGGCTACAACAAAATTATCTGTTTGTTGGTAATGTTGAGTTTGTACAATTGTCGTACACTTCCCTGTTAACCTACGCAATTGTTGAAAAACCATTCATTCGGTCTGTTTGATGAGTTATCCCCTAACAATGGACATTTCCCAGTAACCAATACACAAGAAAGAAAACAACGATTGTGCCCAGGCAACCACCACCCAATACACGGTTCCCATATTTTTTGGCTGCAATACCCGCAAGGATAGGTCTGAAAAATCGATTCATATTTTTTGGAATTATATACTTAAAAAAATCAGCCTACAATTTACCTGAGAATAATGAAAATAGGTCATATCTGAAAAAAATGTTAAATTGTAATGCCATAAAACTTAAAAGCCATGAAAAATCAGACCCTAACAATGGCGTTCGCCATATTAATAGCAGGTTGCACCACTCAGGTAGATCTGTCCAAAGAAATCCCCGGAGCTTATTCCCTTACAGAGCAAGACATTCAGCAAGGGGAAAAAACAAACAGTTACAAAGATCTCAAGCAACTGAAGATCTACACCACCTCCCACTTTATGTACACCCAGATCAATCCATCGGATTCTACTTCATCGTTTGGGGTAGGTAGTTATGATACGAATGGGGATACACTGACTGAGCATGTAATGTATAGTTCGTCCGATTCTACTTTTAGCGATCAGCCGGTGAGCTATAATCTGGCAATAAAAATTACACCGGAGGGATACAATCAGGTTATTAATGGAATTGTGATAGAAAAGGTCAGTTCGAAACTTACTGAATTATACAACCGGGTAAAAAATAAGGAGACCTCACCATTGGATGGCGTCTGGAAAGAACAAAAGTCGTATCTGATCATCGGAAGTGATACGACTTACAATAAAAGGACCCAATACAAATCATTCTATAACGGCTACTTTATGTTTGGTAATACGGCTTCCGATAGTCTCAGAAAAACAACTACCAATATGGGTTATGGCACTTTCGAAATGATCAGTGACAAGCAGTTTAAAGAGACAGACCTGAATTCATCTTATCCGTTTGTGGCAGGGAATACTTTTACAATTGATTTAATCAAGCCGGATGAAGATCATTTTCAGCAAACCATTACCAATAGTGACGGGAGCAAGAGTGTGGAGTTTTATGAGAGAGTGAAGTAATGTGTATAGACCGGTTGTGATTTTTGTCTGAGAAAATTAAATTTTCCAATCCACAATGTTGTTGCTCCATGCTTCGTGATAGGGTATAGATATTTTGATATAATTATCTGTATATCCTTCCATCAGTCCTTTGCCGTGCATTCCTTCAAAGAGAACTTTTCTGGTAGTGCCCATATTTTCCTTTTCGAACTGCCGTATCTTTTTATAAGAAAGAGACCGCAGTATTCTTGTTCTTTCATGACGAATGTTTATCGGAACTACTGGTTGTATCTCCAGTGCTTTGGTATGACTTCTTTCTGAATAGGTGAATACATGGAAGTAGGTGACATCCAGTCCGGATAGAAAATTGTATGTTTCCTGAAAATCGTCATCCGATTCTGACGGAAACCCTGTGATGACATCTACGCCTATTCCGCAATGAGGAATCAGTGACTTTATTTTGGCAACCTTTTCCTGATAAAGTTCACGGCGATACCTTCTTCTCATCAAGCCCAGTATTTTATTACTACCGCTTTGTAGCGGAATGTGAAAATGCGGCATGATCTTATCACTGGCTGCCACCAGCTCAATGATCTCATCAGTAAGTAGATTGGGTTCAATAGAAGATATCCGGTAGCGTTCCACACCGTTATGTTGCTCAATGACTTTAAGAAGGTCAAAAAAAGTATGATCGGTCTTTACACCATTGCCATCCTTTCCAAAATCTCCGAGATTAATTCCGGTCAATACAATTTCTTTTACTCCTGCCTCAGCAATATCACTGATGTCTTTGAGTGCTTTCTCTATTGTCTGACTGCGACTTACTCCCCTTGCCATCGGAATAGTACAAAATGAACAATTATAATCGCATCCATCCTGTACTTTCAGAAACGTACGTGTACGGGTAGCTAATGAATAGGAAGAGTTGAATCCGCTCACCTCATCTATGTCACAACTGCATATTTTGGTATCATCACCTGCTTCATACGCCTGAAGGTGGTAGGGGATATTAAATTTTTCGGAAGCACCCAATACGAGGTCCACTCCCGGTATGGAAGCCACTTCTTCGGGTTTCAATTGTGCATAGCATCCTGTGACCACTACAGTGGCAGTAGGCGACTTACGCTGAATTCTCCGCACCAACTGGCGACATTCTTTGTCAGCATTGTCGGTAACGGAGCATGTATTGATTACATACACGTCTGCCAGTTCATCAAAAGATTTTGTTGTGTACCCTTCATTTTCAAGAAGCCTTTCCATCGTAGATGTTTCCGAATAGTTCAGTTTACATCCGAGGGTATGCAAAGCCACTGTTTTACCGGTATTCATAGCGGGCAAATTTAACCGTTTTGAGACATATTGCCCGTTTTGATTTTGTGAAATGGGGTTGAAATGGCTTGTGAAATGTTAATCAGGCAATGCCTGAAAACGAAAAAAGCCTTCGTTTTTTCCGTAGGCTTTTCTCAGGCAATTTAATCCTGGGGTTTTGAAGGTTTTTCAGGTTTAAATTTTTGCGGTTTTCAAAGGATGTATATTTTTCTTCGTAGGTATTGGTTTGTTTGGATGAAAAAAATTAGAAGTTGATTGATATTGGATTTGTTTGGTTTCTTTGTTAGGATATTTTCATGATCTTTTCTAAGGATGTTTGGATTCTTGATTAATGTTGATAACATCAATCAACTTCTGATGCAAACATACAGTGACCCGGTTCTTCCTGCAAGCGAATTAGTTCTCAATTTTAAAGTCAAATATTTACTATCCGATTCGTAGATTTACGAGGTGCAATGGATTGACACTAAGGACAAGTGAAGTTCAAAAGGCTTAAATTTGAGCCTGTTGCTCCTTTAAAAAAGAATCATGATCTATATCGTTATCTTTAATGCTGTGCTGGTTTTGGCGCTGATCGTGCTGGTTCTGGTTCGTACCTGTGGTAATAGGGATTTCCTCATAAGAAATGAATTTCAGCAAAAGTTTTCTGAGCTGGAAAATCATGTGCAGGATGAATTTCAGAGAAACCGGATGGAATTTTCAAATTCCGGACAGCAAAACAGAAAGGAATTGAATGAAACCCTGAGAACCTCTCTCGAGAGTTTTTCTACCTCTTTTGATCGCAGTGTCAAATCATTTAATGAGCTGCAAAAAGAAAAGTTTACAGCGTTGGAAGGCCGGCAAAATGACCTGATTCAGCATACCGAAAATAAATTGGAACTGATACGTACCGTAGTAGAGGAGAAGCTGGAACGAACCCTGAGTGAACGGCTTAAGCAAAGTTTTTCTACAGTGAGTACACAGCTTACCGAAGTACAGAAAGGCCTGGGCGAGATGCAGGTGCTTGCCAATGATGTAGGAGGACTGAAGAAGGTGCTGAGCAATGTGAAAATGAGAGGTGGTTTTGGAGAAATACAACTTCAGATGTTGCTTGAGTCGCTGCTTAGCCCCGATCAGTTTGAAGCGAATGTAAAGATTAAGAGTGGCACTACTGAAAATGTGGAATTTGCAATTAAGCTGCCGGGAAGATCCGATGAGCAAAAGTTTATCTGGTTGCCCGTGGATGCGAAATTTCCAAAAGATATTTTTGAGCAATTGCAAAATGCTTATGAACAGGGCGATACCGGTGAGATTGAGAATGCACGAAAATTGTTGTTTGTTACGATTAAGAAAATGGCTAAGACCATCAGTGAGAAATATATTGATCCTCCCAACACCACAGACTTTGCCATATTGTTTCTTCCCTTTGAGGGTATTTATGCTGAGGTGGTAAGGCAGGCTGCACTTCTTGAAGAAATACAGAGAGATTGTAAAGTTATTGTCACCGGGCCTACTACACTCGGTGCTATCTTAAACAGTCTTCAAATGGGATTTAAAACATTGGCTATTCAAAAAAGAAGCAGCGAAGTGTGGCAGGTATTGAGCCAGGTGAAAAATGAATTTGAAAAATTCGGAGGCATGCTTCAGAAGGCACAGAATAATATTAAGACCGGTCTTAACCAATTGGATGAAGTGATGGGAAAGAGAACCAGAGCCATTCAACGCAGGCTCAATAATGTAGAGGGAATGAATGATTCAGATAAACCAGATATCCTTTCCCTGCCGGATTATCAGGATGAGGAAGAGAGTGGAGAGTCCTGATCAGATCATTTTTTTAGTAATCAATAGAATGCCACTTTGATTCATTTCGTCCAACGCGTTTTGAATATCGCCCGGCTTTTCTTCAACACCCGCTATTGCGTCAGTTAAAACAAAAGTCTTAAAACCAGCCTTCAGGGAGTCTAATGCAGTAGCCTTTACGCAGTATTCAGTAGCGATACCACACACGTACACATGAGTCACATTATTTTTTTTCAGCCAGTAACCCACATCTACATTGGTAGCTTCAAATGCACTGTATCCGTCGTCGGTGTTTCCGGTGCCCTTCAAAGCTACTTCATTGATATTTTCTACATCTAATTGTTTATGAAATTTAGCGCCATTGGAGCCTCTTGTACAATGGATGGGCCATTTCTCAAAATGTACAGTCTGGGCAGGATGCCAGTCTTTGGAAGCGATGATATAGTCAAACCGATCCATGATTTTGTTGATCACAGGTACAATGTCATTGCCCTCTGCAGCAGGAAGTGCACCACCCGGACAGAAATCTCTCTGAAGATCCACGATTATCAGACACTTTACAGACATAGAAAGTTTTTATTTGGCTGCAAAATTAAATATTATAAGCCACTTCATATTTTCATTGGAATTATTTTTAATCAGGTCATTTTGAATTTACTATTATATGTTTTGGTTTTTATCAAAGAATGAGCGGGTGGAAAATCTTATTTTGAAATGTATTGCCTAATCTTAGGTTCCTCACTACGATTTGATTATTCGGCATGACGAAGATGGTTTGTTATTCCGACGAAAGTGGAATCTCTGTAAAAAGTAGTGTTGGTTATAGAGCGACCTCTCACTGTACTTAGCTTCTTGAAATCCGGGTGCAATCCGGTGGGTTTGGCTGGCGCGAATCGATCTTGTCCGGATATTCGGGACACTCGCGCCGGAAGAGGATAATGATTCCTGACCTTCAGTTGATCGAATGCTTGAATTTTGTAAGTTTCTAAATTGGTGGTAACTTACCAAAAACACAAATATGGCTAATTGGTGGAGGAGAAATGTAAGGTTTGCATTGGGAGCCTTCATTGTTTTTTGGGGAGGAAATGTTTTCGCTCAACCGGTTTATTTTATCAGTGTGAATGAAAGTATTAATCCGGCAAGTGCTGAATTTATTTCACAATCCATTCGATCCTCCGAAAAAGCAAATGCCCCATGTCTGATTATTGAACTAAACACACCTGGAGGTCTTCTCACTTCTACCCGGGAAATTGTATCAGATATTTTGAATTCCAGAATACCGATTATCGTTTACATAGCGCCGTCAGGAGCGCGTGCAGGATCTGCCGGTGTTTTTATCGCTCTGGCGGCCAACATAGCAGCAATGGCCCCCGGAACCAATATCGGCGCAGCCCATCCGGTATCGCTTCAAGGGAAAGCAGATGGAATTATGAATGAAAAAAGCACCAATGATGCGGCAGCATTCATTCGTAGTATTGCACAGAAGAGAAACAGAAATGAAATGTGGGCTGAAGATGCGGTACGCACGAGCGCTTCCATCCCTGCTTCAGAAGCATTAAGTAACAATGTGATTAACCTCATAGCATCCGACAGAAATGAATTAATTCAAAAAATCAACGGGCTTCATGTCACTACTTCGGTAGGCGAGGTTACACTTCATACTGAAAGCTCGCAGGTGAAGGAATTGGAAATGGGCTTTTTTCTCAAAGTGCTTAGCCGCATCAGCGACCCGAATATCGCCTACATTTTGATGATGCTTGGATTTTTTGGGTTGATATTTGAACTGTTTAATCCGGGTGCAATATTTCCGGGTATTGTGGGAGTGATCTGCCTGATACTGGCTTTTTACACCATGAGTTCACTGCCGGTAAATTACGCTGCCATTGCATTGATTATTTTTGGATTTATCCTTTATCTTTTAGAAATCAAAGTCGTCAGTCATGGTATGCTGGCGATTGGTGGTACGGCATCTGTATTGATTGGTTCGTTATTTCTATTCAGAACGGCAAGCACACAAGATGTGTCTTCACTTTCACTTTCGGTTATCATAACCACCACACTGGTTACCTTTCTGTTTTTTGTCTTTATAGTAGGAATGGGATTGAGGGCGCAGCGGCATAAGCCGGTTTCGGGTAAAGAAGGGTTGATTGGGAAAACAGGAATTGCCCTGACCGAAATTGGTGATAGCGGTAAAGTGCGTATTTTCGGCGAAACATGGAATGCAGTTTCAGATAAGGGAGTGATACCCAAAGATGCAGAAGTAATCACAACAGGTATTAATGGTTTAACATTGCAAGTGTCTTTCAGAGAGGAGAAAGAGAATGCTTAATAATTTTTTGACATCATAAAAACTTAACAAAGAATGCAACAGTTTCCGGTAATCGTAATAGTCATTGTAGTCATCGTATTGTATATTCTGGCAAGTGCTATCCGAATTTTGAGGGAGTATGAGCGAGGTGTTATTTTCAGACTTGGCCGTGTGATCGGTCATGGCCCCAAAGGCCCAGGATTAATATTGCTTGTTCCCATTATTGACAAGATGGTCAAGGTGAGTCTTCGTACAGTAGTGATGGATGTACCTCCACAGGATGTGATTACGCAGGACAACGTTTCTATTAAAGTGAATGCAGTTATCTATTTCAGGGTAGTGGATCCGCAGGCTGCCATCATTGAGATTGAAAATTATCTGGTGGGCACCTCCCAATTGGCTCAGACTACCTTAAGAAGCGTATTGGGACAATCCGAACTGGATGATCTGCTCAGCCAACGTGAGAAAATTAATATTCGATTACAGGAGATTATCGATAAGCAAACAGAGCCCTGGGGAGTAAAAGTAACGCACGTCGAAGTGAAGCAGATCGACCTGCCGCAGGAAATGCAAAGAGCGATGGCCCGCCAGGCTGAAGCAGAGAGAGAAAGAAGGAGTAAGGTAATCTCTGCAGAAGGTGAGTACCAGGCTTCACAAAGATTGAGCGATGCTGCTCAGATACTCAGCGAGCAACCCAGTGCACTGACGTTAAGATATTTGCAGACCTTAAGAGAGATCGCAACAGAAAATAACTCCACGACCATCTTCCCGGTACCAATTGATATTTTGAAACCCTTTATGAAGGATCATCCTACAGTTGAAATTAATAAGAAACCGGTTGAGAAGGGAGGTAATCCTGCTTCCTGAGATCAATGCTATTAAATCAAACCTGATCATCTAATGGAGAATTGCAATTTGTGCAGATAGATTCTGTTCGATTCTAAAGGAGTTTTTGAAAGAGCGTATATAAACCTGGCTTCAAAGGACATTGTAATTTTTTCAAATCAATCTATTACAAAAGGTATTCCCTGAAAGAACAGGAAGGGAATACTTCTCCTGTCAGATGATAAGCCTTACCCCACCCAAATCCTGCACAGAATGTGGAAACCGATCCCCGGGTGACCCGATAAACATAAAGTTTTTTGGAATTTTCCATTCCCTGCTGAGTTTGTCAATGATCTCCGGACCAAAGATTCCTTTGATCGTGATAAACTCAATCCTGAGATCGGGATATGCCCGGTCTAGTGCTTCAAAATCACGAACAAAAGTTTCAGAGAGTTCCTGCTCCTGGTTAAGTACAGTAACAATTTTCAGTTTCTGAGTTATTTCATTTTCTATAACATAAATAATCACTTTGTTGAGTGTGGCGATGTTGTCTCCTTTTGTGAAGTAAACAAATGGCTGTTTGTTCAGCTTCCTCATTTCATTTTGCAAATGAAATCTGCTGAATGCACTTAGCCTCTGTATGGCGTCAAAGATCTGATTGACATACTGGAGGGAATAATGGATAACCGATTTTCTTTTCAGAAAAAAATAGATGATTAATATGGAAGGAATAAAGTATTGAAGAAAAACCACCAGATAGACAGGATGAACTTTTACATTACCATACAATGCAATCAATATCCCTGCAATGCCAAGCAAGACGATGCTTGGTGCCGCATAGGTAGGTCTGGGCAATCGTGCACGTTTGATTTTTAATAACAGGTTTCCAAATCCAAAGAAGGCCATGACCGACAGAAATGAAATGGTATAAACGCCTGCGAGTGGAGCTATTTCTCCGGAGGTTAAAAATAATATGGATAAACAAAGAAGATAAAATACAATGATAATTCTCGGTGAGCTACCTTTCTTGTTTTCTTTGAGTAATGCCTGTGGAAATATTCTGTCGAGGGTCATACGTTTCATTAGACCACTTACCCCAATAAATGCAGTAAGCACAGCTCCACTCAATACAATGGCGGCATCAATGGAAATGAGGATAGCCAACCAGTTCCCGGCTGTATTTTTTCCAAGAAAGGATAAGAATGACTCCTGGTAATTGGCTATTTCTCCGATTGGCATTACCAATACACCAACCAATGCGATGGCCGGATTGATGATTGTCACCAGAATCCACATGTTTTTCAGTGTCTTAGGAAATACACCGTCTTTTTGTTCTTCCACAAAATTTGCAGAGGTTTCAAACCCGGTCACTCCCAGCATACCCATACTGAAGCCCAGGAATAAAGCATGAGCAAGGCTTCCATTGGTAGGTGTATTGAAATTTACTTTTCCAATGTCTATTCCATTCGTTAAAATATAGATGACTCCAAAAATGATAAGTAATGCAATAGAAATTATGTTGGCTATAAAAATAATGGTAGCCACCATAGCTGACTCTGAAATGCCGATAATCGTAAGTAACATAAAAATTGTTAGAAGAATCAATGTAGCCACGATGACTGAAAAATATGGAAATACAGAATGAAGATAATTCATGCCGGTGCTGGCGGAAATGACTGCTGTAGCCATATAACTCAGTATGGTCAGGCATGCTGCAATAGATGCATTAGGCTTACTTGTAGTGTTTAAAAGTATATTGTATGCGCCCCCGTTTAACGGTAGGGCACCCACAGCCTCCCCATAAATTTTACGGAAGAAATAAAGGACTGCTCCTACCAGAAGCAATGAGATGAATGCATATTGACCTGCATAAGAGATCGCGAGTGCAGATACATAGAAGCAGGATGAGGTAATATCGTTTCCGCAAATGGCAGTAGCGGGAAGTGTTCCTAATTTTTTTATGTTGTGAACGATGGGTTTGGCCATAATGATTCTATTACACTAATATGAAATCTGCTGAGCTCACAATATACAATGTTCCTGTTTTATTAAGCAGCCGGATTAAGAAAAAACAGATTGCGCATTTTTGGAAGTAATTTCTGCAATTTTTTCTATGTCTGTATTTTTTATTTCTGCAAGCTTTTGTGCAATCAATGTCAGATAAGAGCTTTCATTTCGTTTTCCTCTGTAAGGTACGGGGGCCAGATAGGGGCTGTCGGTTTCCAATACTAAATGCTGAAGATCGATCCCGGCAACTACTTTATCCAGTCCGCTGTTTTTAAAAGTCAATACACCACCGATTCCAAGCAAAAAATTCAAAGAGGTAATTTTTTCTGCCTGTTCCCTAGTACCACTGAAACAATGAAAAACACCTTTTAATGAAGGTTGCCTGAATTGACTGACGATCTCTATGGTTTCATCGATTGCATTTCTGGTATGTAAGATGAGCGGCTTGTGGTATTCTATGGCCCAGGAGAGATGTTGCTTCAGGCTTTCTATCTGTTGATCTTTGAATGTCGTATCCCAATAAAAATCCAAACCTGTTTCACCGATCCCTGAAAAAGGGTGGTTATTCATAAAAGCAGATACTTTTTCTAATTCTTCCTTATAATTTTCTTTAACAGAACAGGGGTGAAGGCCTGCCATAAGGAAAATATTATTTGGAAATAATTCCTTCGTTTGTAGCATTTTATCGGTGTATTGGCTGTCGATAGCCGGCAGGTAAAACCTTTCCACCCCTGCATGTATCGCGCGCTGAATAGATTCCTTTCTGTCGTTGTCAAATTCTTCCGAATATAAGTGCGTATGAGAATCTGTCAGATTCATACATGATTTTTTTTAGTGTAATTAAACTCAAAACAGGAATCAGAGTCTGTGCAATTGTAATTCTTTTTTATTTAACCTATAAATCGATGACTTTATGAAATCAAAATTTTTGCCACTAAGATTAGCACCGGTGCTGGTTTTGTCAGTGGCTGTTGCATTTACGTCTTGTAAGAAGAATACTGACGCTATCTCTGATGACCCTGAATTAAATACCGCCACCGATGTAGCGACCAACAATGAGATGGTAACTGGTCAATTTGATGATGTATTTAATATTGCATTGGGTGTGCAATCTTCCGACGCAGGCGAAGACATTGGGATGGGCACAGGAGAAGGGATTTTATTTAAACCCGGTGGAGAAGAAACTACGCTGGGAGCACGCTGCTATACGGTTACAGTAGTTCCAAAAATAAAAAATGTATGGCCCAAGACAGTTACAGTAGATTTTGGGGACGGCTGCAAAGGAGCAGACGGGAAAGTCAGAAAAGGCAAAATTGTAACCATCTTTACAAAAGCCGCTTTTTTGCCGGGCGCTAAGATATCCACTACTTTTGATGGGTATGAGGTTGACTCTTTTGCATTAAAAGGAACCTGCATCATCACCAATCAGAGTACCGGCGACCATCTCGCTTTTAAAAGAGAGGTCATCGATGGTCAGCTCACCAATACCAATACCGGGTTTTGGAGAAAGTATGAAGGCACACACGAACATGAACAGGTAGGTGGGATGGATACTCCGTTTAATTTCCTTGATGATGTGTATAAAGTGACCGGGTCTTCTAAAGGTAGTAATTCTGACGGCCGTACCTGGACCCGTGAGATAACCAGCCCTGTATTCAGACATGTTGATTGCAAATGGCGTGGAAAAGGAGTGGTTACGATTCATTGGAACAGCAATCCTGATGCAATTACTTTAGATTATGGCGATGGAAGTTGTGACAATGAAGCGACATTGAACTACAAGGGGCACACAAAAACAATTACGTTACATTGATTGGTTTTTCAATAGGATTGCCAGCCGGAAAATGAGGCTGGCAATTTTTTTAAAATCAAAATTTTTTTAACAATAAGAAATAGCAATTCAACGTTTTATAGGGTATGTTAGCTTCTAAACATTAATTAAAATCTTATGAAAATTTACATGAAAAATCTGCATCTGCTTACTGCTGCTGCATTCTTCTCTACGTTAACCTTGATTTCCTGTAAGAAGGACAATACCAACAACCCACCTCCGGATGGAAAGATGGATCTGGCAGTTCAGGCATCTCAGGAAGATGGGGTGACAAACCAGCAATTCAATGATGTTTTCAATATTTCCCTTGGAGTAAAGGAGAGTGATGCCGGTACCTCAATCGGACTTGGCACAGGTGGAGGCGTTATTTACCGCCCCGGTGGAAATGAAGGGACTTTGGGTGATCCATGTTTTACCGTTTCGGTAACGCCTAAAGGTGCTGGTGAATGGCCAAAGACAGCAGTTTTTGATTTTGGTAATGGATGTAAAGGAGTTGACGGCAAGACGAGAAAAGGAAAAATCATCGTTGTCTTTACCAATGCGGCCTATATGCCCGGAGCTAAGATTACGACCACCTTTGACGGGTATTCAGTAGATTCATTTGCAATTTCCGGAACTCAGACAATAGAGAATACTACTTCCGGCAACAATTTTGGATTTTCCATTACGATCGTTGACGGCAAACTTACCAATACAAACAATGGTTTCTGGCATTCACTTTCGGGCAAACATACCTGGACTCTTGTACAGGGACAGTCGACTCCAACTAATTTTTTGGATGATCAATATCAGGTCACCGGTACTGTGCAAGGTGGTAATTCCACAGGATTTACCTGGTCAAGTGAGATAACGGATCCACTTATAAGAAAACTGGATTGCCTGTGGCGAGTAAAGGGAAAACTCTCTATACATTGGAACCAAAACCCCGATGGAGCAATTCTTGATTATGGTGATGGTACATGCGACAACAAAGCTGTATTGACTTATCTCACCTATTCACTCAATATTAACCTGTAATGAAAATTTGTTGGTGAATTGTTAAAAAGAAACATTAACTTCACCCTCAGTTTTCATAGGGTACGGATTAAAAACGGGCTTGGGTATCTACCCGGGCCCAAATTTTTTAAAGTGGTTCAAAAGAATATCCTTTCTCCTTAAAATATTTCAATGACTTCGGAAGTGCTTCTTTCAGATTTGGAAAAGCATTCTTACTGTCGTGAAAGACGACAATACTTCCTTCTTTGGTATTCCTTACAACATTCAGGTAACATTGATCGGGAGAAATAGATGAATCGAAATCTGCACTGATCACATGCCACATGATAATTTTTAGGTTCAATTGTTTTCCCTGAAGCATCCTAATCTGGAATTTCCTGATTCGCCCGTAGGGCGGCCTGAAGAATTTGCTTTCTATCAGGCCTGCTGCTTTCTGAACATCATTAAAATAGGTAGCATTGTCTGTTTTCCAACCATTCAAATGAGAAAAGCTGTGATTTCCCACCGTGTGCCCACTCTGAATAATTTCCTGAAATAATTCAGGATGCTTCTCCACCTGTTGCCCAATGCAAAAGAATGTTGCTTTTGCATTGAATTTATCCAGTTGTTCTAATACAAAGGGTGTAGCCTCCGAGCTGGGCCCATCGTCAAAAGTGAACCATATCTTTTTTTCCCGGGTCCTGAATTTCCAAACACATTCGTGATAATACTTTTGTAATAATGCCGGCGCTTTAATGAGATAAAACATACTTAAAAGTAAGGCTTTCTACATAAGACTCCATTGTTAAATCTAATTCGTGCCTCTTTATCTTTGCGGCATGACACCAAGAGTAAGATTTGCACCAAGCCCGACAGGTGGTTTACATCTGGGAGGGGTACGAACAGCGCTGTTTAATTATTTGTTTGCGAAGAAAAACAAAGGACAATTTATCCTCCGCGTAGAAGATACCGATCAAACGCGATTTGTAGAAGGAGCCGAAGAGTATATATATGATTGCCTTGAATGGTGCTGCATACCACCCGACGAAAGCCCGAAGAAAGGTGGACCGTTTGCCCCATACAGACAAAGTGAAAGGAAGGAAATGTATAAACAATTTGCTGAACAATTGGTGCAATCGGGTCACGCCTATTATGCCTTTGATACACCCGGAGAAATTGAGGCTCTGCGTGAAAAATTGAAATCGTCCGGAAGCGATAACCTGCAATATAGCCATCACAGCCGGATGCAAATGAAAAACTCATTGACTTTGTCGAAGGACGAAACTGCTCGGCTCATCGGTGAAGGAGTGCCCCACGTGGTAAGAATCAAAGTAGAGCCAGGTCAAAAGATATGCTTCAAAGATCTGGTGAAGGGAGAAATAGAAATGTCGACAGATACGGTAGATGATAAAGTATTATTAAAGGCTGACGGTATGCCCACGTACCATCTGGCAGTGGTGGTAGATGATCATTCAATGAAAGTGACACACTCTTTTCGTGGGGAAGAATGGCTGCCAAGTGCTCCGGTACACGTCCTGCTTTATCAATACCTTGGATGGGAAAATGAAATGCCGGCATGGGCTCATTTTCCTTTGATTCTGAAACCGGATGGCAATGGGAAACTCAGCAAGCGGGATGGAGAGCGTTTGGGGTTTCCTGTTTTCGCGATGGAATGGAATGACCCGAAGCAGGGTAGGGTAGCGGGTTTCAGAGAATTGGGTTTTTTGCCGGAAGCATTTATCAATATGCTGGCCTTGTTGGGTTGGAATGACGGTACAGGTCAGGAAGTCTTTTCTTTGGAAGAATTGGTCAACGCGTTTGACATTACACGGGTGCATTCACACGGTGCGAAATTTGATTTTGAAAAAGCCAAATGGTTCAACCATGAATGGATAAAAAAACTTTCATCCGACGAATTACTTCCTTTGGTACTTCCCTGGTATCAGGGAAAAGGATTTGATATTTCTGATCAGGAGAAGGTGTTATCGGTCATTTCACTTGTAAAAGAAAGGTGTACTTTATTGTCTGATTTCATCCCTCAATCTTCGTTTTTCTTTCAGCCGCCGGAAGTGCATACGGATTTGATTAAAGGGAAATGGGATAGTCAAAAGAATGATTTTTTCATAACATTGACGGATAAACTAAAATCGCTGAATGGCTGGCGTCACGATGAATTAGAGCATACCTTCAAGACACTTGCTTCTGAAATGCAAATAAAACCGGGAGAGGTACTGGCACCTTTCAGGGTGATGCTGGTAGGGGGAAAATTTGGCCCTGGAGTTTTTGATATTTCAGAACTGCTTGGTAAAGAGGAAACTTTGGCTAGAATACTAAAAGCATTAGAGAGGTTGTAGCCATTTGATTCCTGATTAATCTGTTCAATTGCTTTTTTTTCCTTTAGGGAGTATTCAAAAAATTTTATCTCCCTGATCTTCCGCTATTTGCCGGATCATCTGATTGGTAAATCCCCATTCATTGTCATACCAGGCAAGTACTTTGCAAAGGTTTCCGCCGACTACTCGTGTCATTTCCGCATCGATGGTAGCCGCAAAAGCACTTTGAATAATATCCGTTGACACCAATGGCTCATCCGATACAGAAACTATTTTTTTGTACCGGTCAGTAGCTGCTTCTTCCCGCAACACTTTGTTGATTTCTTCGGCAGATGTTTCACGAGATGTGATAAAAGTAATATCAGAAATGGAACCTGCTACTACCGGAGTACGGATCGCAATACCATCAAACTTACCTTCATATTGTGGAAGGGTTTTAATTGTGGCGATAGCCGCTCCTGTGGTAGCCGGAATCAGATTCATGGCTGCAGCTCTTCCCATTCTGATTTTCTTTTTGGAAGGGCCATCTACCACTGACTGTGAAGCTGTTTAGGCATGTACAGTATTCAGAATGGCTTTTTGAATTCCAATCCTTCGACCGATTATTTCTATTACCGGGCTTATATTGTTGGTGGTACAACTGGCGCATGAAAAAATATTCGTGTTACCATCTTTCGAATTAACGCCATGTACGACTGTAGGGGTATCCACACTTTTGGTTGGAGCTGAAATAACCACAGTCCTGGCACCTGCTGAAATGTGCTTTGAGGCATCTTCCTTTTTGGTAAAATGGCCGGTACTTTCTATTACGGTATCTACATTCAGCGATTTCCACGGAAGTTGTTGGGGGTCTTTTACAGAAAAATATTTTATTTTCTTATCGCCGATACTCAATTCGTCATCGGTTTCATATTTTACTTCTTTGGCAAACCTGCCGTAAACGCTGTCAAACTTTAAAAGATAAGCGGCATTCTCTATGGACAATAAATCGTTGATTGCAACAATTTCCAATCCCGGTGTTTCCAGGATTATCTTTAATGCAGCTCTTCCAATGCGACCAAATCCATTAATAGCAATTCTTTTCATGATTTAATACAGTTTATGAGTAACTAGATTTTAATCTTTTAGCACCATGATCTGATTCGTTCAAACGCAGATGCTGTCAATTTAACAAAGCGTGTGCCATGCGGGCACAATTCTCTTACGCATAAAGGAACTTCTTAAAATATGTTGGAATGTCTATAAATTTGAAATTGATTTCTAGCTTTTAGACTCACAGTAATCCGGAAAATTCACCTGACCTCATTGATTTGAAAAATTATTGGAATAATTCAAATATTCAATCCGGTACCGGAATGAATATTTGGTAATTGCGTATTTAATGAAATACAAAAGTCGCCTGATATTGTTGCTTGCAATTGCAAGATTTGTATTGCCTTATTTGTTACAAAGTCCTGCCTATGAGCCACACCGGGACGAGTTTCTTTATTTGGCTGAGGGGCATCATCTTGCATGGGGGTTTCTGGAAGTTCCTCCTTTAATTTCCTTCTTTGCCTGGCTGACACATTTGTTAGGCAGTTCTATGTTTTGGATAAAGTTTTGGCCCAACCTGTTTGGCTCTCTTACTTTTATTATTTGTGCAAGGATAGCCACACAGTTGGGTGGAGGCAGGTTTTCAATCTGGCTATTATTCCTGGCTTTTATTTTCGGAGCCTGGTTGCGTATGTTTTTTCTGTTTCAGCCAAATGCACCGGAAATATTTTTCAGTGGTTTGATGTGTTATGGAATATTCAGATTTTTAGAGAAAGATCAGAACAAATATCTCTACATCTTTGGAGTTGCTATAGGTTTTGGGCTACTGACCAAATACACAATTGCTTTTTGGTTTGTCAGCCTGATTGCCGGATTGCTCATTTGTGGCGAGTGGAGAATATTCAGGAACAAACATTTCTTTTATTCATTGGCAGTTGCTTTTCTAATATTCCTTCCAAACTTATTGTGGCAGGTAGTTCATCGTTTTCCTGTCTTTCATCACATGGTTGAATTAAAATCGAGTCAGCTAAACTATATTTCCACTGCAGACTTTTTGATGGGTGAATTATTGATGTATATAGCGGTATTTTTTGTTTGGATTGCCGGATTGATTTTTGTGTTCTCACAAAGAGGAAGAAAGTACAGAGCATTGGGGATTGCCTTTCTCTTGCTTCAATCTACCATGATATTATTGCATGGAAAATCGTATTATACTGCGGGGTCATTTACGATTCTTTTTTCGTTGGGAGCGGTTTATCTGGAGCAAAAAACTAAGAGCAATTTTTGGAAATATCCGGTAATTATTTTTCCTCTAATAGCAGGATTGTTGATTTGGCCTGTATTGCTGCCGGTTGCCTCTCCGGCCAGGCTTTCTGCATTTTATCAAAATTGGGGGATTGCCCGGACGGGATCATTGACATGGGAAGATCAGAAGACGCACCCTCTTCCACAGGATTTTGCAGACATGCTCGGGTGGCAGGAAATGACAGAAAAAGTGGCTGCTGCATATCATACACTTTCTCCGGAGGAAAAGAATGATGCTATTGTATGGTGTGATAATTATGGAGAGGCTGGGGCAATTAATTTTTACAGAAGAAAATATGGACTACCACAGGCCTACAGTGTGAATGGCAGCTTCTTGTTCTGGCTGCCTCCCACCAGGTTTCCGGACAATGTAATTCTTGTATCGGATAATAATGAGTATAAAAGTGACCCCTACATTCAGCAATTTGGTACTGTAAAAGTTACCGATAGCATTGTAAATCCTTTCGCACGTGAGTTCGATTCAAGGGTTCTGATATTGAAAAATCCATCCGGAAAATTTAAAGAACTATTTCAGCATAGGATAGATTCCATCCGAAATCAGTTTGGCAGTCGTAAATAAAGCCTGAAAATGATTGCTTATTTTTGCACCGGCATTTAATCTACTGTATGACAAAATTAAACAGACCTGTAAGGGTACTTGTTGCCAAGGTTGGACTGGATGGACACGACCGTGGCGCTAAGGTGATCGCTACTTCTCTTCGTGATGCAGGAATGGAAGTAATCTATACCGGATTAAGACAAACTCCTGAGATGGTAGTCAACGCAGCACTTCAGGAAGATGTGGATGCAATCGGTGTGAGTTTGCTTTCGGGGGCGCACAATACGATTTTTCCGAAGATTTTGTCGCTCATGAAAGAAAAAAGAATGGACGACGTCCTCCTTACAGGTGGAGGTATTATTCCGCAGGAAGATATTGTCAGGTTGAATGAAATGGGTGTGGGTAAATTATTTACTCCCGGTACACCCACTACGGAGATTTCAGACTATATTAAAGATTGGGTATCGAAAAACAGAAATTTTTAAAGACAATAATTATGAGCTATTCTACTTTACTTGTTGAGATCGATAACGGTATTTGTGTGATTACAATCAACAGGGAAGACAAATTGAATGCACTCAATAGGCAAGTATTGGATGAATTGGATCTGGTAATGGATAAGGTTTATACCAACCCTGACATCAAAGGTGTGATATTGACGGGTAAAGGTGAGAGGGCTTTTGTAGCTGGCGCAGACATCAAAGAGTTTCTGCAAGTGCCGGAAAGCAAAGGTTCACAATTAGCAGAAAGAGGTCAGAATATTTTTTTTAAAATTGAAGACAGTCCCAAGCCTGTCATTGCCGCGGTAAATGGATTTGCACTGGGAGGTGGATGTGAGCTTGCCATGGCATGTCATCTGAGGATCGCCGCAGAGAATGCAAGGTTTGGCCAGCCGGAAGTTAATTTAGGTTTAATACCCGGATATGGGGGCACACAACGACTTACCGCATTGGTAGGTAGAAGTAAAGCAATGGAATTAATACTTACCGGAAATATGATGAATGCACCGGAGGCATTGCAATGTGGATTGGTAAACCATGTTGTCAAACCTGCCGATTTGCTTACCAGGTCAAAAGAAATTTTACAGGTAATTCTCTCTAAATCACCGGTAGCTGTGGCCATGGCGATTAAAGCAATCAATACGTTTGATCATACAAGAGCCGGTTTTATCGAAGAAGCAAGATTATTTGGAGAAACATTTGCTTCAAAAGATAAAGAGGAAGGTACCAGGGCGTTCTTGGAAAAACGAAAGGCCAATTTTCCAGGAAAATAATTTTGAAAACCTATTAAAGTAAAATAAACGAATCATGAATTGGAGAATTGAGAAGGATACATTGGGCGAGGTCAAAGTACCCGCCGATGCCTACTATGGGGCACAGACTGAGCGAAGTGTGGAAAATTTTAAAATTGCGAGAGACATCAACCGGATGCCCAAAGAAATTATCAGAGCTTTTGCTTATCTGAAGAAGGCGGCGGCAATTACAAACTTTGAAGCCGGTGTGCTTCCAAAAGAAAAAATGCAATTGATTTCTAAAGTTGCAGATGAAATCCTGGATGGAAAACTGGATGATCAGTTTCCCCTGGTAGTCTGGCAAACAGGTAGCGGTACACAAAGCAATATGAATGTTAATGAGGTGATTGCCAACCGCGGACATGTGTTGAATGGTGGGTCATTGGCCGATAAGGCCAGGATTCTGCATCCAAATGACGATGTCAACAAGTCTCAATCCAGCAACGATACTTTTCCAACAGCGATGCATATAGCAGCGTATAAGATATTGCATGATCTTACTATCCCGGCATTGACCTCACTCAAAGATACGCTGGCGAAAAAAGCAAAGAAATTTAAGGATATTGTAAAGATAGGCCGCACGCATTTTATGGATGCTACACCGTTGACCCTCGGACAGGAGTTTAGCGGATATGCATCACAGTTAGAGCATGGTATCCATGCCATAAAAAATACGCTTGACCATCTGAGCGAACTGGCACTTGGAGGTACTGCGGTAGGTACTGGCATCAACACGCCCCCCAATTATTCTGAAAATGTAGCCCAGACCATTGCTGAACTTACCGGCCTGCCTTTTAAGACAGCGCCTAACAAATTTGAATCTCTTGCCGCTCATGACGGTATAGTGGAAGCCCATGGAGCTTTGAAGACAGTGGCAGTAAGTCTGATGAAAATTGCCAATGATATCCGGATGCTTTCTTCAGGCCCTCGCAGTGGTATCGGGGAGATTCATATACCGGATAATGAGCCGGGATCTTCTATTATGCCGGGGAAAGTTAATCCCACGCAATGTGAAGCACTGACTATGATTGCTGCGCAGGTAATGGGAAATGATGTCGCGATTAACATTGGTGGTGCTACCGGACAATTTGAGCTGAATGTGTTCAAACCGGTTATGATTTATAATTTCCTGCATAGCGCCAGATTAATAGGAGATGGATGCAACAGCTTCAATGAAAAATGCGCTAAAGGCATTGAGCCAATTCCGGGAAATATTAAGAAGCATGTTGATAATTCCCTGATGCTGGTCACCGCTTTAAATACAAAGATTGGTTATTACAAGGCTGCTGAAATTGCTCAGAAGGCGCACAAAGAAAATACTACATTGAAAGAAATGGCAGTAAAACTCGGATACCTTACTCCGGAAGAATTTGATGAATGGGTAGATCCAAAGAAGATGGTTGGAAAGATAGATCTGTGAGAATTTTCAATTGGATTCATTAAAAATAAGAAACAATTTACTCATCGCACCGGTAAATTGTTTCTTATTTGCTATTGTGGGTTTTCTCATGCAAAACTTATTTCATTCTACTTTTTGAGAGTACTGAAGAAGGTAGTTTCTCCATCCTTGTCTGTCCGGAGAATGATTTCCTTCGTTCCATTTTGCATTAATGTAAAGTAACTCTTGTTTTCTACAGGCAACCCAAGAAGAAACATGTCGTGGGAATTGTTTTCATTATCCATATAGTACATGGTTCGTATTGGTGCATAACTGCTGTATTCTTTTGATATTCTTTCGCGTCCTTTTTGCGGCAGATGATTGTAATCCACAATAGATGCCTGCCCGATAAGTTGGTTATCGTAATCATAGAAGGCCATTCTGGGTTTGTGATGCAAAATGAAATCGGCCTCTACATAACCTTGGGGATTGCTCCATGATACTTCTTTTGCGTCGGGAAAATCTTTCTTGAATTGAGTTATAATTTTCGGTGAAAGATCTTTCAGGGTTTTGAGGTCTGCCTTTTCCCTGGCTAACTCCTTATTGGATTCTTTGAATTTTGCCATTAGGTCAGGCTGATTTTTCGTTTGAGCACTGGCTATTGTAGTCATAGATAAGAAGAGTGATCCGGTTATAAGGAAGAATCGAATCATCTGTTTCAAATTGAGATGGCTTCTCTTATCAACTTGTTGACACTGTCTGTTTGATGGACAGATTTTCATCTTTTTCATTGGGTAAATGTTTTTGGGTTAATGGATAAATTGACTGAAGTAGTCTCACAAAACATAAGCCAATGAATCAGTGCAATATCTACGAGCGTGAATCTTTAACATCCTGAGGTACCCTGATCTGAAAGAGTAAACTCAAAGAAGTTTTTGAAGTTAGAATACTGCAAAATTCTCTGAACGATTAAGAATAGAAGATGGATTGTATTGTTGTCGGCTTAACTCAATATTGCGTTAACTGTGATGAGTGGCAGATTCAGATGTTGATGAAAGTTATCGATAAATTTCTTCTATGAGGTCTTCATATTTATGGATAATTACTTTCCTTTTCAGGCTGAGTTTTGGAGTCATCTCTCCCGAATCAATAGTCCATTCTGTAGGAAGTACAATAAATTTTTTGATTTGCTCCACATGATTAAGCCCTACATTAAGCCTGTCCACTTCTGCCTGAAATAATTGTTGCACTTTACTATTCTTTACCAACGATTCTTTATTGGATTCGCGGACTCCATTTTGAGTTGCCCATTTATTCAGGTTCTCAAAGGATGGAGCAATCAATGCAGATACAAATTTTCTTCCGGCGCCAAGCACGATCAAACTTTCAATATAAGGCGATTCCTTCATCCTGTTTTCAACGGCTACAGGTGCTACATATTTTCCTCCACTGGTTTTGAAGATTTCCTTTTTCCTGTCTGTTATTTTCAGAAATCTTCCACTGATAATTTCTCCGATATCACCGGTTTTAAACCAGTCACCATCCATTACTTTAGCAGTTTCTTCCGGTTGTTTGTAATAACCTGCCATGATATTGGGCCCTTTGCACAAAACTTCCCCATCTTCTGCAATCTTCACTTCTACATTGTCGATCAAAGGCCCCACTGTTCCGAACATTCTGTCTTTTTCCGGGTATCTGTTTACACTGATCACGGGTGAAGTTTCTGTGAGGCCATAACCTTCCATGATGATTAGCCGGGCTGCTGTAAAAATGCGAATCAGTTTTACCGGACAAGCTGCACCACCACTGACTATGCAGACAATGTTGTTGCCGAGTGCCTCTCTCCATTTGCTGAAAATGAGTTTATTGGCCAGCCCTAATTGAAAATTATACCACCATCCCAGATTTTGATTGATTTCAAATTTTTTGGCCAGGCTGTGAGCCCAAAAGAATAATTTTCTTTTGATCCCGGTGAGTTCACTTCCCTTTATCATGATTTTTTCATACACTTTTTCAAGAAGGCGGGGAACGGTTGTGAAGAGGTGAGGCTTCACTTCCTTAAGATTGTCGCTAATGGTTTCCAGGCTTTCTGCAAAATATACGGAGATGCCTCTGAACATGTGCAGGTAGATAACCATTCTTTCAAAGATGTGATTGAGGGGTAAAAAACTTAATGCCCTCATATTATCACCCGGAGGAAAGCAAGGCATACTGTCCAGCACATTGCTCAAAATATTGTTGTGAGTCAGCATGACTCCTTTGGGAGTTCCGGTAGTGCCGGATGTATAAATGATCGTAGCGAGGTCTTCATTTTTAATTTCTGCTGCTGCCTGCTCCATATTCCGTGTATCCCCATCTGTTATGTTGTTACTTATTTCCTTCCAGTTTGGTATATTGGATGATTGATCCAGCGAGTAAAATTTGTTCAGGAGAGGCAGCCTGGGGCGAACCGGAGCTAATTTTTCAAGATAGCTTTCATCGTTAATGAAAATAATTTTTACTGCGGCGTCACTGAGGATATATTCCAATTCCGGTTCACCAATGGTAGGGTAAATCGGTGTAAGCACTGCGCCGATCTTTTGTACAGCGAGGTCAAGAAAAACCCATTCAGGCCGATTTTTTGCAATTACTGCAATCTTGTCCCTCCCTTCAGGTGTGCCATCGCCACGGCCATAACCCAATCTCATTAGGCCTGCAGCCAATTTGTTGACAATTTCCTTTACTTCCGTTGTAGTATATTCCCTGTAAACGCCATTTTCCTTTCCGGCAAGCATTACATGGTTGGGTGCTTTGTCTATGGCCAGTTCAATACAATCAAACAACCTTGTAGGTTTCATCATAACAGTTTTTCAGATTGTGAACTTAAAGTAACTGATTTTTGATGAATTTATCAAAAGTACTCTGGGTGCATGACTGAGTCTTTTCGTATGAAGTTGTAGTTTTCTGGTAATTTTTTTTAAACTGATTCCTGAATGCAACTTACAATCTTGCTTTTATTCCTTTCGCTGACTCTGGTTCCTTTTCAGCTTACCTGTAATATTGATCACCTGGAATGGATAAATTTCTATTCTTCAGATATTCAGAAAAGGCATGGTATTGATCTGCGTGAGTATTTACCCAATTCTGATAGGATCCCAGGTTTTGTGTAGTCCCGAAGAGCCATTGATTGTATGCCTGAAACAAACCATTATCGGCCATATATTTTTGCATATCCAACAAAAAGAAAGGGAACTTTTGAGCATAATTTCTATACCAGTTCAGTAAAAATCGAGTGCGGATCATGGTGAGTGATTCCACATTGATTCCTCTGATCACAATAGAATTTTGTTTGTTCATAGCCGTTAGATAGGCAATTTCAAATTTATTTTTTCCTTTTAAGTCGGCAAGCAGATCCGGATCCAGGAATAGTTTCTTATATCCTTCAAGGAGGATATTCTTAATTTCTGCAGTCCTTGCAGAATTGTAATCCAGATTTACAAAAATTTCACCATAGATAAGCCCCCATATTTTGTCCTTAGACAGGTAGTAAAATTTTGCTGCATTATAATAATTTCCTGCAAAAGAGGGCTCAGACCTTATTCCGTTTTCCCATTGATTGATCGCGGAGTAATCCTGATTGCTCCACAACAATTCTCCATAATCATTGTATAAGGGGCCGCTGTCAGGAAATGCTTTAATGCCTTTCTTAAATATCTTTTCCGCATCTTTTGTCTGACCAATCCTGCGGTACACCATTGCCATGATCTGATAGGCCTGTGCATCGGCGTTGTTTTTATCGATAAAGGGTTTAAGTACATTCAATGCCTTGCTGTTGTCGCTTTGCATATAATAACTCAGTGCCAGGTCTTTGGCTATCTGAATATCTGCGGGTGCCTGTTCATAAGCGCGCACCAAAATAACTGCTGCATTGGCATAGTCTCCCTGCCGCATAAATTTTTTTGCATTCTGATGCAATGTCTGCGCATCTTCCGTTTGACCAATGGATGATAGAGAAAAAAACGAGAGTAAAAATAACAGCGGCAATGTTTTCATTGGGTAAAGATAAAATTCTTTCATTTCAGAGTGGCAGGGCCGAATGTGAGCGATCTGATAAAAAAATTATATGAAATTCTGTGATTTTCATACTTTTCATGTATTATTCTGATTTATGCAAACTGCTTCGCGGAAAGTTATCAACGGTTGGGCCATGTATGACTGGGCCAATTCCGTTTATAATCTTGTAATTACAACTACCTTTTTTCCGGTTTATTTCACTACGATGACGGAGGCAGCACCGTTCAATGGACAAGTCCATTTTTTTGGCCGCTCGTTTGTAAATACCGCCCTGTATAATTATGCACTGGCCATATCCTATATTATAGTGGCTATCCTCTTACCCATTCTTACTTCCATATCAGATTACAAGCGAAATAAGAAGGCTTTTATGCAGGTATTCTGCTACATGGGGGCCGTTGCCTGCAGTCTGTTGTATTTTTTTACTCCGGAATATTTTGGTTTTGGAGTGGTGTGTATGATGATTGCTGCCATTGGGTTTTACGGAAGCCTTGTTTTCTACAATTCCTATTTACCGGAGATTGCTGCCGAAGATGACCAGGACCGTGTGAGTGCCAAAGGATTTACATTTGGTTATATCGGCAGTGTATTGATGCAGATGGTTGGATTTGCATTAGTCCTGTTTTGGGATAAGATTCCATTTTTGAAAGGGGAGGGGCATGCGGTAAGATTTACATTCTTGTTGGTAGGTGTTTGGTGGATCGGATTTTCTCAGATTACCTTCAGAAGATTGCCCAAAACATTTTCTTCAAAGAAAAATGGTAATGGGTATAATTTTTTGGTTGGAGGATTTATAGAGCTCAGGAAAGTATTCTGGCAAATATTGAAAACGCCGGTAATTAAACGGTTTTTGTTTGCATTCTTTTTTTATAACATGGGTGTGCAGACGGTAATGCTTGCTGCCACTAATTTTGGAAGTAAGGTATTGCATCTGCCTTCTACCAACTTAATCATCACGGTAGTTTTAATTCAGCTTGTAGCAATAGCAGGAGCTTACCTGATGTCCTCATTGTCCAGACGATTTGGCAATTTGCGTGTACTCATCTTTGTGATATTGATCTGGATTGGTATTTGTGTGGCAGGATATTATATGCAGACAGAAATGCATTTTTATTTGCTTGCGATTGCTGTGGGCCTTGTAATGGGCGGCATTCAAGCGTTAAGCCGAAGTACTTATGCCAAGTTGATGCCACGGACGGATGACACGGCTTCATTTTTCAGCTTTTATGATGTGACGGAAAAGATAGCCATCGTAATCGGATTGATTACCTTTGGAGTAATTGAAGAGCTGACGGGCAGTATGCGCAATTCTGTATTATCCTTAATGGTGTTTTTCATCATTGGTGCATTGGGGTTGTTTTCTGCTTTACACCGTCAGCTGAAAGAAAAAAGAGCAATAAGATGAAATTACATGTGATTCATACCGGAAATTTTAAGTTGGATGGAGGTGCTATGTTTGGCGTTGTTCCAAAAAGTATGTGGCAGAAGCTAAATCCTCCTGATGAAAATAACATGTGCACCTGGGCCATGCGTTGCCTGCTTATTGAGCATGAAGGAAGGTTGGTTTTGATCGACAATGGAATGGGTGATAAACAGGATGCAAAATTTTTTGGCCATTATTATCTGCATGGAGATTACTCTCTGGAGAGTTCATTAAATGCCGCGGGTTTTAGGAGAGAGGATATTACGGATATATTTCTTACCCATCTCCATTTTGATCATTGCGGTGGATCTATTGTGAGGGAGAATGACAAATTGATTCCTGCGTTTCCAAACGCTACCTATTGGAGTAATAAATCGCATTGGAAATGGGCTACTGAGCCAAACGACCGGGAAAAGGCCAGCTTTCTGAAAGAGAATATATTGCCCATTCAGGAATCCGGCAGGTTGAAGTTTGTGAGTCGTGCAGAGGGTGTAGAGTTTATGAAAGATGTGTATATACGCTTTGTGAATGGCCATACAGAAAGTATGATGCTGCCGCAAATAAATTATAGAGGAAAGACTATCGTCTTTATGGCTGATCTGCTTCCTTCTGTGGCACACATCCCCATTCCTTATGTGATGGCATACGACACAAGGCCATTACTCACCCTGGGAGAAAAAAAATCGTTTCTCATTGAAGCCTATGAGAAGCAGTTTATTTTATTCTTTGAGCACGATCCGGAAAATGAATGTTGTAATCTTCAGATGACAGACAGGGGAATCAGGATGGGAGATATATTTAAAATGAGCGATATACTCTAAAAGACTTTATGCGGGTAAATTCCAATTGTTTCTGTTTGCATTTCCAAAATTCGTAGGAATAATTTACTGTCCGTCACGTAGGGTCAATATAAATTCACTTCTTCCTTTTCCCATTCTACCTTTACCTTTTGGGAAAAGAGAGAGTCGATGGATTTGCCACAATAATCAGGCTGTATGGGCAATTGACGGCTGTAACGTCTGTTGATCAATACACAAAGTTCCGCTCTGTTTGGCCTTCCGAAAGAAAGAAGTGCGTCCAATGCTGCACGAATAGTGCGACCTGTAAAGAGTACGTCGTCAATCAGTACTACATTTTTTTCTTCTAAGGAAAAAAGAATATCTGTCTTATTGGGTTGATGAAGTTCCTTGCGGATATCGTCCCTATAAAAAGTATTATCCAATTTTCCATACGGAATTTGTGAGTCAGGCAGGATATTTTTCAAGGCAGTTGTAATTTTATCTGCCAGGAAAATTCCCCGTGGCTGGATGCCCACGATTGCAAGATTGTTATCTGCATAATAATTCTCTGCAATCTGACATGCCAGTCTTTCTATCGTGATCTGAAGTTGCTCTTTATTGAGAATACTAATCATGCATTTCAATATTATTTTGGTTTGCCAATCACGCTCAGGGCTTTTGCATGAAAGGGTATCTGTAATCCACTGGCGGCACAAAAGTTTCTTTGATTGTCCGTGCGCTTAACCAGCGATACAGGTTTAAAATGCTGCCTGCTTTATCATTGGTACCACTCCCTCTTGCACCACCAAAGGGCTGTTGTCCTACGACTGCTCCGGTTGGTTTATCATTGATGTAAAAGTTTCCTGCATTGTGCATCAGTTTTTGTGTAGCACGTTCTACAGCTGCACGATCTCTTGCAAATACAGAACCGGTCAGTGCATAGGGTGAAGTAGCATCAAGCACTTTGATAATATCATCAAATTTATTTTCGTCATACACATAAACGGTGAGTACAGGCCCGAAAAGTTCTTCGCACATCGTCACATATTTCGGATCGGATACTTCAATGACGGTTGGCTCAATAAAATATCCTTCGCTTTTGTCACATTTTCCACCCACCAGAATTTTTGCCGACTTATCTTTTCTTGCCTGTTTAATGTATCCTTCCAATTTGTCAAAACTCTTCTCGTCAATCACTGCATTTACAAAATTGGTAAAATCTTCTACTGTACCCATCTTCATTGTTTTCACCTCTGCCACCAGTTTTTTCCGGATTTCACCGGCCAGGTTAGAGGGAAGATAGGCGCGACTTGCTGCTGAACATTTTTGACCCTGATATTCAAATGCGCCACGGCATAATGCGGTCACTACCTCATCGGCATTGGCGCTCTTGTGTACGAGCACAAAATCTTTTCCTCCTGTCTCACCCACAATGCGTGGGTAAGATTTGTAAATTTTTGTATTCTCACCAATCTGTTTCCACATATTTTTAAATACACCGGTGCTTCCTGTAAAATGAATACCCGCAAAGTCCGGATGATTAAATACCGTTTCACCAAATGAAGGGCCATCCACATACACAAGGTTGATCACTCCATCCGGAAGTCCGGCTTCTTTCAAAATTTTCATAATGAACTGTGCGCTGTAAACCTGAGTGTGTGCGCATTTCCAAACAACCACATTGCCACACATCGCAACAGAAGTAGGCAGGTTGCCTCCGATGGAGGTAAAATTGAATGGGGTGATGGCAGCCACAAATCCCTCCAGAGGTCGGTATTCCATTCTGTTTTTCATTCCCGGTGAACTGATCGGTTGTTCATTGTAGATTTCGTTGAGAAAATGTACATTGAATCTGAAAAAGTCTATTAACTCGCACACGGCATCTATTTCAGCCTGATAGGCATTTTTACTTTGCCCGAGCATGGTTGTGGCGTTCATCATCGCACGGTATTTGGTTGCGATCAGATCAGCTGCTTTCAGGAAGATATGAGCGCGGCTGTCCCAGGTCATCGCTGCCCATTTATCTTTTGCGCGAAGCGCTGCATTAATTGCACTTTTGACGTGAGAAGCACTTCCTTTATGATAATATCCTAACAATGTTTTCAGTTCATGGGGAGGTCTTATTTCAGTCTTTTGACCTGTCCGTACTTCTTCGCTACCGATGTACATGGGTACATCCAATTTTACTTTCTTACATTCCTTCAGCGCTTCTTTCAGAGCAGCTCGTTCGGGCGTACCCGGTGCATAAGACAAAACCGGCTCATTGGCCGGTAAGGGGTAGTTGGTATTTCCAAAATGCATAACAAATGATTTATCGCCGGCAAGTGCCGGTTGATTAAAAATTATTTTTCCATATACATCACATCCTTCACCAAGTTGACAGTACGTCCTACACTTGGCAGGTAGGCCTCCACAAGATTGGGGGCGTAGTGCATTGGTGCATCGGCAGAGGTAATTCTCCTCACCGGTGCGTCGAGGTAATCAAAACCTTCTTTTTGGATTCGGTAGGCTACTTCAGAAGAGACAGATGCAAAAGGCCATTCTTCCTCAACTATAACCAACCGGTTGGTCTTCTTCACAGACTCCAGGATGGTATGCCAATCAAGTGGTCTGATGGTACGCAGGTCAATCACCTCAGCATGAATATTGTCTTTGGCCAATTCCTCTGCCGCACCCAGTGCCACTTTCATCATTTTATTAAAACTTACGATGGTCACATCGCTTCCTTCTCTTGCCACATTTGCCTTTCCGATAGGAATGTAATATTCTTCTTCCGGAATCTCTCCTTTATCACCATACATGACCTCACTTTCCATAAAAATCACGGGGTCATTGTCAACAATGGCACTCTTAAGCAGACCCTTGGCGTCGTACGGATTACTTACAGACACTACTTTTAACCCCGGAATGTTTGCATACATTGCTTCATAGGCGGTAGAATGTTGGGCACCTAATTGTCCGGCACTTCCGTTGGGCCCCCTGAATACGATGGGACAATGGATTTGACCACCGCTCATAGCGAGCATTTTTGAAGCGGTATTGAGTATCTGATCCAATGCAAGGTTAGCAAAGTTCCAGGTCATGAATTCCACAATTGGACGCAGTCCGTTTTGAGCAGCGCCTACGGCTACAGATGCAAAGCCCAATTCGGCGATAGGGGTGTCAATCACTCTGTGAGCACCAAATTCCTGCAGCATACCCTGACTTACCTTATAGGCTCCCTGGTATTCTGCCACTTCTTCACCCAGTAAAATGATGTTTTTGTCCTTTCTCATTTCCTCCTGCATGGCTTCTCTTAATGCTTCTCTGAATGCTACTTCTTTCATAAATATTTTTAAATCAATATTAAATTTGCTAAAAACCTGTTTTTTGGTGGTGCAAAGTTACCGGATGTAGGGTAAATTATCAAAAGTGTGTTGAAGGGCATTTCCTGCTGAATTTTGAGGTTCTTTTGCTTTGGTGACTGAAGCAAACAGGGCCAGGGGTTTTCAATGATGTTTCGAGGTAGAACATTTGAGAATAATTGAATATAAAGGTTGAAAATCTGTTCTGTTATTGACATACCTCTGTTCAATTTTCTTAACGCTATTATCTATAAATGCCAATTAATTCTTTGACCTTTATTATGTCCGCTAAGGCGCTTTCCAAACATTATTTTTTCTGTATGAATCCGGAAGGTCATTGTCAGGATCAATCACCACAGAAGTAATTGCAGAAGTTGTTTTTACCATCACACTCCATTTCCCTCCGCGCTTCCATATCTCCACTGGTAATTTCAGAAGATGGGTTTGCCCGTTTTGTTCAGTGACGGAGGCGATCAGTGGGAGTGCCATTTGTCCCATATTCTCAAAGGTGATGATTGCACCGTTTCCGGGTGAATTTTTTACATATTTAACTCCATCAACTTTTTGGTCCAGATGCCACGTTTTATAAAACCATTCTTTCCAAAACCAATTCAGGTTTTCACCTGCTGCATCGTTCATTGTTCTGAAAAAATCGGAAGGCTGAGGGTGCCTGAATGCCCATCTGTGAATATAAGTTTTGAATGCAAAATCAAATCTGTCCGCACCCAAAACTGTATTTCTCAATATTTTCAGTCCGGCGGCTGTTTTAAAATAATATTGGCCATAATCATTCAATCCGATTGCTTCCGGTGGTGTCATCAATGGTGACTTAGCATGAAGGTTGTAACTTGATATGCTTCTGATATCGTTATTGGTCGTGTCACCATATTCGCCCTGGTGAAACCAATTGCTCGCAAATGAATTGATAAATGTATTAAATCCTTCATCCATCCACATAAATTCGCGTTCATCGCTTCCTACGATCATCGGAAACCAGTTGTGTCCGATTTCGTGTGTGACATCATGAAAGAGGTTGCCCCCTTTTATTCTGGCACTGCAAAATACGATACCCGGATATTCCATGCCCAGTGCCACGCCTCCAACCACGACGGCTGATCGCCAGGGGTATTCAAAATAATTTTTAGAATAAAATTCAATACTCTGCTTCAGGTATTGAGTGCTGCGGCCGTATGCCTGAAAGCCACTGCTCTCTACCGGATAAGCAGCCATAGCAATTGTTTTCTTTCCCGAAGGGAGATTCACTCTGGCGGCATCCCACAAAAAGGCCCTTGATGCTGCCCACGATACATCACGTGTGTTGTGCATTTCAAAATGCCATGTTAACATTTTTCCGGCTTTGCGTTTTCCGATTTCTGATTCTGTAGTGATGTGTATGGTGCTGTCGCTCTGATAGGCTTTGCCGATTCTTTCCTTCTCGACCGGTGTGAGTACTTCATTGCTGTTTATCAGATTGCCTGACCCGACAACGATCATGTCAGAGGGAGCAGTGACATAATAATTGAAGTTTCCATACTCACAATAGAATTCTCCCAATCCCATATACGGCAATGTATTCCATCCGTCAATGTCATCATACACACACATACGCGGGTACCATTGAGCCAGTTCATAGACCTGACCATTCTTTGTTCTGAGTCTTCCCATACGGTCTGCGCCGTAAATCGGAATTGAAAAATGATACCCGACATTAATGTTTATTTTATCGCCATTGGGGTGTATTGCAAATGGAAGCCTGAGTTGCATCCGGGTGTCTGTAATCACAGGTGCGATGGTATATTTTTTTCCGAGGTAGTTCACGCTAACGGATTCAATATGATAACCTCCCTTGTCGTATCCACGTACATCAAATCTATCGCCCGAAACCGGCGTAGTGAGTGCACCTCGTGAAGTGTCAGCAAATAGGTTTTGATCCAATTGTAACCACACATAGTGCAGAGAATCCGGACTGTTGTTGGTGTAATCTATTGATACATGGCCACTCAAAAGACTGTCTTTTTCATCCAACGTTGCATGGATGACGTAGTCGGCTTTATTTTGCCAGTATTTAGGACCCGGGGCGCCATCGGCGCTTCTGAACTCGTTGCCGTTGTGCGTGAAGAATGTCGGATCAAAGACCTTGTGATTGTTATATTGCGAAACACTGTCCTGAGCCAGCAACAATATGGGGCTTAAAAGAAAAAAAACAAGAGCATAGATACACTTCATGTTGGTTAAATTATTATGTAAGATTATTTTGAATAAAGGAAGTAGGTGGAGGAATTGTTTTCACGCTTACTGAATGCTTATTACGAAATGATGATTTTTTGTCACAATAATTTTGCCAAATGATTTATATAATTAATTCAAGTAGGATGCTTCATCCTCAAATTTCGTTTCGAAACAGATTAGATATATTTGCCTGAGTTCAACTTGTGCTAACGTTATGAAGAAATTATTCGGCTTTACAATTTTGTTTTTTTTGTTTTTAAGCCGGAGTGTATCCGGGCAGATTGATTCGGGGCTTTATTATTCCGGATTGGTCTCTTCAAAAGGATTGGAGGCGGATATTACTCTGCTTGCGTCTCCCGAATTAAAGGGCAGAGGTTCAGGCAATATAGGTTTGGAATTGGCTGCCAGATATATCCGGAAGCAATTCAGAGAGGCCGGATTAAAACCCTATTTTCCTGGTTACGCACAGGCTTTTTATCTGAAGGAAGATTCAGTATTGCCTGCGATGACTATTGGAAGGCATGAATATACTTTTGGATTGGATTACCACTCGTTTTCTCCGAAAAGCAAAAGGAAAATTGTAGCAAAAGAAATTGTTTTTGTGAATGAACATTTTGAACAGTGGAATTCAGATTCTGTGGTACAGAAAGACAAAGTGGTGATTTTCATCCCCGGATTGTTGAATCTGGAGGATACTTCTCTTCGTAAAATATCTGCCTGTATCCAAAAAGCAGGTGAAATGAAAGCGCGTGCAATCCTGATTCCGGATTATCGTTTTTTGTTTAAGTCAGACTACCAGGGTATCAATGAACTCAATGATAAATTCCGATCGTCCTTGTCTGCAGATAAACGGCTTCCGGTATTCTCCTTGAGTTGGAAAGTGATTAACGATTTGTTGGGAGAAAAGCAATTTGATTCACTCCTGCATAATTTTAAGACAATCGACCTGCGCGCGTTTAAAAAGCAAGTGCCTGTGCGCATTCAGTACAAAAGAACTCCAATCGGCAAAGCGATGTTTAACACTGCCGGGTTTATTCCCGGAAAAATAAATGGTCAGTATCTGGTCGTTGGTGCGCACTATGATCATGTGGGTGAAACAGATGGAAAAATTTATCCCGGAGCAGATGATAATGCGAGTGGTACCAGTGCTTTATTACAGATGGCAAGGATTTATTCAGAGGCCTATAAGCAAGGGCATATTCCTGAAAGAAGTATTTTATTTGTAACATTCACCGGTGAGGAGAAGGGGCTGTTGGGTTCAAACCATTTTGTGAATTCACTTCCGTCAAAAGACACCATCAGCGCTATGATTAATATGGATATGATCGGAAGAAGTGATGGAAGTCACAATAGAGATTATGTATTTGTGGTTGGTTGGGATTATTACGAGAAATTCTGGAAGAATGTTTTGAATGAGTCAACCAACGACCTTCCGGGTTTTGAACCCGATTTTTCGATCCGGCACAACAATGATCCGGAATTTCTCATGACCAGAAGTGATCAATATCCTTTCCTGCTCAGGAAAATTCCTGTATTGTTCTTTCATGACGGGATGAGGACAGACTACCACTTACCAACGGATACAGCAGAAAAAATTGATTGGAATTTATTGAAAAAGCGTGTACAATTCATATTTTTAATGACGTGGAAGTTAGCCTTCAAAAACGGCGAACTTTGCGATTGTGATTAACAGGTTATTTCATTATGGAAGGGAAGATTAAAAATGCGGAAGAAAAGTTTAAGGCCATTTTTCAAAATGCATCCCTCGGTATTCTGGTGGTGGATGTGAAAGGGAATATAGTGCTGGCAAATAATTTTTTGCTTTCCCAGTTTGGGTATTCAACCCTCGAGGAACTGATCGGAAAAAAGATGGAGATTCTCATTCCACAACGATACAAAACCCAACATACCAAAGACAGAACTGAATTTTCAAAAAACCCGGCTACCCGCCCTATGGGAATGGGCAGAGATCTGTTTGGTATCACGAAAGAGGGGCTGGAGATTCCTCTGGAAATAAGTCTCAGCAGCTATTCCGATCAGGATGGTGTTTTCTCTATTGCATTTATCAGCGATATCTCTGCCAGAGTATTGGTGCAGGAAAAATTGCGTGAGCAAAGACTTAAACTTGCTGATATGAACAGCAGAATGGAGTCTCTGAATGAGGCATTGGAGGGCAAGGTAAAAGCCCGTACAATAGAATTAGAGGAAGCGCTGCACAAATTGGAGCAATCAAAGAATGAACTTTCCAAAGCCCTCAGTAAGGAAAAAGATCTCGGGGAAATGAAAAGCGCATTTGTCTCTATGGCTTCTCATGAATTCAGAACGCCATTAAGTACCATTCTTTCTTCAGCTTCCCTCCTCGCCAAGTATAAGTTGGCCGACGAACAGGACAAAAGAGATAAGCATATTCAGCGGATTAAATCATCGGTGATCAATCTGAATAATATTCTCAATGAATTTTTGTCGCTTGGAAAGATTGAAGAAGGAAAGATCAAAGCTACGTTTTCAGATTTCGATATCAAAAATCTGATCTATGAGCAATATGTAGAGATGAGTGATATTTTTAAGGCAGGACAAAGGATTGACTTTGTTCATACCGGTAGCACGTTGGTGCATCTCGATCAGAATTTATTCAAGAATATATTGATCAATCTGCTCAGCAACGCCGCAAAATTTTCACCGGAGAATTCAACAATTTTTATAAGAACCGATGTAGCGCCGGATGCGATTCATTTTTCAATACGTGATGAAGGAATGGGTATTTCTGAAAAAGATCAGAAGCAATTGTTTACTATTTTCTTTCGGGGACATAATGCCGGAAACATTGCCGGCACAGGCCTTGGCCTACATATTGTGTCCAAATATACGGATATGCTCAACGGAAGATTGCAATTGAAGAGTAAATTGGGCGTAGGCACGGAAATAAATATCATATTTGCACAATGAAGAAAGTGTTATTGGTAGAAGATAATGAAGACATCCGGGAAAACACGGCTGAAATACTGGAATTGGCAGGATACGAGGTGCACACTGCTGCCAATGGAAAGGAAGGTTACCAGAAAGCCGTTGAGGTAAATCCGGTCATTATCGTTTGCGATATCATGATGCCTGTTCTTGATGGCTTTGGGCTCCTGCATTTGATACAGAAAAATGAGCAGTTAAAAAATATCCCTTTTATTTTTCTGACGGCAAAGAGTGAACGGATAGATTTCCGGAAAGGAATGGAATTGGGCGCAGATGATTACCTGACCAAACCCTTTACGGAATTGGAGTTGATGAATTCAATTGAGGTAAGGTTGAAGAAAAATGCAGCACGGGAAGGTAAACCAATTAATGAAGAAGATTTTCTGAATGAAAACGTACATGTACTTTCTATTGAAAAACTGCTTGAAGATGTGAATTACAGTGATTTTAAGAAGAAGCAGCGGGTGTATGCAGAAGGTGCCAATCCACATTATCTGTATTATCTGAAGAAGGGGAAAGTGCGTACCTATAAGACAAGTGATTCAGGAAAGGAACTCACTGTCGGGCTATACAATTCGGGAGAGTTTTTTGGATATTTTGCTCTCATTGAAAACACGATCTATAAAGAAAGTGCAGAGACCATAGAGCAATGCGAAATCGGAAGCATCCGGAGAGAAGATTTTGAAACGCTTGTCAGCAATAATAAAAAAACAGCCCTGAAGTTTATCAGGTTGCTTGCAGAGAAGGTCACCGAAAAGGAAGAACAATTGGTAAATCTTGCCTATAATTCTTTGCGTAAGCGGGTTGCCAATGCCATGCTTTTCTTGTACAGAAAATATAAGGCTGAGGAGAATGATCATTATCTGATTCAGATTTCGAGAGAGGATCTGGCGCACATTGCTGGTACCACTACCGAATCGCTGATAAGAACCATCAGTGATTTTAAGAATGAAAAACTGATATCCGTGGAAGGCAGCAGTATCCGTGTGCTTCATGAAAAGAAGCTTTCTGATATGATTAATTGATGGGCAAAGGAATTGTGTCAGGCTGTCTTTAATTCTCTTTGAAAACGGTCTGAAAGATTGCGGAATCTTTCTTTGAATTTTTCAATATCAATTCCCAATTCCCTGTGCCTTTGTGCCAGTTCGGGAGCGTTGAAATGGGTTATGTTTTCAGCTTGGTTTGAAATATGGTCAGCGACTTCCATCAAAAGATTGATGGTCGTGTCGTTAGAGAGGAGTTCATTGTTCAGTACCTCTGCCTTTGACAAGAAATCAGTCATCACACTGTTGTCCACCAACTCACTCAGTTTAATTTTCAGCAAAGTATTCTCCTGCCTCAATGCCATTAATGAATTTTGCCACTCTTTCAATTGCTTTAATTTTTTTTCAGAATTCATCCCGGTCACCAAACTTTTTTCAAAAATCATTTTATTCAGGATTTAAGTTTATGATTCGGCGCAACTCTCCCTATGATCATGATCATAAAGCGATACTTGTGATGAAATTATTTAGGCTGGGAAATCGTGTTTTCGTATCTGCCGGTAATGTCTTTTATTCCGATTCTAAATACTATACCCGGTATTTTGGTATGTTGCAGGTCGGTAAAGGGCCAATCGGGCGCTAACTTTACTGTCTCTGATACCACGGCAGGGATCTTGCGTTTTAATAAAATATCCATCCCTTTGTTTCTCTCTTCTTTACTCAATTCTTCAAACTTGCCGTGAATAATCACGGACTTCCAGTTAGCCATTCCATCTAATTGATCTACCTGAAAGCAAACATCCGGATTCTTTCGCATCATCTCTACCTTTTGCCCGTCAAAAGTGTGAAAATACAATGCGTCACTTTTGTAGGCATAACTCAACGGTACGACATATACTTTGCCAAAGGCATAACATCCGATACGGCCATAGGAATAGTTTTTCAGAAAGTCAATAGATTCTTTTTTTGATAATTCTCCGATCATAATTCTTCTTCTTTGGCTTGTTCTTTATTGGTTTGTATTTTCTTTTGGAGGGTGCATCACCAGTAGAGGTATTTTTGTTTGTCTGGTCATTGCTCTTGTATGAGATTTGCTGAAGATTCTCTCAAACAAACGATGTTTTTTTGCAACCATAGCGAGCATATCTGCCGGATGTTTTCTGAGAAATTTATTGATGCCTTCTTCCACATCATCGCTCTCAATAATATTAAAATTGTGATTGTATTTGTCCCAGATTAGCCCTGATCTCATTTTACCGGTTACCAACTCAGGAGTGAGGTCGCTGCCTTTTTTCTGTACATTCAAGATCTGCAGGAATGGATCGTATTTTTTGATAAGTTGGTTCAGTACCTTAAAGCGGCTTACCGGCTTTTTGTCTTTAAAGTCAATGGCTACCACGATATTTTGCAATGGCTGATATTTTGCTTTTTCAGGTACTACAATGATCGGTAGTTCGGTTTTACCGATCAAATCTACTGTGGTACTTCCGAAAATAGAATTGCTCTGTCCTTTACCCTTCATTCCCATAATAATTAATGAGGCCTGTTCTTCTCTGGCCACCTTTTTTATGACGGAAACTGATTTGCCTTTTTTTACGATGCCCTTTATTTTAACGGTATATTTCCGGATGAGCCCCTGCATCTGCGCCTGTAGATACTGTAGATTGGCTTTCTCGAGGTCAGCAGCTGAATCAAATACATCAACCAGCGGAACGTTGTCAATTGCATCGGTATCGTTGTATGCATGCATTACCACCAGTGTGCTGTTGAAGGCATTGGCGAGATATGCTGCATAGCTCAGCGCATTGGTAGAAGCCTCTGAAAAATCCACAGCAGCCAATATTGTTTTCATAAATTGAAAATTTATTGGCAAATTTAGAATGGACTATTTCCGGAAATTATGATTCGGATAAACTGTAAAGATGATTTTTGTCATTTCTTCAACGCCGGATCTATGTGGTATTCTGTTTCTTTGGCTCTGATAATTCCGGTGGTAATCCATATTAACCCTGCTGCCATCAGTATGGCGCACCAGAATAGGATCAGGTTGGCACCCTTTACAGGCTCCACATTGATCGCTTCAAGACCCTGAAACATCAGGATCAGTTCCTGAATGATAAATCCGATTACGAAGATTACTGCTCCGATTCCGCTTACCCTTCCTCTGAACCTGTGAATAAATTCATTGATATACCCCAGAATGAAGAGGCTGATAATTCCTACAAAGGAAAGGTGAAGGTATCCGATGATGACGGGTCTGAAACCGAATGCCAGATGGCTTAAAAATGGAATAATGCTTAATAATTGTAAAACGATTTTGAGAATAAAAGCAAATGATGCCAGCGACCATAGCCAGGCTGTGGACCGGTGAAAGACAATGTCTTTTCTTTTTACGACCATCCGCAGGATATTGATAAAATAGATCAGTACAATCAGTTGAAGCATTCCGGAAATGTTGGCCAAATAGTGCAAGGCCATCGGAAGTTTCAGCCAGAGAATGGATAAGAAATAAGAGGGAACCACGGTGATTACCATGATCCAGTACAGCCGTTTGCTCAATACACTTATTTCTTTTAATCCCTGCCGTTGCATATAGGCGAAGAACACCCCAAAACATACAAACAAAAACCAGCCATTGTATTGAAAATGCAGAAAGAAATACATTGCCGCAAAATACAGGTCTTGTATCATCACATGGTTGGCAAGCAGGTATGCGAGCATAATCGCACCCAGAGAAGAAAAAGCCCACAATGCCATAGCAGCTTTCAGCCAGGCTTTGCAGAATGAGTTGTCCTGCACTTTGTTCAGGTCTTTCCAGAAGAAATAGATAAAGAAATAAGATACCAGGATAGAGATAATACTGAAGGTATTTGACCAGAAATCATAGCCCTGGATAATAAAGGTGACAAACATCCCATAGGCAGAGATCAGGTCTATGGTGAGAATCCAATTGTATTTGGCATAATTGGTCTGCAGTTTGTTCCGGATCAGGTACCTGATCATCAGCGTCATGAGTGCCATGGCTACCCATCCCACAAAGGCAAAGTTGGAATGGCCGTGCATCAGATACTTCTGGTCAACTACAGGTAAAGCATACTTGATTTTGTAACGCATGGTCACGCCCGCAAGGGCTACCACACAAAAATTGATCAGGGCAATGCTGATCCACCTTTTGGTTACGAATGCCGGTTGTTTAATCTCCATATCCCATTAAAATGTATAATTACAAACAGATAGTATCAAATCTACCAGATTTATCAAAGTTGTGAAAAAAGTCGGTCAAAACAAGTATATATCTTTATATGATTACAATCATTGAAGAATATTATTTTTTATGATGCGGCTCATAAAATAAATTTGTACCCACTTGTAATATTGCAAAGTAAAATTTTAAAATTTACGATTATGAAAAAAATGTTGATCGTTTGCTCAATGGCACTTTTCCTGGCAGCCTGCGGAGGCGGTAGCTCGGACAAAGACCAGAACGCAACACCGAGTGCAACAGAAGAGACGGCGCCGTCTGAGTCAACCACTTCCTCAGAAAATCCTTCGTACGATCCCAACAGGGGAGAGGGTAAGTTTACTGAAGTAAAGTTGGATCCGGCATTAAACAAGGAGATGGCAGAAAAGGGTGAAAAGATTTATGATCTGAAGTGCGCATCCTGCCACAAACTCTCTGCAGAGAGGCTGGTAGGCCCGGGTTGGAAAGATGTGACCACCCGTCACAAACCTGAGTGGATCATGAACTTTATGACCAACACCGATGCAATGCTTGACAAAGATCCTAAAGCTCAGGCTATGCTGGAAATTTGTATGGTAAGGATGCCCAATCAAAACCTTACCGATGATGATGCCCGCGAAATCCTTGAATTTATGAGGAAGAATGATGGCGTGAAATAGTTTTCATTGTTTCAATTATAATAACCGGGTGTTATTCTTTTCACCCGGTATTTTTCTGACGATCTTATTACTTTAAATATTCTTTACTAAAAAAATCAAGTTTTTTTTTTAGACGGGGAATCTTATATCCTTAAAAACCATAAAACAAACATTCACAACATTCATTTTATGAAAAGAACGCTCATCCCGGTATTATCACTCACAGCGGCGATACTCCTGCTCGGTAGTACTGGTTGTAAACCAAAAAATGCGGGCAGCGCTGCGACAGGTGATGCCGCATCAAGAGTATATGTAGAGCCGGGAAAGTATGACGAAGTGTACAACTTTGTTTCCGGTGGATTTAGTGGACAGGTCAGTGTATATGGATTGCCTTCCGGAAGGGTACTCCGCGTAATCCCTGTTTTTTCTCAAGACCCGCAATCCGGATGGGGCTACAGTGAAAACACCAAACCTATGTTGAATACTTCCCATGGCGAAGTACCCTGGGACGATCAGCACCACCTTCAGATTTCTCAAACCAATGGAGAAACTGACGGACGCTGGGTTTTTGCCAATGCCAACAATACACCGCGTATTGCACGTATTGATCTGAAAACATTCAAGACAGCAGAGATTATCGAAATTCCCAACAGTGCAGGTAACCACTCCTCTCCGTTTATCACTGAGAACACAGAGTATGTGGTAGCCGGTACGAGGTTTAGTGTTCCCATGGACAATTCCAATGGTGATGTGCCTATTGATACCTACAAAAAGAATTTCAAGGGCACTGTCAGCTTTTTGAAAGTAGATCCGAAATCTGGCAGGATGAATATTGCATTTCAACTGCTGATGCCGGGAGTTGATTTTGATCTGAGCCATGCCGGTAAAGGCCCAAGCCATGGATGGTTTTTCTTTAGCTGCTACAATTCTGAACAAGCCAATACGCTGCTTGAAGTGAATGCCTCCAAGCGTGACAAGGATTTCATCTTTGCCGTAAACTGGAAAAAGGCAGAAGAATACATTGCTCAGGGCAAGGGTCAGAAGCAGAATGTGAAATATGCACATAACGTTTATGATGAGGAAACTCATAACGCCACTTCTACTATGATGAATGAAGTGACCATGCTTGATGTTACCCAATTTCCGGATATCGTGTATGCGATCCCATGCCCGAAATCTCCTCACGGATGTGACGTAGATCCTACCGGTGAGTACATCGTAGGTAGTGGTAAGCTGGCTGCATTGATTCCTGTATTCTCCTATACAAAAATGCAAAAGGCTATTGCTGCCAAAACCTTTGACGGAGAGTATGATGGTATTCCGGTATTGAAGTATGAAGCCGTATTGCATGGTGAAGTACAGAAGCCCGGTTTAGGGCCTTTGCATACCGAGTTTGATAATAACGGTAATGCATACACCAGCTTCTTCATCTCTTCAGAAGTGGTTAAGTGGAATGTAAAGGATTTGAAAGTTCTTGACAGACACGCTACTTATTATTCTACCGGTCACCTGATGGTAGTAGGTGGCGATACCAAGAAACCTTATGGTAAATATCTGGTCGCTTACAACAAGATCACCAAAGACCGCTATCTGCCTACAGGACCTGAGTTAAACCAGTCTGCACAGTTGTTTGACATATCCGGTGATAAGATGAAATTATTGCTCGATTTCCCGACTGTGGGTGAACCTCACTATGCGCAAGCAATGCCTGCAGATGTGATCTCAAAAAATTCATTGAAAATTTTTGATATAAGCCATAACAAGAACCCGTTTGTAACATTGGGTGAGAAGAACGCTAAAGTGGTTCGTAATGGCAATCGTGTGGATGTTTACATGACCATGATTCGTTCGCACCTCAATCCGGATAATATTGAAGGTGTAAAAGTGGGTGATGAAGTTTATTTCCATCTTACCAACCTGGAACAGGATTGGGACGTACCGCACGGATTCTCTATCAAGGGAGCAAACAATGCTGAATTGCTTGTAATGCCCGGAGAAACACAGACTCTGAAGTGGATGCCTGACCGTGTGGGAATATTCCCATTCTATTGTACTGATTTCTGTAGTGCACTGCACCAGGAAATGCAGGGATACATCAGAATCTCTCCTAAAGGATCAAGTGTTCCAATATCATTCAGTATGGGTAAAACATCGGATGCTACTGTAGCGCCCGATAGTGCCAAAAGCAAATAAGCAAACAACACCGGCAGGCACTGAAAGGCCTGCCGGTTTAATTAAAACCAAAACCTTACAATCATGAAAAAGATTTTATACTTGTCATCAGTGCTGGCAATCGCAGTATTGATGAGTTGCAGCACAGGTTCTGTGTCCAATAAGGAAGAATCTGCGCAGCAGGAATCGGTTAGTCCAGGTGGTCAGGAAAATGTAAAGGATGAAGTATCTCAAAAAGATGTAGTAAAAGTGGCTGTGGGTTCACCGGACCACACCACATTGGTAGCGGCATTAAAACAGGCGGATTTGGTTACCTCTTTATCCAATGCAGGGCCATTCACCGTATTTGCACCCACCAATGAAGCATTCAAGAAATTGCCTGCAGGTACTGTGGATGATCTGATGAAAAGTCAGAATAAAGATCACCTTATCAACGTATTGCAGTATCACGTTTTTGTATCGGCACTGCAACCCGATTTTCTGAACCAGGAACAGACATTGAACATGGTGAACGGGGATGATATGAAGATTGTTATGAAGGATGGTAAGCCGACCCTAAATGGTAAAGCAAATATTCTGGCCTCTATCCCGGCATCTAATGGAATGATTTATGTGATCGATGAAGTTTTACTGCCTCCGGCAAAGTAACTTTATTGGACAATCTGACGAACTTTATCTGTATTTCTGATTGGTTTGTCAATAAAAAACAGAAGAATGAAAGAGAATAAATTAAGCAAGATTCAGAGATTCCTGATTTTTATAAGCGGCCTAATGCTGATTACCGTATTGTTTGTACCGCTTTGGAAAATAGATCTTGTAGCGCCGCAATATCCTGAAGGATTGACCCTGATGATGTACCCGCATAAGTTGGGTGGAAACGTGGAAATCATTAACGGGCTGAACCATTATATCGGGATGCGGACTCTTCACACAAGAGATTTTATTGAGTTTACGATTTTGCCATATCTCATCGGCTTCTTTGCTGCCTTCTGCTTTCTTGTGTTTGCAATTAACAGAAAAGGCGGACTGACAGCTTTGCTTATTTCCTTCGCAGCCTTTGGTATTATATCGATGTTTGATTTTTACAGATGGGAGTATAATTATGGACATAACCTGGATCCCGCAGCGCCCATTCAGGTACCCGGAATGTCTTATACGCCACCATTAATTGGTTATAAACAATTACTGAATTTTGAGGCATATTCAATCCCTCATATTGGAGGAATCCTGTTTTTTTCTGTCGGTATATTATTACTGATTGCTTACATTCTTCCCAGGTTTTTTAAAAAACGAATTCCTATGAATGCAAAGACAATTGCAGCTTCTGCTACCGTAGCTATGTTCTTTCTTGCAGGTTGTAACAGTGGGCCGGCACCCATCCGGTTAGGGCAGGATAGCTGTGATTTCTGTAAAATGGCCATTGCAGATAAAAACTTTGGTGCTGAGATTGTTACCAACAAAGGAAAGGTTTACAAATTTGATGATACACATTGTCTTGCTGCTTTTCGGGCTGAAAAAATAGATTCGAATATTGTCAGGGATGTATATCTGGTGAATTTTGACGACCCACATAATTTTATCAAAGCAGGAGAAGCATTCCTGATCAGAAGTGATGAAATTCATTCACCAATGGGAGGGAATACAGCCGCATTGGATAAGGAGGATGCTGCCAAAGCATTGCAGTCTAAAGTGAATGGCGAGAAAATTTCTTTACAGGAATTATACAATACAGAGAGATGAGGATAAGGGTTTGTCTTTTATTAGGTTTGTTTGCCCTGATGGGTTCCCTGCATACGATGGCAGGTAACATTGTTGTGGGAAAGAATCGAGCCATTAAGACAATCACTCAGGCCGTTGCTATTGCTAAGCATGGAGATACAGTGACTGTGCAGCCCGGGGTTTATAAAGAATCTGAAATTCAGATTACAAAGAGGATTTACGTACGTGGAATTGGTTATCCGGTTATTGATGGAGAAATGAAAGGCACAGTAATCACCATTCATGCAGACGGGGCTGTGTTGGAAGGATTTAAAGTGATCAATTCGGGTACTTCAGAGCGTACAGATATGTCGGGGATCCTGATTGTTGACAGTTATAATGTCATTGTCAGAAACAATAAATTGGATAACACGCAGTTTGCTATTTACAGTCAGCACAGCAGGCGATGCACCATAGAAAACAATGAGGTGCATTCTTATGCAAAGACAGAAATGCTGAGTGGCAACGGAATTCATTGCTGGCGGTCAGACAGTCTTCTGATTATTGGTAATAAAGTCAGCGGTCATCGGGATGGCATCTACTTTGAGTTTGTTACAAACTCTCTGGTATGGAGAAATATCAGCCGTAAGAATATCCGTTACGGTATTCACTTCATGTTTTCCCATCATGACACCTATATCAGCAACATATTTGAGGAGAATGAATCCGGAGTAGCGGTGATGTACACCAATCATGTGCACATGTACAATAACTTTTTTCTGGACAACTGGGGTGGTGCGGCCTATGGTATTCTTTTGAAGGATATAACAGACAGCGATATTTCAGGAAATCACTTTTCACACAATACCACGGCGATAGAGTTTGAGGGGTGTAGCAGGATTAAGTTGTATAAAAATTCGTTTGTAAATAACGGTTATGCATTGAAAATTTCAGCGAGCAGTATTGATAATGAAATTTATGGAAATAATTTCATGAAGAATACATTTGACGTAGCGACCAATGGCACCCTGGTGCTCAATAAGTTTAATAATAACTATTGGGATAAATATGAAGGGTATGATCTGAACCGCGATGGATTTGGTGATGTGCCTTACCACCCGGTAAGTATGTATTCTATGATTATTGAAAAGAACCCGGCTGCGCTGATGTTGTTCAGAAGCATCATTGTTTCCCTGCTGGATAAGACAGAAAAACTGCTTCCGGGAATTACGCCTGAGAATCTGAAAGATGAAAATCCTTTCATGAAACCAATTCGATTATGATTGAACTAAAAAATATCTCAAAAAAATTCGGCAGGCTGGAAGTATTGAATCAGATCAGTACCGGGTTTGGAGAAGGAGAATGCATTGCCCTCCTCGGACCTAACGGGTGTGGTAAAACGACAATGATCAAGATCATCCTCGGTATGGTGATCCCTGATAGCGGGAGTGTAGTATTTGATGGCAAAGAAGTGAACAGGGATTGGCAATACAGGAAACATATCGGATATATGCCACAGATTGGGCGTTATCCCGAGAATATGACTATATCACATCTTATCCAGATGATGAAAGATATCCGGAAAGTGAATGGTACAATTCCAGATGAAGAATTAATTACTGCGTTCGGGCTGGATATAATGATGGATAAGAAAATGCGGACCCTCTCAGGAGGCACTACTCAAAAAGTAAGTGCCGCACTGGCATTTATGTTTCATCCCAAAGTGTTGATTTTAGATGAGCCTACGGCCGGCCTTGACCCGATTTCATCCCTGAGGCTAAAAGAAAAAATTAATAAAGAGAAAGACAAGGGTAAACTCATTCTGATTACCTCACACATATTGAGTGAGCTGGATGATCTGGTGACAAGAGTGGTCTATATGAACGAAGGAAAGTTTCTTTTTGAAAAACCTTTGGATGAACTGAAGGAAGAAACCGGAGAACAGAAACTTTCAAGAGCTATCGCAAAAATAATGAGAAGCAAATCGTCTAAGTTTTCTAATGCACAAAAACAACCGGTATGAGAAAGATATTGAAATATGTGATTGCCGACATTATACAGAATAAGATTGTCATTATTTATACAGTGCTTCTACTCCTTATTTCATTGAGTGTTTTCAATCTGGAAAGCAATGCGGGTAAGGGAATGGCCAGTTTGCTTAATCTGGTATTGTTAATCGTGCCGTTGATCTGTATTATTTTTTCTACCATCTACATTTATAACAGTGCTGAATTTATAGAGTTGCTGGTAAGTCAGCCTCTGAAGAGGAAGACCCTGTGGCTGAGCCTGTTTGGCGGATTGGCATCATCGCTTTCTTTAGCCTTTTTGATAGGCGTGGGAGTGCCGGTGATGTTGTATCATGCAGATGTGACCGGATTGATACTTGTGCTTTCCGGATTATTTCTGACAGCTGTTTTTGTGAGCATTGCCTTCTTTGCAGCGGGCCTCACCAGAGATAAGGCAAAGGGGATTGGTTGGGCAATTGCCTTGTGGTTATTTTTTGCATTGATATTCGATGCAATTGTTTTGTTTCTTTTATTTCAATTCCAGGATTATCCGCTTGAGCAGGCAATGGTCGTGATGAGTTTCTTTAATCCGATTGACCTGAGCCGAATACAAATATTATTGCAAATGGATATTTCTGCGTTGATGGGATATACCGGAGCGGTGTTTAATGAATTCTTCGGTAGCCTGAATGGAATCCTGATATCATTTGCAGGATTGGCACTTTGGGTATTCATACCACTATTCTTTTCTTTACGGAACTTCAGAAAAAAAGATCTCTGATATATTCTTTTTTGATTGCCAGGAAAGTTTTCTGACTGATGACAGGTTATGTGAAATAATACCTTAAAAACCTTTTTCAGATTTTCCGTGATGAGATGCCTAAGAAACAGTATCAGGAAAAAAATTGCTGCATTATTAACTTTTGAATTATGGTGAGTCGTAAACTTATATTGATTTTCCTTGCAGGCACAGTACTCATGATGATACTGCTTCGCATTCAGGGTGGCCAGTTAATTACACCCGATACCCCGGCAGGTATTCTTTCTTTAGAGTTTGCAAATAATTCGGTAGATACACAAGTCGTTGTCAATGCGTGGCAGGGAACGCTGAAGCAGGACTTCGAAATTAATATTCTGTTCGATTTTCTTTTTATATTTTTTTATGGTACATTTTTATATTTTACCTCACTTTATTATTCGCAGAAGTCTTTTTCACTGAAAGGAATTGGACGGTTAACAGGCTTCGGGATTATAGCGGCAGTGGTATTTGATGTAGTGGAAAATATCCTGATGTTGATTTCTATGAATATCGAGGTACACCCGGTCGTTTCATTTCTTACTTTTCTGTTTGCAACACTTAAGTTTTTATTGATTTTATCTGCTTTAATTTCTATAATCGTTGCAATTACTCATACATCTTTCAAAGGGAGAGTGATTAGGGGTGAGGAGTAGTATTAAGACGGAATTATTTGATACATTTTGTATTTTGAATACTGGTAGTTGATTACACAATATGGCTGAATTTACCGTATCCATTGCTCCACAATCATCTAGAGGCAGTAAATGACACTGATGAAACAGACGGGTAGTCCAGCGTCAGGTAGTCAGCCTATTTTGGCGTTGTCCATTATTTTTTCAAATAATAGTTGGAATCGGAGAGCAGACCCAATAATACCATACGCCTAATTAAATATCCACGAAATAACTTCATTAAATTTTATACTGCTGTGACAAGCATATTTATGAGAATGTTTTTTCATTGAAGAAAAAGAAAAAAGGTCAATTTTCTTTCTTGATGCTTCGGAAGGCAAACCTTTGTCAATTTCTTCAAAAAACACCTCCTGTTTGAAGATGAATTCTAACTCAAATATATTGAAATTATCAGGCGGTTTCCTACTTTGAGATCTGATCTATTCATACTGCCAAAAGATGTTTATGGTTCCGGGAATCAGAAAGTTAATGAAATTAAGGCTTTTTGAAAGCCCTCAGCCTTGAATGTTTTAATTTTATCCCCGGAAAAAACTTTGTAACCTTTTCATTGATATTAATTATGCCGGAATCTCCCCTTAATCACACTATCCAACAAAACAGACTTACTGGCCATATATTTCATTGTATTGATGCGCACACCTGCGGTAACCCTGTTCGCCTGGTGATAGAAGGTGGGCCCGCACTGGAGGGAAAGAACATGAGTGAAAAGAGGCAGCATTTTCTCAGAGAATATGATTGGATTCGAAAAGGACTGATGTTTGAACCCAGGGGACACGATATGATGAGTGGCAGTATTCTCTATCCACCGCATCATCCTCAAAACGATGTGGCTGTTTTATTTATTGAAACAAGCGGATGCCTGCCTATGTGCGGCCATGGAACTATCGGAATGATCACCATCGCAATAGAGGAACATATTATTCGCCCCAAAGTTCAAGGCGTTGTAAATCTGGAAACACCCGCCGGACTTGTGCACGTGACTTATGGACAGCAGAACGGAAGAGTACAATGGGTGAAATTGATGAATGTCCCTTCCTTTCTTGCCGAAGAAAAAATTGAAATTGACCTTCCGGGACTGGGTAAAATTTATGCTGATGTTTCTTATGGCGGCAATTTCTATGCTATCATTGACCCACAAACGAATTTTGCCGGATTAGAAGAATATACAGCCGATCAACTCATCACCATGAGCAGGAAAGTGAGAAAATTGGTGAATGAAAAGCACACCTTTACCCATCCTGAAAATGAAACGATCTGGGGTTGCTCTCATGTGATGTGGACAGGGAAGGTAATCCATCCGGACTCTACTGCACGCAATGCTGTCTTTTACGGAGATAAAGCGATTGACCGATCCCCTTGTGGTACGGGCACTTCAGCAAGAATGGCTCAGTGGTATGCAAAAGGTAAATTGAAAAAAGGAGATTCTTTCATTCATGAAAGTTTTATTGGTTCTACATTCACAGGAACGATTGAAGAAGAATTGACTGTTGGAGGCAAACCGGCTATCAGGCCCGGAATCAAGGGATGGGCTAAGATTTATGGGTATAATACCATATCTATCGATCCGGAAGATGACCCGTATGCCGGAGGGTTTCAGGTGATTTGATGGAAATGCAGAAAGTTTAGCATTTAAGGTTTAGAATTTAGGAGTCTGTCCGCTTCAGGAAGATTTAGGATATCATGGGTTCCTGGATTTCCTGAATCCAAAGAAAACCAGGGATAGGCCGATGACCGTTGCGAAATATGCCAACGTGTGGTCAACATCCCGTAAGTAAAGTAATATCCCGGTTACTGCACTGATAAGCCCGAAGAGGATAAAAATGATTTTGGTATTCTTGTTCATATTTATTCGGTATGGTTTGATATGAAACTTAAATATAGCAATTCAATTGGGAAGTAAGTTGTTTCTGATAGATTTTGTAATGGTATGATCTGGATTGTTCAGATTGTATGTAAGAAATAAATACCCAACAAAATGAAGATGATTAAATCGGTCCAAAGCGCAAATTTTTCATTTATGCCTGAAACCTTCTTAAATGCATGCTGTATACCGGCAATTCCGTAATAGATTCCGCTTGCAAATGCGCTTACTATTCTCCACTCCGGCTTCCACAATGAAACGAATCCCACAAGTCCAAAGCAGATATTGGCAAATCCTAACTCACGTAGAATTGGATAACTTTCGGGGCTGTCAATGTGAAAAATTTGTTTTGCTGTAAACCCGGGATCTTTGACCTGCTTAATTCCTGCCAAAAACAAGCGAAGCCCGACTGCAGAAAAGATAAACCACCTCCCGAAGAGTTCAAAGGTCAGACCAACACCGGTAACTAAATGTTCGACAATAAATCCGATAGCCGGAATAACAAAAGTCAGGACTGATACGCTGATGATATAAAATTTGTTTGGTTTGTCGACTTTCCTATTCATTGTTATCAAACACTTTTTGAAATTCAAATGAAAATATCAGTTGGATTGCGAAACTTCTATTCATCAATCGAAATGGCTACCCGGATTTTCTCAGAATATATATCACAGAACTGCACCGCTTTACATTTGCCCAGGCTTTGATGTTTGACAAAAGCCCTGTACAGAATGCTCTTAGGATATGGCTCTTTCCCGGCTTGTATTTTTCGCTCAGCATACTTACATAGAAACTGTCAAACCACATGGGCTTGTACCGGATAATCTCAAAGCCGTATTTTTCTGCCAACACAATCATGCTCCCTGGTGAAAAATGATAAAGATGACGAGGTACGTCCCATGCTGCCCAGAAGGCCTTGTAGTGGTCTGCATCTGAAGAGGTATGGTTAGGTACTGCAATGAAAATCCTTCCATTAGGCTTCAGGAGTCTGTGTAAATTCTGCATTTGGTCATGTAGCTTGTGCACATGTTCGAGTACATGCCACATGGTGATGCTGTCGAAGGAAGAAGTTTGCAGATTAATTATTTCACCCGGCTTCAATGCTTTCACATGGTTTAGTTTTTCGGAATTCTCTCTGGCAGTTTCATCCGGCTCAAGGCCTGTAACTTCCCACCCGGCGGATTGCATAGTATGAAGAAAAGCGCCGGTACCGCTTCCGATGTCTAACAGGCTTCCTGTTCGGATTCCGCATTCTTTCCGGATCAGGTTTCTTTTCTGTTTCAGAGTAAAATCCCTGATGCGGTGATACAACTTATTGATCAATCCTTCATTTGTATCTGAATGAGAAATATAAGCCTCAGACTGATAGTATTTTCCTATTTCATTTTCCAGTGGAATATCCTGTGTGAAATATAGTTGGCAGTCGGTACAACCCCAAACAGGAAATTCTTCTTTCGTTACCGAATGATCTTTTATAATGAAAAGCTGATTAATATTTTGACTGCCACATAACGGACATTCACTGTAGTGAATCATTTGGAAATATATGTAGGTGGCGGATTGACAGGATGCAAACGCAGGCTAAACCCATTCGAAAAAATATGTGACAGATAAATCAAGACAGTAAGCATGAAAATGATAATCGCATATTTATACCATTGATGTGACTTATTGTTTTCTCCCTGTTGCAGAAATTCATTCATGGAGACCGTATCCGATTCTCTGTCGCCCACAAGTACTTTATGGGTATCATTTTCATGAACAACCCGTATTGCTTTTACAGAAGGAAGTGGCAGACCACTTTCTTCAGGTAATAGGATAATTTTTCCTTCCTCATTCTTAAGCGTTCCAATAAACGGAAGATTTACGGTTTCATTTTGAGAAAGATAAGCGCCTGCTTTTTCACACCAATTTATCAACAATTGTTTTGCCGATGATCGATCTGTATTTTCGCGGACAGTAATGTATTTTATAAACCCCTCCTGAGGTGCTCCATTATCTTCATACAGTTTGTAATGCATTTCCGGTGGATGTATTTCTTTGGATGCTACATCATTTGCAGCAAAACCCCTCTCTTCCTCAAGCCTCCCGATTCCTGGCAGCAGGCATGATCCTTTAAGTACCAGATATGAAGTAATGTTGTCATTCATTACCGGCAAATCTAAGAAGAAAGGAAAATGGAAATAAATAAAATTTTTGGCAACGGAATTCATTCAATAGGTGGTATCCTTCGCGTTCTATGCGAGAAAGGAAATCAATCACCAATGCCGAAAAGGTTTTAAAATACCTGAAAATACTCACTTCGCGTTCTGTGCGTGAAGGAAATTAACCGCCAAGGTCGTAAAGGTTTTAAAATACCTGAAAATACTCACTTCGCGTTCTTTGCGAGAAACCAACCGCAAAGGCTGCGAAGGTTGAAAAAAATTTGGTAATACCTTCTTTGCGCTCTTTGCGTGAAACCAACCGCTAAGATCGCAAAAGCCTTCGCAATGGTCGCCAAGGCTGAATAAAATTTTGTAATGCCATTCTTTGCGTTCTTTGCGAGAAATCAACCGCAAAGGCTGCGAAGGTTGAAAAAAATTTGGTAATACCTTCTTTGCGCTCTTTGCGTGAAACCAACCGCTAAGATCGCAAAAGCCTTCGCAATGGTCGCCAAGGCTGAATAAAATTTTGTAATGCCATTCTTCGCATTCTTTGCGAGAAAAGAAATTAACCGCCAGGAATGTACAGATCTTTGTGGGGGTTGTTTGTCGGAATTACCCCTCTAAACTGTCGTCCATACACAGCATTTTAATTTGTAAAAGGTTGCAGCTTTGTCTTGTCAAGGCAATTAAACAAAATCAATTTAAAATTCACCAATATGGGAAAGAAAATATTCATCAATCTGCCGGTAAGCGACCTGAAAATATCAATTTCATTTTATACCTCCATCGGCTTTACCAATAATCCCCAATTTACAGACGACACAGCCGCCTGCATGGTTCTTACAGAAGAAATTTATGTGATGTTACTTACACATAAGAAACTGGGTGAGTTTACTTCAAAGCCCATAAATGATGCAGGCAAAAGTATTGGTGCTATTCATTCCATTTCTGTAGATAGCCTTGATGAAATGAATAGTGTGGCAGATACGGCATTACAAGCAGGAGGAGCAGAACCGAACCCATTGCAGGACTATGGATTTATGCAACAGAGAAGTTTTACAGATCCGGATGGTCATCATTGGGAAGTTTTTTATATGGATATGAGTAAAGTGCCGGCGTAGGAATACCGGCCGAAGACACATGATTTTTTTAGTTCAGAACATTCCGAAAGCTTACCAATATAGCGTGATATATGTGTTTTTTCTAAAGAATTAAAAAAATGAATTATCATGGCAAAGACAGATTTTAAAAACATAGATGAATATCAGGTATCCTTCACAGGAGATATTCTCAATAGAATGAGCGCCGTTCGCAAAATGGTGCATGAACTTGTTCCGGAGGCGGAAGAAGTAATCAGCTACCAGATACCTGCTTTTAAAATCGGGAAACATTTCCTGATTTACTATTGCGCGTTTGAAAAACATCTTTCTTTGTCAAGTCCCTGGAGCCAGGCGTTCTTAAAAAACTTTGAGACAGAACTGCGAAGCTATAAAGTAAGTAAATCTGTCATTCAGTTTCCGCATAGTAAAAAACTGCCTATTAAATTTATCCGGGATATTATCAATTTTCGGAAAAAAGAAATTGGAAGTAGTGAAATTAAAGAAGAAGCGAAGCCAAAACTACCAAAAACGGGGACACAACCTTCCATCGCACCTGACATTACCGCTTACAATCGCGTTCAAAGCAAAACCGATAAAGCCATTTGCGAAACCCTGTCAGTAGAAATAACAAAGGGTCTGCCGGGGGCAGAAAATAAAGTTTGGCACGGACATCCCGTCTGGTTTCTGGATGGCAATCCTATTGTAGGATATAGTAAACAAAAAAATGGCATCCGTCTGATGTTTTGGAGCGGCGCAGACTTTGAAGAAGATGATTTGAGTGTACGAAGCGAAAAATTTAAAGACGCTTCCATTTTTTACAATGATAAAAAGGAAATCGAAACAAAGGATTTACAACGCTGGTTAAAAAAGTCGAAAACCATACAATGGGATTATAAAAACATTGTAAAAAGAAAAGGTAAATTAGAACGCTTAAAATAATTTTTATGGACCGTAAAAAAAATTTCAACCACCGCATTGCCGGAATGACCTTCGCCTCCGTATATCCGCATTATGTAAATAAAGTGGTGGGCAAAGGAAGAACAGTGGAGGAACTTCATACGGTCATTACCTGGCTCACAGGGTTTGATAACAGAAAAATTCAAAACCTGATTGAACAGAAAGCAACTTTTGAAGAGTTTTTTGCGAAGGCCAAACTCAATCCCAATGCCAAACTCATCACCGGTGTTATTTGCGGTTATCGTGTGGAAGATATTGAAGATCCTTTAGTACAAAAGGTAAGATACCTTGATAAGTTAGTGGACGAATTAGCAAAAGGTAAAAAGATGGAGAAAATATTAAGGACTCAATAAAAAACTAAATACATAATCAAATGGAAGCTGTAAAAATATCTGTCGAAACATTGGTAAATGCTCCGGTAGAAAAAGTTTGGGATGCCTGGAACGACCCCATCGACATTACAAAATGGAACCAGGCTTCACCCGACTGGCATTGCCCGCATGCAGAAAATGATTTAAGAGTAGGAGGAAAACTTAAATCAAGGATGGAAGCCAAAGATGGCAGCTTCGGATTTGACTTTGAAGCCGTGTATGATGAAGTGGTTGAGCACAAGAAAATTACATACACCATGGGCGATGGGCGGCAAGCCACATCTTCGTTTGAAAAATTGGATAATGACACAAAAGTTACTACCGTTTTTGACGCTGAAACAGAAAACTCCGTTGAATTGCAACAAAACGGGTGGCAAGCGATACTCAATAGTTTCAAACAGTATGTAGAAAGCAGAAAGGAGTTACATTTTAGCATTGACATACATGCAGGGAAACAAAAAGTTTGGGAAACCATGCTGCAACCTGACACGTACAAAATATGGACGAATGCTGCATGGCCGGGCTCCAGATATGATGGAGAATGGAAACAAGGCGCCAGGATAAAATTTATGGGTGAGGAAGATGCAGGCACCTTGGCATTAATTGAAGTGTGCAATCCCTACGATTATTTATTTGCCCGTCATGTTGCTTTAATTAATTCAGATGGCTCGCTGGATACATCCTCTGAGATGGCAAAGGAATGGACAGGAGCGAAGGAAGCTTATCAGTTCTCAGAAGCAGATGGAATCACTTCATTAAAAGTGTTTATAGAAACGAACGAAAAATGGGCAAATATGTTTGAAGAAGGTTGGCCTGTAGCGCTTCAAAAGCTGAAAGAGTTGTGTGAAAATAAATAGGAAAAACCTGTTGCATGAGTGGCACTAAAGAAAGAAAATTAAAAATATGTCCTAACGGCCACAGATATTACAAAAGCAGCGATTGCCCCACCTGCCCAATCTGTGAAGTTGAACGAAAACCAAAAGAAGGATTCCTTTCATTGCTTGCTGCACCTTCAAGAAGGGCTTTGGAAAACAAAGGAATCACCAGTTTGCAAAAACTTGCCGAATACAGTGAAAAAGAAATTTTGGATCTACATGGCATGGGCAAAACATCCATTCCTAAATTGAAAACAGCTTTAAAAGAAGTTGATTTATCATTTAGAACAAAAACTAAAAAGTTTTCATAATTCATAACTCACAATTAACCATTCACCATTCGCAATTCACAATTAAAAAAAATGAAAACAACAACCATCAACATCCTCTACTGGATATGCACCATTCTCTTTGCCAGTCTGATGATTTTTACTGCCGTTGGCGGTATTGGTCCGAATGCACAAAACATGGAGATCATGGTCAAGGGTCTTGGTTACCCGGTGTATTTTATTCAGTTTATCAGTTGGGCAAAAATTATTGGTGCTATTGCCGTACTCGTCCCGGGATTCAAGATAATAAAAGAGTGGGCATATGCCGGATTGTTTTTTGATTTGACGGGTGCAGTATATTCAGGCATTGCCGCTTCAGGAAAATTTGATCCATTAATGCTCACTCTTCTGATATGGATTGTTCCGGGTATTTTGTCTTATTTATTTTGGAAGAAAAAAATTTCAGTTTCCCCATAACCTTTTAAAAATTCTTTACAGCAACATGGAATCATAGTCAGGGTAGCAGAAAATCTTAAATACTTTTTTAAGTGTGGAATGGAGTCTATATTTATTCCCGATGAATCGTGTCAATATGAATAAGGGAAATATTAATTCCAAACCCCACTTTTTAATTCTGGATGGGTTGAGAGGAATAGCGGCATTTGCTGTGGTCATTTTCCATTACATGGAATGGATTTTTACCGACATCAATGACAATTTTATAGGGCATGGTTTTCTGGCCGTTGATTTCTTCTTCTGTCTGTAAGGCTTCGTCATTGGATATGCTTATGATAGTCGTATTCAAAGAATGGGTGTCCGGGAATTTTTTATATCGCGGATGATCAGGTTGCATCCGTTAATTATTGTTGGCTCTGTATTTGGATTGATTTGTTATCTTATTGATCCTTTTGCTTTGCCCGGAGTTCAGGATGCAGGAAGGCTGATATTGTTATTTCTTTGTTCGCTTTTGTTAATCCCTTTTCCTGTCATGGAAGAGCGTGCCTTCAATCTTTTTGGTTTCAATGCACCGGCATGGTCCCTTTTCTGGGAATATGTGGCCAATATTTTTTATGCGCTGATTCTGTGCAGGCTGGGTCGCCGTGCACTTGCTGTATTAACTGTTCTTGCTGCTGTGGGTATTTTTATGGTGAGTTACCGTGCAGGAAATCTTTTGGGAGGTTGGTCAAAAGACAACTTCCTTGATGGAGGAGTTCGCGTAGCTTTTTCTTTTACGGCCGGACTTCTGTTATTTCGCTCCAACTGGATAATTAAAAACAAAATAGGTTTTTGGATTCTTTCCTGCTTGTTGGCATTGGCCTTCATCATGCCGGGAACTAAGTGGAATTGGTTGACGGAGGCATTGGTGGTGATTTTTTATTTTCCCCTTCTGGTATCGTTAGGGGCCGGTTCTGCTTTAGCCGATCGCTGGAAGAAGATTTGTAAATTTTTTGGAGATATTTCCTATCCGCTTTACATGACCCATTATGCCGGCATCTGGATATATGGAAATTATTTTACCAATGAAAAACCATCGGCTGACCAATTAACAATAATTATTGTAGTAGGCATCATTCTTCAGATGATAGTTGCCTACCTGGTAATGAAGTATCTGGATACCCCCATCAGGAAATATTTGACTGCCAGGAGAAAGGGAAGGATGGTAGCGAATGTTTCGTAGAAAAATAAGATTGTACTTTATTCACATTTATATTCAGGTTCAGCAATTGTAAGTATTTGAATTACTCATGTTTATATCCGGAATTTAATTTATCAGAATCTCACAATCACACCTCCCAGCACCTGCAATCCGTACACAGGATAATTATTCCAGTATTGATATTTGCTGTTGAGCAGGTTATAGATGTCCAACCAGGCGCTGAACATATTGTTGATCCTAAATTCTGCTCCCAGGCTGAGGTCTGTGCCTCCTTTCAGATTTTTGGTACCACCACCGGCGAGTAAAGCCTTTGCGCCTGAGAATGCGGATAAGTCTGCCTTTACAAAGAGTTGTTTGAATGCATACCAGCGAAACGATCCATTGAGCTTTAAAGGATATAAGCCCCATGCATTGGTGTTATTCTTCAATCCGGAATAGCTGTTTAATTCCAATCCTCCCGTTACAGAAAATTTATCCTGATCGATGTAGTTCACATCACCATGTATTCTGAAAGTGTTTAGCCTGCTTTCATTGAATACCAGGAATCTTTTTGGGTCAGTCATATCGTTGGCAAACAGTGGCATGTCAGTATATTGAACAAATGCAGCTTTGGCATTGAAATTAAAATGCCCGCCGATGCTGGCTTTGATGCCACCGTAATATTGGATCTCTTTGGTATTGTATAAAAAAACAGGATCGGCCATATAGGGATTCATCTGGCTCAATGTTCTGAAACTGTTAGGGAGATAACGGCCTACCCATCCTCCCTGAATGGAGAAAATATTCTCCTGTAATTTCACTTCGCCATAAATATTCGGGAGTAGTGCGGATTCTCCATTATTCCACGAAGGAGTAATCCCAGCATTGATATCAAAAAATTCGCTGGAGTAGAATAAGGACGGGCTTACCTGAAAAAGTTTGTTGGTTATCTTTAATGCTGAACTGTTTTCTTTGTATCCGTTGATATTGGCAAGGACTTCCGCTTTTATTTTTACATGATCTCCTACCTGTTTCTCTGCGGGAAGAGTCACCAATAGTGTACTTTCGTCAGCAACATTTTCTCTGGTGAAGGCATGCAATTCAATATGCGGATCATAGTTTACGCCGATGCTGTTAATCTCTTTGTTTCTGAATCCTAACAACACTTTCATGTCGCGATAACTTCTTCTTATGTCTTTCTTATCATATTGATTGGCGTCATGGTCGTAACCATATTGATAATATTCCCGGGTGCCAAATCCAAACGATCCGTAAGCCTCATTCGGGCCGGTAAACAAGCTGCCTTCGGCTTTCAGGTTCATCTCACTGAAATCCTGATTTTTGATTTTTCCCCGGCTGGAAATATAATCACCGTAAAGATTGACAAGTCCCTTTTCCGAACTTCCAAATCCCAGAGCCGCTTCAAGGTAGGGTGTGGTAAAACTTCCAAATCCTGCCTTTACGTAGTTGCGCGTGCCAAGCAGTACTGATGTATCGATTGATAAGGATGCAGGCTTGAGTACTACCGGCTGAAAGGCAAAGAATAAATTTTGCGGCGGAATATTGTAAGCCATGCGGGGCCGTGAAGTATCTGCATTTAATGGGGATGCATGCAAATCAATTTTTACCGCATTGCGCAAATGAGGTTTGTAGGTGGAGGTAATTTCAATGGTCTGATTGTGCAGTGTGTCCTGAGCCTTCACGTCACGGCATGCCAGCATTCCCAAAATAAGAATACCCATAGTCTTGATTCGGGATGTCATTAGATTTTTCATATTCTAAGGATTTCTTTCCTGTTTTACTTTTGAAACTGTTTTTTCTTCTCCCACCGCATTTTGGTATTTGGTAGCGGCTTCATTTTTCAGTTCGGGAATGGTAGAATTGTCCGCTACACTTTTATAGGTGGCTTTTGCATTGAAATAATCTTTTTGTTTCAGATAAATATCGCCCAGTAAGATGTAAGCACTGGCGACCCAATAATCAGAGCCGGCTACTTTTATCACATCCATAGCCGATTTTTCGGAAGCGCTCAGATTATTCAACATGAAATAGCTGTGTGCAATCTCATAACGGGCCTCCGCACCCCACGCCGATTTGTTGATAGCTGTTACCTTCTTAAATGCTTCAATGGCTTCATTCCATTGGTTGGAAGTCTGCAGAGATTTTCCCAATACCAGGTTTGCGATGGCTTTATCATCGGTGCTGATTCCTTTCTTTGTCAGAAGGTCGGTGGCTATGATATTTGCTTTGGCAAAATCTTTGGTCTGATAATAGCTTCGGATGAGTCCACGCAGTGCCTCCAATTGATTCTCCTGCGTGGTTGCCAGCGTCAACAAATTCTGAAAATAAATTTTTGCGCTATCGTAGTTGGTGAGGTTGAAATAATAAATTCTTGCCGCCTCCAGAGCAGCCCGCTCCGCAAATGGATTGCTTCCCTGATTTACGACATTTACATATCCGGATACCGCATTCTTCCAATCGTTATTTTTTGAATAACACTGACTGCGATAATAGAGTGCATTCAATGAATAGGCGCCTTGCGGATATTTGGAAAGATAGTTGTTGAATCCTGAAATTGCGCCATTGCAATTGTTCTCCATATACTGACGCTCGGCAGAAGCGTAGGTCAGAGAATCTGCTTCTGTAACACTCAGATGCCTGCCCGATTTGTTGACAAAATCCACAAACTCATTGGGCTTACCCATTTCCACATAAATACTCTTCATGTTGGAAAGTGCTTCATCCGATTCTTTGGATTGCGGATACTGACTTACGAGTTTTTGATAATATTTCAGAGCTTCTGCATTGTTATTCAGATTGTAATTGGCCAGTCCTGTTTTAAGATATACAGAAGGGTAGTAGGCAGATGCCGATGGAATGGCAAGTATCTTATTCAGGTAAGGAATTGCATCCCTGAATTTTTCCTCAACCATGTAGGCATTGGCAATCTGCAAATAAGATTCAGGTACCAGGTCGCTCTTTGGATATCTCTGTACAAGCTGATCTAATGTTTTGATTTTTTCCGGTTGATTGCTGATGCCGTTAATCATAGCAATCTGAAAATAGGCATAATCACTTTGTGGAATGGAAAGGTTCACCACATTCTGATACATTTTTTTTGCAGCTGAATAATTTTTTTGCATAAAAAGTGCATCGGCAGATCGTACATAAGCATCCTGTTCTACGGAGGTTGAATTGGAAGAAATAGCTGAAGCTACCTGTTTGAAATTATCAAAGGCCGCAGTGAAATTGTCTGTAGATAAATAGTCATATCCGAGGGTGTAACGTGCATTTTTCTGATTGGCTTCCCCCTGTATGCCTCCGGTTTGCAGGTATTTGTTGAAACTTTGAATAGAAGCATCATACCTTGATTGTCTGTAGGCCAATTCCCCTTTCCAAAAGTGAGCAAAAGGTAACACCTGCCCCGGATACGGGTCTTTAATGATTTTATCCAACAGGTCGTTGGCTTCGGTATATTGTCCGTTATTGATGTATTCCGTCGCCCGTCCGAAGAGTATCCTGGTATGGATACGCTGCATGGTGGGTGTTGGTTTGTCAAACGAATTATAGAGTTTTAAAGCGTCCGAATAATTGTTGCTGTTGGCAAGCAGATTGATCTGAATTTCTTTGGCTTCATTTGCATAAGCTGAGGTGGGATATAGATTGAGAAATTGCTCTATGGATGTGAGGGCAATATCATTATATCCGAGTTCGTAAGAAAGTTTTGCATAATTAAAGCGGCTTACTTCCTGTTGGAATCGGTTGCTGCTGTTGTCTGCACTGTACTGAAATGCATTACGGGCATTAACCTTTTGGCCGGTTTTCAGGTAGAGATCGCCAAGGAGATACATGCTGTTTTGACCAAGCGAGTCTTTTTCATTGCTCAATTGTTTGAAAGATTCTATAGCCTTGCTTACCTGATTGGCGTCGTAATAGCAGTAAGCGAGTTCGTACATCACTTCCTTACTGATTTGAGGAGTATTGTTTGCATAATCCTGAAGTAAAGGCAGGGCTTTGGCAAATTGCCTTTTCTCAAAATAAATCTGTCCGAGCAGCAATTCCAGATCGGTTCTGTTTTCTGCCGACCGGTTATTTATTACCTGCTCCACATATTGTTGTGCCTGATCTTTTTTGCCTTGCAGATAGTAGATCTGTGCAAGGTAATAGGGCACCCGGTCAGCATATTTATTATTATTTTCTATCTGCTTGAATGAACTGAGTGCCTCATTATAATTTTTTTGTTTGAAGCAGATGTAGCCGTAATAATAATTTGCGTCGGTGTAGTATTTATTGTCAGGCAATTGGTGTATTTCATTAAACAAAGGCTTGGCTTTGTCAAAATCATTCATTCTGAAATAGGAATATGCCAGTTCAAATTTTGCATCAGCAATCTGTTCATTACTCAGGTTCTCATAGCCAGCTCTTTCATAGTACACCACCGCTTTCCCGAAATTTTCTTTTCGGAAGTAATACTGTGCCAGGTTATAGCTCATCAACTGTTGTCGTGGTTCGTCGGTAGCCGATTCGATAAAGGCCTGGGCTTCCTGCTCGGCAAGCGACTGGCCCAGTTTGAGCCCACTGGCAATGTAGAAATAATTAATATCCTGATTCAGGTAAGCGTGATCTGACGAGGTGTTGTCCGGGTATTGATCTTTCAATGGCTTCAGTAAAGAATACGCTAAAGCATAATCTCCCTGAATAAAATAGTCTTTGGCTTTCTTATAATTTTTTTCTGGATCGGTAATGTTGAGGTTACCCTGAGCCACCAGGCATTTTGAGGCGAGGACGAGGCACAGAAAAAGAACAACTCTGTTCATTCTATTTTTTTTAGAAAATAAAGAATGGCGTTTTAAAAATTTGTGGCAAAAGTACCACTTCGACCATTTTTTCAATATTAGTGGAATGGTAGAAATAAAATCATGTTATTTTGCGAAAATCTTTGTTAATAAAAGAAATCATTTTATGAAAAACTTTTTCAGTACAAAATATTCAGATGCTGCATTTAATATCGGCATGTTTGTTTTGCGTGTATTCCTTGGGCTTGTACTCATCAGTCACGGATATCCCAAACTGGTGCACTTCAGCACGATGCGGCATAAGTTTATGAACTTTCTGAGTCTTGGAAGCACGACATCCCTTGTGTTAATCATATTTGCTGAATTTTTTTGCGGCTTCCTTTTAATTATCGGGATGTTTACCAGGCTGGCGGCGATTCCGGTGGTAATCGGCATGGGCGTTGTTTTCTTCATGGCCTCCAATGCAGATCTTTTTGGTGAAGGAGAGCGGGGTGGAGTGTATATGGCAGCTTCTTTCCTCATTTTGCTGGTGGGTGCAGGCCGTATCAGTGTGGATGGCATGATGAAAAAATAGAATGATGTACAAATCGAAGACCACATTACGTGTTCATTATGCACTCACCGATCAGATGGGTGTGGTGTATTATGGGCGGTATGCAGAATTTTATGAGATCGGCAGGGTAGAGGCGCTGCGTCAGTTAGGCATCACTTATAAAGAAATAGAAGCAAGCGGCGTGATCATGCCTGTAACAGAGATGCATATACGATTTTTGAGGCCTGCAAGGTATGATGATGTCATTACCGTTGTCACTACCCTGAAAGAAATTCCGGCACACCACAAGATAACTTTTCATGCAGAGATTTTCAATGAAAAGGAAGAATTGCTTTCTGCCGGCGTAGTCACTTTGTACTTTGTAGAAGCAGGTACCATGAAGAAGACAAAGATTCCGGAAGTAATCCGCGAAAGTTTGCAGCCCTATTTTGCCTCCGGAGAATAACCAGCCTGCTTTGCTTATTCAGGAGACATCTGAAAACTAATATTGACTGTCTGTTATATTCAATCAAAAATGAAAACTTTATATACTTTTCACCATTTGGGAATTCCGACAAAGGAGATTAGGCCTGATGAACGTTACAGTGAATTTTTCAAAATGTTTACTTCGGATCATTCAGGAGAATTCAGAATTCAATTTCACCGTTTTTTGGAAGGCAGTCCGTTGCACCCGATCATTCAAAATAATCCTCACATCGCATTGAAGGTTGAAAACCTCGCAGAAGCCATTGCCGGAAGAGAGGTTATATTAAGTCCTTATGAGCCAATTCAGGGTTACAAGGTGGCCATCATCAATGATGCCGGGATGCCGGTAGAGTTGATTGAGACTGATTTACCGGATGAAGCGCTTTGGACTTTGGCCCAAAACCGGAAGGAACTGAATACAGAAGAATTGCTGTCACCCTGAACCTGACTCAGAGTTGACTGAACCTCGCTTAGTGAAAAAAAATTTTGTGAATCAAATTTGAGTTTTACATTTGGATTAAGAAAGATGAATCTGACTCAAAACCATATTCCCGGTTTTCAATTTCTTCCGGTACCCGGATGCTGACAGGCGCATGCGGTATGCCTCCTGTCAGTGAATATCTTTCATAAATCTGTTTCTCAGTAGATAGGCCGCAACTGCTAATTTTCATTCTCATTTAATTTTTTTTTCAAAATGAACATTACAATTATCGGTGGTGGCAATCTCGGATCCTCTATTGCCTCAGGACTTTTGGCATCAAAATATACCCAGGCTAAAAATATCACGGTCACACGTAGAAATCCTCAGGCATTGGAGCATCTACGGCAAAAAGGCGTACTCATCCAGAAGGATAACAACCTGGCAGTGAAAAAAGCAGATATCGTAATCTTAGCCGTAAAACCTTTTCAGATCAAGGATGTATTGGAACAAACAAAGTTTCAAAAGGAGCAAATAATCGTCAGTGCTGTCACAGGAGTATGGCTGAAAGACATCAAACAATGGGCGGGCAAAAATGTCAAAGTATTCAGGGCAATGCCTAATACGGCCATTGCTATCCGTAAAAGCATTACATGCATCGCACATGAAAATGAAGACGCCGCATCTGTTGGCCTGGTGAGTAAATTATTTGATCATCTCGGCAGTACGGTAGTGATTGACGAAAAGCTGATGGATGCCGCTACGGTGGTAGGGGCTTGCGGAATTGCCTTTGCCATGCGGTTTATCCGTGCTTGTATTCAGGGCGGTATTCAGATCGGATTCAGTGCAGAGCAAGCATCACTGATTGTTTCTGAAACCGTGAATGGCGCAGCAGGATTGCTTTTGGAAAATCATTCACATCCTGAGCAGGAGATTGACAAAGTAACCACACCTCGCGGATGCACTATTGCAGGGTTAAACGAAATGGAACATCATGGATTCAGTTCAGCAGTAATCAAAGGCATTACAGCAAGTTATGACAAGATTGCCTGAGCCATGACAGAAGGCTTGAATCAATGGGAAAATGTAAATGGTACTCTATTGATATTTCGCAGAAATGCAACATGTAAAAAATGTGGATTTATTATTTCCATGTCTTGCGTGGTTTTTTGAATAATGTTCCTGCAAACAAGAGATAATAGGCAAACATCCAGATGTCAAAGAAAAGGGTATAAACCGCTAAATCTTTTTCTTTAAGCCTGGCCGCACATTTGTAAACAATAAAGTATTGAACAAGGGTTTTGAAAAGAAAAATTGCCAGCACCATTTTCCAGTCAAAAAAGACGAAGCTCGCAATTAACAATGGATAGAAAAGAAATAAAGAGAGTGCATACAATCCCAAAAAAAACTTATGCTTTCCTTTGTAATATCGTGAAGTGCTGTAATGCCTTTCTTTTTGCCGGCGCCATTGATTGAAGGTGACCGGGGGCTTGGTTAATGTAAAAGTCTCAGGGTCTAACGAAATATTTACATTGTCTTTGGTGGCTGTTTTGTTGATAAAAAGATCGTCATCGCCACCAGGTAAATGATTGAATGCACTAAATCCTTTATTCCGGAAAAATGCCGATTTTTTGTAACTCAGATTCCGCCCCACACCCATGTATGGTAGTCCTGCTTTCGCATAAGACAGATATTGCATGGCCGTGTGAAACCCCTCCCAACGCACAAGTTTGTTGAGCAACCCTTTCTTCTTCTGAAACGGACTGTAGCCTAATACGATCTCAATCCCGTCATGGAATTGCTCCTGCATCTTTTCAATCCAGTTTTCAGAGGCAGGTACGCAGTCCGCATCTGTGAGTAGTACGATTTCATGTTTGGCGGTCTTGATGCCCACACTCAATGGAAATTTCTTGCCCGGAATGAATCGCGCTTCCTGTTTTAGTTCTACAATCTGTAATTGCCTGAATGAACGTTGATACTCTTCGAGAATATACTTGGTTTCATCGGTGGAGTTGTCATTTACCACAAGGACTTCATGTGTTGTCTTATATTTTTGCACGAGAGCACCGGGGAGAAAATTCGCAAGATTTTTGGCCTCATTCTTTGCACAAATAATTACCGAAACGGGATGCGTCTGGGTTTGATGGCGATTCCTGAATTTGGCAAAGGCGAGGCGGCTAAAAAAATACAGGTAGTAAAAAATCTGTATCAGTGCTACAATGCATAGTCCGACAAAGAGAAAATTGAGCGGATTCTCAAAAAGCGTTTTCAGATTCATTCAGATCAGTAAGGTTGAAGGTTGATTCGAGATGCAAACTTATGGAGAATCACGGATTCCCAATGACGAATTGTAAATGTCCAATTCTTACAACCTCCAAGGCATCTTAACAACTCAAAGCCTCAACATCTCAACACCTCACACCTTCACCTGCAATACATACTTATTTTCAAACCATGGATTTTGGAAAATTTTTTTATGGATTTCCCATTGATACACCTTTAGTCTGACATCGTGTACTTCCTGAGCCAGGTCACCTCCTTTCAGGCAAATCAGACCATAATATGGTTCGTATTTCATATCAAGAAGAGGCCGGCTCCATTGCCAGAGCGTCTGCAGTGGCGCTACAGCTCTTGAAATCACTCCGTTGAATTTTTGGTGACGAATCTCTTCTGCGCGACAATGCCCGGTGGTTACATTCTTTAGATCCAGTTCGTTCACTACTTCATTGACTACTTTGATTTTTTTTCCGATGCTGTCCACTAAGTGAAAATGAACTTCGGGGAAAAAAATGGCCAATGGGATGCCCGGAAATCCGCCACCACAGCCAAGATCCATGAGTGTGGCCTTATTGTCAAATGAAAATACCCGTGCGATGGCAAGGCTGTGTAACACATGGTGTATATAAAATGCATCCAGATCTTTTCGTGAAATCACGTTGATCCGGCTGTTCCAAAATGAATAGATATCGCTGAGTTGATTAAGTGCGGCCTCCTGTTGGTCTGAAATGCCCTGAATTTCTTCACCATCTATCGTCATGAGAACAAAGATAATTGTAAGTACCGATCTGAAATGCCAAACCTGTTTATCTTTGCCCGCCAAACAGCGATGGATGCCCGATCTGAAATTTATTCTGAAAAACGCCGACTCGAACAGCAAAGCCCGATGTGGAGAAATCTTTACCGATCACGGCAGGATTGAGACGCCGATCTTTATGCCGGTTGGTACTGTGGGAAGTGTAAAAGCGGTTTCGCAGGAGCAGCTTTCTCAAATTGTAAAAGCAGAAATTATTCTTGGAAACACTTATCACCTTTATCTGAGGCCCGGCACCGGGATTCTGGAGTCAGCCGGAGGATTGCACCGGTTTATGCATTGGGATAAACCCATATTGACAGACAGTGGGGGATATCAGGTGTTCTCATTGAGCGGAGCGAGAAAGATTACTGAAGACGGAGTCTGGTTTCAGACGCACATTGATGGCAGCAGGCACCTTTTTTCTCCTGAAAAAGTGATGGATATCCAACGCTCTATCGGCGCAGACATCGTGATGGCTTTTGATGAGTGCCCGCCAGGGGGCAGCGAGTACAGCTATGCGAAGAGTTCGATGGAACTGACACACCGATGGTTAGACAGGTGCTTTAATCGATTTGATACGACGGATAACAAGTATGGATATACGCAAAATTTGTTCCCGATTGTTCAGGGTGGCACCTATCCCGACTTAAGAAGAACTTCCTGCGAGTATATTTCTTCAAAGAATGCCACAGGCAATGCAATTGGTGGATTGAGTGTCGGCGAACCGGTGGAAAAGATGTATGAGATCTGTACGCTTTGCTGCGAAAATCTTCCTGAAGACCGGCCTCGTTACCTGATGGGCGTAGGTACGCCCTGGAATATACTGGAGTGCATTGCGATGGGAGTAGATATGTTTGACTGTGTGATGCCGACCCGGAACGGACGCAATGCTATGTTGTTTACCACTCAGGGAATTCTGAACATTGACAATAAAAAATGGGAATCCGATTTTTCACCCATTGATCCCGAACTGGATTGTGAAGTGAGTCAGAATTATTCAAAAGCCTACCTTAGGCATTTGTTTAAGGCAAAGGAAATTCTTGCTCTGGAAATTGCCAGTATTCACAATCTTTCTTTCTATCTCAATCTTGTGAAGAGTGCACGTCAACACATTCTTTTAGGTGATTTCCTGTCCTGGAAAAATGAAATGGTAGCAAGGCTGCAACAGCGGTTGTAAGGCTGTTACTGATTGTTATTTCTCAGTTTGGTTTCATCCACTTTTCCTTTGTCGTCAAGGATGGGATGTGGTACAGGTTCTTTTCCTTCCGGTGTTACCTCAGTAAATACTTTTTTGATATACACCCATTTCCCGTCTTTCCATTTCAGCCCCTCATAATCACCATCAGGAATGTAGGTGTATTTTTTTTCCGGTTCACCGGTTTCTGAGATCATGTGTTCCATAACGATCATCTGCATTTCCGGATCGTAGGTAAGCCTTGGGCTTGAATTTTTCTTGAAGGTCATGATGTACCTGGCCATTCCTTTTTTGTGAAGACTCCCATCGGGAAAACTGAAATGATTGCCACCAAATATGGGAATGCCGTTTTGAAATGTCAGGATGTCAATAATCTTGCGGTTGCTTTTCAGGTCGTTTTCATCAAAACCCAGCAGAGTATAATATTTTTTTCCGAATGCCGTGTTCTCTATCACTTTGTAATAAACAGCGCCGACCCAGTTCAGATTATTTCCTATGGTGTCCTGAGGGCTTACCATCAGAGGAGACCGGTCTATCAATGGAAAAAGTTTAAGCGACCCATCTGCAGTTCTCACTTGAATAGCACCGTGTTGCCGGGTCGTGTTTTCATTGATCATCAACTGCCAGGTAAATATCCTGAAAGAACTGTCCTTTGGTACCACTTTAGCAATGGTGAGCAATGAATCAAAGGGATAGTCAAAGGAATATCTGGTTTTTAATGCTTTTACAAAGAGCCTTGTAAAGATGCTGTCTGCTTCAATGCGCTGCTCAGCACTCCGACTCTGAAGTATCGCTGTGGCGTACGGTCTCATGCTATCTTCTGCCGAGCGTAATGATTTTACTTCACCGGATGGTAGCTGTCCGGAGGAGGCTATATTTATTGTAAGAAAAGCAGAAAGGATCAGCGAAAATTTCATGAGTAAGTTTGAACAAAATAAACCTGATTTTCTTAAAATTATTGTTAAGCGTTCAATGATTTAACTTACCGGTAAATCTCTTGCCAAACTTATAAGGTCGGCAAATACCAGGTCAATCAGGGGGTCATTCAATGAAACGTCCTTCCGGGTTGTAGGCAGAAAAACGTTCACCGCTATGCCCAAATTCCTTCCAAACTGCATATCACTCAAAGTGTTTCCGACCATCATGGACTTTTGTAGATTGATTTCAGGAAATTCCCTGATTGCCTGCAAACCCATTCCCGGATTGGGTTTTCTGTTCTCACTTTCCAACTCAGTGCATACATAAATCCCATCAATTCTACCACCGGATTCATTGATCTTTTTCAGCATATTCTGATGGATAATCTCAAGGTCCTTTAACTTGACCAACCCTCTGGCCACACCTCTTTGGTTGGTCACCATAATGATTTTACCAAAATTCCTGTTGAAAATTTCAAATGCTTTCAATACCCCCGGATAAAACCGGAATTCATCCCAATGACGAATATAATCTTCAAACTTTTCTTCATTAACCACCCCGTCACGGTCTATAAACAGTGTCCATTCTTTGTCAATATCCACAGGCTTTTTCAGATGTATTAATTTTTATAATTCTTTAATGGAAATGCAGCTTATATCAAATACGGTTTTAGGAAAAGTCAAAATACAAAGATATTATTTGGCATATCAATTATTTTGAATTACACTCTGTCGGATAATTATTTTTCAGCATTAATGTCTATGATTTACCTTTAGGCGCATAGAAAGATTTGTATTAACGATAAAAATTTTGGAAAATTATGGGAGTTATTAAAGACCGGTTTAAAGCCAAAGCAGATCAGTTAGCTGCAGAAATAAAAGACATATTGAAGCAACATGGCGATAAACCTATTGGCGAAGTGAAATTGTCGCAGATTTATAACGGTATGCGTGGTATGACAGGGCTGGTCACTGAAACCTCTTTGTTAGACCCAATGGATGGCATAAGATTCAGGGGATATTCCATTCCTGAGCTTCAGGAAGCATTGCCTAAAGCTGAGGGTGGGAGCGAACCACTTCCTGAAGGATTGTTTTATCTGATGCTGGTAGGTGAACTTCCTACCAATGAAGATGCGCAGCACATGAGTAGTGTTTGGCAAAGAAGAAGCCATGTGCCCAATTATGTGTTTGATACGATTGAGGCCTTGCCGGAATCTACACATCCTATGACACAGTTTGTGGTGGGGATCATGGCTCTGCAGAATGAAAGCACGTTTGCACAACGTTATGCAGAAGGGATGAGTAAGAAAGATTATTGGGAAGCTACTTTTGATGATGCGATGGATCTGATCGCACGGTTGCCCAGAATTGCGGCCTATGTATATCGCCGAAAATATAAAGGTGGCAAACACATTCAGCCAAACGGGCTGCTGGATTGGGCAGGCAATTTTGCTCACATGCTTGGATACCAGAATGAAGAGTTTCGCGAGTTGATGCGTTTATATATGACCATTCATGCAGACCATGAAGGAGGTAATGTATCGGCTCATACCACCCATCTGGTGGGTTCCGCACTGAGTGATCCTTACCTGTCATTTGCAGCGGGTATGAACGGGCTTGCCGGCCCGCTTCACGGATTGGCCAATCAGGAAGTGATAAAGTGGATTTTTGAAATGCAGGAGCAGATCGGCAGTGACCTTCCTACTAAAGAACAGATAACCGACTATGTGAAGAAAACCCTTTCCGAAGGAAAAGTAATTCCGGGATATGGCCATGCAGTTTTAAGAAGAACGGACCCTCGCTTTGAGGCGCAAATGAAATTTGGTAAAAAACACATGCCGGATGACAAGCTGCTTCAGACTGTTTGGAATATTTACGATACCGTACCGGAAATTCTGGGAAGCATTGCAAAAATAAAAAACCCGTGGCCCAATGTGGATGCACATAGCGGCGCCCTGTTGGTGCACTACGGACTGAAAGAATATGAGTTCTACACTGTAATGTTTGGCGTAGCCAGAGCACTGGGAGTGCTTGCCACACTCTGCTGGGACAGGGCATTGGGAATGCCTTTGGAACGTCCTAAGTCTGTAAGCACCCGGTTGGTAAAATTGTGGTTGGAAGGAAAAGATGAAATCTGGGGTGATTGATTGTTAAGATCATTATATTTGCGGCTCTCCAAAATTACTTGAGGAGAGTCGTCATGGGGAATTAGCTCAGTTGGTAGAGTATTTGCATGGCATGCAAAGGGTCACCGGTTCGAATCCGGTATTCTCCACAAACTTTAAGAGAGGCAGGAGGCCTCTTTTTTTGTAGAATTGAATTATCAAAGGGTCACCCCTGTCTGCCTGTTGCCAGACAGGCAGGGGTTCGAATCCGGTATTCTTCACAAACTTTAAGAGAGGTAAGAGGCCTCTTTTTTTGTAGAATTGAATTATTAAAGGGTCACCCCTGTCTGCCAGACAATCTTGAACGTCTGATAGAATTCCGGCAATTGGTAAATAGATCCTGATTCTCCGGATCAATTTAAGGATCATGGAATAACATTTGCTTATTATTCCTGACCTTCCCGGACATTTGTATATAATTTTTTCACCTAAATTTCTATCCGGATGACATGGTGGATTTATGCATTGCTTTCTGCAGTATTTGCTGCAATGACGGCAATATTTGTCAAAGTTGGAATCAAAGGAATGGATTCTGACCTTGCCACGGCGATAAGAACAATTGTGGTATTGATTATTACATGGATGATCGCGTTTGCTAAAGGAAGTACTTCTTCTATAGGTCTTTTGTCAAAGCAAAACATTCTCTTTTTGATTTTATCCGGAATCGCTACCGGGCTTTCCTGGATTTTTTATTTTAAAGCCCTTCAGATTGGTAAGGTAACGCAGGTTGCTCCAGTAGATAAGCTAAGTGTTGCACTTGCGATTGTATTTTCTATAATTTTTCTTGGTGAAAGACTGACCTGGCAGACCGTAGTGGGAGCATGTCTGATTATAATCGGCACCATTATAATTATTCTCTGATCAGTTATTCCCGATCAGTATATTTCAGGATGTATGTCTGCTTACTGATTTATTTTAGTCAATGCTTTTCCTTTATGTGCAGCAATATGATCTGATTTATCACTCTTGATTTCATATTGGGGATCTTCCGGAGTGGCATGATGGGTATATCCCTTGTATTGAAAATCATTGGTATGTACTTTAATGATTCTGCCACTTACATAACCGGTCTCAGAATTCCAGGTCACATGGTCACCCACCTTGAAAAATTTGTTCATATTATTGTACCTTTCTGTAATTATGAGTAAAATGAAATTTATTACACATTTGTTTTGCCTGCTGACATTATCTGCCCTAAATGCTCAGGCGCAAAGAGATACTATCAAAATTAATACCGATTGGCAATTTAAGATTGATAATTCAGGTAATGGACTTACACAAAAATGGTTTTCAAGCTTTTTGCCGGATTCCAGGCCCGTCACATTGCCGCATACCTGGAATATTGAGGCTGCCAACCAGAACCATTATGGCTGGGGATGGTATGAGAAAGTGCTGCCGGTTCCAAAAACCTGGAAGTCCAGAAATGTTGTCCTGATGTTTGGCGCAGTAAATCATACAGCCATTGTCTATCTGAACGGAGAAAAAATTGGTGAGCACGTTGGGGATGGGTTCAATAAGTTTTTCATTAATCTATCCGGCAAACTCAAGTATGGAAAAACAAACAGGATTACTGTGGCTGTCAACAATGATTATGGAAGGAACAAAGTTCCCTTTGGTAGTTCATTCGATTGGCCAAACGATGGTGGCATCATCCGACCTGTCTCACTGATAGTAGCCAATACTCCTTCAGCAAAGTACATTCATGTTACACCTGCTTTGTTGCCAGATATGAAAGATGGAAAACTCAGTATTTTCCTGGGATTCAATCAGCCGGAAAAAAATATTACCTACCAGGTAAAAATTACAGAAGACAATCAGCCAACGTCCAATGTTGTTTATGATCAGACCGTCGTACCGGTGTGGAAGAATAATGAAGCAGGGATTTATTTAGAGTTAAAAAATATTCATCCCTGGCATTTTGATTTTCCCAACTTATACAATGTGGATGTGACTGTTTTGAAGAACGATAAAGCAGTGGACAGGCTTGCCACGGATGTAGGGTTCAGGAAGATAGAATTTATCAATGGCCAGACCTATTTTAATGGAGAGCGGGTAAAATTAATGGGCATAGAATGGACAGCAGGTTCAAATCCGGATTTTGGTTTTGCTGAGTCTGATTCGCAGATAGTTGCTATGGGGAAACTGATGAAGAATGTGAATGCCATTTTCAGCCGTCAACATTTTCAGCAAGGAGATGTGTTTTATGATTTTTGCGATCGCAATGGGATTCTTGTGCAACAGGAAGTGCCCCTATGGGGGCCTGAAACACCTGCCAATGATACCATCCGGGAGATTGCAATGAATCAGATGAAAAGTATGGTTAGTAATTTGTATAACCATCCGAGTATCTTTTCATGGGGAGCAGGAAATGAATTAAGGGCAAGGGATCAGGATATGATTCTCCTGATAAAAGATCTTATGAACGAAGCGCGTAGCCTGGATACTTCACGAATGACGGCCTATGTGAGCAATACATTGAACAGCAGTTTTTATAACACACCCGGCTTTGTACCGGATGCGGCTGCGGATGGTGACTATCTGATGATGAATGAATATGGTGGTTCGTGGTGGAATGTGCCAACCGGCAGAATTGGCGATTATCTGGATAGTGTGGAATTGACCTATCCGGGCAAACCGTTTTTCATTTCTGAGTTTGGATTGTGTGAACCCAATTTCAGGGGAGGTGATGAACGGCGTGCACAGGATCTCACCTACCATATGAGCTTATACGAAAGTAAACCATATGTGGAGGGAGCAATTTATTTTGACCTTACTGACTACAGGACTCATTATCCGGGTACTTCCGAAGACGACAAATACCGGCGCCGCATTCATGGAGTGTATGATATGTATGGTAAACCCAAACCTTCAATGAAAGTACTCAGGGAGTTGTCGTCACCACTGGAAGTGCAAACGATGTCCTCATGGGAGAAAGGTAAGCAGCAGGTGCTGGTTTTCGGAAGCATCGGATTACCTCAATATACAACGAGAGGATATAAACTTTATGTAAGTAAAGAAGCAGGTAACTTCAGGGAAACAAGCCCCTATTCGATTCCAGATTTAAAGCCTGGTCAATCTGTGTATGTGGAGGTTAATGAGATTAATAATGGTGATGTATTCGTGACTGTTGTCAATCCGCTTGGTTATGTAGTCTCTCAAAAATCGTTTTACCGGACAGATGATTGATGGCCAGACTGCTTATTGAATTGTAATAATAGATTCTAAAATTCCTTCTCATGGAAAAAATACAAACAGGGAATCTGATTTTTCTGGATATTGAGACCGTTTCAGGTCAACCGGATTTTCATAGTCTGAAAGATGAATGGCAGGAGCTGTGGACGAAGAAGATTTTAAAACAACTTCCCGCAGATGCCACCTCAGAAGATTATTATTCAAAACAGGCCGCATTGTATGCAGAGTTTGGTAAGGTGGTATGTATTTGCGCAGGTTATTACAGATCGGAAGGCAGGGATCTTAAATTACGGGTGAAAACACTGGTTCATGAGAATGAAGAAACATTGCTAAAGCAATTTACTGAACTGATTTCACAATTTGAGAAGCATTATAAGGACTGGGTTTTTGCCGGGCATAATGTCAAAGAATTTGATCTGCCGTATTTGTCCCGGCGAATGATCATCAATGGGCTTGATTTGCCTAAGAGTATGAGTTTTTACAATCTGAAACCCTGGGAAATAAATGTCATTGATACCATGCATTTCTGGAGATTTGGAGATTTTAAAAATTATACTTCACTTGATTTGTTGGCAAGAGCATTGAATATTCCATCGCCCAAATCGGACATAGATGGAAGCCAGGTGGGGGAGGTGTTTTATAAAGAAAAAAATTTGAAACGGATCGGTGAGTATTGCAGCCGTGATGTCGTCACAGTAGCCAACATCATAAGGAAGTTTAACAGAGAACCACTATTGTCTGCAGATCAGATAGAAGTGGTCTGAAATAGATCAGGATTCTATCAGACATAAATTCATTCCCTGTTTAGAATGATCCGGAAGGTGGTTCCTTTGCCGGGCTCGGTGTTTTTTACAAACAGTTGTCCGTTATGGTATTGTTCAATAATCCTTTTGCAAAGGGAAAGACCCAACCCCCAGCCTCTGCGTTTGGTGGTAAAACCGGGTTTGAAAATCTTTTTGATATTCTGGCTGCTGATTCCTTTTCCGGTATCGCGGATGTCTATCAAAATCTTTGTGGTGGTTGTTTTCAGATAAATATGAATCTCTCCCTTTCCATTCATGGCATCAAGTGCATTTTTCAAAAGATTTTCTATTACCCAGTCGAAAAGCGGTGCAGAAACTTTTGCCGGTATTACCTTATCATTATGATGGAAAGAGAAAGAAACTTTTTCGGGAGCGATTCTTCGAATGTAACTGATCATATTTTTGATCAATAAAGAAATATCATTTTGTTCGAGATGGGGTGCGCTGCCTATCTTTCCAAACCGGTCGCTGATGAGACGAAGCCTTTCTATGTCTTTCTCCATTTCAGCTGAGATCGTTTTGTCGGGACTGTCCTGTTCTTTCAATATTTCAATCCATCCCTGAAGGGAAGTAAGTGGCGTACCTAATTGATGGGCCGTCTCTCTGGCCATACCAGCCCAAACCTGATTTTGAGTTGCCTTATTTCGGATGGTGATTAGATATATAGTAATGATGATAAAAAGGGCTACGATGAGCAATTGAATGATAGGGAAATATCTTATCTGTGTCAGAAGTTGTGAGTCGCCATAAAAATATTTGTCGGCTACATAGGGTTTTTCACTGAGAACTAACACAATGGGAGGGTGGCCTTTCCTGAATTGATTCAGTTTTTTCTCAAGAAATTCTCTTGTAGGTTTATTCTTTGAAATTATATTTCTGAAGTCGATAATGCTGTCTTTTTCGTTGGTCCAGATGACAGGTATGTCGTTGTTTTGTTGTTGAATCTGACTTGCCAGCGTGAGGTCTGTGCCCGGTGAGGCAGTAGCAATAAATTTGTTGGCTTCCACCCATTGACTGATTTTTTCTCTTTCTTCAGAAGCAATTTTTTTTGAAAGGAAGTCTGAATAAAATATAGTACCTGTGACAATCGCCAGGGCTAAGATGACCAAACCGATTCTGAAATTAAGAAATTGTCTCAGCATGTAGTGCTAAAGTTAGGGAAGTATCAAAATAAATTGATCAGGTTGAAAAAAAATAGAAAAGGAATTCTGAGGGTTTCCCATGCCGGAATGTTCATCATCTCATGTGCGCCCCTAATTAAGGGTTATTAGTTTAAGCCTGAATGCTTTTTTTATCAGTTCGGCTGTATTCCTGACTTCTAATTTTGATAACAGACTCTTTCGGTATGTGTCCACCGTGTAAACACTGATATTGAGTTGTGAGGCGATTTCTCCATTGGTATAACCATCTTTGATCAGATCCAGCACTTCTTTTTCTCTTCTACCCAAAATAATATTTTCTGTGCTCTGACTTTCAGCAGCGTGCAGCGTTTTGGCTACTTCAAAAGGCATATAGGTTTTACCAATGGATGCAAGGTGCATCGCTTCTGTGAGTTCTTTTTGACTGGCATTCTTCAACACATATCCTGAAGCGCCGTTATCCATCATCTCTCTGATATAGCTTGCCTGATTAAAAGTACTGATACCGAGAATGGCCATCCCGGGATATTTCTCTTTCAGTTCTTTGCATAAATCAACACCATTGCCATCCGGCAGATTGATATCCAGCAGCAATACATCCGGTTGCTGATTTTTTAAAAAAGCTTTGCACGATTCTACATTGGAGGCAGAACCCATCATTTCAATATCCCGTTCATTGGCTAATAACGAACGAATGCCTTCTACTACCATGTAGTGATCGTCGGTGATGAATACCTTTATCATTTAACTGATATTAAATTCCAAATTCACTGCGGTACCGTGTTCGGAGGATGACTGCAAATCTATTTTTCCGTTGAGCAGCTCTACCCTGGAGCGAATATTGCGCCAGCCCATTCCGCCTTTTTCTTCACTGAGTTTCGCATCAAACCCCTTTCCGTTGTCTTCCACGTTTACAACAAGCTTCCCATTTTCACTGAATAGTTGCACCAGTGCTTCTGTAGCCTGTGCATGTTTAATGACATTGTTCAGTAACTCCTGCACAATGCGGTAAATCGCCAGTGCCGTTGATTTTTCCATTGCCCTGTTTTCCATTCCCATTGACTGATAAACCGCTTTTACAAGTCCAGCTTTATTAATCTCAGCTACATAGTCTTTCAATGCAGCATCTAACCCGTATCTTACCAATACTTCCGGCATCATATTGTGCGCTACGCGCCGCATCTCCTGGATGGAACTGTCCAGCATATCCATGCTCCGTTCAAAGGCCTGACGGTTTTCGTCGGTCATTATTAAATTTCCTTTCATATCCTGTAATGAGTATTTTATTCCTGAAAGCATTCCACTCAGTCCGTCGTGCAGATCTTTGGCAAGCCGGGCTCTCTCCTGTTCTTCTCCTTTCAGTACGGCTTGTGTGGCGTTGAGTCGTTGTTCGGTTTCTAATTCACTAATTTGCTGTTTTTGTATTTTCTGTTTTTGATGATAGGTGCGGTAAGTGAGTAACAGAATTACAGCAAGTGCTGTTGCTCCGCCACCGAATAAATAATTCATCGTTTTTCTTTGACGGATTTCTGACTGTTGTAATTGAATGGTGGCTTCCTTCTTCTCCGTCTCATATTTTTTTTCCAGGTTGGCAGCTATTTCCTGATTCTGAATATTGGAGATGGAATCTGAGACTTCGACAAATTTTTTGTAATACTCCAGTGCTTTATCGTACTTGCCCCAGTCTTTATAGAGGTCGGATAGGTATTGAAGCAATATATTCTTCTGGCTCAGTTCTCCGGTCTTCTGTATGGCTGTATCAGCCTCTAAGAGTATTTTTTCTGCTTCGCCATATCTCTTTTGAAATCTGCGGATATTACCCATCTGCATCAGGGACTGGTATTTGCTGAAAGTATGCTTGTTGGCTTCTGCGAAGTTATAAGCCTTTTTAAAGTCGCTGTAAGCCTCGTCATAATTTTTTAATTTGGCGTTGACACTTCCTGAAATCAGAAAGAACGAGATGGTCATAGCAGCCTGTAATTTTAGCCCCTTGTTGAAATATGTTTTCGCACTGTCTAAGTATTTGGCTGCTTCTATATACTTCGATTGTTCAGAAAGGGCATACGCTATATAATTATAACCGAGAAAAAGATGATTGTCATCTTTCGTTTCTTTACCAATGGCAAGTACTTTCCTTGAATAGTTTTCCTGCTGTTCAAAATTGAGCAATTCCTTATACAATACGGAGGTATTGATGTATGCTTTTACAAGAGAAGAAGTCGCGTGTTGTTTTTCGTAAAGGTTATTTGCTCTTAACTGGTATTCGATGGCCTTATCGTAGTTGTTAAGACTCTTGTAAATACCAGATAATGCTCCATAAACTAATGTTTTCCTGAAAGGAATTCTGCTGTCATCACTGAGATCCAGAAAAGTTATTGCACTATCCAAGGACAATTCAGCCTCCCGATATTTTGCTTGTGCCTGATAGAGAAATGACCGTTCGAAATAAGCTGTTCCGGCCTCAAAATATAATTTTTTGCTTTTTGAAAAATCGATGGACTCTTGATAAGCTTGTTCTGACTTTTCAGCGTCCACGGTTTCGTAATAGACGGCTAATTGTCTCAGGCTATTTGCCCGGGTACTGTCAGGAATCTTTGTTTTCAGCAGATTAATCAGGCTGTCTATTTTAGGTGTCTGCGCCTCAGACCTAACGCCTGAAAGAATGACAATCATTAAGAATACAAGACACCTAAGGTTCATCGCTCCTGATTTAATTTACAAATAAACAAAACGTGTAATGAATATCACTCACCTTTTTACGGGAGTGTAGCGATATAAATTTCACCTTTTCGGGGGAATGTAATAATTGAAGGATAAGAAGACTTTTGATAATGATTTTAGAATGATGAGACCTGTCAGGGAAAATAATTTGAATAACCCCTGTCGTCTTTCAATAAACAAAAAAACTCTTCAGCTATGAAACAGCATTTTTACTCTCTCAAAACACTTTTATTTTTTGTAATCTTTCTTCTGTTAGGCAGTAGTGAAACCTTTGCCCAGAGGCCGTTTATCACAGTCTGGAAAACCGATAATTTTGGATCTACTAATGCCAACAGTATTGGTTTTCTAGCTGAGGGTGAGTTCGATTACGATTGGGAAGAAGTAGCAGATCCTGACAACAACGGATCGGGCAGCAGCGAAGATAATACCGTTATTGCCTTTCCTCATTCGGGTATATACAGAGTGTCTATCACACCGGCTGGCTTCACACCGTTTCATCGCTTTCATCTGGGTTTTGATGTTGTGATGGAGAGTTCGGGCGATAGTAAAAAATTGTTGAAAGTAAAGCAATGGGGTGATGTAGAGTGGAGTTCATTTAAAAATGCTTTTGTCGGATGTACCAATCTGGAAATAACAGCAACAGATATTCCGAACCTTGAAAATGTCAGCAGCATGTCTTTCGCTTTCAGCAAGTCGGGCGTGAGCACTATCCCCAATATAGATTATTGGGTTGTCAGCTATGTAGATGATATGTCGGGAATGTTTGCGCAGGCTACCGGTTTTAACCAATCGCTGAATAACTGGGATGTCAGTAACGTGACAAACATGTACGCTATGTTTAATGCTGCAAACAGTTTTAACCAGCCACTGAACAACTGGGATGTCAGCGGTGTGGAGAATATGAGTAATATGTTTCTAGAGGCAACGGCCTTTAATCAGTCTCTGAATAACTGGGAAGTGGGTAGTGTGAGTAATATGACGGGTATGTTCAAAAATGCTTCTGCATTTAATCAGCCTTTGAATAACTGGGATGTCAGCGGTGTGAGATATATGTCGGATATGTTTCGGGGAGCCTCTAATTTCGATCAGCCATTAGATCAATGGGTTCTATCATACATCTATGGTAGTGATGGTTTCGCTTTCGCGGGATCGGGTATGAGTTGTACAAACTACAGTATTACTTTGGATAGTTGGGCTGACAATTGGCAAACCGAGAGTAATGTCTTATTGGATGCCACCGGGATGGAATATAGCCCTGATATTATCGCGCGCAGAGATTACCTTGTTAATACGCGTGGATGGACTATTGTCGGAGATGCTTTGGGTACTTGCACCGTTTATAATGCTATCCCTTCACCTTTTGTGGGTGTTTGGAATACGACTCCTCCGGCTGTTGGTGGGCGGACAGGTATTTCAATGAGAGGGCCCAATGGCGATGATATTATTATTATTTATGCAACCGGCGAATTTACTTATACGTGGGACCAGTTGGATGATGATGGCAATGAAACCGGCTCAACCGGCTCAGGTACTGGCGCCGGTTATACGACGATAACATTTCCTGCACCGGGAGTATATCGCGTAAAGCTGTTTGAAGACAACACTAATGGCCTTCCGTTAAGTGCAATTGACATGGGAATGAATCCGGTTGAGGCAAAGAAATTAATGGAAATCCAGAGCTGGGGAAGTATGAAATGGGAAACGATGAGAAATGCTTTTAAAGAAACCTCAAATCTTAAAATAACGGCTGCCGACAAACCTGATCTGGCGGGTGTAGGGGATATGACAAGTGCATTTGAAAAGTCGGGTATCAGTTCCGTTCCGGGAATGAACGGGTGGGATGTGAGCAATGTTGGAAGCATGAAATCTATGTTTCGCGATGCTGCAAATTTTAATGAGGACATCAGCGGGTGGGATGCCAGCGGGGTGGCCGATATGTCTTTTATGTTCAAGGGAGCTTCTTCGTTTAATCAGCCATTGGGAAGTTGGGGTATGAGTAATGTAGAAACGCTGTATGGCATGTTTGAAGGTGCCACTGCTTTCAATCAGCCTTTGTCAGGATGGAATTTAAGGTCACTGATCCATTCAGAGGATAACCCTAATGATATATCGCTTGCCAACAGCGGAATGAGTTGCGACAATTATAGTGCGCTGCTTACAGGATTGGCATCGAACAAAAATACTCCGGAAGATATCGTACTGGATGCATCAGGGCTTAGTTATAATACAGACGTGTCAGATAGCCGTGACCATCTGATCAATGATCTGGGCTGGACAATAACCGGAGATGTTTCAGGCACATGTAATTCAAATAGTTTTCCGCCCGGCGCTTTTGTAACCGTCTGGAAAACCGATAATCCGGGTGTAACAAACAACAACCAAATTCAGATTTATGGTTATGGAGAATATAACTACACCTGGGAGGAAGTAAGTGATCCGGCAAATAACGGTTCGGGAAGTGCGCAAGATGTTGAAGTTGTTACCTTCCCTCATCCGGGTATATACCGGGTTTACATAACTCCCACAGGAGATAATGCGCTCACTGCAATCCAATTCAGTGTGGTGGACAGGGATAATCAAAAAATTTTAGAAGTACAACAATGGGGTAATCTGGCCTGGTCCTCCCTTAGTCAGACTTTCTATGGTTGCTTCAATTTGAAAATTACCGCAACGGATAAACCTGATTTAACAAATGCCTTTGCCATGGATCAAACTTTTGATAACGCAGGTATAACCACAGTACCTGGTATAGAAGATTGGAATGTCAGTAATATTTTTTCATTGCAGTACACGTTTTCGGCAACGGAATTTAATCAGTCTTTGAGTAACTGGGATGTCAGCAATGTTCATTATTTAAACGGTTTGTTTTATTACAACCAGGTTTTTAACCAACCACTTAGTAACTGGAATGTGAGTAATGTTATACAGATGCCTGCAGCATTTGATCATGCCACGGCTTTCAATCAACCTTTAAATAACTGGGATATCAGCAATGTGAAAAACATGTATAATATATTTGCCGACGCATCAAGTTTCAACCAACCGTTGAATCAATGGAATCTGCGTTCTCTTGAACATCAACCAACATTACCGAATGATTTTTCTTTTGCTAATAGCGGGATGAGTTGTGAGAACTACTCCATTACCCTGAACGGATGGGCTGCCAATCCTAACACAGCTCATAATATTGTGCTGGATGCTACAGGACTCATGTACAGTCCGGGAGCCTCAGTGGCTCGAGATCATCTCATCAATGATTTGGGTTGGACTATTACCGGTGATGCTCTTGGTACTTGCATTGTACTCCCTGTTCGTCTTATCAACTTCATCGCTCAGCCGGAAAAGAATGAAGTAAAACTCCAATGGACAAGTGCCGACGAGCACAACTTCAAAGGCTACTCCATTGAACGCAGCAGTGACGCAAATAACTGGAGCGAAATCGGATTTGTAAATGCAAAGACAGACGGTCAGCAAAAAATGGATTATGGTTTTTATGATCAGCATCCACTTTCAGGCACAGGCTACTACAGATTGAAGTTGATGGATAAAGATGGCTCCTTTACTTATTCTGAAATAAGAAAGGTTGTGTTTGCAGGACAGACAACTGTTAGTGTTTATCCCAACCCTGCAAGGAATTTTGTTACTGTATCGGGCTTGTCCGGTAAGTCTGCCATCAAACTGATGGATGTAACCGGCAGGACATTGCAGACGATAACCACTGAAAGTCCTTACGAAAAAATTAAGGTATCAACTCTTGCGAAAGGAATTTACAACCTGGTGATTGTTTCAGATAAGGGAGGTGTAATAACAAAAAAAGTAGTGAAAGAGTAAGGTTGGGATAAATAGGAATATTTATCCTGAATCAAGTGAATAGTCTGGTTGTTTTTCAAATATAAGGATTGTGCAACTCCGGAGGCAGTATAAGGTCTGTGCTCCGGAGCAACTTCCGAAATAATTTGCCATTGCCCAAATCTATTTTGGCATGAAACAGGTTATTTTATTTTTCTTTATCCTGATAATTATATTCACGTCCTGCAAGACAGTGCCCATCACAGGGCGTAAGCAATTGAATCTGGTTCCCGATTTTATGATTCGTGAACTGGCCTTCAGCGAATATGATTCGGTAGTAAGAAACAGTCCGACGTTGTCGCTTGAGGATCCGAGAGCACAGATTGTCGACCGTGTTGGGAATCGCATTCAAAAAGCAGTAGAAACTTATTTGACGGAAAACAACCTTAACAAGGAGATCAAAAAGTTTCAATGGGAATTCAATACCATAAAAGATGAAATGATCAACGCCTGGTGTATGCCGGGCGGTAAGGTAGTCGTATATACGGTCCTGTTACCCGTAGCTGAAACAGAAGATGGCCTTGCGGTGGTGATGGGACACGAGATTGCGCATGCAATAGCGCGATACGGCAATGAGCGCATGAGCGAAGGGTTGCTGATCAATCTCGGAGGTATGGTGTTGCAGGAAGCATTGAAAGAAAAAAAACAGGAGACACAACTGTTGTTCCTGGGTTTGTACATTGTAGGCAGCAACCTGGCCTTATCCTTACCGCACAGCCGAATGCAGGAGAGTGAGGCAGATAAACTGGGATTCATCTTTGCCGCCATGGCAGGATATAATCCCGAAGCTGCAATACCTTTCTGGCAACGGATGGCCCGGCGCAATCAAAACAAAATGCCTGAGTTTCTTTCTACACACCCTTCAGATGAGAAGAGAATTAAAAACTTATCAAAACTGATACCTGAGATTAAGGCGAAGTATTACCAATCTGAAGGTGTCAGGTAGTGGATGGGGGAATCTTTTATTCCGAAACATAGAAATGGAAATAGGCGCAGCAGTTCTTTTATGTTTAGATGAAGTAGCATCATTTGTCCTAAAAGGGTTGCTGACAGATGCTCTAACTAACCACCACTCCCCTAAAAAGGGGGTGTAATTTTTCATTTTTCACCTTTTCGGGTGATTGCCGAAAATGTATGATTGTGACAGCTTTGTACAAGCAATCAGGAAATATTCATTGGACTCCTGGACAAAAAGATTCTGTCTATTAAAAAATCAAATGATATGAAAAAGTTATTCATTTTCCTCGTCTTCACCTTCTTTTATTTGAGCTCTGCTCAGGCACAATTATTTAAAAAAATAAAGGACAAAGTGAATAAGAAAGTTGAAAACGTTTTGGATAACAAAGCAGATAAAGCTGATAAAAATCCGGAAAAATCTTCTGCAAATAAGAACGAGGATGATTCAGCCAATTCAGACGACAAATCAGAGAACAAACAGGTAGCAGAAACCCAAACCGCCAGACCTGGTGCATACCGTGTTTACAGCAAATTTGATTTCGTTCCGGGTAATACCATCTTGTATTACGACAATTTTGAGAAGGACAATATTGGTGAAACTCCGGAAGGGTGGTTGACGACCAACATGGCAGAAGTGGTGCAGATAGAGGGGCTGGAAGGCAAATGGGCCACGCTGGAGCCGAAAGGCGGTGCAGTCAATATTGCGCGCAGCAAGAAACAAAGCTGGGGCGATAATTTCACCATTGAGTTCGATATTTTAATGGAGCCTGGAATGGAAGGCCAATCCGAACAATTGTACATCTACCTCGGTAATTCAGGCGGAAAAATGGTAAGCGATGAATCTCTGTTAAACGAAATATACAGGGGTGATGCCATTGAATTGTATTTTGGAATTAATAAGAAGGATGGCTCAATGTATGAGCTGACAAGCTATAGAAATGTTGCTGTTGGCAAGAAGGGAAGTAAAACCAAATTCTCAAGTGAAAGAGATATCAAAGTCAATTTCCTGAAGCCACTACACATGAGTTTTTGTGTGCAGGGCAAGAGGCTGCGTTTCTGGATGAACGAGAAAAAATATATTGATATCAACAGTGCCATCAATCCGGAAGTTATTCCCAATCTCCTGGGATTTAAAGGACACTATAATACCAATTCAAAATTTTTTGTGAGCAATATCCGTATCGCCAAAGATGTGCCGGATACCCGTGCTGAATTTAATGATGGAAAGATTGTGAGCAATCTTCTGTTCTATAGCGGTACTGCGAATATGAAGCCTGAGAGTCTGGGTGCACTGTACGACATCAGCAAAGTGATTAAAGATGCTTCCAGTCCGGTTAAAATTGTAGGACATACCGATTCAGATGGTGATGATGCGCTGAACATGAGACTCTCAAAGCAGCGTGCTGAAACCGTGAAGGATCTGCTGGTAAAAGAATACGGAATTGATGCTTCTAAACTTACCACCGATGGGCTTGGCGAAACTCAGCCGGTTGCTGATAATAAGACACCGGAAGGAAAAGCACAGAACCGCAGGGTAGAGTTCATTTTTAAACCCTGAGAAGGTGCCAATGGACGGTCACAAATAGTCGCTTCGGTGACACCGGAAGATAATATCTAAAAACAAATTGTCTGCTATGAAAAAGATAGCTATGCTATTGGGTTTGGGTCTTCTGTTGACAGATGCTTCGTCAGCACAGTTGTTGAAGAGGTTAGGTGAAAAGGCGAGTTCAAAAGTTGAAAATGCAGTAAACAGAAAGGTTGAAAATAAAGTGGACAGAGCGATTGACAAGACACTCGACAAGATAAGCGAGCCGGGTACAAAGGAGAAGAGTAAGCCTGACAGGAAGGAAGTGAAAACGGAAAAACCGGTTAATGTTGTAAAGTCTTCTGAAGACAGGCCTGTAGTTCAACAAAAGGAGGTTACTGTTCAAAAACAGACGATTTATGAACAGGAAGATTGCGCAAAGGCTGCCGAAAAGAAAAAGGGCAAGTGGGAGGAGGGGCCCGTCTTTAATTACGACTACCCTTTGCCTGATGAAAAAAGGTTTGCTCCTAATATGGAGAGAGTAATGGATAATATTGCCAATCAGATTATCAAATCTTACCCCGCACCCGAAGGCAGTACCGTCAGGTGGGCGAAGTGGTTTGCGCGAAGTGGTGATACAGTTTCTACACCTGATCGTTTTCTGTATGCGTACGAGTTTGCCGCAAAGTTTCTCCCGTTTATCTGCAACAAGGGTAAGATAGAAGCTTACGGAATAGCAGATGTATGGATGTTTGTGAGAGTGAACAGGTTTCATCCTTCAGAAATCACACAGCAGAAAGAAATCAATACGGTACTCAAAGACAAAGTGTTTTCTCTTGGTAAACTGCTTGGAACGTTTGATGGTTATCCCTGGTTTGAGCCGGCACCTACCGGTGTCAGGCAAATTCCGGAAGTCGTTTATAATTCCGTACTGCTTCATCGCCCCGGCAGGTTGCCCTATACTGCTGTGACACGGGGAGAACTTCTCGATATGTGTAAGAAGTGGCTGGCGATGGCTGAGTCAGGTAAGGTGAAAACAACAGGCAGTCTTGCAGCTATGCAGACTAAACTTAATAAACTCTATGATTTGAATAAAGCCGATTTAGATAAGCCTGCAATCATACGCCATCCTGAATGGAATTTTAATGATCTGAACAATATCGATCCCGATAAGCAAAACATCTTTACCACACCGGCGGATGGTTATCAGCTGTTAAGAGCCGATCCTTCATATGTAGATCAGTCTGAATCTAAGTGGAAACCCCAGTTTGCTGTAGTCACCTGGTACAATGTAACCGGGCGGCGGTACTCAGATCAACTGAATAAGGTGATGAGCGGACAATTTGATTATAAAAAATTAGCCGAAGTAATATTTGGAAGTGTTAGTCAACCCAAGAAAATTTTATTCGAATGAGACTGTATTTTACTTTGATTCTGATGATTGCCGCTTTGCCGACTATGGCACAAAAGAAAGTGGTTCCTGCAGATTACTCTGCTATAACCGGTATCCGCCTGCCCGACAACAGTAAACAAGATAAAAGAGGACTGAGTGTTGCGGCGGCACGAGTTGTGCTAAACGATGAAAGCAAAAAGACCAAGAGCGAAATCGGAGAAACTGAGGTTTTTATTCTGCCATCAGAAAAGGCATCAGGATATTCCTCAGACAGTATTATAAATGCTCTTGAAGATAGGGGGTGGGAGGTGATGCCCCTGGCACATGATAATAAGTATGGATGGTTGAAGAAGGGAGATGAGTTTGCTATGATTTATTTTTCCACGGATGCTAAGGTGACAAATGTCTATTTAGGAAAGAGTAAAACGCCGCCCGTATTTGATAATAACCTGATTGCCGGAAAAGACTCGGCAGCTGTAAAAACCGAAAACAGAACTATCGTTCAGAACCCAATGCCGACGAACACCGTACCGGTATCCCACGGTAAGTTCACTTTTGATCGCACCAACTGGGATGATGGTTGGGTATCCACTATCCAGAGTGATAAAGTAGTAGTAACCAAGGGCAATGTCAAGGTGTATATTTATTTTCCGGTACAACATAATGATGAAACCAGAAGACAAGGCCGCGATTATTACTGGGATAATTATATAGCCCGGCAGTTCAAAATAATCAGTAAACAATACCAGGATAAGGGAGAAGTTATCGGGGCTCTCAAGCCTCCGTATATAGAGGGCCAGGCCGTAGATCCTGCTACCGGCAAAACTTGCTTTTTAGGGTTTTACGTTACCTCTGCCTCGGGCATCATGTACCCAACGCTGGTAGTATCCCCTGATGCCAATACTTTGTGGACAAATTTCCCTAATGCCAATGATCTTTATAAGTCTGATATAGCAGCTATGCGTGGGTATAACAAATTCGCCATTGCCCAAAGCGACCTGACAGGTACCTGGAAGGGTGGTGATTTTGGCGCTATGAATTACTATAATGCTTATTCGGGGAATTATCAGGGGATGGGTGCAGTAGCCATGTCTGATGAATTTACATTCAACGCGGACGGCACTTATAACAGCAAGCATTCAGGCGCTTCAGGAATGGTAGGCAGTATGCAAACCTATACTCAGAATTATAAAGGGAAGGCAACGGTATCCAACTGGGAAATTATTTTACCGGGCAGGCATGGCGGAAAAACCAGTACCTATTACGCATACTTTGAAATAGTGAACGGCGGAAGGGTGCTGCATTTGCAGGACAAACAGTACACCGGGACGATGTATGCGCTGGTGAGGAAACAATAAGGTTAAATACAATCGTCTTGGTGAATCTTGGTGTCTCCGTGCCTTGGTGGCGAAAAAAAGCATAGAACTACCAAGACTCCAGGACACGAAGAAGCACTAAGAAAGAAAAGCCTTAGTGAACCTTAGTGCCTCCGTGTCTTAGTGGAAAGAACAAAGTATAATAGAACCACCAGGACACTAAGACACGGTGATGCACTAAGAAAAAACAAACCTGGTGTCCCTTAGTGCCTCCGTGTCTTAGTGGCAAAACAAAGAATGTAACGAACCACCAAGACTCCAGGACACGATCCCGATAGCTATCGGGACACCAAAAGGGAAAAGCTTGGTGACCCTTAGTGCCTCCGTGCCTTAGTGACAAAAAATAATTTCTTAGTGGCAAAAAAAATAACAACTATGCATAAACTTTTTTTACTCTCCATCTTTTTCTTCTTCAGCATTTCGTTGAATGCACAGAAAAAACAAACCACAGAAGAAAAGCCTCCCACCCAAAAGGAGATTAATGAAATGATGAAAGAGGCAAAGGAAATGATGAATGATCCCGAAGTTCAGAAGGCTATGAAAGAAGCCGGCATCAACATACCCGATATGGATGCCATCCAAAAAGCTGGAAAATATGCGGCACAAAATGCCGGAAAAACCCCGGTTGTGAAACCGGCAAAAATCACTGCTGAAGCTAAAGCTGCTGCTTTAAAACTGAGATTAAATGACACTAATCTTTCCGACTACCTGAATAAAGTTCTTGCAAGAGTGGAACAGCTACTGTCCAAAGGCAGAAAGGATTCTTTGAATAAACTGGTCAGTCAGTTGAACAACGTAGAAGAGTTATCTGAGTTAGGTGTCATGCTATATTACCAGGGCGCTCCGTCTGATGCGGTATGGTGCCTTACCAAAGCTGCTGCAAAGGACGAGGCTGACCGCAGCACACTGAATAATCTTGCTGCAATCCTCAATATGATAGGCGCAGAAAATATTTCTTTACCTATCCTTCGTTATCTGGATGGAGAGCATCCTGAGAACACCACTGTTCTCAATAATTTGGGACAGGCACTGTTTGGCCTTGGAGAAATTAAGGAAAGTAAAAAGAAATTAGAAGAATGCCTTCGCATCTATGCGCTGCATCCTCAGGCAAACATCACTATGTGTTTGATTAAGGAAAGCGACGGGGAAGATCCAACAGAGAATATTCAAAAGAGCCTTGAAGGCGCTTTTACTGAAGAGGCATGGAGGATGTCTCAGCAGCGAAATATAAAATTTGATTACAAAAAATTTAAGTTCCAAACGAGGCCGGATACCTACGAGTATTTTAATCCGATGAAATACCGGCCACCGGCACAATGTAATAGCGTATGGGATGCCAAAGAAAAGTATAAACAATGGGAAGGTTGGAAAAAGGAGACTAATAAAATAAGTAAGGCTTTGAGTGCGCAAATAGAACTTTATCAAAACGAAGCGGCGACAAGCTTTGATAAGGGAAGAATGAATTTTTTTATGCCTCCTATGGCGCTTAAAGCTCAGTTTATGGTAAATATGTATTCAAAAGCCTTTGCGGATGCTATACAGGAAGCAGAAAATTATTACCAGAACCAATACCAGGAAAAGGAGAAGTCAATAGATAGAGAATCAGAAGCGAAGTTTAAAGAAATTGAAGAAAAATACAAAGATAGATTTGGCGAGGGTAAGGAAAATCCTTTTAAAGAATATTGTGCTGATATAAATGATTATCGTAGCAATTATTTAGAGAAAATGGCTGCACTCAATGATCAATTCAATAGCTATTATAGTAACAATATCAGGACGTACGCAACAGAATTGATGTACTGGATTCAGATGTACCCCGGCAACCAGAATGCGAATAAAGTTGAATTCTATCGCTTTGCTTTGTGGACAGTCAATCCTTTTATCATGGTCTCCAAGTTGACACCTCCTTGTGAACAGAGCCTGGGTGATGAATCAGATTGGGAAGAATTGGAAGTGCCGGAGCCTGACTGTCCCATCAATTTTAAGCTAAATCTGGTAGTTGCTTCAATAGCAGGTAACTGCGATAAATTAGGCATTGAATTAGGAGTGGCAGACCTTCTTTATATAGGTTATGAGAAAGATTTTAAATCCAAGAATTCAACACTTTCTTTTGGTGGTGGAGTTCAATACGAAAAATATATTCCTGAAAATATCAAGTCGTACATCCCCAGTATCGGAGGAAAAGTAGGAGGATTTGTAGAGTTTGGAAAAGACGGGATATCAGATGTCGGAATTACAACGGAGGCAGGTGTTGACGTACCTTTCGTTACAGACAGGGATATCAAATTTACCGGGAAACTGGGAATATCGTCAGGTGTATCTACTGATTTGGTAGGTCCAAAAGGGCTTATGGATATGATAAGTGGTGAAAGTACCGTCGTCACGCCCGGGTTGAAAAGTTATGTTTATCATGGAATAAGTAACAAATAAATAAGTGATAGTTACCTTGGTGAACCTCTGTGCCTTGGTGGCGAAAGTAAAAGCAGATGAACCACCAAGACACCAAGACACAAAGCAACACGAAGAAAGAAAAAAACTTAGTGAATCTTGGTGCCTCCGTGTCTTGGCGGCAAAAAAAGAATATATTTAGTCAAAAGAAAACCATGAATCAATTTGAGAGAATATCCGAAGAGGAAGACAGGATTGGCAAAGCTATTGTAAACGCAGCTTACAAAGTTCATAAAGAATTAGGCCCGGGTTTGTTGGAAAAGGTTTATGAAGTTTGTTTTTGTCATCTGTTGAGAAAGGCAGGGTTTGATGTTCACCGGCAACTCATGGTTCCAATTGTATTTGACGGATTATATTTTGAAGAAGGTTTACGTTTAGACGTGATGGTTAATGACTTAGTTATTTGTGAATTGAAGGCGATAGAGAAAGTGAATCCGGTTTGGGAGGCTCAATTGCTAAGCCATCCCAAGTTAACCGGGAAGAGATTAGGTTATTTAATAAACTTTAATGTACCCTTAATAAAAAATGGTATTAAGAGAATGGTATTATAAGAAAATAAGCCACTAAGACACCAGGACACGAAGCAACACCAAGAAATAAAAACTTGGTGAACCTTAGTGCCTCCGTGCCTTGGTGGCAGAAAAAAATAGAACCACCAAGACACCAAGACACAAAGCAACACGAAGAAAGAAAAAAACTTAGTGAACCTTGGTGCCTCCGTGCCTTGGTGGTGAAAGAAAAAATTACAGATTCACCAAGACACTAAGACACGAAGCAACACCAAGAAAAAAATCTTGGTGTCCCTTAGTGCCTCCGTGCCTGGGTGGCAGAAAAAAATAGAACCACCAAGACACCAAGACACAAATCAACACGAAGAAAGAAAAAACTTGGTGAATCTTGGTGCCTCCGTGTCTTAGTGGCGAAAAAAGAACATACGGAACCACCAAGACACGAAGCAACACCAAGAAAAAAATCTTGGTGCCCCTTAGTGCCTCCGTGCCTTGGTGGTAAAAACAAAAAAATTGAAAGCTCATGCATAACAAATTCTTGATTTTACTGTTTCTCTTTACAGGTATTCATTGTTTTGCACAACCTTGCGACCCGAGAGAGTTGGCAGTGCGCCCCGGGAAATGGAAAGGACCAGGTTTGGGCTCCACGTCAGAAATTCCCACCGCTATCGTTCAAAAAGAAAAGGCCTTATTGGCCCAACTACATAACCGGTTCAAAGAGTTTTATAAACCGGTCGGCTTAGTTGTATCTTATTCATACGTGGTAGGATTTTCCAACGGAAGAAGCTATAATTTAGAAGGTTCTAAAAACTGGCCTGCGCTGCCTTATCACTATGGTACCCACTTCCTGGAATATTCGTGCCATTCCAACGGAAAAGAATTAGTAAATGGTGAAGGTGAAACCAGCACCATTCTGAATATTTATGTTAATGATATGAGGCCCATTGTTCCTATTGAGTCACATGAAATGTATGAAAAGGAGGATATCAACAAACCCGGATGGACAGTCCTGTATGCACAGCCCGAAAAGTTAGCAGATGGTTATTACAGATTTGACCTGTTGCCTCATGATCGCCATAGTTTTTATCCTAACGACAGTTACGAGGCCTGGTTGATTACCTATGATGATAAACTTCCCTACATGCCTGTACCCAGAAAAGAGTACTTGTTGTGGCTACAAAAGAAACTGAAAGAAAAAATAAAGGAGAATGAAACAATGCGAAACTATTACAGCCCATCGTTGGATAACATTGCACGATACCTCTCAGAAAATGACGAAGAAACATTGAGTCAACCGGCTTATATAAATGATGGCGAATTAAATAATACATTTACCACTTTCAAAAAGGAAGGCGAAAGGATTTTTATCGTTAAACCTAATCTGGATTATTACAACCGCAAACTTTCTCAGTCAGCCCCTCAGTTCTTTGTAGTAGAAACCAGATGCAGGAGATTAGAAGATGAAGTGTATAGAAGTGGTATTACAGATGTACATAAAGCGATTGATATTGACATGCTGAAGAGAATGCTGGGTAAATAGATAGGAGCAATGAAATCAGAATTCAGAAGAAAGATCCTGTAGGATCATGCACCACAGGATACTTTTGTTCAGATCAGAACGCTGACCAATGTGATAACGATTGGCGCTTTTGGAAAAAGGATGTAAATAAAAAACAAGGCGAACAGTTAAGTACCCGGGACGGGAGTTGAACCCGTACAGCCATTGCTGGCCACAGGATTTTAAGTCCTGCGTGTCTACCAATTCCACCACCCGGGTAAAAATTTCACAGAGCTTGCTGAAATAAAAAAAGCAGTCATGCTGCTTTAATTTTGTATGAGCGGAAGACCGGGCTCGAACCGGCCACCCCGACCTTGGCAAGGTCGTGCTCTACCAAATGAGCTACTTCCGCTTATGATGAAGAACTTTGAAATGGGTTGCAAAAATAGGGCAACTATCAATGCCTCCAAAATTTATTTGTACGATGGATTGTACATAGTATTTGCAGGCACTTCTACGTTGGGTTTCCCTTTATAACGATGTACATACATGCCATAAATAATTCCTAATGTCAATGCAAGTGCAATGGCGATCTGGCAATAAAAAAGAAACCTGGAGGTACTTACCCAACTGTAGGCAATGTCTTTTCCTTTGTTGTCTATTACTTCTTCTTGTTCCATGGTTAAGAATTGATTATCGCAAAAATAATTGTTTGATCCGATATTTTATTTTTTGTTGCTGACAATTTGTGAAAAAGTCTTTTTTCCCCGCAAAAAGAACGCATATACAATGCTTCCGGAATATACGCCGGCGAGGTTGTTCATTTTTTTCTTGGATAGTTTATCCCGAGAATGTCTTCCCATCCATTTGTAATAAGCACCATGGGCTTTTAAAATGGTAACCATATTGGTAGGCTTTCCTTTTAGCAAAAACTGAATCCCTGCAAGACCGTCCAAAAATAATCGTATAAGGATCTTTCTGAATCTCTCAAATCCCTTTAGATTCTTATGAAGCATTATCAGGTTGTTTCTGAAGTTGAGAAATATTTTCATTTTATTTCCCTGCTCCAGGCTTCCTCCGCCTAAATGATAAACCACAGAGGAGGGTTGAACGAAAACTTTGTATCCTGCGTTCTGCATTCTCCAGCATAAATCAATTTCTTCCTGATGGGCAAAAAAGTGATTATCCAGTCCGTCGAGAGCGTGATACAATTCCGATCTGACAAATAAAGCAGCACCCGATGCCCAGAATATTTGAGCAGGTTGATCATATTGACCCGTATCTTTTTCGCACACATCAAAAACTCTTCCCCGGCAAAATGGGTAACCGTATTTGTCAATCCATCCGCCGGATGCGCCTGCATATTCAAAGTATTCGCGGTTTTTTAAGGAAAGTATTTTTGGCTGGCAGCAGGCAATTAATTGGTCCGATTCCATTAATTCAATGACAGGTTTTATCCATTGGGGAGTTACTTCAACATCACTGTTCAGTAACACAAAATAATCGGCTGTCACTTCCTCCAGGGCTCTGTTGTATCCTTCTGCAAATCCATAATTTTTTTCGAGAGAAATTCTTCTGATTTCAGGATAGGTTGTTGTCAAAAAATTGATGGAGTCGTCTTTAGAATTGTTATCCGCAACAATGATTTCCAGATTGGGGTATATGGTTTTCTTTACAGAAGGAAGAAATTTTTCGAGATAGTTTCTTCCATTCCAGTTAAGGATCACGACAGCCACCGAAGGAAAATTATTCTTAGACTCCATTCAAAAATTTTATGAACATTTCTTCATATTCTGAATTATTTAATCCGCCACTTGTCACAAATGCAAATCATATTGCAAACATAACCATGCCTGATTATTTTTCAATTTTTACTGTCCTTAACTCCAGCAGATTTAGACTATTAGGTTTGAAATTTTTGACATAAGGTTGCACCAGCCTCACAACCATATCGTACCATAATGGAACTACGGGTGCATCTTTGATCATTATCTGATCTGCCTGTCTGTACAACTGATATCGCACAGAATCATTCTTTTCTGTCAATGCTTTCTCATAGAGCCTGTCAAATGCCGGATTGTGATAACGTGTGTAGTTAGGCGGTGCCGGGTTTTTGCTGTAAAATACACTTAGGAAATTTTCTGCATCCGGATAGTCTCCGATCCAACTACCTCTGAAAAACAGTGCTTCAGATTTAGCAGTTTGTTCAAGCAATAAACTTTTTTGAACGACTTCTACATTGATATGAATACCTATCTGTCTGACTTCATTGGCTACATAGCTTGCCAGGTCGGCATAAATGGGCACTGTGAGTAATGGAATTTCCGGCAAACCTTTACCTTCAGGGTATCCTGCATCTTTCAGAAGTTCAAGGGATTTTTCCGGCCAATAGTCATAACCTTTCACGATAGTGCTGTCAAAAGAGGGAAATCCTAAAGGAACGAATCCACTGGTAGCTGGTGTTCCCATTGAATTACGGATGTAAAGCATCATCTTTCTTCTGTCGAATCCATAATTGATGGCTTGCCTGATCCGGACATCGCGGAGCGGAGAATTTTTTACGATGGTTTTTGAGGTGTCCATTAAGATACCAAAGTATTCTGTGGTAAGATAAGGATGCTTTTGCAAAACGATTTTATCTTTCCATTCGGGCCGGAGTGTACCTGCTTTGGATAGCACTTCATCTTTGAATGAGGGATCGATGTCGTTGATAAAGTCAAGGCGATGTTGTTGGAATTCTAAAAATTCGGTTGCTTTATTTTCCAGAAAGGTCACTTTGATTCCATCCAGGTATGGGAGCCTGTTTCCAAGGCTATCCTTTTCAAAATAATCCGGGTTTTTTTTCATGATCAGAGCCTGTCCTTCCTCCCAGGCGACGAATTGAAATGGACCTGTTCCGCAGGGATGCCTTCTGAAATCTTTACCATATTTTTCTACAACCTCCTTTGGTACAATGCTGCAATATTGCATACTCACCACCCCGAGTATCGGATGAAAGGGACGCAGTAACTTCAGTTGAAAAGTAGAATCGTTCAGTGCTACAAAGGGTTTCAGGGTATCCACTCTGTCATTGAATATCCAGGCTCCGCTACTTGCTGTTTGTGGATCCAGAATACGCTGAAAACTGTAGGCTACATCAAAGGCTGTGAGTTTTCTTCCTTTCCCATTTGGGAAGGCGTCATTGTCCTGAAAATAAACATCATTCCGCAGGTGAAAGGTGAAGGTGAGGTTGTCCTCAGATATATCCCAACTTTTTGCGACAGAAGGTACAATATGCAATTGCGAGTCAATCTCCACCAGCGTGTTGTACATCTGATGTACGACCCACATGACAGATTGCGATTTGGCAAATGCGGGATCAAGGCTCGCAATTCCGCTTTGCTCATTGTAATGAAATACATTACTTTTCCTTTCTTTGTTTGTACATGAATTGATAAAAATCGTCGATACAAGTATTACAAAAATGTGAATTATCGGTAGTAATGTGTATGAGGATTGATTTTTTAATTTCATCTTTGTTTCATCAAGCGATAAATTTAATAAATGAAAAAGATACTGCTACTTATTATTCAAATTGCCTTTTTAGAGTTTGTAAATGCTCAGCCTTTTACACAGGCGGATACTTTGCGTGGAAGCGATGGGCCGGGAAGAAACTGGTGGGATGTGACGCATTATGATTTGCATGTAAAATTTAATATACCAGACAGTACGATTTCAGGTTACAATATTATTTCATTCAAACCCAAACAGGTACTTCCCAAATTCTTTCAGATAGATCTCCAGGAGCCATTGATATTAGATTCCGCAATCGTGGACTATGGGTTCAGGTTTTTTACGAGAAATGTTCATGGTCAGATAAGGACTATGGTCAACAGCAATCGAAGAAAACTGAATGTAGAACAACATGGTAATGCCTGGTATGTAAAACTGGATTATGCCGGAACTGCCAGCGAGCGTCGACCGATAATAGATGTAAAGGATACAGCAGGCTTTCTGCCTAATCTGACACTTTATTATCATGGTAAACCGAAGGCAGCAAAGTTGCCGCCGTGGGATGGCGGACTCGTATGGAAAAAGGATAAGTGGGGGAATCCGTTTATCGGAGTCGCCTGTCAGGGGATTGGTGCAAGTATTTGGTTTCCCTGCAAGGATTATCAGGGTGATGAGCCGGATAGTGCAACAATGCATTTCACCGCTCCGGATAGCCTGATGATTGTGAGTAATGGCAGGTTGCGAGATTCGGTAAAAAATAATGATGGTACGCATACGCTCACCTGGGCTGTGGTAAATCCGATTAATGATTATGGTATTTCACCTTACATCGGTAAATATGCGCACTGGCAGGAAATTTATCAGGGAGAAGAAGGGCCATTAACAATGGATTATTGGGTACTCGATAGCAATCTGAACAAAGCAAAAGTTCATTTTACGGATGCTACTCGAATGATGAAAGCATTTGAATACTGGTTTGGCCCCTATCCGTTTTATAAAGATGGATATAAGCTCGTAGAAGCGCCTTATCTGGGGATGGAACATCAGAGTGCTGTGGCGTATGGCAATCATTATTTGAATGGATATGCAGGTCGTGACCTCTCAGGATCGGGTTGGGGTCTGAAATGGGATTTTATTATCGTGCATGAAAGCGGCCACGAATGGTTTGGAAACAATATTACCACCAAAGACATTGCCGATATGTGGGTGCATGAAGGGTTTACGAATTATAGTGAAACGTTGTTTACAGAGTATTACTATGGAAAGAAAGCCGCTACAGATTATATAGTAGGGATTCGTAAGAATATCCGTAATGATAAACCGATTATTGGCGCCTATGGTGTAAATAATGAAGGTAGCGGAGATATGTATTATAAAGCCGGAAATATGATTCACATGATCAGGCAGATCATCAATAATGATGAAAAATTCAGATCTATCCTGAGAGGATTAAATAAGGAATTCAGGCATCAGACGGTGACAGGACAGCAGGTGGAAGACTATATCAACAGTGAAGCAAAGATTGACTTCTCCCATGTATTTAATCAATACCTGCGAACAACCAAAGTGCCGGTATTGGAATATAAAAATGAGAAAAATAAAATTCTTTACCGGTGGTCGGATTGTGTGGACGGGTTCAATATGCCGTTGAGGATTTATGATGATGCCGGAGAACTGAAATGGATATACCCTACAGACACCTGGCAGGCTGTATTGCCCGGAATCAGCAAGATAAGAGTGGATGAAAATTTTTATGTGATGGTGAAGGATGTTAATGAAAATAGCAGTAAATAGATAAAATTATCTCTTGAGACGATCGTTCTAATCGAGTAGGTGAGTATTATGAATATGAACATTTCCGATTCTAAATATATTAAAAGCCTGGAGTGAAAAAGATTGGTGCATACTTCTTATATTTTCTTTTTTGGATGATTTTTTTTCTGTTAACCAGGGGAGTATTCTTGCTTTATCACACACATCTGACCGGTGAATTATCCGGTGCTGTCATTTTGAAGGTTTTCATCTATGGAGCAAGAATGGATGCGTCATTTGCAGGTTATCTGTGCATTTTTCCATTCCTGATGTATCTGATTAAATCAGCAGATCCTCAATTTCGTGTAATGAATACCGTTAGGGTATATACCATCATAATGATTGCGATTTTATCTTTTCTGACAGTGGCTGACCTTGAACTTTATACTGCCTGGGGATTCCGGATGGATGCGACCCCTTTGGAGTATTTCAGGTCTCCGAAAGAGATGGCATCTACTGTTTCATCCGCACCGGTTTTCATTCTTCTGGTCATTTTTGCCTTATTGATTTTTGTATTTATTTTCCTGTTCAGATATTTTAATCATTCGCCATTCAGAGGATGCCGTAAGTATCATCCTGTAAATATGCTGATAGCATTATTTCTTCTGTCTGTATTGTTTATTCCGATCAGAGGGGGTATTCAGAAGATTCCCATGAATATTAGCGATGTATATTTTTCCGATCAGTTGTATGCAGATCATGCAGCTATAAATTTGCCTTGGAATATTGCATTCAGCCTTTTGAATCAAAACAGCAGAAAGAATCCCTTTGAGTATTTTGACAACAGGAAAGCAGAAAAATTGGTAGATCAGATGTACCAAACAGGCCCTGCAAGAATCGTCAGAGTTATTGATAGCAACCGCCCGAATATTATTTTTATCATACTTGAAAGCTTCACTGCCAAATGGGTTTCCTCTCTTGGTGGTTTGGCGGGTGTGACACCCCAGTTGGATTCCATAGCCTCAAATGGACTCTTGTTTACAAACATTTATGCAGCAGGTGATCGGAGTGAAAAGGGGCAGGTGGCCATCCTGAGCGGCTATCCCAATCAGGCGATCAACAGCATTATAAAGACTCCCACCAAGTCTCGAAAACTGCCGGGTCTCGCCCGGGTGCTGGAGTCATACGGATATACATGCAGTTATACGTATGGAGGAGAATTGGAGTTTGCCAATATCAAATCCTACCTGTTGAATACGGGTTACAAGAATCTGGTGTCAAAGTATGATTTCCCCGTGGCTTTGCGCACTACCTCTTGGGGAGTTCATGACGAATATGTTTTCGATAGATTTCTGACCGATGTGGAAAAAGAAAAACAGCCGTTTTTCTCTACAATTTTCTCATTGAGCAGTCATGAACCGTTTGATGTTCCACTCAAGCATTTTAAGGGAACAGATGAATTGGACATGTACAAGAATTCTGTTTATTACACAGACAGTGTGCTTGGTGAATTTATTAAAAAATTGAAACGTTCACCACTCTGGAAGAATACCTTAGTTGTAATTACCGCAGATCATGGCCATCCCTTGCCGGGAAATGATCCAAATGATGTGCCTTCCAAATTCCACATACCACTCATCTTCACCGGCGGTGCGTTGACCTTAAAAGGGAAAATGGACAAAGCCGGCTCGCAGACCGATATTGCTACAACTGTTTTGGATCAATTGGGAATTCCTGCTAATGAATTCCATTGGGGAAAGGATCTGCTGGACTCCTCCTCCGTCTCTTTTGCCTTTTATAGTTTCAACAATGGTTTTGGATGGATCAGAGATGGAAAATATTTTTCTTTTGACAATGTTTCCCACAAAATTATTCATCAATCAGCCGGGATTGATACGGCTCAACTGGATTATGCCAAGGCTTATATGCAGACATCCTATCAGGATTATCTCAACAGGTAGAAGTTCATTTCTCAGGCAATTTTCTTCTATTTTTTTTCGTTTTTTAAACTTTAGAAAAAGAATAATAGTCTGAAGTTTTATGAAGACAAATCTGTTGAATGTTGCAGCGATATTATTTTTGATATTAAATACCTCCTGCAAGAAGGACAATTCTGCTAATCCTTCTCCTGCTGATCAGGATAGTTTTAGTGTGACCGTTACCGGTGGCTATGGTAGCGGCAGATATAAGGTGAATGATACAGTTCATATTTTTTGCGGTGCAATTTCAGATAATCAGGTATTTTCCAACTGGACCGGAAGCGATATCTCCATATTGGATAAAGCCAATGAATGGCATACATGGTTTATTATGCCCGCGAAGAATGTGTCGTGGACATCAATTGTTAGTTCCGCAAGTGCATTTTCATTAAAATTTGAACAGATTAAGGGGCGTGATATTTTGAAGCCGGTGTATTATTATTTTCCTTCCAACCCGAAAGGTGTCGTGTATTTATTGCATGGCACAGGAGGTGATGAACAGCATTTGGCGAGCGATTATGAATGGTGGTTATTGATTAAAGACCTGGTGTATAATCGTTACGGTGTTATTATTTCAGAAGCGGAAGAATCTACGAAAGGTGTAGATATAAATGGCGATGGCAATATCAGGTGGAATAACAGCCCATGGGATGTAAATACGAATGTTGACTTTGCCAATCTGAAAATTATCGGTGATACACTTGAGCAAAGAGGATATTTCACTTCAGCTACTCCAAAGTATTCCATTGGGATGAGCAATGGCGGAAATTTCTCTGCATCATTGGCTACTATTTTTAATTTTAAAGCCGGGGTTAGTTATTGTGCTCCGTCAGGTGGCCCTATTGCTCAATCTACCAATACACCCATTCAGTTTTGTATGGCGGCAAATGATAACAATCCGAATGTAGGCCCGCAAGGAAATGCAAATGCGCTTCAGAATTCGCAAACGATTTCCGGAAGAGGTATTTGCTCAAGGTATCTCATAAAACCAAGGTCTCCTTTATACCCTGAGCCCTTTGCAAGAAAAGGCGACATCAGTATTGCTCAATCCACAGCAATATTCAATGAGTTGAAAAAAAATGGAATTCTTGATTCTAAGAATTATGTGATTGGTTACTACGACACCTTTTTGAACGCCTATCAGAGTAATAAATCTGCATTTCCGCAAATAAGTTCACTAAATCTTGCTCCATTACAGTTTGTATCAGCTCAGGTAAATCTTGCAGTATCAGATCATCACATGTACAGCGATTTCAATAACAGTATGATCCATTTCTTGAATTCTCAATGCAATTGATACGTAATAATTCCTGATGGTTAATTTCCGAATCGTATCACTTGTATAATATTTCGTAATACTCTTCCACCATTCGATTGCTGTCAAATTGCACCTGCACATCCCTCATACCATTCTTGACAATCTGCCTCCAGGTATCCGGATTGGAATAGTAGAGCGGTAAGATTTCTTTTTCGATGATGTCGTAAAGTTTGTCCAGGTCGTATTGATCCTGATCTTCTGTGGTCATATTGATATAATCTACAGGAGGCACTACAAAACCATTGTTTCCATTATTGATAAACTCGCATATCCACCCGTCATTGGTACTTAGGTTTACTGCTCCATTCATCGCTGCAGTCATCCCACTTGTGCCGCTGGCCTCTCTTGGTACTCTTGGATTGTTGAGCCATACATCGGCAGCCTGTTTTAAGCGTTTGCTGAGTGCGAGTTCATATCCTGTCAACACTGCCATATTTTTATATTGCTTGCTCAGATTCACCAGGTAGTTAAAATCTGAAATAGCAGGATAATCCAGGGGATAGGGCTTTCCTGCCCAAATAATCTGAACAGGATATTTCGAATTGTTGAGCATTGCCTCAAAACGCTCTTTGTCGCGTGAGAGCAATTCGGCCCTTTTGTATCCGGCAAATCTTCTGGCCCAAACAATTGTAAGCACATTCGGATCCATCACCTTTCCGGTCTGATCTGCTACAATTTCAAGAGCTCTGTATTTTAAATGTTTTTTGCGGTCATCAAACCATTGGTCGTTGTGCTCCAGCATGGCACGATACAACTGTTTATCCGACCAGTATCTCCAGTTTTGTGCATTGGTGATGGCCTTTATTTCACAGATATTCTCATACTTGGACCACATTTGTCTGCTTACTTTACCATGCAACTGGCTTACCCCATTGGCAAGGTGAGCGAATCGCAAGGCAGCAAGTGAATGATTAAACTTATCGTCAAGAATACCTGTAAGTTCTCTGACTTTTTCAAGAGAAAGTCCACAGAAATAACTCATGTCGTAACAGAGTTGCATATCATGCTTTTCGTTTCCTGCTTCTTCCGGTGTATGTGTTGTGAATACAAGTCGTTTGCGTACATCCTCTGCATTACCATATTTTTGATACAGATAAAATGCTGCGCTTACGCCATGAGCTTCGTTCAGGTGATATAGATCCGGGTTAAAATTAATTTCATCAAGAAGTTTGGCACCACCGACTCCAAGCAAAATAAATTGTGCCATTTTTGTGGCGGCGTTTCCGTCATAGAGTCTGTTGGTGATGGTTCGGGATACGTGATCATTCTCTTCAAGGTCTGTGCTTAATAAAAATAACGGTGCGCTTTTGAAAGTTTCGGGATTCAGATACATTACTTTTACCCAAACCGGATGATCATGGATGGTTATCTGAAAACGAATTCCGGTATCCTCAAGAAAGTTGTAGATCTTTTCTATCCAAACTACTTTTAAAGTCTGGTCACTGTTTCTTGCCTGATCGTAATAACCCTCTCTCCACAGAATACCAATTCCTACGAGGTTTTGTCTGAGATCGTATGCACTTCTCAAATGAGACCCCGATAGGAAGCCGAGTCCCCCGCTGTAAATTTTCAGAGGTTGGTGAATGGCATATTCCATAGAAAAATAAGCCACTCTCTTTTGGTATCTTTCTTCAATACGGTAAGGTACCTGGTAGTTTTTGAAATCCATTTTACTATTGAACTAATGTTGTTTCGGGGGCAATATTAATGGAAATTCCGATGCTATCACATTTTCTCCTGAAATTAATGTGTGAATGATACACATATTACTGAAAATCAGAGAATCTTTTATGCTATATTCCTATTGGATTTTGAAGTGTTCTTGTAGTAAAGAAAAATAAAAAATTTTCTGACAAAGAAAATACAGATCCGGAGAAGAATCTGTGAAATGAATAATACCATTCCCGGGCTTGATATTTTTATTTAATAGATGTGATAAAATGTGGCAGATGGGAGAAACTGGATGTTTACCTTTTTCGCCTGTGAAGATGAATCCTTCCAATAAATTTTTAATTCGAAGAAAATGGATTTATTAATCTGGCAAAAGGTGAGTGTGCCTTCAATCATTTGAAGTTATTCAATTTCTGACTGCCTGATAATATGTAAAGTTGATCCTGATGAATGCCGGGCATTTGATTTTGATAAATAGAAAAATATTATACCCGATAAATGCATCTTTCATTCATACCAGCATTTTATTGTAAATTTGCGCCTTGCAATTTTTTTAGAAAAACCAAAGGATTAAATATTGGCAAGGAAAATATCTAAGATTGGGGTGCTGACATCGGGTGGAGACGCTCCGGGAATGAATGCAGCGATAAGAGCTGTCGTAAGAAGTGGCATCTATTTCGGAATGGAAGTGTATGGGATCATGCGTGGCTATGCAGGAATGCTTGAAGGCGACATCTTTAAAATGGAAAGTAAGAGCGTAGCCAACATCATTCAACGCGGGGGAACTATTTTGAAAACTGCCCGTTGTAAAGAGTTCTACACTAAAGAAGGAAGACAATTGGCGTATGATAATCTGAAAAAATTCGGCATAGAAGGCCTGGTAATAATAGGAGGGGATGGGTCTTTCCGTGGGGCACAGATTTTCAGCAGCGAATTTGATATTCCTTGTATTGGACTCCCGGGTACAATTGATAAAGACATTGCAGGTACAGATTTTACCATCGGATTTGATACTGCAGTAAACACGGCCGTGCAGGCCATCGATAAAGTGCGCGATACTGCAGATGCACACGATCGCCTATTCATCATTGAGGTAATGGGCCGTGATTCAGGATATATTGCATTGCATAGTGGAATTGCTACAGGAGCGGAGAATATTCTTATACCTGAGAAAAAAACGAATATTGACGAGGTTATTAAAGCATTGAAAGAAAAGCATGGCCGTAAAAAATTGGTCAATATTATCGTGGTAGCCGAAGGCGATCAGTTTGGAGCAACAGAATTATCCAAGGTCATCATGGAACGGATACCCGGGCAGGAAGTACGGGTGTGCATCCTTGGACATATCCAGCGTGGCGGATCGCCTACCTGTATTGACAGATTGATCGCAAGCAGGATGGGGTATGCTGCGGTGGAATGTCTGATGGAAGGAAGATTTAATGTCTTTGTGGGTATCCTGAATAATAACATGCATTATATCCCTCTCGATAAAGCTGTAAAAAAGAAACAAAATGTTGGTGAAGAATGGATGAAGATTGTGAAAATCCTTTCATCCTGATTTGTATTTATTGAAAAGCCATTTAGGATTTATGTCAAAGAATCTCAAGAAGTATCTCTACCAGGACATGGATAAAAAAGCCGGCCTGGATCATTCTGTAAAAAGAACCAAAATTGTAGCTACCATCGGGCCTGCGTGTGATACGTATGAAGCGATGGTAGAATTGGTAAGAAGCGGAGTGAATGTTTTCAGATTAAATTTTTCTCACGGTACACTGGAAGACAAAAAGCGTATCATTGAAATTATCAGGGATATCAATGATACTATGCCATACAATATTGCAATCCTTGCTGATCTGCAAGGACCGAAATTGCGTGTGGGAGAGATTGAAAACAATGCCCTCCAGATCGAACCCGGCGAGAAACTTACTTTTACCAATGAGAAATGCATCGGAACCCGTGAAAAGATCTACGTCAGCTATCCAAATTTGCATCATGACGTAGTTCCGGGTAATCTTATTCTTATTGATGATGGGAAGTTGGAAGTTAAGGTGACTTCTATTAAGGCAAACAACGATGTGGAAGTGGAAGTGATGATGGGTGGTATTTTGTCAAGCAAGAAGGGCATTAATCTGCCCGACACAAAAATCAGTTTGCCAGCGCTCACCGAAAAAGATTTGAATGATCTTAATTTTATAATGACCTGTGATGTGGATTGGATAGCTTTATCCTTTGTACGGCAGGTGAAGGATATTGTAGAACTAAAGAGAATTCTGAAAGAAAACAATTCAAAGAGTAAAGTCATTGCCAAGATTGAAAAACCCGAAGCACTCACCAATCTCCGAGAGATCATCTTGGAAAGTGATGGAATCATGATTGCAAGGGGAGATCTTGGGGTAGAACTTCCTGTGGAAAAAGTGCCATTGATCCAAAAAGAAATTATCAGGAAGTGTATGCACAGGGCAAAGCCGGTCATTGTAGCTACCCAGATGATGGAGAGCATGATGGACAGAATAAAACCCAACAGGAGTGAAATTACAGACGTCGCCAATGCTGTGCTGGAAGGTGCAGACGCTTTGATGCTAAGTGGTGAAACTGCTACAGGGCAACATCCTGCTCTGGTAGTTCAGACAATGACTAAGATAATTCTCGAAATAGAGCGAACAGCGTATGATTATAACCGGGATGATATTCTTTCGCCACAGCCACATTCCCCTTCTTTTCTAAGCGATGCAATATGTTACAGTGCCTGCAAGTTAGCCCAGGATCTGAGCTCTGATGCATTAATCGGAATGACTCAGAGCGGCTATACTGGGTTTATGCTGAGCAGTTACCGGCCCAAATCACAACTCTATGTATTCAGCAAGGAAAAGAGTTTGATTAATCAGTTGAGTCTTAGTTGGGGTGTGAGAGCATTTTTTTATGATGAAGAAGAAAGCCTGGACGATATATTTTTTGACCAGATTAATATTTTGAGGGAACGTGGGTTTATCAAAGCCGGAAATGTAGTGGTCAATACTGGAAGCACCCCGGTAAACCAACACTTGCCTACGAATGTGGTTAAAGTCACCCGTGTTACTGAATAAGTTGGGCTTTTTCGGAATGACTATTGGTTTTTTATTTAGCTTTGCTTTTTAATGCAACTTTCTACCAAACATTTATTAGGCATTAAAGACCTGCATCTGAGCGATATTCAGCTTATTCTTTCTACAGCTAAACAATTCAAAGAGGTTTTACAACGGCCCATTAAGAAGGTTCCTTCTCTTAGAGATGTCACTATTGTGAATCTGTTTTATGAGAATAGTACTCGTACCCGTATGTCATTTGAATTGGCTGAAAAAAGATTGAGTGCGGATGTAATGAATTTTTCTGCCTCCGGATCTTCAGTATCCAAAGGAGAGACCCTTCTGGATACGGTTAATAATATTCTATCGATGAAGATAGATATTGTAGTCATGCGTCACAGTGCATCCGGTGCACCCCACTTTCTGGCAAGGCATATACCGGTGTCTATTGTAAATGCCGGTGATGGCATCAATGAACATCCCACGCAGGCTCTTCTGGATGCTTTTTCCATTATTGAAAATGCAGGAAAATTGGAAGGAACCAAAGTGACTATAGTAGGAGATATTCTTCATTCGCGTGTGGCCTTAAGCAACATCTACTTATTGAAAAAAGCCGGCGCTGAAGTGACAGTTGCAGGACCTCCAACCCTGATTCCAAAGTATATCTCCCAGGCTTTCGATGTCAGGGTAGAATACAACCTGAAGAAAGCATTGCAATGGTGTGATGTCGCCAATATTTTAAGGATTCAGTTAGAAAGGCAAAACCAGGTTTTGTTTTCGACACTTCGGGAATATAGCTTGTCTTATGGGGTAAACAGGCAATTACTGGATAGCCTTGGGAAAAAGATAGCCATCATGCATCCCGGTCCGATCAACAGAGGAGTAGAATTGAATAGCGATGTGGCAGATTCAGATCAATCCATTATTTTGCAACAGGTAGAGAATGGTGTAGCTGTAAGAATGGCCGTACTATTCTTATTGAGCAACCAATCTACTTTAAATTAAATTCAATTTATGGACGAAAAGATCTGCCTTTTTCCCGGAACATTCGATCCTGTAACTCTTGGCCATACAGATATTATTAACAGGGCGCTTTCACTGTTTGATAAGTTGTATATAGGGCTGGGGCGAAATAGTTCCAAATCCACTTTATTTAGTGAAGAGCAGAGGCTGCAATGGATCCGGGAAGTGTATAAAGACAATCCGAAAGTGGATGTGCTGGCCTATGATGGCCTAACGGTAGATTGTTGTCGGGAGGTAGGTGCTGCCTATATTTTGAGAGGGATTCGATACGTCAATGACTTTGAATACGAGAAAGCCATTGCAGACATGAATCGCAGTATTGGCGAGGGAATAGAAACAATTTTCTTAACCTGTCTTCCTAAGTTTACTTCTGTGGCAAGTACTCTTATCCGGGATGTATATCGAAACGGAGGAAATGTATCCCAGTTTTTGCCGGACCCGGTAGTGAGATCCCTGTACCCATAAAAATTAGCGCTATGATCTGGTTTAGGAAGGATATTGACCTGAAACATTTGGAACCATGGTTGGAAAATACCATGGCAGGATATCTCAACCTTAAATTTACAGAAATAGGGGAAGACTACCTTCGTATGTCTATGCCCGTTAGTGAAAAGACCCGCCAGCCTTATGGAGTACTTCATGGCGGAGCCAATTGTGTGTTGATTGAAACGGTTGGTAGTATTGCATCGGCAATGGTGGTAGATATAGCCAACTATTTTTGTTTTGGTATTGAGGTGAATGCAAATCATCTGAAAAGCGTTACAGAGGGAGTTGTAGAAGCTACTGCCCGGCCCCTTCATCTTGGTAGCACTACACATGTTTGGGAAGTAAAAATTCACGATTGGGAAGGCCGGCTGAGTTGCGCAGGAAGATTAACGGTTGCTATCCGTGAGCAAAGAAGGAATCATTAAGGTTTCTTAATGTTCTCAAGTATTTCTCTGATTGTGGCATAGGTTTCTGAGGCATAATTTTGAATTTCCTTTTCAGGCACCCACTTTACCTGAGTAATGTCTTCTTCAGCCTGCGGTTTCGGAATCTCACTCCCTTCGTATTTCATGGTAAACCAGTGACTTTCTTTTAGGATTTTTTTTCCTGAATGTACATAGGTATGGTACGTTTTACCATATTCCTTTATAATTGAGAGTTCATGAATATTTGTTTCCTCACTCACTTCCCTGAGTGCACATTCCTGAAGGTTTTCACCCTCGTCCAATTTGCCTTTTGGAAGATCCCATTTTCCCAACCTCTTTATCAGAAGGAGTTCATTGTTTTTATTGAACACAATTCCTCCCGCCGCCTTAATGATGGTAAAATATTGGAATATTTCATTTTGAAGTTGCTGAATGTTTTCATTTACAATGGTTAGAGATTGGGCTCCTGGCTGCCACATTTGATCGAGATATTTATTTAATCCTCCTCCGTGTATTTTTTGGAAATGAATAACCGGCTCTCCCTTTTCCGACAAATCAATCTCTTTCTCCTCAGCAAGGATTAATGGGGTATTATTAAAGTAAATTTTAAGTCTGTTCATAATGTCTATTTTTGCAGCATGACCAATCAAAAGGCAATCGCTCAAAAGCTACTCCAAATAAACGCAATAAAATTAAATCCTGCTGTACCTTTTACCTGGGCAAGTGGCTGGAAGAGTCCGATTTATTGTGACAATCGTAAGGCCTTATCCTTCCCTTTTGTAAGAGATTTTATTAAGTCAGAACTGTGTGATGTAATATTCACATCATTTCCCGATACTGAGATTATTGGAGGTGTTGCTACTGCCGGAATACCCTGGGGAGCAATGGTAGCTGATCAGTTGAAATTGCCGTTTATTTACGTCCGAAGTAAACCTAAAGAACATGGAATGGGCAATCAGATTGAGGGCAACATTGAAAAAGGGAAAAGGGTAGTTCTGGTGGAAGACCTGGTATCTACGGGCAAAAGCAGCCTTCAGGCAGCCGATGCATTGATCGCAGCGGGATTAGGGATTGATGGAATGGTTTCAGTATTTAATTACGGCTTTGATGTTGCTGATGCGGCTTTTAAAGAGCGGCAAATTAAATTGATATCACTGACAAGCTATAAAGAACTGATCCGTTTGGCCACTGAGCTAAATTATATCCAATCAGAAGACGAAAATGTGTTGTTAAACTGGAGAGAAAACCCTGCTGAATGGGGTAAATTTGCGTAAATAGATAACTTATGATGAGGGCCTTATCCATATTTGTTTTGTTCCTTATTGTTACCCCCGCACAGCTTTCAGCTCAGAAAAGAGCTATACAGAAGACAGTAATCAGCATTCCTGGTGCCCAAGATGAGGCATGCAAGGAGAGAATTGAAAACTATCTGAGCCGTGAATACGGGGTTGCTTCCTCTAATGTAAATTTTAGAAGACATACGGTAACAGTTCAATGGTACACAGACCGTACGAATATTGAAAATATAAAAACAGCAATTGCCAATCTCGGGTATGATGCAGATGATGTAAGTGCAGACCCAGAAGCTTATAACCGGTTGCCTAAATCGTGCCGGCATGTGCCTCTGAAAGTCAGTAAGACAGACGGTACATCCGGGAAGTAAGAGAAAAAAGATTCCTTTTTTTATAGTAAATTCTTCTCAGTATATAGCCTGAATACTACCAAAAGCTAGATTATTTCAGAAGGGCTTCCTCTTTTTGAAACTTAATTTCTATTGGATTCTTTTAGGAAAGTCATACAATTGAAATCAGAAAATTGAGAAGTTTTCTTTGGTTTCATAATTCAAAGGAAACGACATAAATACATTCCCTTTTCCCACTTTAATTTTTCCAGCAAGTTTTACTGTAATTTCTTTTCCCAGGAAAGTATTAAGAGCATTTTTAAAGGCATTCTGCATATCCACATCAAATTTAACGGGCAAAATAAACTTACCTCTCCGGGGGATTTGGATCAAAGAATCTGAGGTGCTATGGCCCAGCAGATTGCCATTAATAAAAATGTCCAGATCTGTATTCTTTAGTTGTAATCCGAAATTATTGGGATTGTAATACTCCAGATCAAGTGAAACGGTTGACTTATTGAAACCAAGGCTTTGGATTCTAAAATTGTGATAAGTCTGGTATTCCAGGGCGCGGGGAGTGGTACATGACATAATGACTATTATACAAAGAACTCCCAAAGCTAATTTTTTCATGATGTAAAAATAGGAGAGGAGAGGCAAAGAAAAAAGATCATTTTTTACGACTAAAATTAGTAGCAAACAGCTAAAATTTGTAAACCATATATATACTATAATATTTAGCGATTAATTATCATTATAAAATAATGATTTACTGTATTTTAATACAAAACATAAGAACTTAAAGTTTATAATCAATTTAAGATAAAGATAAAGAAATGTACCATCTTTTTCTCTTATCGTGGAACAATATGATATTGTTATATATTATCTTATAAATAACAGGTTTTGAGTTTAATATAAATATTAATTAAGAATTAAATTCTGATTTAATAAAGATTAATAAGAATGTTTATATGAACGATGAGGAAATGTCAATTTTGATCTTTCGCTATGGATAAGATCCGGAACTACTATTTGTACTGTATGAAAATATGGCAGTCAAAAGTGTAAGCTTGTAGTATATTCAAGCCTTTAAATTTCAGAATTGAGAACAAAGAGGTCAGATTCGATCCAGAATACTTAGATAGTAAATTTATTATGCGAACCAGATCATTTAAAATAATTATTTTGAAAAATAATCAGTAATATGTTTAAAAAATATTATTAAATGTATAAAAATAATAAATGAAATTTTGATGTTATTATATTTTAATAGAAATATTTAAATCAATTTGCTTCAGTAATTTTACGGTCTTGCAAAAACTAGAATTGGGTTTTATGTTTGCACTATCAAACTGAAAATTGCTTATTTCTTTTATCAGTTTACCTCTATAATCCTCCCATTCTGAGAAGAGCCGGTAATAAAAATTCGGAAATTTAAACGACAAATATGAACCGAAACTTTACATGGCGATTGAATAGAATAATTGAAGATTTCAAAATTTATTTCCTTTTCCCGCGAGGTAGTTTTATCCTGAGTCCTGTTAGTTTTTACTATTAGGATGAATAAATCAACACCTGATCAAAGGGATGGATTTCAATATCAATTTGACCTCAACCTGCAAACGGTTTATAATTTAAACCGGAATGACGAAGTTTTAAATTTTTATAGCAAAGTGATACCAGCAAAATAATTATAAGATGTTTTCTTTGGGGGTTACAGAACCTTACTGGTTCTTAACAAAACGCCGCATGTCTATGCGGCGATTTTTTTTACTCCTCTATGATTGAAATGATCAGGCAGTTTCTGATAAGACCTATAGGACTTTCAAACTCTTTCGGATAATATTCAAGGCTTCCAATAATTCGTCTTCATTGATGACCAGTGGTGGTGCAAGCCTTATTTTATCCCCATGAGTAGGCTTGGCAAGCAATCCATTGTTCTTCAATTCCAGGCATAAATTCCAGGCTGCATCTTCCTTCGGATGGTCTATCACCAATGCATTTAAAAGCCCCTTACCTCTGATCAGTTTTATGTGAGGGGAGTGCCAACTTCTGACCTCCTTCCTGAAAATCTCACCCAATTTTGAAGCCTGCTCAGCCAGGTTTTCATTTTTCAAAACTTCAAGTGCTGCGATAGCAGTAGCGCAGGCAAGTGGGTTCCCGCCATAGGTACTTCCATGTTCCCCTGGTTTGATCGTAAGCATGATTTCATCATCAGCCAGCACCACACTCATGGGAAGCGTACCACCACTTAATGCTTTACCTAGAATCAGAATATCGGGACGCACATTTTCATGATCACAGCATAGCAGTTTGCCTGTGCGGCAGAGGCCTGTCTGGATTTCATCTGCCATAAAGAGTACGTTTGCTTTTTTGCAAAGTTTTTTTGCTGCGGTCAGATAGCCTTCATCCGGAACATTTACTCCGGCTTCTCCCTGAATTGGCTCAACCAGGAATCCGGCAGTATTTGGATCCTGAAGCGCTTTTTGCAATGCATCCAGATCATTGTAAGGGATTACTTCAAATCCTTTAAGGAAGGGGCCGAAATCATTCCGGGTATCGGGCTCTGAGCTAAATGAAATGATGCCAAGCGTTCTTCCGTGAAAGTTCCCTTCGCATACAATGATTTTTGCTTTATCGTTTTCAACCTTCTTTAGTCTGTATGCCCAGTGGCGGCAAAGTTTCAGAGCAGTCTCCACCGCTTCTGCACCACTGTTCATAGGAAGTACCTTGTCATAGCCAAAGTATCCGGTAATATATTTTGTAAAGTTGGAAAGGGCTTCACTGTGAAAAGCCCTGCTGGTCAGAGTCAGTTTCTTTGCCTGAGTGATTAAAGCGTTAATAATGGCGGGGTGGCAATGGCCCTGATTAACTGCAGAGTAGGCGCTGAGGAAATCAAAGTACCTTTTGCCTTCTACATCCCACACGTAGATGCCTTCTCCGCGTTCCAAAACAACCGGTAAAGGGTGGTAATTATGAGCACCAAACTGGTTTTCAAGTTCGATATATTGATCGGTTGAATATAATGATTGAACAGTCATGACTGTAATAATTTAGGAATTAAAAAAATGTTGAATTGTGACCCAAAAATTGACCAACACCTATTGATGGTCCAGGAAATCCAGATTGAGAGAAAGAAAAGATGGTAAAAGAATCACACTCATAAATTGTGTCAAAGATACCAATTTCTTTTTAACTAATGCGGTTGTGTTAAATGGCTAACCATTTTGAAGGAAACTCTTCTTTTTGGGTATAGTCAGGTTTTGCATTGAACAAGCCATACATGGTACTGCCTGTCCCACTCATAGATGCATAGACAGCGCCATCTTCATAGAGTCTTTCTTTGATTTTTCTTAATACCGGATGCATTTGGAATACTTCTCCTTCAAAATCATTTCCCAAAAAATATTTCCAATCCTGAATTGGCTTTAGGATGGCCTCTGAGACGGAAGTGGTGTGTTTGGGAGGAGATAATTTCTGAAAGAGTTTTTGTGTAGATATATGGATTCCGGGCATTACCAGTTTTATAAAAAAACCTTTCAGGTTGATAGAGATTTCAGTCAGGAGTTCACCACGTCCTCTGGCAAGACATGGTTTGTTTAATAAAAAAAACGGACAGTCACTACCCAATTTCAGAGCGAATGCCGATAGTTTTTTATCATCAATGTCCAGGTTGAACAGGTCATTCAAAAGTTTCAGAGCATACGCACCATCCGAGGAGCCGCCTCCTAGACCTGCTCCTGCAGGAATTGCTTTGTGAAGGTGCATTTGAATATTGGAAAGTTGAGGAAATTCATTCCGGATAAGATGATAGGCTTTTGTGCACAGATTGTTTTCTGGATTTCCACAATCGTGACCTGTTGTATTAAATGAGTAAACAGGGTGTTTTACGATTTCCAGGGCATCATAAAAGGGTAGAGGATAAAAGACAGTTTCCAGATTGTGATAGCCATCCTCTCTTTTCCCGTGTATTTGCAATCCGAGGTTGATTTTACAGTTTGGAAATACTACCACTGAGTTAGAATTTATTTGTGAAAATCACGAGCCTCTGCGGCTGTTGATTTCATCTCTGATGGAGGCAGCCCTGATATAGTCTTCATGTTCTAACACCTCTGCAAGCAATGATTCCAACTCTTTTACAGACATCTTTTTCAAATCATTTTCTGAAGAATCATCGTGGGTAACGACAACTTTTTTTTCAGCTTCATCTTCTTCTTTTACAATACCTGCGCTTTCAAGTATATGATCATAAGTATAGATGGGGCATCCGAATCGTACAGCAAGGGCTACTGCGTCCGAAGTGCGGGAATCAATTTCTACTGTTTCATTTTCAGTAGAGCATACAAGCCTTGAATAGAAAATTCCTTCCTGTAAATCATTGATGATGACTTCGTGAAGATCGATATTAAATGCCAACATGAAGTTTTTCATCAGATCGTGAGTCAATGGGCGGCTTGGTTTCATTCTTTCCAATGCGACCGCGATTGCCTGTGCTTCAAAACCGCCAATAACAATGGGCAATCTCCTTAAACCGTTTACTTCGCCCAGTACGACAGCGTAGGAATGTGTCTGTGTAATACTATGCGACAATGCCACAATTTCCAATTCTATTTTCTTCATCTCGCTCACCTTTTATTCATTTAAAGACAAAGTTAGAAAACTCAAAATTTCCATCTTTATCCTTTCAGTTTCTTCACTGCCTCCGTGATCTTGGGAACTACCTCAAAAGCATCTCCGACTATTCCATAATCAGCAGCCTTAAAGAAGGGTGCTTCGGGGTCTTTATTGATAACCACGATCGTCTTGCTTCTGTTAACCCCGGCCAGGTGTTGAATTGCGCCTGAAATTCCAATGGCAATATATAAATTGGGTGCAATGGTAAGCCCGGTTTGTCCAACGTGTTCATGATGTGGACGCCAGTCACTATCGCTCACAGGCCTGCTACATGCAGTAGCAGCACCGAGCGCGTGTGCAAGGTCAGTTACGATTCCCCAGTTTTCCGGCCCTTTCAGCCCGCGGCCACCACTTACCACGAGTTCAGCTTCTGCCAGAGGTACTTCACCTTTTACGACATTAACTGCTTTCACGGTTACCTTTCCCTGAGGAATTTCCGGTGAAATATTTTCAACAGTGGCTGTGCCTTCACTTTCGGAAGCCTTATAAGCATTGGCATTCAGGCTTATAATTTTTATGTTGGTCTTTATTTCTACATTGGCAAAGGCTTTACCACTAAACACTGATTTTTTTACGACAAAACCGGATGAAGTATCCGGTAAACCTACTGCACCGCTTACCAATCCTGCTTTAAGTCTTACAGAAAGACGGGGTGCAATGGCTTTGCCGTTGAAGTTATTGGAGAATACAATGATTTTACAACCGGAGTCCTGTGCCACTTTGCCAATGATGACAGTGTAAATTTCATCATCAAATTGATTCAACCGTGCATCCGCTGCATGTATGACCTTTTTTAATCCGTACCGGCCCAAAGCGGGCAAATCGTCTTTTACTTCGCCCAGTACGATGCCTATTCCTTCTGAACTTGTTTGCTCCGCAATTTTTGAAGCGTAGGAAGCGGCTTCCAATGCACTTTTCTTAATATGTCCGTCGGCCTGATCAAGAAATACTAAAACACTCATAATAATCTTTTAGGTAAGTTTTTTTGTTAAATAACTTTTGCCTCTTCATGAAGCAATCTGACTAATTCTTCAGGATTGTCTGCAGGGATCATTTTGACACCTTCTTTTTGCGGTGGCAGTTCGAAAGATTTTACAGTTGTCAGTGAATCAGTGGCAGCGGGTTCTAAAACTTTTAAAGGCTTGGTGCGGGCACCCATAATACCACGCATGTTCGGGATACGTTGCTCTGCCATTCCTTTCTGACAACTAACTACAACGGGTAAGTTAACTTCGTCCACTTCTTCGCCGCCTTCAATTTCTCGTGTAATGGTAGCGGTAGTACCGTTTAATTCAAATTTGGTTGCCAATGAAATATAGGGCATTTCCAGAAACTCTGCCACCATTCCTCCAATGGAAGCGCCATTGTAGCTGATGGTTTCCTTTCCGGTAAATATCAAATCATATTGCTGTTCTTTGGCCAGATTGGCAATCTGACTGGCAGTGAAATAATCGTCTGCAGGTTCTGCGTTGATTCTGAAGGATTCATCACCACCCAGTGCAAGCGCTTTTCGTATGATGGCATCATTCTCTGCAGGACCTACATGTACCAGGTGCAGCACTACGGATGGATCTTTCTCCTTCAATTCAATTGCACGGACCAGGGCGTACCATTCATCATAAGGGTTGAGAATAAACTGAACACCATTCTCATTGAATTTCGTGTTATTATCGGTGAAGGTTATTTTTGCAGTGGTATCCGGTGTTTTACTAATGCAGACTAATATCTTCATGTATCACTTTTTAGGTGTGCGAAGATACTAAGGATAAAAAAAGAAAAAAAGTATTTGATGGACAGGAAGGAAAAGATTAAAGAAATGCTTGCAGTATCGCCGGGTGATTTTTTTCTGAAACACGCGCTGGCATTGGAATACATCAAAACGGGCAATGATGATGAGGCCGAATTACTCTTTAGGGAAATATTGAGTACAGATCCCGGATATGTGGGTTCTTATTATCATTTGGGAAAGTTGCTGGAGAGGAAAAATATTCCTTCAAAGGCAATAGAAGTATATAAAAAAGGGATATCAGTAGCAATTGAACAAAATGACCGTCACGCCGCCGGTGAATTGAGAGCAGCCCTGGAAGAACTGGAAGAATAAAAAGTGCATTTGATATAGGAAAGATTAAGTATTCCCTTTTCTGAAGTTTAATACATTGCTTCCGTTACTGAAAATTTGTCTTTTAACTCAAACAATTTTTTTATCTGAAATTTGCAGCCTTAACATAAAGTCGCATGACACTGACTAAGCGCTTTCAATCGTTTATTGAAGAACATCATCTTTTTGAAAAGGGAGATATGTTGATGCTGACAGTGAGCGGAGGCAGGGATTCTGTGGTACTGTGCGAACTTTGTCATCAGTGCGGGTTTAATTTTGAAATAGCGCATTGCAATTTTCAATTGAGAGGGGAGGAGAGCGACAGGGATGAAGCGTTTGTAACCCATCTTGCAAATCATTATTCAGTACCGTTTCACGTCAAAAAGTTTGATACTGCCCGGTTTGCAGAAGAAAATAAGATTTCTGTTCAGGTTGCTGCACGCCAACTGAGATATGACTGGTTTCATGAAATTGCCGGGCAATTGTCTTCCGGCAATCGTAAGGCCTGGATTGTTACAGCACATCACGCCAATGACAATATTGAGACTTTACTGATGAATTTTTTCAAAGGAACCGGAATTGACGGCTTGCAGGGAATTCCGGTAAAGAATAAGAATATCATCCGTCCATTGTTGTTTGCTACCAGGGAAGAAATCAATCTGTTTGTTAGTGAAAATAATCTTGAGTTTGTTGAAGATTCATCCAATCTGTCGGATAAATATACCCGCAATTTTTTCAGAAATCAGTTGATTCCCGAAGTAAAGAAAGTATTTCCTGCTGTGGAAGAAAATTTACTGTCCAATATCAACAAATTTCATGAAATGAAAATCATTTATGATGAAGCGATTGAACAGAAGTGCAAAAAGCTTTTTGTAAGAAATGGAAATGAATTTGCTTTACCTGTGTTGAAATTATTAAAGACAAAGGCGCTCCCGTCAATTTTGTATGAAATTATAAAGGAATTTAATTTTCATGCCACACAGTTGGGAGAGGTGATGAAGTTGCTTCATTCTGAAAGCGGCCGGTTTATTTCATCTTCCACGCACAGAATTATCCGCAACCGGGAATGGCTCATTATTGCCCCGCTTAAAAATGAAGAAGCCAACCATATCCTTATTCAGAAAGGAGAAAAGCGTGTTGATTTCAGGGATGGAAAAATAAAAATTGAAGAATTAGAATGGCATCATGGTGATTCTTTTTCCGAAAATTCTGAAGTCGCTTTATTGGACAGTAAGGAGATAGAATTTCCATTATTGTTAAGGCCGTGGAAGCAGGGCGATTATTTATATCCGTTGGGAATGCAGAAGAAGAAAAAACTCAGCCGGTTTTTTATTGACCGTAAATTGTCGGTACTTCAGAAAGAAAAGATTTGGGTGATAGAGTCTGATAAACGGATTTTGTGGATAGTTGGTTTCCGTATAGACAATAGGTTCAGAGTAACTGAAGCAACAAAAAGGGTTGTCAGAATTTCTATTGAATAGTCTGAAACAGCTGGTCCATCCGCATATTTTTCACCTGTTCTATAAAACTCTCCAGCACAGGATAATGAGAAAATAATTTGCTGAATACAATCAGGTAGATAATACCGAAAATCGCACCCCAAATATGGGCATTATGGTTAATGGACGAACCACCTTTCTTTCCCAGAAAATAGGAAATGACCAGGTAAAGAATTCCAAAAATAAATCCGGGAATAAATACAGGAATAAAAATCAATCCTATTCCCTGCAAAGGATTCAAAAGGATGAATGCAAATACAACAGCCGATACAGCACCCGAAGCGCCCAGACTTCTGTATTGGTAATTGTTTTTGTATTTGGAATAATCGGGAATCACTGAAGCTATTAACGCCAATACATAAAGTAAGACATAAAATAACCTGCCTTCCGTTTCACCAAACAGGGTTATGAATGCCTTTTCAATAAACTCTCCGAATAAATAAAAGGCATACATATTAAAGATCAGATGCATCAGGTCTGCATGGATAAATCCGTAGGTGATAAATCTGAAATATTGTTTTCTGCTGTTGATAACTGCAGGGTAATAAATAAGATCATCCACCACCTTCCTTGAACGGAAGGCAGCTAAAGATACGATGACGGTAATGGCTATAATGAGTACGGTGAGTGTCATACTTTATTTTGAAGTGGCCAAACCTACAAAAAATTGTCAGGAATGATGGTACTTTTCATTTCTGATAATGGTACAAGCTCTGTAAATCTGTTCGGCCAGTATCAACCGTACCAACTGGTGTGGGAATGTGAGTCTGGAAAGGCTCCATACAAACCTGCACTTTGACAGCATTTCCTTCTGAAATCCGTAAGCGCCGCCGATTACAAAAACAAGATTTTTTACGCTTTGAAAAGATTGCTTTTCAATGAAAGAAGCCAGTTCGGTTGAATCCATTTCTTTACCACGTTCATCCAGCGCTACCAGAAAGTCCCCCGGTTTAATGGCATTAAGGATCATTTCGGTTTCCGCTACCATCAATTCTATAATGGAAGTAATTTTTGGAGATGGGAAAATTTTCCACTCCACCGGAAAGTAGTGCCCGATTCGGCTGCTGAATTCCTCAATGGCTTTTTTGAATTGCGGATCGTGTGATTTCCCTATGGCCCAAAGTGAAATTTTCATTTTTAGTTCATTACACCTTTTCAAAACTCAATTTGATCAGTCAAATTATACAAATTGCACCAAAGGTTATTTTAGTATGAAAAAATAATTAACTATCCGGATGCCAAGGAAAAATAAAGCTGTAAATGATGCGACTTTAAGTTTTTTCATGTCTCTTTTGAATAAAATAAGTTATCTGATATAAACAATAAATACAGCTATTAATCCTATTGGAATGGGTGGATATGTCATGTTATCTTTTTTTTGTCTTGATTAATTTCTATAATGAGGCAATTTACATTCCCTGCCACTTAAATTTGTGTTTATGTACGGAGCTATTTTTAATTTTCAAATATTGATTGTTTCGATACTTTGCATGACATTCACTTCGTGCAAGAAAACTGTTACGACCGAAGATAAAATGTTTTTTGCAAAGGGTGCAGATATCAGTTGGGTATCAGAAATGGAGGATAGTGCACGTAGATTTTATGATCATGAAGGAAATGAGAAAGACATCTTTCAAATTCTGAAAGATTTAGGTATGAATACAGTCCGTTTTCGTGTATGGGTAAATCCTTCAACGGAATATAATACCACAGAAGATGTAGTTGCTAAATGCGTCCGTGCAAAAAAAGCAGGGTTTCGTATTATGATAGATTTGCACTACAGTGATACATGGGCTGATCCCGGAAAGCAATTTATTCCGGCCGCATGGCAGGGGATGGATTTTGACGAGATGAAATCAGCGATGGTTGACTATACCGGAAAGGTAATGCTTCAATTGAAAAATGCAGGAATCTCACCTGATTGGGTACAGGTGGGAAATGAAGTCAATGACGGCATGCTCTGGCCTGTAGGGAAAGCGTCTGTTAGTATGGATCATTTTGCTCAGTTTATCAATGCAGGATATGAATCCGTAAAATCAGTATTTCCGGAGGCAAAAGTCATAGTGCATGTTTCCAACGGATTTGACAATAATCTTTTCAGATGGGTATTTGATGGCCTGACCGGTCAACGCGCAAAATTTGATGTGATTGGAATGTCATTATATCCTACCGTTTCGAATTGGGAAAGGCTGAATGAACAGTGTCTTGAAAATATGAAGGATATGATAGCACGATATGGCAAACAGGTGATGATAGTGGAGTGCGGAATGCCATGGGATCAGCCGGAAATATCAAATATGTTTTTGACAGATTTGATTTCGAAAGTAAAGTCTGTAGGTAACAACGAAGGTTTGGGTGTGTTGTATTGGGAGCCCGAGGCGTACGATAACTGGAAGCGTTATACGCTTGGTGCATTTGATAATACAGGCAAGCCTACGAAAGCAATGGATGCATTCAGGTGAAAATATTGATAATAATAGTTTTCAAAGGAATAATTTCCTTAAATATGAAAAAGGTGCATTCCGAACCCGAAATGGCGTTTCGCAGTCAGGTAGACCCCCGCTTGTAGAACTTACTATCGGTGGGTGTCTTTCACCGACCGGGAAGTTACATCATGCGAAAATCCGATGACTGCCAGATTGGGGATGCATCTTAAGATAACCTCAAAGAACCCGCACTTTCTTAATACTCTTTCCCTTTATATCCGATTATTAAGTAGAATATTATAATAATGAAAAAAATGTAGTGTTTGCTATTTTACCCGGTGTGTCCTGAACTTAGACACTTTTTGATGGAGATACAAAGAATAAAAGTGGTTAATTTGTCGCCCTGAAAGTGAATTATTTCTTCAGGAACTAAAATGTATTTAATGATTTTTGGTAACAGAAATATTTTTAAGGACGGGTTGCAGATGAAGTTAATAGTTTTGTCTCTGGTACTGTTACCTTTTTTCTCTTTTGCTCAAAAAGAATTTTTTTCTTCAAATTCCCGGTCAACTGATATTGAGAAAATAAAATCATTAAATGAAAAGGCTTTATTGCTCAACCGTGACTCTACAAATGAAGCGCTCACTTTAGCCCATGAAGCCTATTTGCTGTCAATAAAGAACAGCAACGAATATTGGCAGGCTGCTTCATTACTCAGATTGTCTGAAGGGTATTTGTATAATGACAGTTACGATCAGGCGTTACAATATGCCTACAATGCAATGGATATTTTCTCGGAATTGAAAAGTGATTCCGGTATTGCTGAAACCAACACCATGCTGGGATGGATATTTTACGATTCTGAGAATCCCAACTTATCCCTGGATTACCATGAAAAGGCAACGAAGATGTATGCACAACTGAAGTACCAGAAAAAAGTAGCAGTGTCACTTAATGCTGTAGGGTTGGTTTTTCAGATGATGATTAATAATGATTCTGCCTATTTCTATTTTGAAAAATCACTGAATCTGGCTCAACAGCACAATATGAGCACAATGACTTCTGCCGTATTGAATAATATGGGAATCAGTGAAAACAATCGTGGCCACTACTCTAAAGCTATTTCACTCTTTAATCGTGCAATGCCATTGGTATCTGCCAGTGGAGATGAATTAAGAATGGCAGAATTATTGAACCAAATGGCTTTCTCCTATCTAAAGACAAAGGACTACAAAAGATCAGACTCTTTGTTGCAACAGGCAAGGGCTTTGATCAATAAATCCACGTCCAATACACGAAAGGAAAAACTGATGGACAACCTGCATACCTCAGCATTATTGTATGAGGCTACAGGCGATTACAAAAAAGCATATCAAAATCTTCAGGAATACACGAGTGTGGGCAATGAGATTATTTCACGAAATAAAAGTGAGGTAATCGCTGCACAGCATCTGAAAAGAGAAACCCGCGAAAGGGAAAATAAAATCAATGAACTCAAGGCCCAGAAAGAGTTACGGAATTTTCAATTGTATGCACTGATTGCAGGTATCATGCTGCTTATCATCATTGCGATGCTGGCCTATAGCAGGCTAAGGCATAAAAGAGAAAAAGAAAAGGAACGGGAGGCAATGAAACAACTGATGCTCAAAAGAGAACTCGAGAGTTCCATTATGGAAAAAGAAAATTTAAGTTCAAAACTGGATTATAAAAATACCAGTCTGAAAGACTATGCACTCTTTGTGGCACACAGCAATGACCTTGTACATGATTTTATCAAATCGTTGGAAGACTTTGTATCAAAAGCAGATAGCAGAAATGACGTTCAGACAGAGTAAAAAAAGCTAATCCGGAATTTCATGAAACAATATGAACAGAATCTGGAAAACCGGGGATTTGAAATGAATACCGGTCAGGCTCAGTCCGATTTTCTGTTTCATCTGCTTCAGAAATTTCCAGACCTTACAGAGAATGAGCAGAAGCTTTGTTTGCAAATCCGTCTCAATCTTTCCTCCAAAGAAATTGCATCTTTTAATAATATCTCTGTAAAGTCGGTAGAGATGGCACGTTATCGCCTTCGCAAACACTTTGGCCTTAATCAGAAAGAAGATCTCAATGAGTTTATCAGGTCGTTTTAAGGGGGAAAACCCTGGTGAGGTAAAAAAAACTATATCCTGTTTTTTATATTAGGATATTAATGAAAGTATCGATACTTCGTAGTTTTACTTTCCTCTGCCAGCAAACATTTAAAATTATTCTGAAGGTAATTCAGAAACGAATAAGAAAGTAAACGATAGCTTTCTCAAAATCATAACACCACTTCCCATAGGTGTATTCCCAATTCGATTGTAATCAGTCTTTCGTTTTGTACACTCCCCACCAGCTTGCGATGGCCCGATAGCTTACTTTTTTATTTTCGTAATTTTGCTATCTATTAGAAATTTATTCAACACCTGTCTCCGGAACGCATACAAAATATTTCTTATTCCTTCTCCTGTTTAAGTTAAAAACCCTCCCTTGTAGAGGTTATGTAGAGGTGGGTTTATAGGTTTTGTAGGTGTTCTGAAAATTTTTTTTCCTATTTCTCTCTCTAAGTTTATCGTCTCAAAAGATTCAATACTGACCTGACATGGTTTGGCAGTCTTGAAAAATCATTACCCAAAAACAAATTATTTATGATCATGCGACATCTGTATTTGAAAAGCCAAAAGCTTTTAAAGGCAATTTCTCTTGCCTTATTTCTCATTTGTGTCACTGCATTTTCTTCTATTGCCCAACAGGGCAAAGTGACCGGCTCTGTCTATGATGATTCCGGAAACCCTGTACAGGGCGCCAGCGTGGCGGTAAAAAACAGCCAAACTGCTACCATGACCAATGCAGATGGACATTTTACCATCAATGCATCTCCGAATGATGTGTTGGTGATTACTATGGTGGGATATATTTCCAAAGAAGAGGCTATTAATGGCAGGTCGTCTGTCAGGGTGCAGCTTTCAAGGGAGAACAAATCTCTGGAAGAAGTGGTGGTAGTAGCTTATGGCACCCAAAAGAAAAGTGATGTGACCGGCGCTGTTTCTTCCATAAAAGGAGATGCCATTGAGAAGATGGCTACCAACAACCCTATTAATGCATTACAGGGAAAAGTAGCTGGATTAAATATCACCAGTCCGGGAGGCAACCCGGGCCAGATGTCGGATGTACGCCTTAGAGGAATCGGTACCTTTGGCGGCCACCAACCATTGTATATAATAGACGGAACGCCTGGCGATCCGTATTATCTTTCTAATGATGATATTGCATCCATTGAAGTGTTGAAAGACGGCGCTGCTGCCGCAATTTATGGTACTAACAGTGCAAATGGAGTTATTCTCATCAATACCAAAAAAGGAAAGAAAGGCGCACCGGTTATCAATTTCAGTGGTTATTACAGTCTGGTAAATCCTGTAAAGAAGTATGATCTTCTGGATGCAGAAGGTTACAAAAAGGTACATAAGATGATGTATGAAAATGCAGGAATTACACCACTTCCGGATTACATTACAACAAATACAGGAGTGAATACCAACTGGCAAGACTTGATAAACCGGCAAGGTAATGCACAGAATTACAGCCTGGGTGTCAGTGGGGGAGGTGAGTATGTGACCTACAGTCTGAGTGCCGATCTGAATGATGAACGTGGAACACTTATCGGTTCTGATTTTGGAAAAAAATCCATTCGCTCCGTAAATAGTTTGAATAAGGGTATCCTCAGTGTTGAAAACATATTTTTGTATTCTGATATTAAATCCACTCCTTTTCAGTTTGACCTGAGAGACGCTTATTTTCAGTCTCCGCTTCTGCCTGTATTTGATCCGGCAGAACCCTATGGCTATGCACTTACTGTAAATGGACTTCCTAAATTTCAGAATCCTGTGGGCTATCAGCATTTTATGGAAGGGAATACCAAAACACAATATTTATCAGACAACCTGAAAATAAAATTGAAATTATACAAAGGGCTTTCTTATACAGCCAATCTCAGTTACATTTCTGCCAACAGTTTTGACTATGCGCACCATCCTCCGTTTCGTGCCAATGCCAATGATCCGGCTGTGTCATATCCTTATGTGTACAATAGCCGATCCAATTATAAGGAACAGTTGATGGAGCACCTGCTTAATTATAAGTTTAATATCAACCGGCATCATATTGATTTACTTGCCGGATATTCTGCTCTGCAGAAAACCAATGAATATCTGAGTGTGACAGCCGATGGAAAGACTGTCATACGTTCTGTAGTGAATGGTAGTATTGTAGAGAAGGAAGTGGCCGGTGGATTTTCTGATCCCAATTTTAATACAATCAATGCCGGACTGGGAGGTACCTTTTCTGCTGCCGGTTCCAATAACAAATATGTACGGCTTTCAACCTTCGGCAGGGTCAATTATGATTATGATGGAAAGTATCTGGCACAGGTTACAGTGAGGAGGGATGGTTCTTCCGTATTCGGTGCCAATAACAGGTTTGGAGTTTTTCCTTCTGTGGCCATGGGATGGAACATCAGTAAAGAATCTTTTATGAATAATGTGACCTGGCTGAATGCATTAAAACTAAGGGCCAGCTATGGTGAACTCGGAAATGAAGGAGCACTCGGATATTATGACCACCAGGCTTTGATTGTGACTGTCAATGATTATTCCGGTGGTTATGTTCAGGGCTCAGGCGCTACACCATGGCCGGGTTCTGCAAGTTATACATTGCAAAACCGTGACCTGAAATGGGAGACCAGTAAATCAACCAATATAGGACTTGATTTTGCATTGATGAATAATAAACTATCCGGTTCCATAAACTACTTTGATAATAAAACAGACGGACTACTTATTACCAAGGAAGTTCCGCCGTCTGCCGGTGTAGATAATCCGATTCTTAATGTAGGTAAGATTGCCAACAAGGGAATAGAACTGGAACTGACCTATAATCTCAGAAAGAAAGACTGGAATATTATTTTTACAGGTTCAGCTTCTCATGTGCGTAATAGAGTAGTTCAACTGGCTGATGCTGGACAGACGTTGTATGGTACAGGTCTGAAGTTTGGTACTGACCATATTCCTACTCAAACGATGGTAGGTAAGGAGATTGGTGCTTTCTATCTGTACGAGGATATTGGTATTTTTCAAAGTGATGCATTTGCTGCCAATTATAAAAATAAAGACGGCGATCCTTTGCAGCCTGATGCTAAAGCAGGAGATATCAAATTCAAAGATGCAAATGGTGATGGTGTGATAGATGAGTCAGATAAAACCTACCAGGGATCAGGGTTTCCGAAGATTGAATATGGATTGAACATAGCTGCCAATTACAAAAATTTTGACCTGAATTTATTTGTTCAGGGTGTGGGTGGAAATAAGATTTATAATGGTAATCGTTTTGAATTGGAAGGAATGGAAGCCGGACGTAATTTTCTTGCAACGACATTAAATGCATGGACACCACAGAATACAAATACATCAGTACCATGTGCAGTGTTGGGTGACCCTAACGGTAACACCCGTGAATCTACCCGTTTCCTTGAAAATGGTTCTTACCTGCGTATGAAGATGGTTCAGGTTGGATATACTGTTCCCTCTGATGTGTTGAGAAAAATCTATGTAAACAAAATCAGGGTTTATGTAGGCGCACAAAACCTGTTTACCATTACTAAATATTCAGGATTAGATCCTGAAGTTGGAAGGTTTGATGTGCTGAATACCGGTGTGGACAGAATGATGTATCCTCAAAATAAAAAATGGATTGCAGGTTTACAAATCAGCCTCTGATAATGTTGAAAAAAGAAAATGCAATAAGGATGACTGATGAAAATAATAATTCGTCCATTTCAAAATAAATAAAAACAGTAAAATGAAAAATATCAAATTTCTAATTTTCATTGCTTTGCTGGCAACGACATTCGGCGCCTGCAAGAAAAGTGTGTTGGATCAGAATGCACCTGACCAGTTGACCACTGATAATTTTTATACTTCCAAAGAGAAAGCATTATCCGGTCTGGCGGCTGCTTATTCTCAGTTGGAAGATTTTGTTGGCTGGGATAATTATGTGGAAGCCCGTTCTGTACGGGAATTTTACAGGGAAGATTATGTAGTGCCTGGCCCTGATGCCAATAACTATCCCTGGTGGACTGAGCATTACAACTTTTCCTGGACTTCGGGTAACTACGCTATAGATTTATTATGGAGAGATAATTACCGTGGAATCAATTTTGCGAATCAGGTGATTGAAGGCGTCGGTAAAATGCCGGAAGGTTCTATTGATGATGCTTCCAAAAAACAAATCATTGCGGAAGCAAAATTCCTGAGGGCCTATTATCATTTTAAATTGCTGACGAACTTTGAAAAAATAATACTTCGCGATAAAGTTCCTACAGGAGGTGCCGATTTGCCCAAAGGTCTTTCAGAAAGAAAAGATGCCTATGATATGATTCTCAATGACCTGAGAGACGCAGAAGCTGATCTTCCGCTGAGAAGCCAACAACCAGCCACGGAATTGGGAAGGGTAACCAAAGGTGCTGCTGAAGTGTATATCGGCAAGGTGAGTCTTTACCGTGCTGATGAAGATCAGGCCAACGCCGCTGCATATCTCACAGAAGCTGCTACCAATTTCAGTGATGTAATTTCTTCAGGAGAATACAGTATAGATCCTGATTTCAGGGATATGTTCAACGGTACTACTAAAAATGGCGTGGAGTCAATTTTTGAATTACAACAAACTTCTGATGCATCCAATGGAGCATATTACCGGTCCTATCTGAGTGATTGGGTTACAGCCTGGCAGTTGGGAGGTTATGGTGAAATTTATGGAACTCAACGTTTGCTCGATGAAATGACAAAAGAGGGCAAGGTGGCTACAGGTGGATTGTATGATCCCAGAATCTACGGAACCCTATTTTTTGAAGATAGTTATTTTAATGATCCCCAAAATCCGAGGGTGTATGGCCAGACCTATGACGAAACGTTTGGTAATGGAAGTGGCGCTATTGCTTTCAGAAAATGGACACCGGCATCAAGTGATCGTATCGGACGTTCCAATGCCATTAACGTTCCACTGATGCGCCTTGCTGATGTGATGTTGTTGTATGCCGAAGTATTGAACGATCAGAACAAACCGGCAGAAGCATTAGACTTGGTTAATGAATTAAGGCAAAAAAGAGGAAACATGCCGTCTTTGAATATTAGTTCCAAAGAAGATGTTTTTAAAGCCATTATGCACGAGAGAGTGATGGAATTTACTTTGGAAAGCAGCCGTTATTACGATTTGAGAAGATGGGGTTTACTGCAACAGAATATGCAGGAAGCGGGCAGAAGTTTTACTGCAGATAAGGCTTTCTATCCTTTGCCACTGAAGGAAACCATCAATAATCCGGATGTGCAATAAAATATATTGTTAGTATATTTCTCTAAAATTAGACAACGGTACCGGGCAATTCTGTTGCCCGGTTCTCTAAATTTTTATTTCACCATTTATCAATGATGATGATCAGAGATCTGCTTTTTATTTCACTTTTATTTTTCAGCTCATTTCTTCGGGCGCAACCGGCAATGAACGACTGGGAAAACCCTGAAATGCCTTCGCTCAATACTGTAACGCCACATGCGTGGTTTATTCCTTATCAGTCTGAGGCTGCTGCAACCGCAGGAAAGAATTCTCCTTTTACTCTTTCTCTGGATGGCATCTGGAAATTCAATATTGTTAAGAAACCGGCTGACCGTCCGATGGATTTTTACAAAAATGATTATGATGTAAGTTATTGGAAAGAAATCAAAGTACCGGCCAACTGGCAGACAGAAGGATTTGATTCTTACATTTTCACGGATGTGGAATACCCGATTCCGGTGAATCCGCCCTATGTTCCCAAAGATTTTAATCCGGTAGGTTCCTATAAAAAAAGTATTGTATTGCCCAGTGACTGGAAAGGAAAGAATGTGTTCATACATTTCGGTGCAGTGAATTCATTTTTTTATTTGTGGATCAATGGTCAATATGTGGGATTTCACAAAGACAGCAAAACACCCGGAGAATTTGACATCACATCTTTTTTGAAGCCCGGGAAAAATATTGTAGCATTCCAGGTTTTCCGGTTCAGTGACGGCACATACCTCGAAGGGCAGGACATGTGGAAGCTGAGTGGCGTGGAAAGAAGTGTATATTTCGTCGCCAGGCCCAAGACTTCTGTCCGTGATTTTTACGTAAAAGCACTGTTGGATGAACATTACAGGAATGGTATATTCGACCTGAAAGTAGCAATGACGCGCCATACAAAAGAGGATTTAAGAAAATCTGTTCAGATAAAACTGACAGATGATGCCACCGGAAAATTGTTGTATTCAAAAAGAGAAAAATTGTCGAGAGACAGTTTTGATTTCCATACAACAGTGATGAATGTACGAAAATGGAATGCGGAAACACCAAATCTTTATACAATGGTGATAAACCTGCTGGATGCCAGAGGCAAGGTTATTGAATCTATTGCGCACAAAATTGGTTTCAGAAGTATTGAAATCAAACATGGTTTGTTTCTGGTGAATGGCAAGGCAATTAAAATCAAGGGAGCCAACCGGCATGAACATGACATGTACACAGCCAACGTGATAACACCGGAACTGATGCTGAAAGATATTCAACTGATGAAGCAGTACAACATCAATGCCGTGCGTACCAGCCATTATCCCAACAATGTAAAATGGTATGAGTTGTGCGATCAATATGGAATCTATGTGGTGGATGAAGCCAATATCGAATGTGACGGCATGAGCTTTTCTCCGCTGAAAACTTTGTCAGATAAACCCCAATGGAAGAAGGCTTATCTGGCGAGGACGGCTGCGATGTATGAAAGAGATAAGAATTTCACAAGTGTTGTTACGTGGTCATTGGGAAATGAAAGCCGCTTTGGTGAAAATTTTATTGCAACCTATCAATACTTAAAAGGGAAAGACCAAACAAGGCCCGTGCAGTATGAGGAAGCCCAACGTACGCCATACACCGATATTATTCCGCCAATGTATAAGAATCTTGGTGTGATGCAGGAGTATGTGAAGCAATGGCGGGATAAGCCTTTTATTCAATGTGAGTATGCACACATGATGGGCAACAGCGGTGGTAACCTGAAAGATGATTGGGATTTAATCTATAAATATGATCAGTTGCAGGGCGGGTTTATCTGGGATTTTGTGGATCAGACTTTTAGGATGAAGGATAAGAACGGAAGGGATATCTGGGGTTATGGCCGGGATATGGGCATTGTGGGTGCCACAAGTGATACCAGCTTTCCTGCCGATGCTATTTTTGCTGCAGACCGCTCGCCGCATCCGCAGGCTTTTGAATTGAAAAAGGTGTATCAGAATGTACATTTTGAAAGTGTACCCTTCAGCCCCAATCAAATAAAAATCACCAATCGATATGATTTTACTGATTTGAATCATTATATCATCCGGTGGAATATTAAAGCCGATGGAAAAGTAATTGCATCGGGAGAAGTGGCGCAATTCAATCTGTCGCCGGGCGCGTCAACTGTGATCTCCCTGCCTTTTCCGAAGTTGGATATACAACCGCGAACAGAGTATTTCTTAAACCTCGAAGCGATTACCAGAGAATCTGCTCCGCTGGTTCCTGAACATTTTGTCGTGGCAACAGAACAGTTCAGATTGCCATATTATGATAATTCGGAAACACCTGCCATCCTGGGGTTTCAGCCTTTAAAGGCTGAACAGGATAGAGGGAATCTGAAAATTACAGGCAATCAATTTTCTGTTTTGTTTGATCGCCTTTCGGGTCTGCTGAATGGATATGAAATAAAAGGAAAGCAAATCATTCAGAAATCATTGCAACCGGATTTCTGGAGAGCGGCTACAGACAATGATATTGGCAACAGTCAGCAGATACGTTGTGCAGTATGGCAGCATGCTTTTGAGAATACAAAGCTTGATTCCTTTACGGTGGATTCTTCCAATGAACTGCAATACAAAATAAAGACCATTCAAGAATTGCCTTCTGTGAATGCAAAATACCTGGCAACCTATTTGGTAAACGCCAACGGCGATGTAAAAGTAAGTGTGACCATGCTGGCCGGCGATTCATCATTGCCTGAACTACCCAGATTCGGGATGCGTGTCATATTGAATCCTGAATTTGATCAGGCAAAATGGTTGGGTCGCGGACCGTTTGATAATTATTCAGACAGGAAATATGCAGCGGATGTGGAATTGTATGCAATGCCCGCCGATTCATTGTTTCATCCCTATGCGAGAGCGCAGGAAAGCGGTTACAGAACGGACGTCCGTTGGGTTGGGTTGTTCAATAAACAGGGTGCAGGTTTGATGGCAGTGGCTGATTCATTGATCAGTACCGGGATTCTCCATTTCAATTATGATCGTTTGAATTTTGACCGTTTTGCACCGGAGAACAATCACGGCGGTTCCATGAATGATGATCCGTTGATTTGGTGGAATATTGATTATGCGCAGTCGGGTGTGGGTGGTGATAATGCGTGGGGGGCAAGGCCGCATGCTGAATACGAATTGCCTTACAGGAATTATTCGTATTCGTTTACATTAAGGCCGGTATTTGCAGGTGAAAATATTTTGAACAAATCAAAATGATATAAAAATTGAGGAATGAAATTTTCCATAGAGATTTTCATATTCAATCTCAAAATCTATTCATGTCAATTTGTGTAATTCGTGGCTGGTTAAGTAAAAAAAAATGAAAAAATTATTCTATAATATCCAGGTAATCTCTCTGTTATTTTTGATCACTGAAACGTCAAATGCACAGCGTTTCTCCTATCCGGATGTCTTAAATCTGAAAACAAAAATTACCAATTCGCGTAATATTCTCCCTTCAGTTTTTAGCGACCTCGGTGCGTGGCATGCTTATGCACTGCCTGCTGACAAGAAAGATTTGGGTGGATTTGTGGGTACATTAGTGATGGATATGAACGGCAGATGGTTGTCAAAGAATTTTACCCGACTGTCCCTGATAAAGAATGGTAAACAAGTTGACTTTTCCAAAGCAGATGCTGAGGCTCATTATTATCCGGGGTTGCTGTATCAGAAATTAGAGACAGAAAACCTGGTAATCACAATGCAACTCATTTTTGTTTCCAACCGGCAGGCACTGATTAGTACAGAAATAAAGAATGAGGGAAGTCAACCCGTAAAAATCAAACCCGGATTTTGGGGAAGTGTTTTATTGAAAAACGCGATTCTACTAAAAAAAGATAATGATGTCACCGTTGACATTCCCAAAAATAAAGATCGTTTTTACATTCGTTACACCGGCAACAACATTCCTGCGATTCAGGTAACTGATAGTTCTTACTCCACTTCATTTTCTGAAGTAACCATTCAGCTTGGAAGGAGTTATTCCATCGTGCAGGAGCAGGGATATTACCCTATTGGCGAGAAAAAACCTGAATCAGCATATCAATCTTTTACTGAAGAGTTAAAGAAAAATGAATCGCGGTGGGATAGTTATTTGAACAATTATTTTTCACACACAAATAATCTGAATCAAGAATTGAAGCGGCTTGCCGTGAAATGTTTGGTAACACTGAACACCAACTGGCGAAGCCCTTTCAAAGACATTCATCACGATGGGGTTTTTCCATCTGTGAATTACCAGGGTTTTTATGGAGTGTGGAGTTGGGATAGCTGGAAACAGGCAGTGGGGTTGAGTTACTTTAATCCATGGCTGGCACAGGAAAATATCCGTTGCATGTTTGACTACCAGGATCAGTATGGCATGATAGCTGATTGTATTTATGCTGACAAATCAGAAAACAACTGGCGGGATACAAAACCTCCGCTTGCAGCATGGAGTGTGTGGAAAGTGTATGAACAATCACACGATAAAAAATTTTTAGAAGAGATGTACCCAAAATTGGTGACTTATCACAAATGGTGGTACGCGAACCGTGATCATGATAAGAATGGATTGTGTGAATATGGTTCAACTGATGGAACAAGAATTGCTGCAGCGTGGGAAAGTGGAATGGATAATGCAGTCCGGTTTGACAGCGCCATCATGGTGAAGAATAATGAACATGCCTGGTCGCTCAATCAGGAAAGTGTGGATTTGAATGCCTATCTGTATGCAGAGAAATTATACCTCGCAAAAATTGCCAATGAACTTGCTTTAAAGGATGCAGCCAATCAATGGAAGACACAGGCAGGAAAACTGAAATCGGAAATCAATGAAAGGTTTTTTGACAGCAAAAGCGGTTATTATTTTGACCGGTTGATTGGGAAAGAGGAATTTATTCAGGCAGAGGGCCCCGAAGGATGGATTCCTTTGTGGGCGGGTATTTCAAGAAATGAGGAAGCTGCAGGTGTGGAAAAGATTATGGCAAATGAAAAGAAATTCAATACCAAAGTACCGCTGCCTACATTGGAAGCAGATCACCCGAAGTTTAATCCGAAGAAAGGTTATTGGCGAGGACCTGTTTGGTTAGACCAGTTTTATTTTGGAATTGTAGGGTTGAGAAATTATGGCTATGATAAACTGGCGGATGAAATGGTAAACAGGTTATTTCAAAATGCAGAGGGAATGTTGGGCGATGGACCGGTTCATGAAAATTATCATCCGATAACAGGAGAGGCTTTGAATGCAGCAAATTTCAGTTGGTCGGCAGCGCATATTTTGATGTTGTTGAGAAATGATGGAACTGAAAGGACTGAAAGGTGAAGGAAATAACAACTAAGGGAAAAATCAGAATGCTGAGGAAAGGGATTTCCGGAACGTAGATGGGAATTGGCCGGGATTCATTAACTGTATCAGAAAACTTCATGAAAGAATCAGGCCATAATTTCAGGGTAGATAAATTATTTCATAGGTAGCTTTACAAAAATCTGTATTAAAAAATGACATTTACAGAAGCAGAAGTTAAGGAAATTGTCAGAGAGTATTATGATATTTCGGCGGAAATCAAACCATTGAACGGTTACGACGAGGAGAACTTTCTTCTCAAAAATTCCGCAGGTGAAAAATTCATTCTTAAGATAGGATCGGATGATCAGGGCATTGATGTAATCAACGCACAGATTCGAATGCTGAATCATCTTTCAGAAACACCGCTGGCAAATAAATTTCAAAAGGTTATTCTGAATAGGGAAGGGAATTTTATCACGACAATTATAAGAAATAATAAAAGTCATTATATCCGGATTCTTTCCTTCCTTGAAGGTTCATTCTGGTATCAGTCAGGAAATTTCACTAAAGAACTTTTTCAGAATTTAGGTCGTTTCCTCGGCAGGATGGATAAGAATCTGAAAGGCTTTTCGGATGCCGGCTTGCACCGCAATTTGGTTTGGGACATTAGCAAGGCTGGGGAAGCAATTGACAAATTGAAATATATTTCCGACCCTGCAAAGCGAAGGCTGGCTGATTACTTTTTACTCCAGTTTCAGACTGAAGTGCAGCCTAATTTACATTCCCTGAGGCATGCGTACATACAAAATGATGCGCATGATTATAATGTTCTGGTAAGTGGTAATGAGATTACCGGACTGATAGATTTTGGTGATTCCGTTTACTCTGCATTGATCAACAATGTGGCCATTTCATGTACTTACACGTCGATGTACGTGGATGACCCCTTGCCATACATTTGTCAACTGGTCAAAGGGTATCATGAAGAATATCCTTTGAAACCTGAGGAAACTGATTTGCTGTATTATCTGATAGCTGCCCGCGTGTGTATCAGCGTCACTCAGTCAGCGTATAATTCTTTTGCCGGAAGTAACAATGAACATCTGTTCTTGTCTGAGAAGATGGCATGGGAACTTCTTGAAAAATGGATACGGATAAATCCGCTGAAAGCAGCTGATTCCTTCCGGATTGCCTGCGACTTCCAGGGAGTAATTGACGGAGAAAACAATTATGCATTCCTGTTAGATGAACGAAAAAAGTATATTGGCCGCAACCTGAGCATCAGTTACAAAAAGCATTTGAAGATTATAAAAGGCGCATTGCAATACCTGTATGATGACAAGGGAAATACGTATGTGGATTGTGTGAACAATGTCAGCCATGTCGGCCATTGCCATCCGACTTTAGTGCGCGCCATGCAAAAACAAATTGCCACACTCAACACCAACACCCGTTATCTGCACGAAGCCATTGAGGATTTTGCAACTGCATTACTGAAAAAACTCCCATCCAATCTGAAAGTTTGTTATTTCGTCAATTCAGGAAGTGAAGCCAATGATCTCGCAATCCGAATGGCGCGGCATTATACACAGAGACAGGATGTGATTGTACTCGATCATGCGTATCATGGCACTTCTACATTGGCCATAGAGATGAGTCCGTATAAATTTGACAGCAAAGGCGGCAGTGGGCAGAAACCATATATCCACAAGGCACTTTCTCCGGATTTGTACCGGGGAAAATATCAGTACGGTGATAAAGAGGCAGGAAGAAAGTACGCTGATTCGGTTTTGGAAATTTTGAAACAACTGAAAACGAAAGCCACGCCGGCTGCGGCATTTATCTGTGAAACACTTTTGGGTGTGGGCGGGCAGATTCCTCTGCCTCCCGATTATTTAAAAAATGTTTACAGGCATGTGCGTGATTTTGGCGGCGTGTGTATTGCCGATGAGGTGCAGGTGGGATTTGGAAGAGTGGGAGAGAAGTTCTGGGGATTTGAGTTACAGGATGTAGCGCCGGATATTGTGGTGATGGGCAAACCCATTGGGAATGGACATCCGCTGGCGGCTGTTGTGGTGACTGATGAAATTGCCAACGCCTTCAACAATGGACTCGAATATTTCAATACATTCGGAGGCAACCCGGTTTCTATGGTGACAGGCCTGACGGTATTGCGCGTGATCAAAGATGAGAAGTTGCAGGAGAATGCTTTGGAAACCGGAAATTATCTGATGGAATTGCTCAGGGAATTAATGAAAAAATATCCGGTAATCAGCGATGTGCGCGGCCATGGATTGTTTATCGGTGCAGAAATGGTAAAAGACCGGATGACCAAAGAACCCTTTGTTCCTGAAATTGATATAATTATAGAGAAGATGAAAGACCGCGGTTTTCTTCTGAGCACCGACGGCCCGTTGCACAATGTGCTGAAAATAAAACCGCCGATTGTTTTCAGTAAGGAAAATGCAGAGGATCTGGTAAAAAATCTTGATATGGTTTTAGGGGAATTCTGAAATGAATCCAGTTAAATGTTTTAGGTGACATAATAGATTCTAGAAAATTCTTTGTGCATACACTTTACTCTCTTTAAGTAAAGACAGTATTGGCTTGACGGATATTAGCAACACAGCATTAGAGAATAAAATGGCTAATGAAACCAAACGATTCCTGACTCCCCTTTTTATTTAGTTGTTTTGATTGATTATTCCTTAACCCAGGCAATCAGATTTTGTACTTCATTGTATTTTTCTCTTGAAAATCTGTCAAAAGCTCCTTTTTTCTTAAATCCTGTCAGCTTTGAATATTGAGGTTTACCGTCAAAGTGCTCCAGTGAATGATAATATCCACCACTGGCTAACAGGTAGGAGAATACTGTGTTTTCTGAAGCTTGTGGAACCCGGTATTTGAAGGTAATGTATTCGTCATTTTGCAGATGCACATATTTTTTGTCATTTTCTTTAAGTAATTCTCTTTCATCAGTTCCATCTGAGTTGTATGCCTGATCGGGTTCAAGATAGTTCACTGTAAAATTTGACCGGTTACTGAAGTCAATACCGGCATAATCAAGGTTCCAGAACCGGTAGGTTGATTCTAATTTTAGTTCAATCACATTTTCAGTTAGACCATTGAGATTTAGTTGCATGATCAGATCCCGGTCGGCCGTATTCCCCACCAAAGGAAAATAGTCAATAAACTTCCATCCTTTCTCAGTTTTAAGATAAACCATCAGAGGTAGTGCCTGATCCTTCTGCCATTTTTCTAAAACTTCGGGTTCCACCTTTTCTTGTCTCTCACTCCACTTTTGGAAACCGGATCCGAAGAGACTCCTGAATTCTTTGTACAGCAATCCTCCCCAATTGGTATTTTGCGCATGAATAATCAGCCGCGCATTTTCTGCATTCACCGGTTTCTCAAATGTTAATATTACATCACTAAATCCATTTCTATCAGACCTGCTGTCAAATGAATAATATCGGCCGTCGGTGGTTTGCAGAGTTTCATTCAGATCACTTATGTTTTCTGCTTTTGCAGATTGGATAGGCTGTGGCAATTTGTAGCTGAAAATATGGCCATGCCTGTCTGCGAGTACATGTACATCTCCGGGATGATTTACCTGAATCAGGTTTACGTGATTGATGAACTGTTCTTCATTTTTCGCATTGGCAATTTTGAAAGAAATATCTTTTGTAGCTGAGGGGATGGCATTGAGTGGAAAATAGTCAGTACGCTCCAACGGAGCATAGACTGCACCACTGTAGAGACCGCTTGTGAAATTGTAGTTGCCACCATTATTTTCAACGTATAGTTGAGGACAGTTACATGCGATCAGATAAGCAATTGAAGTCGCAACTACGGCTACTACAGCCACGACTCCGATAACACTCACCACATGATTGACCGTTGTTGCCCGTTTGTCAAGTTTATAAATATCGGCACGGTTAAAGGAAGAGAGTCCAAAAGCCGCTACCTGATATGGGCTTTTGAATGTTTCATTAGTAAACAGATGAACCTCTGTTAGTGTCGGGCCTTTGTATTTTGCCTTTACCCGGTTCGTTTTCGTTGTGGATTTGGGGAACAGGTAATGGGAATGTTCGGTTGGAATTGAAATGATGTTTCCAAACAAGCTATCGTTTCTTATTGTTGCATTTTCCAACCCTACAATGGAGTCTTTAAAATGAATGATGAAATACTTCTTTTGTTGAATAAGATCGGAAGTTGTGCTTGCATCAATAGACGATTTAGTATTTGTTCTGTAGTAGTTCCAGAAACAACCACTTATTGAAATGATTAACATAAAGATAGAAACGCAGAGCAATGCCTTTCGCTTTTTTAGAATCATATAGCCTGGAAAAAGGATATACGGGGCAATTGATGAAAGTTTTTCGATGTTACTTTTCATAATTTTGAGTTTGAAATTTTTGATGGAATTCGTTTATTCATAATCCTAAACCAGAGTGGAGGAAACAGAGATAATAGGATCATAAGGGAAAACCCCAGTGGGTGAGCCGGCGATTCTTTCATTTGAATTAATTGGTCATACGTTTTGGCAGGGTGCATGTGATGGTCTGCATGGTTTTCCAATTGAAAAATGTTCAATACAGCATTCCTTCTGGCGGTATTCCATGCATGGTGTTCATTGATCTTTTCGTATTTTCCTTCTGTTGACTTTTCGCGCATTAAACCGTAGTGTTGCATGTAATTGATAATATGAAGCAGCAGGATTGCAACCAGGTTTTGTGACAGGAATAGTAATAGAGCTACTCCACTGAGAGAAAGGAAAATTGTCAGCATCAGGCCAATTTGAAGCAACGCAAAAATGAATATTCGATTGTGCAGCACAGGATACCGGGAATCTGTTTTCTTTAGTCTCTTTTTTTCAATTGCCACTGCATTGATGTAGGTTTGCCAAAGTGATCTGGGTAAATAGGTATAGACCGACTCTCCAATTCTGGCTGTGTGCGGGTCTGACGGGGTACATGCATAAACATGATGACCGCGTATGTGTTCAATTCCATAGTGCATATAATTGTTCTGAAATAGTAAGGTAAATCCTATTATTCTTTCTGATTTTATATGGCTGTGAATGAATTCATGGGCAAGTGTGAATCCGATAATACCGTTTATCATTCCTAAGGAGAGAGCGAGACCAATAAAATCTACCATGTCTATCCTTTCGCTTTTCAAAGTCAGCAAGCACCAAAATGAAACACCCATTAATATGGGTACAAAAATCAACGCAATATTTCTGTACATGGAATGTGAATAATTCCTGTCGGAGTGTGCATATTCTTCAGAAGACGACAAAAGGAAACTTGCCGCAGGATGGGCGAGAAAGCAAAGAAGTGGAACTGAAAAATTATACCATCCACCAAGCAATCTTCCAAGAATCACCAGGGCCGGGAGAATCAATAGAATCAGATAATTTGAAGGCTTCATTGAGTCTGATTTATTTTTATTTTATACATAAACATTGCAGCCACGTAATACCATTTTCCTTAGATTGGCTCTAATGTCATCATGCAAAGCAGAGAATGCCTTTCGTTTGCAAAAGGGGCAGTCGTTGACATCTCCGTCAGTATCTACATAAACAAAATGTCTTCCTGCACCCCCACAAGAAACCCGCCTGTTGTAAAAACCATGATACATCAGGATTGGATATGCCCTGTATGTTTTTTCAAAGTTGTATTGTATCAGAAAATCTTCGAGCAAGGCGATCTGATCGGAACTTAGGGAAATATCTTTCCCCTCGAAATGGCCTACAGCTTTGGGTTCAAGTATCTGGATAAATGAAATGCTCCAGCGCTTTGCCAGTTCCATATATTGTTCAAGGTTATGTTTGGAAACAAACTCTTTGGTTGCACATAATGAAAGGCAAACTACCAGGTTGTTTGATCTGGCATTAGCCGCGGCCTTCTCAGCCCATTCAAAGGCATTTTGTTTACCCCGGAATTGATCATGTAATTCCGGTACCCAATGGTCGAGGCTCACAATTACACCTGTTAAACCTGCCTTTTTCAAAGCAGCCGATCGCTCGTGAGTGAGATGGTATCCTGATGTATAAATCCAGATGTCGGATCCTTTCTTCATATTTTGAAGCAGGTAGATTACATCTTCTATCCTGTTCATTGGTTCACCTCCGCTTAATTGTATTTGCGAAAGCCCAAACTCCTGAAACGAATGGATCACAGATAGGAGGTTCTCACGACTCATGGTTTCAGGTTTATTGAGAATTTCCCATTCAAAGCAATGCTCACATTGGTAGCCGCATTTCTTTGTGATTCCAAAAATCAATACATCGAGAGTTACATCATCGTTCTTCTCATCTTCCATTTTGAAATTATTCAGAATGTATCTGTTAAATGCCATTGAAGGAAAACCGGGCGCCGCGTAAGAAAGAAAATACCTGCCATCTGCCTTTACATATTTTATAACCTGTGAACTACCTCTGTAATCCGAAGCTTTGTTTTTTATTTTGAAATAAAACCTGAATGCTCTTATTGGATTCTTGAAATAATAAAGTGCCAGGACGATAATGTTCATCCTTATACAAAACCGGATCACCGATTTATGCAAACCGGATACAATCTTGTTATTTGAAGGTGCTTTGCTTTCGGGGATTGGTTTTGTCTCAATAAAGATTTCATCTGATACCCTGTCAATCTTTTGAGTAAGAGTCATCGATTGCATATCAAAACATTTATTTTTCTACTGCAATTCAGAATTTTAGAAAATCTCTTTCTAATGATTTGGGGTAGATACAGGTACGGTTAATAATTCATAGATAAAATCACGGATAACTGTCGTAGGTGGTTGTCAGTGTAAAGTTTTTGCAATCTTCGATGTCACTTATTTTTAATTTGGCGACCGGAAAACAAACATCAATCTATGCAAAAAGTGCATTTCAAGATTAGATTACAGGTGTTTATAAAACAAGGTGGCTATTAAGGTCTCAGAAGTTGTTTGCTGGTATTGTAATAGGATGGGTTTTGTTCACTTAATTGAGTGAGAGTAAACCAGACTCCTAAAGGTATTTTTATTTCTAATAAATACAAAATTTATTTATTCTGATATAAGAATTTGTTTTACCAGTAAACCCTTTGTGCATACGGAGATGTCTTTCCAGTCTGAGTTGAGGAGTGAGTTTTGTTGAGCCGATGTAAAATTTATTGAGGGACTTGGAAAATAATATGTAAACGAAACCCTGCATAAAAAAGAGAGCCCTGCCCGCCTTAGGCGGACAAGGCTTTGTGACCCCGCCAGGATTCAAACCTGGAACTTTCCCGACCTTAGGTCGGGATACAC
>CAYXAL010000007.1:0-124848 GCA_964463015.1 uncultured Ginsengibacter sp.
GCGGCAAAAAACTTAGTCTCTGTCACTCCCACAGGTACTCCCAATCAATACGATGTGGTGTACGACGTCTATATTCAGAACTATGGTAACATGGATGTAAAAAACGTGCAGGTGACCGATGATTTACGGAATATCAACGGTGCTGCAAACGTTACCTTCACCAGCGCCGTCTTTACAGATAACCCGGCCGGACTTTTATTGAATCCTGCCTATGACGGAAAGACAGATATTAACCTGTTAAATGGTTCTGGGACGCTTCCCAACTATCCCGTAGCCAACAATCATGCAACGATCCGGATTACCTGCCGGCTGAGCAACATTATGCCGGGTGTAATTTATAATAACAGCGCCATTGCTTCTGCTGTGGACTTTAATGGCAATAACCTTAAAGACAGCAGTACCAATGGTACCAAGCCAGATCTGAACAGCAACGACAAACCGGATGATCTGGGAGAAGGACGACCTACTCCATTGCTGATCGCCGTTACGCCGGTGACCGCTCCCTGCGCTACCTTAGGCCAGATTATTTACAGGCAAACATTTGGCGCCGGTACAGGGTTGGTCACTGCTTTTCCGATGGCTACCGGTGGTTCCATTCTGCCCACTACCCAGTATGGCGGCAGCGGCACTGCCCCGGTTCCCATAGAAAAATATACGATAAGCAACAATGCGATAAATGGGGATGCTGCCAAATGGATCAGCCTGACGGATCATACTGCCGATGCAAACGGACGCATGCTCTTAGTCAATGCAGATGCCCAGGCAAACGTGATTTACAGTGATGAGGTAACGCCGGTCTGTGGCAATCAGCAATACAGTTTCTTCTTCTATGGCGCATTCATAGGCAACAGCAGTTACAAAACGATTTGTGACGGATTTGGCGGATTTAAATATCCCAAGGTAACCCTTAGAATTCGCGATAAAGCAACCGGGTCTATCATTGCACAAGCTACCACGACAGACATTACCTCTGCAAGCTGGCAACAATACGGAATGAAATTCGTAATGCCTTCAGGGTTTGCTACCGTAATTCTTGAACTGGTGAATGAAGGTGAAGGCGGATGTGGTAATGATCTTGCGCTTGATGATATCCAGTTTGGACTTTGTAGCCCTGCCCCTGTAGTAAACATCGGTGCCATATCCGATGGATGCCTTGGCGCATCAGCCACATTCAGCGCCACCTTAAGTGATCCGTCTGCGATACCCGGTGGCCTGGACTATCAATGGCAAATCTCCAATGCACTTGCAGGTCCTTATACGAACATTTCAGGAGCCACTTCAGCTACTTATATTATTCCAAGTGTTGGCCCCGGTGATGTCGGAAAATATTACAGAGTGATTGTAGCTGCTGCGGGCAATATGGGCAGCCCTACGTGTGAATATTATTCAACCGGCTTCCTGCTTGCTGCAAAATCTTCTTCTGTAGCACCTACTTCTGCCAAGGCAAGCCTGCTATCCGTTTGTCCGGGTAAGACAGTCACCTTAAGTATTGTCGGCGGTACATTGGGCACCGGCGCAGTGTGGAGATGGTATTCGGGAAGTTGTGGCGGTACCCTGGTGGGTACAGGCGCCACAATCAATGTCGCTCCGGCAGTAACTACCACCTACTTTGTAAGAGCAGAAGGTGATTGCGGAAATACGATTTGCAGACAAGTCACTGTAACGATCAGTTGCGACATAGATAAAGACAAAGATGGCATTCCCGATTTTGTGGAAAGTAATATGCCGGCAGCCTTCGGAGATCATGACGGAGATGGAATCATCAATGCCTATGATACCGACTACCCCGGATTTGTAGACAACAATGGCGATTTTATCAACGACTGGTTTCAGGCAGATGGTGATGTGGACGGTGATGGAATTCCAAATTATGCAGATACAGACTTCCCCGGGAGAATTGATATCAACGGCGATGGCGTAGATGATCGCTTTGATGCAGACTTAGACGGAGTAATTAATATGCTGGATTTAGACAGCGACAATGATGGAATTCCTGATGTAGTAGAAGCCGGAGGTGTAGATCAGAACGGAGATGGAAAGATTGACAATTTTGCAGATGCAGATGGCGACGGACTGAGTGATCAGGTGGATGCAAGTCTCGCAGGAGCTTACAATTCAGGCGTAGGCCTGGGATTGAAAGATACAGATGGAGATGGCGTAGCCAATCAATTTGACCTGGATAGTGACAATGACGGTATTCCGGATGTGAGAGAAGTCGGAGGTGCAGACACCGACAACAACGGGATGATTGATGGATTTACAGATGCCAATAAAGACGGTATTTCAGACAATATACTTTTGACAAATGCCTTACTGCGTACCGGAGCCGATATCAACGGGGATGGGCGTGCAGACAGTTATCCATATCACAACATGGATAAGGATAAATTCCCCAACCCTTATGATCTTGACAGTGATGGAGATGGTATAACAGATGTATTGGAAGCCGGGTTGGCCGACCTGGACTTCAATGGAATTGTAGATGGTCCGAGAAATGCAAAAGGTTGGGCGATTTCAGTGGCCTCACTGCCATCACTGAACCTGATGAATTCTGACGGTGACCCTTATCCTGATTATCTGGATATCGACAGCGATAATGATGGCATCACAGACCATATAGAAGGACCTTCTACCTTTGACTATAAGATGCCTTCGGGAGTGGATGCCGACAATGATGGAATTGATGACGCCATTGATAAGAGTTTAGGAACCTGGGGTGGTAACGGCGTATTCCCTATAGATACCGATGGCGACTATACTCCCGACTACCGTGATCTGGATACAGATGGCGATGGCTACCCCGATATCAAGGAAGGCCATGATTATAACTTTAATGGAATATTTGATGAGACAACCACGCTGCTGGGTGTAGATACCGACGGTGATGGATTGGATGACCGGTTTGATCTGGACAATACGTCCGCAAAAGGAACTTCTTCAAACCTTGGAAATGGCGGTACCTTCACCGGTGATCCTTCACCCGGTACAAGAGCTGTGGTACAACGAACACCTCCTACAGCCGGAAACCGCGACTGGCGCTGGTTACCATACGTGCTGCCTGTAAATGTATTATCATTCACCGGACAGAATCTTGGTACCACTGCCCTACTGTCGTGGGAAATGATCAGTTCGGAAGATGTAAGTTCTTTTGAAATCCAAAGAAGTACAGACAACATTCATTTTGCAAAAGCAGGAGAAATCAATATTCCTGTCAAGGCCAATGAACAACGGAGGTTCACCTATAATGACGATATTTCTGAGATTTACAAAGGAGTTATTTTCTACAGATTGCTTATCAAAGGCAGTCATGCCAAGAACATGATGAGTGATGTAATCCGGATCAACGTAACTACCAATGAGAGAAGCACGATCCTCATTAAACCAAACCCGGCAAGCCACAGGGCCACGATCGAACTTCCTTCCACGCTGGAAAGCAATGCACTCATCCGGGTGATGAGTCATACCGGAAAGGTGGTAATCACGCTCAGTCAAAAACTTACCAAAGGGGTAAATCAGATTACACTCACTGATCTGCAACATCTGCCCAATGGAGTTTATACAGTACAAGTACAGACAGAAGGCTTCCTGTACAATGAAAAGTTAGTGATTATCCGTTAGCTAAATTATTACTTCAAATATCAGGAGGATTGAACGTATCAGTCCTCCTTTTCTTTTTGACTATCCCTGAGAGATTCTGCAGCCTCCATGCCCACTCCAGGTTTTATGATTTCTCATGTTGAATCCCGGGCTAACTCTTTTCATTGGCAATCTGCATAGAAAGCCGGTAGCCTACAAACAGCCCAATACCTGCCATCAAAAAAATAGTACCGGGATAAGCGACCTCCTCAGCAACACGGAAGAATTGGTTCAGAATGGCTGCAATAAATATCCCTACACCAATCGACATCAGCAGCAAAGCCAGATTCACAAGTACGATCGGGAAAATATTTGACCGCTTTCCATTATTTGATACGAAAATAGAAGCATCTGCCCCCTTCTCAATTAATGCAAGCCGTACCCTCGCTCTGGAGGAAACAACAACATAAATAATTCCAAACAGTGTTCCGAAAATAATCAGCACCATAAAGATGTCTTCATTCATACAATAGATTTTTAATTGATTTAAATTGTGATTCTGTAATCTTTGACGATAGCGGGTAATATCGGTTACACATTTTTTTTAAAAATAATGGTGTAACCAAAAAAATATTTTACTGTCTAATAAAGGCTTTGGAAAATCAGGACGACCATTATTATATCAGCCGCGTGAATCGTGGCGACACAGAAGCATTCCGGTATCTCGTGGAGAAATACCGGCAAATGGTCTTTACGCTCACCCACAGAATACTGGGTACCAGGGAAGAAGCAGAAGATGCGGCACAGGAGGTATTTATAAAGTGTTACAAGGGATTGAAAAGCTATAGTCAACAGTCTGCTTTTTCTACATGGCTTTATAGAATCGCCTATAACCATGCGATCGATATGGTAAAGAAAAAGAACAGATTTCGCATAACAGATGATATAGAAAATGTATCAGAGTCGGCGATGATAAGCAATAACTTTCCTGACAATCTGATTGACCATAAACCGGTAAACGGAATATTAAAAGATGCCATCAATCAATTGGCAGCTCAGGATCAGGTGATCGTCATGCTATACTACTATAAGGATTTGCCATTGAAAACCATCGGAGAGGTGATCGGCATTCGTGAGAATAATGTGAAGATCCGGTTGCATCGTCTGAGGTCCAGGCTGATGAGTATTCTGAAATCAAAAAGTGAAATAACTTCCATCTTAAATTTGTAGCCATGGAACAAAAACAAATTATTGATGATCTGATAAAATCAACCTTAATCGAGGAAGGGCTCGATATTCCATCCTCAGGATTTACCGACCGGGTAATGCAAAGAGTGGCAGCTACAGAAATGAAATCAGAGTACCGTCCGCTCATTTCCAGGCCGGTCATGATTGCCCTTGTCGCAGGTTTTGTGTTGGTGATTTTATTTTTCATGATTACTGGTGACAAGACTCATGAAGGTATTCCCTACATGAGCAATATCCTGGGGTGGTTTCAATATTTTCAATTCAAATTTTCATTACCATCCCAATTAGTTTATATCATTCCGAGTGTCATGCTGGTTTTATTGATCCAGGCTATTTTGATTGGAAGATTTTACAGAAAAACTTACAGGTAATTACAGTGCAGAATCTTCGCGAAACGCTGTACCCTGGTAATTTTTCTTTTTCAATACCATCCGATCCGTAATGAAACTCAATCTTTGCAACCATGCTGTAAGTCAAGGTTAATCAGTGGGCCTTTCCTACCTTGCGGATATGTACCAACTAAAGAAGTCACTTGGACAACATTTTCTGAAAGATCAGGTCATCATCGAAAAGATCGTTAACAGTCTTCTGAATTACCCTTTTCAATCATTGCTGGAAGTAGGCCCGGGAGGTGGTGCATTGACAGAAAAATTATTGCATCTGCAAGAAAAAAATTTTATAGCAGTGGAGATTGATGACGAAAAGGTAAACTATCTGTCAACAAAATTTCCAGAATTAAGAATCATTCATCGCGACTTTTTGAAGATGGAGAAACCGTTTAGCGAACCTTTCACCATTATCGGGAATTTCCCTTACAACATTTCTTCGCAAATTGTCTTTAAAATTATGGATTGGTATCCCTCTGTAGAAAATGTAGTAGGCATGTTTCAAAAAGAGGTAGCAAAAAGAATCATTTCACCTCCCGGAAATAAAGACTATGGTATTCTGAGTGTATTGACTCAATACTATTTTGATACAGAATATTTGTTTAATGTGAGTCCAAAATGTTTTGTTCCTCCTCCAAAAGTTGAAAGCAGCGTAATCAGAATGAGAAGAAGAGAGACGTTATTGCCTGTAAAAAGTGAAGGTACCTTTAAGAAAATCGTAAAAGCTTCTTTTGCACAAAGAAGAAAAACTTTAAGAAACAACCTGAAAGGAATCCTTGCCACGGAGATGCTGGCCGATTCATTGTTTGACAGAAGAGCCGAGACTTTGAGTGTGGAAGAGTTTGCAAAATTAAGTTTTATGCAATAGGTGGCTGTTCACATGAGGATATCATTTACTTTTCACTAACAAATTGTGTTTGCCCTCCTGCCTAAATCCCCTTTGCATATCCTACCTTTGCACCGCAAAAAACGAAGTGAATGAGCAACGAAAACCTATCTGAACAGGAAATCATCAGAAGAGAAAAACTAAAGGAACTCGCAGGCCTTGGCGTAGAAAGCTATCCGGCACCGCAGTACCCGGTCAACAGTTTTGCAGCCGATATTAAAAAGAACTTTTCTGAAGAAAAAAAAGACGACTACTCCGAAGTAAGTCTTGCCGGAAGAATCATGAGCATTCGGGATATGGGGAAAGCGTCGTTTGCAGTCCTGCAGGATAGTACCGGCAAAATTCAGATCTATGTACGACGTGATGATATAGCACCCGGTGAAGACAAATCCCTGTACAATACCATCTGGAAAAAACTCCTTGATATCGGCGACATTATCGGAGTGAAGGGTTTTGTATTCATCACCAAGACAGGGGAAACCTCAGTGCACGTTACTTCTTTTACCTTACTTAGCAAATCATTGCATCCGCTGCCGGTAGTGAAGGAAAAAGAAGGGGAAACATTTGACGAAGTGACCGATCCGGAATTCAGATACAGACAGCGTTATGCAGACCTTATCGTAAATCCTTCGGTAAAAGAGACTTTCATCAAGCGTACCAGAATGGTTAACGGCATTCGCGAATTTCTGAATAAGCAGGGAGCGCTCGAGGTGGATACCCCTGTATTGCAGGCCATCCCCGGAGGAGCTGCTGCCAGACCATTTATTACCCATCACAATGCACTCGACATTCCGCTTTACCTGCGTATCGCCAATGAACTTTATCTCAAACGCCTGCTGGTGGGTGGCTTTGATTGGGTATATGAATTCAGCCGCAATTTTCGCAATGAAGGGATGGATCGTACACACAATCCTGAATTTACGATCCTCGAATTCTACGTGGCTTTTAAAGATTACCTGTGGATGATGGAGACTACCGAACAACTGCTGGAATATGCTGCCATCGCAGTGAATGGATCCACCCTTGTGCAATATGGAGAAAATCAGATTGACTTCAAGGCACCTTACAAACGGATTACCATGTTTGATGCCATTAAAGAATTTACCGGCATTGATATTTCGGCAATGGATGAAAACGAACTGCGTGAAGTTTGTAAGAAAAGCGGCATCCACACCGATGCCACCATGGGAAAAGGAAAACTGATCGATGAACTTTTTTCCGAAAAATGTGAAGAGCATTTTATTCAACCCACATTCATTACAGACTATCCGGTAGAAATGAGTCCACTTACCAAGAAACACCGGAGCAAACCGGGCCTGGTAGAGCGCTTTGAACTTATCATCAATGGAAAAGAAATTGCCAACGCCTACACCGAATTGAATGACCCGATCGATCAAAGGAAGCGATTTGAAGATCAGGTGAAACTCATGGAGCGTGGTGATGAAGAAGCGATGTACATAGACCACGATTTTCTGCGTGCACTTGAATATGGAATGCCACCTGCAAGCGGTATCGGATTTGGTATCGACAGGCTGGCCATGCTGCTCACAAATAGTCCTTCCATTCAGGATGTGTTGTTCTTCCCGCAAATGCGGCCTGAGAAATCTTTCAAAATCCAATCTGAAAAACCTGCTGACGAGAAGAAATCGTAACTTAGAGAGCGGCAAATACTTTACACATGCATTCAGAAAAATCAGATTATTTATTTGTGTACAGTTCATTACTGAGGGGATTTCCAACCTCAGATTATGAATACATCACCCGGTATTTTGACTTTGTGGCTCCTGCAAAAACACGAGGTATTCTCAGTGTTCAAAATAACATTGTAGTGGGCACTCCAATCGATGATGAAAAATTTATTCACGGCGAATTGTTTAAGATTAAGGAGCAACATCATTTTTCATTTGCCATCGGGCAATTGGATGAATACGAAGGAGTAAATCCGGAACCGCCCCAACAACCCAAATACAAAAGGTGTATGACACAGGCGATTACCGGCGATGGAAATGAAATTTCTGCCTGGGTGTATTGGTATCTGGGAAATATATCCGGATTGCCCATCATAGAATCGGGCAATGTGCTTGATTTTGTAAAACCGAAATAAAGTCTCTTTGAAGTTTTCGTGTGCCTTCAAAAAAATCACTTCAACTATAGATTTTGCCTGTTGGCAACTGCCTTAAAAAACGACTTTCCTGATTTTTAAATTATTTCCATTTGTAATTTCTCCATTGCTGGAAGTTATTAAGCGAAGCGTCACTCGTGCCAGATAATGCCACGCAGAATTGCCTGTTCCGGCGATAAAGACAGGTATCGCGCATCATAGAAAAACAATTACCCTCAGAGTGAATGAATGCAGTAGTGCTGGCTATTTTCTGAAAAATGACTGCTATTGAAATCGATCCTGTAAGATCAATCGTTTTCACTCATCAACCTGCCAGGTAAGCCTCTCCTATGCTAACACTGTGACACAAATCACCCACTTTTTTTTCTCTGAAAACTCTTTCTAAACCGGCTCTTACACTTTCATATTGAAAATGGATTGGGCATGGATGCCTCGCCGAGCATTTGGAGAGTCCCAGTCCACATTCTGTAAAAGCGCTTCTTCCGTCAATGGCATCCACAATTTTTAGAATTGGTAAGGACTCCTGATCTTCAGAAATAAAGAATCCTCCTGAAGGCCCTTTCAGGCTATTGATAATTTCATTCTTTACCAATGCCTGTAAAATCTTCCCCACAGTGTGCTCGCTTGATTCTATAGCCACAGCAATTTGTTTGATCCCTGTATATTGACTCTTCCCACGTTGTGAGCACAAAAAGATAACTGCCTTGATAGCCGTCTGGCACATTTTACTTAGCATATTCTAGTATCTTGAATTTCCTCCATTTAACCAATCCAATCCCTCGGGCGAAATTTTTTCCATACTCCACGGTGGTTCGAAAATTAATTTTATGTTGGCTACATACCCTGAAAACGTTTGCTCGAGGCATTGCGTCACACCATCTGTTATTGATTCGCCCATCGGGCAAAATTGTGTGGTTAATGTCATTGTACAATATACAATCATGGCGTCTTTGTCAAAGTCAAGCTGATAGATCAATCCGAGATCCACCACATTCAGTCCTATCTCAGGATCTATCACATCATGCAATGCCTCGAGTGCCACCTCACACATTTCCCTGTTATTTGTAATCTCATTCATGTTATTCTTTTTTGAATCGCAACATCGTTAATACATTCCAATTAAAAAGTACAGAAACAGCGACCAGAAACGCAGCTCCGGTTTTTAAAAATATAATACCACCCAATACAATTCCGGAAATAAACAAAATAAATCCGGTAAAGTAACAACCAAGCATCCATCTGAAAACAGATTGTCTGAATAAATCACGTGGATTGGGTGTGCTACCCTGCCCTGCTTTCTTATGAAATTTTTTATTCCAGAGGATAAAAGGCAGCGTCTTGAATGTCATACCAAAAATGATCGCCGATATCCAGCCAAAAAAAATACAAAATCCATAAATCAGAATCAACTTTTCATAGTAGGCTGTCAATTCTGATACTGCTAATATAATCAATATGACTACTGCAGGCACCAGCATCATCCAGGAAGAAAAGATTGAAATCTTTACCTGAGGATCTACATTTTTTCTGATTCTGTCTTTAAAAGCCCGATAACAATACTGCACAAAAATGAGCACCGCAATCAGTATCATCAGAATAGAAACCATATATACGATACCTGACGGCTTCAGTATGAATGAAAAAATAAAAACCAGCAAACCACCATTTACCAACCCATAAATCCACCACAATTTTTCCGGATTGTTGTATTTGGATATAAGAAACATCGGAATCAATCTGGTGCCTACGCCCATGACCGTCAACAAAAACCAACCTACAATGCCCATGTGTGCATGCAGCGTAAGATAATGGAGTGAATCGGATGATAGCAACCGGTGCGTGAAATTGAATAACAGCAATACTCCCAAAACCATAGTAGCCAGTACCCAAAGTGTGGCTGTCAATACAAAGAACGCATGCACATTCTCGCTCTTACTGGCAAGGATACTCATAAGGAGGTTAATAAAATAGAGTAGAAATGCAGCAAGCACCATCAGTCCTCCGGCCTGGGTCATCAGGCTGAATTCGAAACGGTAAAATCCGGTTACCAGCAGAATAATTCCAACAGATGCAAGAGCAAATGCAGCATGCCCCAGAAAATTACTGTACAACTTACCCTCAATCATTACCGGAACCAACTGATGACTGGCACCCAATATCATCATGCTACCCCATCCAAGGGCCATGATGTGAGTAACCGCCAGAATACCCGGGTTAAAATGATGCCCTTTAAAGGCATCAGAGCTAATCAACAACAAAACTGATGCTGCAATCAATGACAGTGATGCATAGACGTAAAAAGGCAAAACTACCCTGTGCGATGTGGTCTTCGTAGGGCTGATGCCCGGTCCGGGTGCAAACATTATTGTCTAAAAATTAATAACCGGACCTGTCCTTCTGAGATTTCCTTAATACGATAATCGAACGCTCTTTCTCTCAACTCGGGAAGCAGGAAAACAGGTATCCGTTTATGAAATACAAATAGCGCCTGATCGGGAGGCAAGGTTTCCAGACTCTCAAGTATCGTATGCATCGGTAGCGGCATCTGCAAGTGCCTGACATCTACTTCCCGCATTCGACCCCTGAACTTCTCTACCATAGAATCCCAATCTCCGGCTTCGGTGTTGTTTTCAGGTTTTATTTCTGCAACGGCTTTTTCTCCTTTAAAGAACCATGTTTCGATAGTGTCTTCCTGCACCTTATCCACAAAAGATTTGTACCCCTGCTTCTCAAGAAGTTTTATCAGTGGAGTAGGTTCGAAACTATTGATAACCTTCAATGCCCCTTCCGGCGGAATACTTTTTACCGCTTTCATGATTTCAGAAAGCGGATCCTTTCCATTTTCTATAATGGGCCTTACATCCAGAGTGACAATATTCTCCGGTTTTACTTTATGAAGGAATCCAGGAACAGGATGCGGCTTTTCTTCTTCGGACTCCACACTGGTATCTGACTCAAATCCAAGTGGACGTAATTTATCGTAAAACGCCTGTACCCCGCATCCGCTGATCTTTGCAGCCATCGCAATGCTGGTACGACCTGCCATCAGTTTACGCAACAATGGATTGCGAAGTTTTTCAAACTTTGGTGTAATGCTGACAATGGCATCCAGTGCATCAGGATGACCTTTCAGCAGAGCCGCAATTTTTGTATTGGCGTTAATGATCATTTTTCAGTATCAAAATAATTGGCAAACAGATCCACACGGGTATGTACAGAATCAAAAATCTTTTTTGCTAAAACGGTATCAGTCACATTCTTCAATTGATTACTCTGGCGGACAATCGGTTCTAACCATTTGTGCAATTCATCATGGTCTGCCCCCTTCATTGTGCAATCTTTCATCATTTTGTTGATTCCATTCATCATATCGCTGCCGTATGTCTGATATCCCGCCAGTGCCGGGAAAGGATCTACCGCAAACATATTGGTCATGGTCTTCAGACTCACATAATTGCCATTGGTAGCAGTGTCCACAACCCATTTAGCTCCATGATTCAGTGTGAGTGTATCTGAGACCAACGAAGTACCGGCATCATGAGAATGTTCATCCGCACTATTGTGACAAGACATCAGGATGGACATAAACCCGATACACCCCAGAATAAAGACTTTATACTTTTTCATAAAAATAAATTGTGATGTACAATCCTTACCTCCCCCATTTCCTGGCCAGAAAAGGAAACCATTTTATTTTCATATGTTGAATTCACAGGCAGCATGGAACACATGAAAAAAATTGGTTTCCCGGCCAAAAAATAAGCAATTATGATTGGTTTTTCAATGCAATTTCTTTCTCCAATGCGATTGCTTTTGGAAAGAGAATATTGTTTTCTAAATGAACATGAATATGCAAATCTTCTTCGAATTCATTCAGAGATTTAAACAGGAATGAATAGCTGGCACAACCATCTTCCGGTACTGTGTAGTTACTGCTGAGTTCTCTGATTTTGTCCAGATTCCCTCCTACCAGTTCATGCTCCTGCACACGCAGGTCAATTGAATCCTTTACATGTTCAATATCCTTAGCAGTAGCATTTCCGTTTAACGAAACCAACTTTTTGATATAGGGAAACAGTTTGCTTTCCTCTTCAATCGTATGGTCTTCCATTTCCTTCATGGTCTCCTGCACCAAATTGTTGATCTCGATTAATTCAGGATGATGGCTGCCATGTACTTTGGCTACCTTTGCTGAATATGCTTTCAGGTCAGGCATCACTTTTTTTACATAACCGTGATGTGTGTTGACAATGTAGTCTGCCAGGAAATCTAAATTCCAGTCATTAAACGGTAATGGCCTTTGTGAAGACGAACTGACCAACTTGTCTGCATGTTGTAAATCTTTTTCTACCAATGTCACATCAATTCCTTTTTCTGCGCATGCTTCTTTTACCGTCTTCTTGCCACCACAGCAGAAATCAAGACCATACTTCTTGAATACTTCTGCTTTCCGAAGGTCTTTGGCTGCCAGTTCTCCCAAGGTTTCATTCCCTTCCCCGGCTATATTTTTTTGTATTTTGATTCTCCAGAGATCAGGCCCTTCTTCCAGATATTGCCATGTGAAAATATTACCATGCTCCCCAAGTAACTGATAGTACAAGGGTTTGGGGTCGTGGTCGTTATGAATGGTAAGTACTTCGCCGGGCTTTAATTCATTAAACTTTTCAAAAATAGTGGGGTGCTTTAGTTTCGGCTCAATTCCCGGTACATAGATCACATTGATATCATCATAATCTTTGCTGTCATAAGCCTTTTTTACCACTGCCTTCTTAGTAATGAGTATTTTGAAATCCAAAGGTCCCTGTTGCAGATAATGCCATGTAAATATATCACCACGTAATTGTTGCAACTGAAAGTATAAGGGCCTCGGATCATGGTCGTTGTACAATACAAAACTTTCTCCGGGTTTCAGGCTATCAAACTTCCTGAAAATTGTCTGATGTTTCACTGCAGGCTCCAGCAAAGTTGCATTCAGAATTTCTACAAGGTTTTCAGTTTTTGTAATATTGATCTTCCACAATTCCGGACCATTTTCCAGGTATTCCCAGTTAAACACATCACCATATCTTGCTTTCAATTCATAAAACAAGGGCTTTGGATCGTGATCATTGTGAAGAATCAACTCTTCTCCCTTTCCAAGCTCTTCAAAGCGATGAAAGATGGTAGAATGTTTAAGGCGGGGTTCCAGTTCGGTCACCACCAAAATGTTTTGCTGTATTGTCTCCATTTCCAGGTTATTCTTTTAGGTTTTTAAATAATATAGAGGGCAAAATTAAGCAGAAAAGTGGAATAAAAGTATTATTTTACTTTTATTCCCGAATTGATAAATATCAATAAGAACATTTCAGAACAATTTGACCTAACAGGATACGTTAATGTAAGTCATTGAGTACCAAAAATTTCTTATTTTCACAATAGAAATTTGCTAACTCCTTATGAAGGATTATATAATTTATTTTCTTGGCACAGTGTTGATTCTTGGAGGAGTTTACACTTTTTACACCAGTACTTCACAATTGTTTGGATGGTTTACCAATCCCCCAAAAGATGTGGTTTATATCCGTCTTACCCAGGTATGTTGTTTGATCTGTTCATTCCTCTATTTGATAAGCGGCGCCTTATTTTTTATAAGGAGCAAAATATCTACAACCTTTCTTTTCATTGCTACGATCATTATGTTTGTCGGATACATTGCCATGCTATTTCACATCAATTCCGGAAAACCGATCACGATGGGTTTTGTCGGTGAAATGTTGTTGAGAACAACCTCTACCATGTTGTTTGCCGCTGTAGCCTGGTATTTGTTTACACGGATCCGTTTCGTATATCCTCCGGGTCATAATGCAGAAAGTTTCAAAAAATTGGTGAAGGAATACGAACTGAAAAAGGGGAAATCAAAACTTTAATTCTGCAGTGGATCTACGATGGCAGGTAAATCGTTTCCGGACTCTTCATTAAATTCAAGAATAAAATTATTCATTCCCTCTCCGGTGAGAATGGTTAAAAACTTTTGCTGAATTAATTCCAGCATATTGAGAAACAGGAATAATGCATGAATTCTGTTCTCGCATACCTCAAAAACTTTTTCGAAGGATATAGACTTATGCGCTTTTACCAATTCAAACACATACTTACGCGCCCCTTCCATTGTGTAATTGTATCTGACAACTGTATGTACTGGCCTGTTTCGTTTTTCATGCAATCTTTTGGCCACCTTTTCGAATGCCCTCATCAGTTTGAAAAGTGAAACTGTTTGTATCTCGGTACCTTCTGCAGATTCTTCGCCCACTGTGAAGATTTCATTCTGAATATTTCCTCTTCTGAATTGCTGCATTCTTTCAGATTCCATCAGACTCAGTGATTGTGACGCTTCCTTAAACCGTTTGTATTTAATAATCTTGTCCACCAGTTCCTGCCGTGGATCGATTTCATTGCCCGCACTGTCCAATTCTTTTCGAGGAAGGAGCATTTTTGCTTTTATACTCATCAGGGTACTCACAAACAAAATAAACTCACTGCTCAATTCTATGTTAAGCGTCTCACTCTGAGAAATGTATTTAAGAAAGTCATTGGTAATTCCGGTGATGGGAATATTGTAAATATCCAGTTCATCCCTCTCAATAAAGAAAAGCAGCAGGTCAAACGGCCCCTCAAATTGTGGCAACTTTATCTGATAAGATTCAGGTTTCATACGCATTTATCAACGGTGGCGAAAGTAAATCATTTATTCATTTCAAAGAGTCAGAAACATTCAGGTTTTTCCACATATTGCATTTCAATAATTTCATTCCGAAACAAAACATCATATCCTATTTTTGAGGAATGAATTTAGAAGATTTATATGCTATTTACTGCAAGAACCCTTCAGTCCAGACCGACACGCGGAAGTTGGCTCCCGGAGACATTTTTTTTGCTTTAAAAGGGCCCAATTTTAACGGAAATAAATTTGCATCAAAGGCACTGGAGTCCGGAGCTGTATGCGTTGTCACAGATGAAGACACCGGGATAATAGATAGCCGGATATTTCAGGTAGCGGATAGCCTTCAAGCCCTGCAGCAACTCGCATCCATTCATCGCGAACACTTCAAAATACCCTTCATTGCCATCACAGGCAGCAATGGTAAAACTACGACCAAAGAGCTGATTCATGCCGTACTGTCTTCACATTTCAAAACCTATACTACTACCGGAAATCTTAACAACCACATCGGCGTACCCCTGACACTGTTGAGAATAAAGTCTGATGCAGAAATGGCCGTGATCGAAATGGGCGCAAACCATCTCCATGAAATCGCATCCTATTGTACTTACGCAAAGCCAGATTTCGGACTAATTACCAATATTGGCAAGGCGCATCTGGAAGGATTTGGAGGTGCTGAAAATGTGAAAAAAGGCAAAGGAGAACTTTTTGATTACTTAAAGGCACACGAGGGTACTGCTTTCGTAAACACGGATGACCCACAGGTCAATTCATTGGGAGCAACTCTGGATAAAAAAGTTTTTTATGGAAGCAATCAACCTTTCATGACCGGAAAATTATTGCAAAGTGACCCTTACCTGAATGTTCAGTTGTACAATCCATCTGCGAAGGTGCAGACCCAACTTGTCGGAAATTATAATTTACCAAACGTTTTGGCAGCAGTTACGGTAGGCCGGCATTTCCACGTTCCGGAAGAAAAAATAAAGCAGGCCATCGAACAATATACTCCCTCCAACAGCCGGTCACAGATGATTGAAAAGGAAGGTTGCCACATCATATTGGATGCCTACAATGCCAATCCGGGAAGTATGAAAGCGGCGATCGTCAACTTTGCATCGATGGCAGCCGACAAAAAAATTCTGATATTGGGAGATATGAAAGAGTTAGGAGCAGACAGCCGTATGGAACATGAGTCCATCGTAAAACTAATCCGGAGTTATGAATGGGCAGATGTTTTATTAACTGGCCCTGAATTCGCCAAAATTTCTCACCCTTTTCATCAGTTCAATGACTCGGGAGAGGCAGCTGCCTGGGTAAATAATCATCCCATAAAAAACGCATACATATTGGTGAAAGGAAGCCGGAGCATGCAAATGGAAAAAGTGCTTGAAAAATAGAAAAACCTTCAGAACTTTTTCAGGACAACAGTACCTGATAAAATTCCGAAGGTCGGATTCAAAATAAATTATTTTTTCCGGATGGGTTATTTCCGGCTCCTGAGTTCATCTCTGATTTCAGTAAGCAATTTATCTGTAGAAGACGGACCTGCAGGAGCGTCTGCCTGCTTCCGTTGCAGTTTTTTCACACCAGACACCAAAAGAAAAATCACAAACGCATACACCAGAAACTTAATTATCGCAGAGAGGAATGTACCGTATTTGACCGCACCCCAATGCAATTGAGCAATGTTTTCTGCCCCCACAGCTTTCAGGGCAGGAGTAAGCAGGAGCGGAGTAACAATATCATCTACAAAGGATGATACGATTGCTCCAAAAGCTGCTCCAATAATCACAGCAGCGGCAAGGTCCATTACGTTTCCTTTCACTGCAAAATCGCGGAAGTCTTTCAAAAATGCCATAATCTAAAATTTTAGAGATGATAAAATAGATACTTAAAGTTTTTCATGTAGAGACGGTTTGGTATGTGATTTAGTCTCCCTATAAAATTATACAACCATGATCTCCTTTTCCTTTGTCTCCAGGTACTTATCGATCAGCGCAATAAACTTGTCTGTGAGTTCCTGAATATTTTTTTCCTGATCCCTTGCTGCATCCTCACTCATACCATCCTTTTGCAACTTCTTGATCTGTTCAATGCTGTCTCTGCGAATACTCCGGATGGATATCTTGGCCTGCTCACCTTCTGCGAGGCTTCTTTTCACCAATTCCTTTCTTCTTTCTTCAGTGAGTGGCGGCAGAAACAATCGAATCTGGTTACCATCGTTCTGGGGATTGATGCCAATATTTGAAGCAATGATAGCACGCTCAATTGGTTGAAGCATATTTTTCTCCCAGGGTTGAATGGTCAAAGTGCGGGCATCCATCACACTGATATTTCCAACCTGGTTAATGGGGGTAGGGTTCCCATAATAATCGACCACAATTCCATTCAGGATATCCGGTGATGCCTTACCTGCTCTCACTTTTGCCAATTCACTCTCGAGATGAGTGATCGACTTTTGCATGGAATTTTTAGCAGTGGATGTAATTTCATTTTCGCTGCTCATTTTCTTGTAGTGTTTTACTTATTTGAAAAGTGTACAAATGTAATAAATGAGAGGTATTCTCAATCCAAAACAAGCGGGTAAAAGGAAAATGATTTACCTAAACAGCTGTTGTTTCCTTTTTCTCTCTCTTTGAAGTGAGGGTAATCACTTTATGCCCGCCCAAAATCGCATCGCTTTTTCCAAGTGATTTTGTCGGGAAGATTTTGAGAGTAGGCCTGCTGTAATAGGCCAGGCTAACCAGAATAATGGCTGCAGCAGACAATGAAAGTACAACCGTGGTAATCCCGGTGAACCTGAGGTAATATGCAAGTCCTATGAAGGCGATATTGCCCAAAAGACAGGTTACAACTACCATTGTATGATTGAATCCGAGGTCGAGCAGGAAATGATGAATATGATTTCTGTCGGGGCTAAAGGGTGAGCGACGTTTAATGACCCGGATGGTTACCACCCGAAGCGTATCAAAAAGTGGTACGATCAGAATCGCAAAACCAATGGCAGGTGCAGAAGCTATGGGAAGTGCTGAGGCCGGATCGGCAGCAATATTGATAAACTTGATCACAAAAATACTGTTAAGCATTCCGATCATTAACGAACCGGTGTCTCCCATAAAAATTTTTGCCGGGCTAAAATTATAAATCAGAAATGCGATCAGACTACCGGCAAGTGAAATAGCCATCACTGCATATAGCGGCTGCCCCACCTTAAAAAAATACAGTCCGAAAATCACCGATGTCAATATTCCCAGAGAGCCGGCTAATCCATCCACTCCATCAATCAGATTAAATGAATTGGTAACAACTATGATTGTAAATGCAGTAAGTAATATGCTTGCGGTGTAAGGCAGGTCGTGAATACCCAGGAATCCATACATACTATGAATCTGAATTCCGCCAAACTTAATAATAATGCAGGCTGCAAGCAATTGTCCTAAAAATTTTTTACTGGCAGAAAGTATCAGAATATCGTCTTTAATCCCAAGGAAAAATATGACAAGGCATGCGGCGGCAAAATACTGAAGCACATTTGCTGAAGAAGGTGGAGTTCCGATAAGCGTAGCGATAATAAATCCTGCAAATATTCCTAAACCTCCTAAAGTAGGTACCACTGATTTATGGACTTTTCTTTCATCCGGCTCGTCAAATAATCGTTTGGAAAGGGCTACCTCAATAATTGCAGGTATGGAAAGGAATGTGATTATAAAAGCCAATCCTCCGCTTAAAAAAATATTGTCCATACAGAAATTTTTGCTTGTTCAAATACCTCTTGACAGATTATTTCTTTCTTTCAATACTGGCTTTTCGGGGTATCGGGGAATTAAAATTAAACAATTGACATTTATTTTAACGAAATAATTTATTCAATTATTTCCTGAACTTTCAATTTGGCAAAAAAAACCATCTATTCATCCGATCCTGAGGCAATAAATGATCTTTTCAGGGGATTTTTACGGATATCCTCATAAAAACCCCTTCTTTTAAAAATCTCAATTCCCTCAAATATAGCAGAATTAAACGAAGTAGGGTCTGCCAAACCCTTGCCTGCAATATCAAAAGCCGTCCCATGATCCGGACTTGTACGCACAAAAGGCAACCCTGAGGTAAAGTTAATTCCCCCTTCCTGAGAGAGGCTTTTGAATGGGATCAACCCCTGATCGTGATACATTGCCAGCACTCCATCAAACCGGCTCTGATAATTTCTGGCAAAAAAACCATCTGCGGCAAATGGCCCCTCCACGATCATCTGGTGCTTGGCTTCCCGAACGGCAGGTCTGATAATATCAACTTCTTCAGAACCCACCAGTCCGTTATCTCCTGCATGCGGATTAAGCGCTAAGACCGCAATCTTCGGCTTTTGAATGTTAAAATCCTTTTTGAGACATTCATTCATGAGGTTCAACTTACTCAGAATCGCCTTTTTGGTAACCTGAGCAGACACCTCCTTCAATGGTAAATGCTCGGTCACCAATCCAACTCTGAAATCTCCTGAGGCCATAAGCATTAAAACATCTTCCAGTTTAAAGAAATGTTTTAAAAAAGGGGTATGTCCGGTGAAAGGAAAAGATTCCCCATAAATATTCTTCTTATGAATTGGTGCGGTAATCAGAATATCTACACGCCCGTCCTGAATGGCTTTGGCTGCCGACATTAATGATTTGGTGGCATAGATTCCTCCGGCTTCATTAAGTTCGCCCGGAGTAACTTCCACTTCTTCATCCCAACAATTGAAAATATTCACCTGCCTGGGATTCAAGTGCGAAAAGTCTTTTATGGGAGAGAAGTTAAAATGAGTTTCCGATAATCCCTTGCGGTAAAAGTTAAAGACTTTGCTGTTCCCAAAAATAACCGGAATGCACCATTCACAAATTCGACTATCGGATAATGATTTAATGATCACCTCTGGTCCAATTCCATTTATATCGCCACATGTTATACCAATAACAGGTTTCCCGGGCACCGCATTACTGCTCACTTAGACTCATTTTAAGATTCGTTGCGCAATTTAGCGAATAATCCTTATAAGTTTATCACGCATCCGGATGAAAAGGTAAGATCATCCCTTTATAGCAACCGCGGATTTCTAAAATCAGTCACCTCTGAAACAGCTTAGGTTTATGTTAGTTCAGAAGGATCAATCTCTTTATATTTGAATCAATGAGCCATAGAAATTTCAATGCGCCGCACAATGAAGACACTGCCTTCCAATTGGCCGACTATTTTCCGGTTCATCAAAAGAGAATCATTTATTTACTATGGAAGAAACTGCAGGATGGTCACACATGTATCCATTGGGATGAGGTCACAAAACCCGATACCGGAATCCCGCCGGAGTTCATACCCATTACCAAAGAAAAATATCTCGCTCTGGCAAAGGAGGATCCGCTTATCGTATCAAAAGGAGACCTGCTTTATCTCAACCGCTATTACCATTACGAATCTACTCTAATTGAAAAAATAAAAGAGTTGGTGCTTTCGGATAATCAGGATAATCTATTCAGAAGTGCTAACAATGAAACAGACATGCAGCAGGCAGCCATACAAGCCTGTCTGCAAAAAAAATTTGTCATCATTTCCGGAGGCCCTGGTACCGGGAAGACCACAACGGTTGCAAAAATCCTTGCAGAATTATTTACACAGAATGCCAATTTCTCCGTGGCTCTTGCGGCTCCCACAGGAAAAGCAGCCGCACGAATGGCAGAGAGTCTGCAGGCCGCAGGCCAAAACATGACTCCGGAAATAAAATCGCAATTTGAAAAATTGATACCTACCACCATTCACAGGCTGTTGGGTACAATGAGAGAAAGTATTTATTTCAGACACAATCAGCAAAATCCCTTGCCCTTCAATCTTGTAATCGTTGATGAATCTTCTATGATAGATCTGGCGCTTTTTTCAAAGCTTCTTTGGGCTGTCGGATCAGATACGAAACTCATTTTGCTTGGTGACAGGCACCAGTTGGCTTCTGTAGAAGCCGGAAGTGTATTCGGTGATCTTTGCAGCCTCTCCGACGAATTCAAAACGCTGATATCACATCACACAAATCACAAAATCAAATCAGAAGTAACTACTCGTACGCACCAGGTTGAAAATATCATCGAACTAAAAAAAAGTTACCGGTTTTCTGAAGAAAAGGGAATTGGAAGGCTAAGCAAAATGATCCTCGGGCAGGATATTCAACAATTGGAAAAATTTATGCAGACGGGAGATGCACAAATAACGTTTGATACAGGCTACGATAAGGAAGTATTCAAACAATTTGTACTTGGATACAGCACCTTCATTCTGGAGAAAGATATCGGCAAGGCGATTGAAAAACTAAACCACCTCAAAGTATTGTGTGCTACCCGTGAAGGAAATTATGGTGTGTATCAGATTAATGCAGCCATTGAAAAAATTCTGGAAGAAAACAGACTGATCCATAAGACTGGCATTTTTTATCACAACAGGCCGGTGATGATCACAAAAAACAATTATTCTCTCCAACTTTTCAATGGAGACACGGGCATTGTGAGAGAGGATATGGAAGGGAAGTTGAAAGTGTGGTTTGATCAGAAAGGAGAACTGAAATGTTTTCCTCCATCCTTTATCAACGGAGAAGAAACTGCCTTCGCCATTACCATTCACAAAAGTCAGGGTTCTGAATACAATAAGATATTGACACTTTTACCATCCATCGATAATCCGGTACTGACAAAAGAATTATTATACACTGCTGTCACAAGAGCAAAAGAAGAAGTCGTCATACAGAGCAACAAAGAAATTTTATTCCAAACCATAAGCAGAAATGTACAGAGGGGCTCAGGAATTAAACAAAGATTTTTGAGGCAATGAATCAGATTCAATTTTATATAAAAAGTTCTAACTCGTTAAACGCGCTCGCGGGCCGGTTGATTTCAGAAGTAGCAAACCGGCCTGCAGATGTTTTTACACCCCTCAACCTGATTACTCAAACTGAAGGAATGAATAATTGGCTTAGGGAAAAGATTGCAGAAGAAACGGGTATTGCAGCCAATATTGAATTTCTGAAACTGAATGATCTGTTGCACAAAATCTACAGATTAGCCGGAGGCACATTTCAAAGGTCGCTTTCTGCGACAGACCTTTCGTGGATATTGTATGATTTGCTTGGAGATGAAACGATCATCCGCAAATTTCCCGGCATAGCCGGATATTATTTTGAAAATCACAAGCAAGACAGGATTAAAAGGATGGAACTTGCCCGAAAGGCAGCCGACCTTTTTGATCAATACCAGGCCTATCGCCCGGATATGCTGGAGCAATGGGAAAAGGGGAAATTTCTATACGATTCAGAGGAAGAAAAATGGCAGATGGAATTGTGGCTCCTGGCAAAAAGTAAGGCCGGCAAATTATTCCCGGATAAATCTGTAGTCAGAAGATATATTCTTGAAAAAATTAATGATCCGGAAATCGTCAAAAACATAGAGCGCCAAATTCCCTGTATCTATATCTTCGGTACTGTACTGCTCACTGCCTACCACAGAGATTTATTGTTCCGCATCAGTGAAAAAATTCCGGTATATATTTTCCTGCCCAATCCGGCGCCTGAAATTTATTGGTATGAGGACCAGAACAAGAAGCAACTTTTTTACCAAAAAAAACGCAATCGTACAGTAGTTGAAAATTCTTTGAACAATCCATTGCTGCTGAATTGGGGTAAATTGATTCAAAATACTTTTTACCTTTTTTTTGAAAACGACAGCGTAATCAATTTATACGAATCGATTGACCCAACGGCATTTACCGGAGATTCGCTACTCCATCGTTTGCAATTTTACATTTCCGAAAATTCAGTACCTGCTACGGATGAATATTTTTCAGAAAAACTTTTGACTGATCATTCACTGACCATTCAAAGTTGCCACAGCCCTTTGAGAGAGATTCAGACTTTATATAATTACCTGGTACGACTGACCGACACTCATCCCGGAAAGATCAATGCAAGAGATATCGTCGTTCAGGTAACGGAGATTGATCGCTATGCTTCTTACATAAGAGCCGTCTTTGATAATGCCCTTTATCAATTTCCTTATAAGATTGCCGATGAAACTTTTATTGCATCCGATAGCCTCAGCAAAGCATTAAGTGAAATACTTACAATAGATCCTGCTTCTTTTTCATCAGAGACTGTCATGCAATTATTAGATTTCTCATGCATTCGCAGCAGGTTTAAAATATACGATACCGACAGAATGCGCACCATCGTAGAAGCAGCCAATATACGGCATGGCATCGACGGTAGTTATGACAACGATTCTGTGTATGTAAGCTGGGTCTATGGATTAAAGCGGATCCTGTTTGGAATCTGCATCATCGGGGAAGAAGAATATGGTACAGGCCGGGATAGCTTTTTCCCACTGGATTTGACCGAGGGAATGGAAGCAGAAGAAGTTATTCATCTTACTTATTTTATTGATACACTTTTGTCATTTGTCAGGGATCGTAACCGTGACAGGACCATTCGTGAATGGATTGAGTACGTTTTCGATGTAATGCAGAAACTAATCTTCAATGAAGAAGAACAGGACAGTGAAGAATACAGGCAGCTCATAGAAACTGTTGAGAATTCAGCAAGTGCCGAAGATCTGTTTACAGAAAAAATTCAATACAACCTCTTTCTGAAACAATTGCTCCCCGCTATTGGCGACGCCATACAGGAATATCACTTTGCACGAGGCGGAGTCACTTTCTGCTCTATGATTCCAATGCGGAGTATTCCATTTAAAGTGGTGGCCATGCTGGGGCTGGATTTCGATAAGTTTCCAAGAAAAAATAATCCTTCCGGATTTGATATCATGGTAAAATTTCCGCGTCACGGTGACAGAAACCTCAAAGTGCACGACAAGCATCTTTTTCTTGAAACGATAATGAGTGCCGGTGAATATTTATACCTGAGCTACACAGGTCAGGATATTCAATCCAACACGATGCTGCCACCTTCTGCCCTGATAGATGAATTACTTTCATTCATTTCCGATCATTCACAAGGAAATCATTCGATCACTGACCTGTTGGTTGTACGTCAGCCATTACATTCTTTCAGTCGCCTTTATGGCATGAACAATAAATATTATAATTACCTGCTCACCCCGGCAGTTCATAAAGACATCCGGGCAGCACGTAAAGAATCGCTTTCAAATGAAGTGGTGCTCACACTTGCTTCTTTGATATCTTTCTACAAAGACCCGGTAAAATGGTATTTTACCAGAGTTTTAAAAATTCATTTTGAAGAGGCAGATATTGCACTTCCTGAAACTGAATTGTTTTCACTAAACAACCTGGAGAAGTGGAGTTTAAAAAACAAATGGTTGAAGACTGACGATAAAGACACAGAAGCATTCTACAACCACCAAATAAAGACCGGAGGACTTCCTTTTAAGAATTACGGAAAACTTGAGCTCGAGGATGTGGTCGAAGAAATGAAGAAGATAAAAGATGCATTTCTAAAATTAAGCAAAGGTGAGGCCGGGCAGGGCATTCACCTTTCAGTACCTGTCAAACAGGGAATACTGAGCGGAAATATTGAATTTGTTTTTGAGAATCATATTTTAATACCCTGCTTTTCTAAAAATGAAAATAAATATTTATTCAGTGCTTACCTCACTGCACTGATGGTTTTTGCCGCCGGGTACGAAAAGGATGTCATCTTTATTTCTGACAATATTCAGAAAGCAGAAAGGATTTCGCAGGCCACAGCTCTAAAGCAATTAAACTTACTCATAGATTATTTTGTGCAGGGATCCGAAAGGATACTCTCCTTTTTTATTGATGTCTCTTTGGATCCTGATGAAATCATTGCGTTGGATCAAAAGAAATTTTCAGATAGAATAAAAAAAGACTACAACAACGCTTATTCACAGAAGTTATCGGATGAAGGATTTTTTGACACCGAAAATGTGTTAGAAGAATACAAAACAATCGCGTCCAAAATATTACCCGGATTAAAAACAATTTTTAAAGGATGAAAAAGTTTGTTGATTTTGATGTGATCGAGGTTCCACTGAAGGGAAAAAATCTTGTGGAGGCAAGCGCTGGTACCGGCAAAACCTTTTCTATCGCAATTCTTGTACTCCGGCTGATATTAGAAAAAGATTTCAATATCAAAAGTATTCTTCTGGTGACTTATACAAGAAATGCAGTGGCTGAATTGGATGAAAGAATCAGATTGTTTATCCGTATGGCCAAAACCTATTTATGCAATGGTAACGAAATCAACGGGCAGATCAAATCCATTGTGGATAGCGCGGTAGCATCTTTCGGAAAGCAAATTGCGTTATCCAGGTTAAACGATAGCATTCTATTTCTTGATGAGACATCCATCATGACCATTCACGGATTCAGTAACAAAACATTGAGTTTCCTGGCATTTGAAACCGGACAGGCATTCGATACAGAACTTGTACCCGACATCAATGAAATCCTAAATATTGAAGTCAACAAATTCTGGGGTGATTCTATCATTCAACTCCCAATTTCCATACTCAGAGCATTGAATCAACAGAAGTTTTCCCGAAGCACTATCTGTAATGTTGTAAAAAACCATTTGGGTGGTAAACGATACTATTGTTATACCAGAAATAATAATTACAAAAACGAGGATACATCCATCCGGAGAGTGGAGGATATTAAAAATCTTCAGGAACTTCATCTAAACCATTTCGCCGACTATATTCAGAAAAACCGGGATGCGTTAATCCAGACCTTCGATTCTAACAAGAATACAAAGAAGTTCAATGAACTTCTTGATTCTCCTGAAGAATTGCTTATTCAGCTGGGGTGTAAAATCACAAATATATACTTCCAGAAATTCCCGGAACCTTTACAAGACCATGTCCGGAACTATCTTGATAATCAGCTTCAGGAAACAGACGCCGTCGAAGACCTTATAGACAACATCTATTGCCATGCGATACAAAAAATCCTGAATGAAATAGCTACGCGTAGTGCCAGTGAAGGTATTATGACCTATGATACGCTCATCCGTAACCTGCACCGTGCATTAGAAGGCCCGAACAGGGAAAAAATCATAAAATCGCTCCGGCAGGAATACAAAGCCGTATTTATTGATGAATTTCAGGATACGGACAAACTGCAGTACGATATTTTTATGCAGGCGTTTGGTGAATCGATTATGTTTCTTATTGGCGATCCCAAGCAGTCTATCTATGCATTCAGGCAAGCTGACATCAATACCTACTTCAGGGCTTATGATGACGCAGACCATCTTTACAGCATGAATACCAATTTCAGATCTTCAGAAAAAATGATCAGGGCAATGAATCACTTTTTTCTGCCTGAGAAAGATTTTGATACTTTCTACTTTAAAAACCAAGCCCGGGCAATTCGATATTTTGAGGTAAAATCACCGAAGGAAAATTCCAAAAAAATTCTTTTAAAAAATAAGGAAGCGCCCGCAATGACAATCCTGGTGAAAAGTAAAAAGGATGAAGTATTTGCAGAGGCAGCCAGATATATTCTTGATCTGCTCACAAATCCTGATTATAAAATCAATACCCCTGAGGGTTCAAGAAATATCACAGCATCGGATATTGGAGTATTAGTTAGAAATAATGATTATGGCACAGATTTGCAGGCAGCGTTGGGCAATCTCCGGATTCCGTCAATCTTTTCTTCCAAAGAAAAAATAATGCAATCTGGCCAGGCCATAGAGTTATTGTATGTTCTTAAAGCAATGCACGACCCTGTAATTGAGAATATCAATGCTGCCGTAATCAACCAATTTACCGGATTGCAATCGGATGATGCGCGAAAATTGGATGAGGAGAAGCTTTTGGAATTATTCAGAAATTACAAATTAAAATGGGAAACTGAAGGCATTTACAGCGCAGTCGCTTCTTATGTCAGCGATTTGGGAGTGATGGATCATCTTCGAAGTGAAGGCACACCAAATGGATTGCGAACAATAACCAATCTAAATCACTTAACAGAATTAATTGCAAGAGCAGCCTACCATTCGCAACTCAATCAGGCAGAGCTCTTAAACTGGTACAAGAGAAATTTGCAACTCGATTTGCTGGATGCGAATGAAGGAGAATTGCGCCTGGAGAGCGATGCGAATGCAGTGACCATCATGACTATTCATAAAAGCAAAGGGTTACAATTTAATATTGTAATTGCCATCCAAATGGATTTTTTAAATAAGACCAGGCCTGGTTTAAAAACGCTTTATGAAAATGGAGAGTACATTGCTATTCCTGAAAAGGCAATGAATACCCTGCAAAAGTCTCTTGCAGAAGAACAAACCGAACAGGAAAACAGAAGAGTGATGTATGTAGCAGTAACCCGGGCTGTGTATAAGGCCGTATTGTTTCGAAACACCTATTTTAAAAATACAGGCCTTTCATCCATTCTTGATGTGCTTCAGACCAATGAAAATATTGAAATAATAATGCCCGATGATGAATTAAAATATTCGGATACTACTCGTTACAAATCTCCCGATGCCGGCGTAGGGAAACCTGCAATTTTAACCCATCCCTTTCATCTTAATGACGCCCATTGGAGGCAGATGAGCTATTCTTCCCTCGGTGCAAAGCAGTACGTACTGCCTTTTGCAAAAACAGAAACAACAAGGCCTCAAGCCGGTTACGATAATTTCATTTTCTCGGAATTGAGAAAAGGTGAAATCACCGGAAACATGATTCATGAAATATTTGAGAAAATAGAATTTAGTGACAATACCAATCATCCGCTTGTAATTGAGTATGCCATCAATCGATATGCCTCTTCCAAAAAGGAAGTCTATCTGCAATACCTTCCTCAATTGACTGAGCATGTGCTTCAGGCATGCATTCCCGGTGTCTTCCGCAATTTCAGACTCAGGGATGTTTTGCCGGAAAAGAAAATTACAGAAATGGAATTTGACTTTGCCGTAAATGGGAGCAGTGTTTCAGAGCTCTCAAATTATCTCGCTACTGAGCACATTCCGATTCAACTCAAACATTTACCTGTCTTGAAGGGAATGATGAAGGGATTTGTGGATTTGTTTTTTGAGGTTGAAAATAAATACTACTTATTGGACTGGAAAACCAACTTTCTCGGAACAAGTCTCGAAGATTATAATGCAGAATCATTAAAGTCGGCTATGGAGGTCAATAATTATCATTTGCAATACCTTATTTACATTCTTGCCGCCAAAAAATATCTTCAAAACAGAGTAAAACATTTTTCCTATGATGATTTTGGAGGTGTGATATACTGCTTCATCAGAGGAATGAGGAAAGATTCTTCCAATGGCATCTACTGCTACCTGCCACCGGAGAGCATGATTTCAAAATTAGACAATCTATTTTCCGGCGCCATACAAAAAGTCAATTCCTGATCAGATTATCCGGATTCTTCCGTATCCGGTCATTCAATTAAGAAAGTTTAAACATGTTGGAAAAACCACTTCCTTTCAAGAGCCGGAATTCCGTTCATAAGGCTACAAAATACTGCAATGTGAACTCAGGGTATGAACCGGGGAAATTCAATTCCCCGGGCAGATCATTCCTATTCATGAAATAGCACTTACGATCAACACATCCGATTAAAGGCGGGGATGATTCATTGAGCAATTAAAAATAATTCTTAAACATTTGTTTAATATTAAACACTTGTTTAACTTTGCCCTCTTTTTAAAAAAATCATGAATCCGAGAGAGAGCATCATCAAACACTCTATTGATCTTTTTACCAAAAAAGGATTTGAGGGTACATCGGTCAGGGAAATAGCAAATGCTGCCGGGGTCAACGTTGCTATGATCAGTTATTACTTTGGCAGCAAGGAAAAACTCCTGGAGAAAGTTATTGAAGAAAGGCTTTCCTATTTGCGCAATCTCTTTGCAGAATTGGTAAAGAACAACGAACTGACGGCTATGGAAAAAATCGAGCAGATCATCGACCTCGTGATCCAAAGAAAATTTTCCAACCGGTCTTTCAACCATCTGCTACACCGTGAGCTGACATTGATCAACCGGCCTGAACTAAAACATAATATCAGCGACTTGCTTATGCTGAACATTACTCCCGTAAAGAAGATCATACAGGCAGGAATCAAGAGTGGTGAATTTAAGGATGTGGATGTGGAAATGACGGTGGTAACGATAATCGGGACAATTCATTATTTGTTAATCAGCGGCGAAATGTCTCGAAAGATTCTCGATAAGAAAGAGGGCTTTTCGCTATACGAAAATAAACAATTACAAAAACGACTCAGTACTCATACAAAACAAATGGTGAAGGCATATTTAAGAGGAAAATAAAAGTAGGAAAAATGAGGAGCAACCAAAGACAAAATATGAAATGGATCAACCGGTTCTTAATCATTCTATTCATCTGTGGATCATGTATCCATACATCTTTCGCACAGACTAAAGATATTACACTTCGCCAGGCCATCCAATTAAGTATTATCAACAGTCATCATCTTCAGGCATCGGATGCAAGGGTTCTTCAGGCCACAGCACGTCTTAAAGAAGCCGGTGAAAGCCGACTTCCTGAAGTATCCGCAACCGGCTCGATGGTCTATCTCAATAATCCGGATTTTTCACTGAAGACCGGTAAGCCACAAGGTGGAAATGATTCTGCTGCCGGGTTTCCTAAAATCCACGAGGCCACGTATGGCATTCTCAATGCAAGCCTTCCAATCTTTACCGGAGGGAAAATCAAATACGGAATTGAGTCGGCAAAATTTCTTCAAAGAGCGGCTATTCTGCAAGCCTCAGACGATACCGCTTCCGTCGTATTGAACACCATAGAAGCCTATGTAAATCTCTACAAATCGATTGCTACTGTAAAAGTGGTGAAGGACAATCTTAGAAAATCCCTGCATCGTGATTCGGTTCTCATTCGTCTTGAAAACAATGGACTTCTGGCACGAAATGACAGGCTCAAAGCACAACTCCAGTCCTCTCAAATCGAGCTTTCCCTGTTGGAGGCCGAAAGCAATTCAAATCTTGCTACCATCAACATGAACCTCATGCTGGGCCTCCCTGAAAATACGATCCTGAATCCGGATTCCACAGATTTCAATTTCACTGAAGAAAACCTTGTACTTTCTGATTTGCTTCAGAATGCACCACTCTCAAGAAATGATTTTCAGTCTTTAAAGCAAAAAGAGAATGCAGCCCAATCGGGTGTACAGGCTGCAAAAGCAGATTGGTACCCAAACATAGCGCTAACCGGAGGGTACATTGCCGCCTACATCCCACACTTCTTAACAATCACCAATGCACTCAATATTGGAGTGGGGATAAAATACAGCATCAGCTCACTTTGGAAAACAAAATCAAAGATTGCAGAAGCATCCGCAAAATTAAAAGAGGTACGTGCGAATGAATTGCAATTGGCAAATGGCATCATCTTGCAAATAAATAAGGACTTTGAAAACTTTTCTTTGCAAAAAAAGAAAATCGAAGTCTATAAAATTGCCCAATCACAGGCAGAAGAAAATTTCAGAATTACCAACAATAAATATCAAAACGACCTGGTGAATATGCAGGAAGTACTCGATGCAAACCTGCTATTGCTACAGTCGCACATCAATATTGCGCTTGCAAAAGCAGACTTATTGTTGAGCTACGAAAGGTTATTAAAATCTACAGGCAAATTGTCGTACAAATAATTGAGTAAAGAAACTATGGAAGAAAATAACAAAAAACAGGAAAGCCAACTCTCGCCAGAGCAGGGAACCACTAAGAAAAAAAGTAAGGTATTCTTAATTGTACTTATTGTACTCATCATTGGTGGTGGCTGGTTTGGGATTTCCACTTACCTGCACAGCCTTCATCATGAAGAGACCGATGACGCTCAAATAGAGGCAGACATTCTGCCGGTAATTCCCAGGGTGAGCGGATACATCCAGACGGTCAATGTGAAAGACAATCAACTGGTAAAGAAGGGAGATACTTTATTTATCATTGACAACAGAGATTTACAGATTAGAGTCATGGAGGCCGAAGCAGCATTGGCTACTGCAAGAGCCAATGTGGACGCCAGTAGGGCCAACTACCGGGCTGCACATTCCGGAATTGCATCCAGCAAGGCGGGTATCGGCACCATCGATGCACAGATACAGGCAGCTAAAATAAAATTCACAAGAGCACAGGCAGACTTTTTAAGATATGCCAACCTCATCACCGACCATTCCATTACACAGCAGCAGTTTGAAGAGGCGAAAGCGGCCCGGGATCTGGCACAGCAACAATTGAACATCCTGCAGCAACAAAAAAACCAGGCAGGCACTCAGACAACCGTGGTAACAACTCAATCCAATGCGACCCAGGAATCCATTAAGATTGCCGAAAGCATGGTAAAGCAAAGAGAAGTAGATCTTGAAAATGCGAAACTGAATCTCAGTTATGCCATTATTACTGCACCTGAATCAGGCCGTGTAGGAAAGGTCAGCATTCAGGAGGGGCAGCTATTGCAGGCAGGGCAATCCACATTCAATATTGTGCACACACAGAATATCTGGATTGTTGCAAACTTTAAGGAAACTCAATTCAGGAAGATGGCACCTGGACAAGTGGTAATCGTGCATGCAGATGCCTTTCCCGGCCACGACTTTCAGGCAGAAGTATCCAGCTTCTCTCCCGCCACCGGAGCAAAATTTTCATTGTTACCTCCCGACAATGCGACCGGAAACTTTGTAAAAGTGGTGCAACGTATCCCGGTGAAAATCACTTTTACTCAACCCGCAGATTCCCTGCTGCAGAGACTGAGACCGGGCATGAATGTGAAAGTGGATGTGCATATATAAAAAAACAGAAAAGGAAATAATTTCAGAAGAGAAACAGAATGAATAAAAGTATCGCTTTAACAACACGGCCTGAGAATTCATTGGTAGAATATGGGTTTCGCCGGTTTATCGTTACACTTACAGCCATACTTTGTGCTCTGCTGGAAATAGTAGATACCACGATTGTCAATGTTGCTCTGACTGACATGAAAGGAAATCTCGGTGCTACCCTTACAGAAATCGGTTGGGTGATTACGGCCTATGCGGTGGGCAATGTGATCATAGTGCCAATGACAAGCTGGCTATCTCAGCAATTTGGACGCCGGAATTATTTTGCTGCCTCTATCATGATCTTTACTGTGTTTTCTTTTCTGTGCGGAAACTCAACCAGTATCTGGGAATTGGTGATTTTCAGGTTCTTTCAGGGATTGGGTGGAGGAGCACTTTTGGTGACTTCACAGACAATCATTACAGAAAGTTACCCCATTGAAAAGCGAAGTATGTCGCAGGCTATATACGGACTCGGTGTCATTATCGGACCTACGCTTGGGCCTCCCCTGGGAGGATACATCGTTGACCACTTTTCATGGCCGTATATTTTCTTTATCAACATTCCTATCGGAATTGCTGCCACTCTTCTGACACTGCAATTTGTGAAAAGCCCGAAATACTCTGAAAAGACAGACAGAAAAAATATTGATTTTTTGGGAATTATTCTGTTAGCCATCGCTGTCGGTTCCCTTCAATATGTACTGGAAAAAGGCCATGACGAAGATTGGTTTGACAGCAGCCTTATAATTACATTATGCGTAACCGCAGCGCTTGGATTCTTCTTCTTCATCTGGCGGGAGTTGACTTATGATAAACCCATCGTTGAATTGCGTGTACTGAAAAACGGAAACCTTAGAATAGGAACCATTTTATCCTTCCTGCTCGGTTTCGGTTTGTATGGCTCTACATTTATTATTCCACTTTATACGCAAAGTATTCTCGGATGGACGGCAGAAGATGCCGGTTTATTATTTATCCCTTCGGGAATTGCCACGGCCATTATGATGCCATTTATCGGCCAAGCCCTGCAGCGTGGTGTCAAGCATCAATATCTGGTGATCGGCGGTCTCACCATATTCTTCATCTACAGTCTGTGGGCATACAAAATCCTTACACCCAATACGCCTGAAGATGCATTTTGGTGGCTTCTGATTGTGCGAGGACTCGGGCTGAGTATGCTTTTCATTCCCATCACCACATTGGCTCTAAGTACACTGCACGGCCAGGAGATAGGCCAGGGAGCCAGTTTCACAGGAATGATGCGTCAGTTGGGAGGATCCTTTGGAGTAGCTGTAATTACTACCTTCATCTCAAGGGAGAACAATGTACATCGAACAGCGTTGATAAGTCATCTCGATGTAGCAGACCCGGTATTGCAACAACGTATCCATACTTATCAACATGCCTTTATCTCCAAAGGAATGACTCCGGATATCGCACTCCAATCCGCCAATAAGGCACTTGATCTGAATGTGATGAAACAAAGCATGGTATTAAGTTATATGGATGTATTCCTTTATCTCGGCATTTTGTTTCTGCTCTGTATTCCATTCATACTTTTAGTAAGAGGAAACCGGAATGCAAGAGTATCTGCTTCATTAGGGCATTAAAGACTCTCCGGATGGGATGTTTTGGTTACCTATTCAATAGTTGATCCAACAATCATGCTAATGGTTTACATAACTTTCTATAGGCATCCGATTTGCAATGCTTCGTGCCAGGGTTAATTCATCCGCATATTCCAATTCACCGCCAAATGCAATGCCCCGGGCTATGGTGGTAATCTTTATTTTCCTATCGCCCAATTTCTTGCTGATGTAATAAATGGTAGTATCGCCCTGAATATTTGGGCTGAGTGCAAAAATCAACTCTTCAATATTCTCCGAATGGATTCTATGAACCAGGGCATCAATCGTCAAATCTTCCGGCCCTACACCTTCTAAGGGAGAAATTACTCCGCCAAGAATGTGATAGAGCCCGTTAAATTGTTGTGTACTTTCAATGGCAATAACATCTCTCTGGCTCTCTACTACACAAATCACCTCTTTTTTTCTTGAAGTAGATTTACAGATACTGCAAAGTTCTGCGTCAGAAATATTACCACAACGGGTACAGAATCTGATCTCATGTTTCATCTTACTGACCGCAGAAACCAATGCATCCACCTCAGAAGGATTTCTTTTCAATAAATGCAACGCTAAACGCAATGCTGTTTTCCTTCCAATGCCCGGCAATTTGGCAAATTCATTCACTGCATTTTCCAAAAGAGATGAGGAGAAATTCATTGTGCAAAAGTAAATATTGCAATCCAATTCAACAGCTCAAAAACTCAGTCTCCCTTTACGAAACCAATAAAATTATTTTCTATAAGCATACTCAGGAAACCCGTGCTGAGGCCTCCACATTTTTCTTGTGAGGCCCATGAATCATTCTTGATAATTCATCTGAAATATAAGAAACCAAAATAGGGATCAGCAGAATGAAAGACATCATAATCAACCCTCCGACAAAGCCAATTCCGCCATAAATAAGGGCAGATTTCTTAGTAATCAAATAGGGAGGATCGGGCTTATCCAATACCTTAATAACAGGAGTTGCCTTTTGCAATTTATAGGCAGCATTCTGTTGATTGGCCACTGCATTGGCATACTGTGCACGAATCATTTGCTTATCTGCAAGGATATTTTCAGTGGGTACTCTGTACTGAAGTTTCATGGTATTGGTAAACAACGTTCGCTGGTCTATATCTATCAATGTCTGATCTTTCGAGTTCATCACACCTCGCAGAGAATCTACCTTCTTGGATGCAAATTCAAAATCACGCTTGGCTTTTTCACTTTTCAGATCGATGTAAAAAGCTGAAATTTTGTCTATGATTACATAGCTGATTGTTCTGACCAGGTCCGGGGTTCGGCCTGTATAGGTGAGTACAAAACTATTGGTCTTAGTGATGTTAGCCGTAATCGCATTTTTAAGAATTTTTGAAGCCCATATTATCAGTTCAGGACTTCCGGGTTCAATGACCATGCGATCCCCTAAAGCTCTCAGGTTTTGATTGTATTCATCAAGCAATAATTGTGCAATGGTCTTATTTCCTGAGGATGGAATTTTTGTTGCAGCCACTTCTTCACGAAGGGTACGACTCATTGCAAGCTCAACAATATTCACTGAATTTTCATCCGCAAAACTTTTACCATTGTCTCCTCCTCCCATCAAAGCACTCAATACAGATGTAGAAGAATTATCTGAATTGGCCGTTAACGGGAAGATAGTGGCAGAAGAAGTATAAGTCAAAGGTGTACGAAGCGCATATACAATCAACAGCGCGGATAAAATCAGGCCCGCAGCTATTATCCATATCCACTTTCTTCTAAGCCTGAGCAGAATTTCGGCAGTGATCTCCTGTGAATTCATATCTCACTTATTTTATTCTTGTTAACAGATAGGCTATTAATATTGGTACAGATGTCACCAAAGCCTGCCCTGCAATATTGGTAACAGATTTCCCTTGCGGTCTTTGAGGCACTGTTACGATACTTCCTGATTCTACTTTTGGATAGAAATGGAAGAATCCAAAATTCTTTGTTCTTCTGCTGGTACCATTCGCATAAGTCACATAGATTCGTTTTCTCCATGGCCTGATCCCATACCCACCTGCCTGATTAATATAATACTGAACATTCTGATGTTGTTTATCATAAAAAACTTTCAGCTCATTCTGAACAGTTCCTTTTATCTGAACTACAGGATTATTGGATGGGATGTAAAGTACATCTCCTGTTTTCAAAATAAGATCATATTTACTTCCGGGTTCTTTCAGAGCACGTTCCAGGTCAATGGCGATCGGCTCCGTGGAGGCAGGTCTGTTTCTTAAAACAGACGATGCTGATGTATCGGCACTAAAGGCGACCGATCTGTTGGTGATACTGTCTTTTGCCCGGTATAAAATGGCGCCTGCAAGATTGCTTGATTTTTTTAACCCACCTGCTCTGTGAATCAAAGACGAAATTCTTTCCTCAATTTCTAATTTTGGATAGGTGCCCTGATACAAGACCTCTCCTTCTATTTTTACATTTTGCTGAAGTTGAAATTTTGGGTTCTTTCTTACGAATACCTGGTCATAAGGTTTTAGAATCACATTCTCAGTGACAGAATCCAAAATCATATTCTGATTGATTGCGTAAGACCGCACGATTGTATTTGTGGGTGTAAATCCATTTTGCACAGAATCCTGATCTACCACGCTTGATACAATAATACTTCCATATTCTGCCGATGGCAATAATCCGCTGGCGAAATAAAGCAGGTCTTTCAGGGTCATGCTTCCGTATTTCTGGTAAGTGCCGGGTTTTCTTACCTCTCCTTCTATTGATACAGTCTGGCGATCACCAAACTGATTTTTATTGAACACTTCTATAATATCGTTGGCACTGATTGGAATATTATTCGCACTATTCAGATTCACATTCAGATCCTTCAGACTTACATCAATCTTGTCGGATTTGATACTGGTTGAGTCGCCCGCTCCTTTGTACACATAAGCTCTTTCGAGGTATGAATTGGGGGTGACACCGCCGGCACGGTTAATCAGATCAAACAGCCTGTCTCCGGGACGCACTTCATATACATTCGGATAAGCGACCTCTCCTTTCACGATTACTTTATTCTTTAGTCCTGGATTAATCACATTGACAGCTACAATATCACCATCATACAAAGGTTCATCCACTGTTTCGCCGGATGCACGCAATCCGATCGCCTTCATATTTACAGTTTTAATTGTCTGCTTTTCATTTTCATTGCGGATAATTGTGCCGGCTGAAGCGTAAGCATCGGAAGTGAAACCACCGGCGTATCTGATCAGATCCCTCAATCCTTCATCTTTTCTCAACTGATAATACATCGGCCTCTTAAACTGGCCAGTAGCCAGCACTTTCTTTTCATAAAAGGGAACAATGATAAAATCATTATTTTCCAGATATACATGTTTACCATAATCACCTGTACTCAAATATTTATAAACATCAATAGAGTCAATAATTTTTCCGTTTCTGGACAACAGAATATTTCGCAGATTACCATATTCGGTCGCACCACCTGCCATAGCTACTACATTCATGGCATTGGTAAAGGCAGACACGACTACCGGCCCGGGTGATTGTACATTTCCTGAAACCTGCACAACGATGGAACGGGGTTGCCCCACTGTTACGCTTATGTTTGTACCGGACGGGATCACCTTCCTGAAGCGGTCATAGACCACAGCTCTTGCATTGACAAACGTAAGCCCCTGCACTGTTATCTTTCCCAATCCTCTCGGGAAGATAGATCCATCCCTCGCGACCATATAATCCTGTTCGAAATCCGCCCCACCCCACAAAGTCACAATTATATGATCTCCCACCCCTATCTTATAATCATCCGGGGGCGTACTGAGTTCGGCCAGTTGCATGATCTGGCTGTTTTGAAATAAATCGCTTCCATACACACTCCTGGGATCATTAAAAGTTTTTCTGATCTGATCTTTGCGGGTACTATCGGTCGAAACGATATTGCGATTTACAGACTTGTGCAGGTCTTCACCCGGCTTGTCCTGTGGTTTGTTATAATCCATCAGCAAATTCTGTAATTCGGATGGGGCCGCATTCTTCAATGCATTCGGATCAATGGGCAAGTCTGGAATTTCGGGAACTTCCTGGGCAGATGTTTGAAAGGGTAAATGGATTAAAGCTGCAATGGCAATAATGTACAGATATTTCAAACAAGCAGCAGCATTGCGTGTCATCTTTGGGGTTGTTAGGGGTTGTGTAAGATAGTTACGCTTTAAAACGCCCAAATATAGAATTTTATTTTACGGAATGATAGCTCCTTATGAAATAGGCTCTTTCCGAGAGGGTTGTTACCCAAACATTATCCAAAATCCCTTTCAGAAATTCATTATCATCTATCCTGAGAAAATGACCCCTAATGATTTGAATAGACCATTTAAATTGCTGAAATATTGAATAAATTCAATTTGTGTGAAATGATTGAGAATACAGATAAGGAAATTCCATAATCCGGACTTGTAAGAGCCTTCCGGCCCGAACAAGGAAGAATTCTGAAACCCTTTTGGCTCCTGATTCAGGAATTGTTACCATAGTATCCCATTCAATTAGGCTGTATTCAAATCAATTCTCCCTACGTATTACCTTTTTCCCGCTTCTCAATTTTTGGTGGTATCAGTTTATAAACAACCGGCGTTACCACTCTGGAGAGTAAAGTAGAACTGACAAGGCCTCCAATCATTACAATTGCCAACGGAGAAATCAGAGGATTGCTGGACATTGCAATTGGCACCAGCCCACCAATAGCGGTCAGTGTCGTTAATATGATGGGTAAGAATCTTGCTTCTCCGGCTTTTTCAATGGCTTCAATCAATGGCATACCTTTTTCCCGCAACTCATTGGTAAAGTCCACCTGCAGAATCGTGTTTTTTACTTCAATCCCTGCAAGCGCTACAATGCCGATGGTGGCTACAAATGATAAAGTATTTCCGGTAATTAAAAGTGCAATCACGGCGCCTACAATACCCAATGGAATCACAGACAAAACAATAAAGGTGCTTTTAAAAGTACCAAACTGAAGAATGAGTACCGCAAAAAATAAAAAGGACGCCACTAAAATTACACTTCCAAATCCACCGAAAGATTCACTGCGCCCTTCCATTTCTCCGCCCATTTCATAATGATAGCCTTTGGTAAATTGCATCCTGTTCATTTTATCTATTACATCTTTGGTTACTTCATTGGTAATAAAACCATCTTTCACAAAAGAAGTAACAGACACATACCTTATCTTGTTTAAACGGGTGATCATTTCAGGTGAACTTTCCAATCTGAAATCTGCAACCTGGTTTAGCGGAGTAGATTTTCCCTGAATATTATTTACATATAAACTATTAAAAACGCTCAGGTCGGGATAGGAAGGACGGGGAACGGTTACTAAAATATCATAGTTATTATCCGGGTCATCGGGATTGGTGACCGTACCTGCCGTCAATCCTGTAACAGCCATCCTGACTGCATTGGCGATGTTGGCGGTCGGAATACCTAGTGATTGTGCTCTTGCTTTATCAATATGAACTCTGATATCGGATTTTAAATTTTTTACCGGATCATTTATATAAACGGTTCCGTCAGTAGTTGCTAATGAGTCGGCAACCTGTGCCGCCAGCTTTCTTAATGTATCCAAATCATCGCCGAATATTTTTACTTCCACAGGCGCTGCCATCGGTGTGCCTTGCTGAAAATCTTTTACCTCTATTTTAGCGCCGGGATAAGGCGTCCATTTATTTCTGAGTTTTTCAATAATGGCTCTTTTCCCACCGGCTTTAACACCGGGTTGTAATTGCACAAAGATTTCTCCAAAATCACTGCTCTCATTTCTTTGCATCACATTGTAATATACCTGTGGATTGCCTTTTCCTGTATTGGAAGTAAAATATTCTACCTCAGGTATTTTCTTTAATTCCTTCTCAATATTTTTCATAACAGAATCGGTGTAAAGAATATTAGATTGAAAAGGTGTATTTACATCAATCAGAAATTGTGGTTTTTCAGAAGCCGGAAAAAGGCTTGTACCGATAACAGGAATCAGTAATAATGCTCCCGCAAAAATCGCTGCTGCAATCAATAATGTAATGACCGGATATTTTAAACCTCTGTCCAATACAGGCGCATATATTTTGTGGATGCCTTTTTGCAAACCTCTCAGAAAAATATTTCCATTTTCATTCTCATGCGGTTTCAAAATCTTACTGGAGAAAAAAGGCACAATGGTCAAGGCTACAATCATAGATCCTAACACTGTTGAAATAATTGCCACTGGCAAACTTTTAATAAAATCGCCCGAAGCCTCCGGCAAAAACAACAATGGCATAAAGGCAATGACCAATGTAGCCGTACAGCCTAATACCGCTTTGGTAATCTGTCCGGTTGCTTTCTTCACGGCATCTAATCTGCTGTGTCCTTCGCGCATCCATCGTTCTATATTTTCTACCACTACAATACTGTCGTCCACCAAAAGCCCTAATGCCACTACAAAACCAACAATACTTAATTGATTCAAACTAAATCCCAACAGGTTTAGTGCAATGATTCCAAGCGCTAAGGATAAAGGAATGGCTAACATCACTACTAATGATGCACGGTTTCCCAGGGGAAGAAGTGTCAGCAACACCAGGCCAATCGCAATTAAAAAATCTTTTCCCAATCCGCTCAATCTGTTGTTTACATTTTCTGCCTGGTCAAAATGCAATACTAAATCAATATTGGAAGGAAGTGTTTTTTTGAATTTATAGATGACGGGTAAATATTCTTTTTGTGTAGTTGTAATATTTTTTCCTTCTTTTAATGCGGCGGTTACAGTTACAGCACGAAAGCCATTCAATCGTACAATGTGTTTCTGCTGCGCATAATCCGTGTAAACATCTGCAATGTCTTTTAAATAAATTTTTCTTTGAGGAGTACCGCCGACGATTACATTTTTTATATCATCCACAGAAGTGAGAGTACCTCCGGTTTTCACATTGAATGATTTGGTTCCTTCTTCCACACTGCCTCCGGGGATTTTAGCCAATTCACTTTTCAATGCAAGCATTACGCCATTGGCAGGAATATTCAGATTTGCCATTTTGTTCAGATTCAGATCCACGCGGATGATCGGGTTTGGCAATCCATGAATTTTTACATCCTTCAGATTGTTTATTTTCTCCAATGCTTCTTTTAAATCAATAGCTGCTTTATTTAATTTTTCCCTTGAAGCATTTTCTGAAACCAATTCCATTTGTAAAATATTTACATTGGTTGGATCGGCTTTGTCCACAGTTATGCTGTAAATATCCTGCGGCAATTTGTCACGCATACTGTTTACTTCAGTGGTTAATTCCTGGTATTTATTATCCACATTGGAATTGTATTCAAACTCTACCAAAAGCACTGCCACACTGTTTCTGATGGTAGTAGTGATTTTCTTTATGTTGTCCAGCCCGTAAATTTTTTGTTCCAATGGTTTGGCTACTAATTCTTCCATATCTTCAGGACTGGTACCCGGATAAATAACTGTAACCGGAAACATAGGAGCATGCATGGAGGGGTCTTCTGCTCGTGGCATTTTTAATAAACTTGAAATGCCCAGCGCGGCTACCATCAAAGTCAATATGAGGGTAAAGCGATAATTTTTTATTGCATAAGTTGTAATGTTCATGGTATTATTCTTTTACGAGGATAGAAGAACTGTCTTTTAAATAAGCGCTGCCGGATACAATTAAATAGTCTGCATTTGCAAGTCCTTGGTCAATCATTATATATCCATCAGCAAGCCCGGATATATGTACTTTAACCTGATGCGCCATTTTTTTATCATTGGTAATAAAAATATAACCATAACCGGAATCACCGTCCAATACTGCCTCATAAGGAACCTGCCAGGCAATTTGTTTTCGTGTAGAGTGCAATGTTACATTACCAAAAAGGCCCGAAGCCAAAGGAAATTTGTTTGTATTTCTTACAGACAACTTCACTGTTAATCCTCCTGTCTCCGGATCCACGCCTTCACTCTTTTTTATTACAGACGCATTAATTATTGCTCCGGGCGCCACCTCTGTTGTGATCTCTGCTTTGTCTCCAATATTCAATTCAGCCCACTCCGCTTCACCTACACTGATCCTGAATAACCATTGACCCTTGCCTGCTCCGTTTACCAACAGTACCGGCATACCCGGACCTGCCAATTGTCCTTCATTCAAAAATTTTTTCAACACAAAACCATTTTCCACAGCGCGGATGCCGTTGTGTTGCTGATTGAAAGAAGCTACATTCACCTGCTGTTTGGCTACTTCCAATGCCGTCTTTGCATTTTGCATTTGTTCTAAGGTGGCCACGCTGTCGTGATACAGATTGGAAGCGCGTTGGTAATCTCTTTGTGCTTTTTGATAACCAATCATCGCCTGGTTTAAACCGGCATCTGTTTCAGCGCCACGCACCGTTGCCAGAAGCTGGCCTTTCCTGATGGCATCGCCTTCTTTTACATAAATGTGGTCAATGATGCCGCCATTTTTAAAAGATAGTGCGGTTTCATCTTCTGTAGTAAAATAACCGGAAGCTTTAATCGGTTGTGATAAAGTATCTTGTCTGAGGGAGATAATTTTTACAGGGATGACATCCTGGTTTGGAAAAGAATCATTTTTTTGATTTTCACTTTTGCAGGAAGCGAATAAAATAATCATTCCTAAGATTGCGATTTTACTTTTCATGTTCATCGTAATATTTTTTTATTTTATTGAATGGTATATGAGGCTGTGGCTCTTTCTAATTTTGCCAGAGCAGATAACATTTTCAAACGATTGATGCTTACCTGCATCATGGTCTGTGTCAACTGGCTTCTGGCATCTACAGTTTCTATATAAGAATTGGTGCCGGCAAGAAATCCGCGGTCAATCAAACGCTGATAAGTTTCCGCCGTTTCCAATTGTTTTTTTGAAGAAAGATAATTTTGATAAGCTGCTTTTAGATTGTTTTGCGCTACATGGCTGTTCAATGTCAGTTGATCAATGACGTTGTTTTTTTCTAATTGTGCATTGGTGATATCCAACGCCGCCTGTTTTATTTTATATTTATTCCGTTGTCCCTGAAATAAGGGAACATTTACCTGCACACCAATCAAATAGTATCGCGATTGATTATTGAATTTCCAGCTTTCTGATTGTGAGCCTACATCCAAAAAACCATTTACAGAAGGTGAAAGAACAGATTTATTTAACCGGTACACTTTTTCCTTTAACCCGATTAAGTTGCTCAGTACATTCAATTCTTCCCTGTGGGAAATATCCGGCGCCGATTGTAAAGCATTTATTATTTTGTCGCCTGCTTCATCATTTTTTTCCGGTGTATCAATTGTTGCATTTTCATTCCTGTTCAGTAAAAAATTGAAATACCTACAGGCATTATCTGAGTTTTGTTTTGCTTCTGTAATCTTTGCCTGTATGCCCGCTATCTCACTTTCAGAGCGAAGCACATACGCAGGCAAACCTTTTCCATTCTCAAGAAGTTTTTCATTTACTCTTTTTCCTTCAGCAGCCAGCATCAGTGCCGATTGATAAATATGTAATGCATCCAAAGTCTGCAGATAAGTATAGTATGCATTTTTTACCTGCTCCACCAGGTCTCTTTTATAAATGGTTATTTCTTCTTTGTTTAATACTACCTGTTGCGCTTCTATTTGTTTATTATATTTCAGTTGCGCATTATAAATAGGAACAGTGGTATGCACTTTGGCATCATAAAAATTTTGCGGAAAAAAATTAATGCTTTGATTTTTCAACTGAGGGAAATCATTGGTCTGCGTCAGTTGATTCAATGTGGAATACACATTATTCAACATATCGCCAATTGGCAAATCAATATTTCTTCCACCTTGTGCAGTAGTGTATTGCCCTTGCAATTCTATATTCGGCAAATACATTCCTTTTGCTATTTGCAATGCGTATTCCGCTTTTTGCAAAGCAATGTTTTTTTGTTGCAGCACAATGTTGCCGGATAAAGCGCTGTCAATATATTTTTCAAGAACAGGTTGAGCGCTTAATGTAAAGGTTATCAGATTCAAAAGGGCGAAGCCAATCATTTTTCTTTTCATAATTAACAGTGTTAATTGATTAAGCAAAAAAAATTAAATTTTTTCAAGCATCCTAACGTAGGTATCAAAACAATCGTAAATGAGTTTTGAGACCTTTATATTTTTATTTTGTTTTTGGGTTACTAATTCTAAATGTCCATTGATGTTCAATGCACACAGCCCGTGGAGGTTAGACCATAACAGCAAAGCCAGTTGATAATTATTATATCCTTTGAAATAACTCTGTTTCTGGCATTCGTCCACGGTGTTGAGCAAAGTCTGAAATGCCGCCTCCCCTTCTTCCCATCCTACGGTACATTCTGCCGGGTTTTCAAGGTGCTCCAGCGGTTCTTTCATTATAAACATGATCTCATAGTAGTCGCGGTTTTCAAGGGCAAAATTTATATAACAATTACCCATCGCCTTCAGTCGTTCAAAAGGATTGGCAACATGGCGCAGTGTCAGGAATTTTTCAGACAACAATTTAAAACCCTCCTGGTGTAATGCATGCATCACATCGGCTTTGTCTCTGTAATAAAGATAAATGGCTGTGGCGCTAACACCTACTTCGGCAGCAATCTTTCTCATCGTGGTGTGTGCATAGCCCTGTCGCAGGAATAATTCTTTGGCAGCATTCAGGATGCTCACTTTTAAATCATCTTTCTGCTTTGTTATAGTTTTTCTTAAGCGCATCAGGGCGCAAAGATACTTAACACTGTTAATTCAACAAATATTTTTAGAAACCGTGATGAATAGGGGTAACCATTTGTATTTAAATAGGCTATGGCCCGTTAGAAAAGGATAAACAGTAAGAAAGGGCTTTTATCCTCCTTATCAATTTAGGTCAAATGATTGAGGAGTCTGCCAATCTGCCGACCGGTGCGTAATGTGTGTGGATACTATAATTTTGTATAGAAAATTCTTTCCATGTCTGGTAACCCGAATTTTGAGAGAAAAGAATCAGCAAGGGTTGAGTTTTTCAGTGATGGGGTTTTTGCGATCGCTATTACACTGCTGGTCTTAGAATTGATTCAGATACTTCATTCCAACAACGAAGCAGGCCTTCTGAATACCTGCCTCAATCATTGGCATTCGTTTGCTGCTTTTTTTATTGGCTTCGTCACAATACTTATTTGCTGGATCAATCATCATGTTGCTTTCGAGTTTATTAATAAGGTGGACACAAAATTTTTATGGGTAAATGGGTTCTTACTCTTTATAGTCACTCTGACACCTTTCTCAACCGCAATACTGGCTGAATACCTATCTAAAGAAAGTACATTGGCGCTGGCCATCTTCGGGCTAGATTACCTATTGATTTCAATTGCAGCTTATGGAATTTGCAAATATGCTTACACGCATCGTTTAATCCCCGAAAAAGACCGTACGTTTTTTCATACTTACAGCCGGATCTATCTCCATGGTATTTTTTATACCCTGACCGTATTTTTTATTTGTTTTATTTCTACCTGGATCGCTATCGCTTTTTACATCATTCTGTTTTCAGCTTTTGCAACACCAAAGGAGTTGACAGTAAGACTCGAAAAAATCCGAATGAAATTAAGAACCAATTCAAAACCTGAGAGTACCGAGCAGAGTGAGCACGAAACGGAGCCCTGATACAGGTTTTTTTCGAAATAGCACCGTACATCAGAGAAATTGGCACCACAGGTTATCCGGAAGGCTGTGCTTTTTCAGGATTGACCAACAATATTCAGTATAGTTTCCTTTAAAATTGATTTTGCACATGTCTGAACACTGATGAAAAAATCCTCCATTCTCTCAGAGGCAAAATCTTTTCCTGCATTCTGCAAATTCTGCTATCAACTCTTTCATAATCTGTGCAGCAGGTTTAATGTCTTTGATTAAGGCAGACACCTGACCTATTTCCAATTCCCCATTATCCAAATCACCTTCAAAAATTCCCTTCTTTGCCCTTCCACGTCCAAGCAATTCTTTAAGCCGTTCCACTGAAGCACAATTCTGATAGGCTTCAAGTATCTCATTAAAGAATTTGTTTTTAAAAATTCTCACCGGCACTAATTCTTTCAAGGTGAGTATTGTATCACCCTCTGAAGATTGTATCACTGCATTCTTAAAATTATCATGCGAGGAGGCCTCATTGCTGGCTACAAACCGGCTCCCTATCTGTACGCCCTCGGCGCCCAATGCCATAGCCGCCAGCATCTGACTTCCGGTAGCGATACCGCCTGCAGCAATCACCGGAATCTGTACCGCGTTCCTTACCATGGGTACCAAAATGAATGTTGTGGTTTCTTCACGACCGTTATGCCCTCCGGCTTCAAACCCTTCAGCAATCACCGCATCACAACCGACACTCTGTGCTTTCCGTGCAAATTTACTACTGCCTACTACATGTATCACTTTGATACCTCTGTCTTTCAACATCGGCGTATAAAGCGCAGGATTGCCTGCTGAGGTGATTACAATTTTTACATTGTGCTTAATGATCAATTCCAGATGACTCTTTACATCAGCATACAACAAAGGAAGGTTTACTGCAAAAGGTTTATTTGTTGCACTTTTTATTTTTGTCAGATGCTCGTCCAGAATATGCGGATACATACTCCCCGACCCGATTACCCCGAGTCCGCCCGCATTACTGACGGCAGAGGCAAGCCGCCAACCGCTTGTCCACACCATGCCTGCCTGAATCACCGGATGTTCGGTCTGAAGCAATGCAGTTACTCTGTTATTCTCCCACATGGTAAAAAAATATTTAATGGCAAGATAAAAGTTTTGAATCCGATATTTTTCTCTTTATTTCAAAGACTGGCATCCACTGATTATTTTACGCTTCTTCCCTTCCAATGGTAAGAGCCGAATGCTCCAAGCCATCCGGCAATGAGAATATACAGAATATGAAAGGGTTGAAAGAAGATGAAAATCGACAGATATTTTTGCTGGTTAAAAAATCTACTTACCGGAAAGAGAAACATCAATTCAGCGATAGCCTTCAAAGCAAAAAATAAAACCAGTACTACCCAAAAATGATCTATAAAAAAAGAGCAACCCAGCAAAACGGGGAGCCATACATTGACACAATACACCAGTGCCAGAATCCATTTGATTTTTGAGTCCCGGTAAGCAGAAGATTTCCCGGCCCACCGGATACGCTGATTGAAAAAACTTAAAAGTGTAGGTTCAGGATTTGTAATGACAATGGCGCTGCGGGATTTAAGGTAGCAGATGTTTCTCTTAAATCCGATCTTCTCCATAAGCAGCATATCGTCGCCGCTGGCCATGTCATCAATACCGGAAAAGCCATTCACCTCCTCAAACACGCTTTTACGGTAGGCAAGGTTGGCTCCATTGGCCATGTAATGTATGCCACGCGAAACGGCAGCTCCTGTGACGCCCTGCAAGGTCATAAAATCCAGGGATTGAAAAACAAAAAACAGTTTTTGCAGGATATCCTTTGCGTTGCCGGTATCAAACTTTACCGGCGCTGCAATCATAGATGGGTTGCAGGCTTTGATACAGTCTGCTATTGTCATCAGCCATTCCGGGCTTGTAATACAATCCGCATCGGTAGTCACCACCCAATCCCCGCGACTTTGTGAAATTCCTGTTTCAATTGCTTTTTTCTTAAAAGAATTTAACTGTGTGTCCTCTAAATACTCTGAGAGCCTGATCAAACGTACTTTCGGCCATCTTTCTGAAAACGACAAGACAATTTCCCGAGTATTGTCTTCTGAAAAATCGTCCACCACAATGACCTCAAATAAGGACTCCGGATAATGTTGATCTGTCAGCGATTGCAGGCATTTACCTATTTGCTGCGACTCATTTCTCGCGGCAATGATTACAGAAATAGAGGGTAAGGCAGTGGCATTGGGTTCAACGGAGTGACAACGGGGTATCTGCAACCATGCACGTCTGTAAAACAGAAGAAGGATAAAGTAAAGTCCAACAAGTATTATAGAAATGATCGCAAGCAGCATGAACCGAAAAAGAAAAATTAAGTGGTAAAATTAATTTTTTTATTAAGGTATTTATATTATTTTTGTTTAGTTGCATAAACAACTATATGACAGGCAACCAATTTAAGAAAGGAGAGTTATACAGTTTTATCACCGGTAAAACCAGCACAGCCATTGCTCGTCGGCTTCAAAAGAATTTTAAGCAGGCTGGCCTTGATATTACGATTGAACAATGGAGTGTATTGTATCATCTCTGGAAACAGGATGGGCAAAGCCAGCAGCAACTTTGTGAGGCGACATTCAGGGATAAGCCAAGTATCACAAGGCTGGTGGACAACTTAGAGAAAAATAAACTTGTAAAACGATTGGCAGACAAGAATGACCGCCGCATCAACCTGATCAGTCTGACCGTTGCGGGGAGAAAATTGGAAGAAGAATCAATGATCGTAGCCAATCAGACTTTGAATGAAGCCCTGGCAGGTGTTACAAACGGACAAATAGAAATAGCAAAGGAAGTATTACAGATCGTATATGACAATCTGAGTTGAGTCAAAGAAGTCAGTGCATAGTTGACCTAATCAAAGAGAATTTCATTTAGGTGTGCTTTTTGTTGAAGGGATATCGATATAAACAATTATAACTAATAAAAATATAAATCATGGATACAAGGAATACAATAAAAGCTCTTTCCGGTGGTGAGTGGCTGATAAAACCCGAAGACGCCCACACCACATTTACGCCTGAAGATTTTAGTGAAGAGCAGAAGATGATCTACGAGATGTGCATCCAGTTTCTGAATGCAGAAGTATTGCCTGTGATGAATCGTATAGAAGATATGGAGCCGGGCCTCATGCCATCCCTTATGGAAAAAGCCGGCGAGCAAGGATTACTCGCAGCTTCTGTACCGGAAGAATTTAATGGAATGGGAAAAGATTTTATCACCGGGACTTTGATCAGCGAGGCATTGGGCGGGGGTTATTCATTCAGTGTAGCCATGAGTGCGCACTCAGGTATAGGCACACTACCCATCCTGTATTTCGGCACGGAAGATCAAAAGAAAAAATACATTCCCAAATTAGCTACGGGAGAATGGAAAGGCAGCTACGGACTGACGGAGCCCGGAAGCGGAAGCGATGCACTTGGCGCAAAGACCACCGCTACACTAAGTGAGGATGGAAAATTTTATATTCTCAATGGACAGAAATGCTGGATCACCAATGGCGGATTTGCAGATGTGTACACAGTATTTGCAAAAATAGATGGCGACAAATTTACTGCCTTCATTGTAGAACGTGGGATGCCAGGATTTACCCAGGGGCAGGAAGAACACAAGATGGGTATTAAAGGCAGCAGCACCGTTCAACTTTATTTTCAGGATTGTAAAGTGCCCGTTGAAAATGTACTGGGCGAAATCGGCCGCGGTCACATCATCGCCTTCAATATTCTCAACATCGGAAGACTCAAACTTGCCGCAGCCGTCAATGGTGGCGCAAAATTAGCGTTGGCAGATTCCATAGAATATGCAAAAAACAGAGAACAATTCAAGACACCCATTGCAAATTTCGGAGCTATCAAACACAAGTTGGCTCAAATGGCCATTGAAATCTATGGCAATGAGAGTTCGCTTTATCGTACTGCTAACTGGATTGGTGAAAAAGAACATGAACTTTTGGCTTCAGGCAAACCATTTAACGAAGCACTCTTAGGCGCTGCTGAAGAATACGCTATCGAATGTGCTATCCTGAAAGTAAATGGAAGTGAGGCCCTCGACTATGTTGTAGATGAAGGCGTACAGATACACGGAGGCAACGGATTCAGCGCTGAGTACAATATCAGCCGTGGATACCGCGACAGCCGCATCAACCGGATATTTGAAGGCACCAATGAAATCAACCGATTGCTGACGGTGGACATGATGCTGAAGCGGGCGATGAAAGGCAAACTTGATCTGATGGGGCCAGCCATGCAGGTACAAAAGGAACTCATGAGCATCCCTGACTTTGGTAATGACGAAGATGGAAAATTTGCCGGGGAACTGAAACAGATTGCCAATCTGAAAAAATGTATTTTGATGGTGGCCGGTGCAGCCGTTCAGAAATTAATGACCAAACTCACCGACGAACAGGAGATCATCATGAACATCGCGGACATGGCCATTCAGACCTTTGTGGCTGAGAGCATCCTGCTTCGCGTTATGAAAAACACAGGCAAGGTGAGTGAGCAAAAACAAAAGGTATCAGAGGCTATCCTGAAAGTCTATCTCAATGACGCCATAGTGAAAACCGCCTATCATGGTAAAGATGCGATCAACGCTTTTGCAGAGGGTGATGAACAACGGATGATGCTATTGGGACTGAAGCGCTTTACAAAATCAGCCCCTGTAAATACCAAAGAAGCACGAAGAGTCATTGCCGACAGCCTGATAGAAGCAGGATCATATAATTTGTAAAACATTGCGTAACACATAGAATTAACCGTTCCGGAAAATTTTCAGAATTACCGGGACGGTTTATTCATTTCAGGAATCAGGAAGGAGTGTGTATGATTCCTGCGTGGTTAATACTTTGATTGGGAGGAGGGAATTAATTGCTCCACCAATCCGGCATCAATTAGATTCAAACCGGATTTACAAAATTGTTCCAAACAACCTTACCAAAAATAATTCTTCAGATTAAAGTATGGCCTTACTCTATTCACACCTGTTTCTGAAATGAAGTTCAGGATCAGTCATTAACACTCTTTTAAACTATTTGAGTGATGATATTTTCTGCTCTTTCCGATATAAGGTGGAAAGGATGGCCTTTGGCCACCATAAAATCTGGCAAAGGTGTTTTTTATTGTGGGAAAGGTTCATTCACGTCATGTGAGTGAACCTTTATTGAAGCAAAAAAAGTGATTTCGTATAAGTTCTTTGAATTGTACTGAACGGAAATCAGAAAAATGTCTGAAAGATGAATATTTTTTTTAATTTCCATGTTGTAAATCAACCATTACTAACATCAGTCAACAAGCAGAACCATACGAAGAAGACCGGTTTAAACTTTCCACCGGAGAATGGACACAACTGTATCGGGACAACTTTCCGTCAGCAAGGCAATATATTGTGACCAACAACGGGACGGAAACACAGGCCCAGGATATCTATCAGGAAGCATTTCTCGCTACCTGGAGAAATGTGGAAATGGGAAGATTTCAGCCGAAGAATGCCCATTCAATTGAAGGGTATCTGTTCAGAATAGTCCGAAACAAATGGATAGATTTTTTAAGGTCAGTCAAGCAAAACAAAATACTACCCTTCAAAGAATTAACCATTGCCGAAGAAGACAACGATGAGAGACAAGAGGAAGATAAATTAATAGATCTGGTCAAAGAGAAATTTTCAGAATTGGGGGAGAACTGCCGACGATTGCTCACAACATTTTATTACCGGCAAAAACCCATTAAGGAAATTGCTGCCGAAAATAATTGGACAGAAGCTACGACCCGCAATAACAAATACCGATGCCTGCAAAAACTCAAAGAACTAATTAATCAAAAATCACTTTGAAAACCAAATTAGAAATTACAGAACAGGAATGGGAAGACCTGGAATCTTTCCTGTCAGGTAATATTTCACCTGAAGAAAAAGATATCGTCATGAAGCGATTTAAAAACCAAACTGACTTTGAAGAAAAATTAGCCTATGCAAAATCGATACTGACGGGTATCCGTGAAGTTGAACTCACTCAGGAACTGAAACGGGTGAAGCTGGGCAACCTGCCTATGAATCCGGATTCAAAACCTGCCGGAAGAAAAAATATTTTTTTTATAGCTGCTGCGGCTGCCCTTGCGGCCTTCGTCATGCTCTTTATTTTTACGGATTTATTTAAGAATAATGACAATAAGATTTTCAGCAATTATTACAAACCGGATACGGGTCTCATTACATCGATGAGTGTCTCAGAACAATATGAATTTGACGTAGCCATGATTGATTACAAAGCAGGTAATTATCAGAAAGCAATCAATGGATGGCTCAATCTGAGGAAAGGAAATGAGCGCAACGACACACTCAACTATTTTATCGGCAGCAGCTACCTCGCATCCAACGATGCAAAATCCGCTGTCCCCTACTTTCTGGAAGTCACAAAAAATCAAAACAGCACCTTTCTGTACGATGCACAATGGTATGCCGGTCTTGCATACCTGAAACTTGGAAATACACAGAAGGCCATAGATCATATTGCCAAATCCAACAACCCTAAGAAGGACGAAATCTTAAAGCAACTCAAACCTTGACCAGATAATAATTTTCTGAAACAATATTTCCAATGAAATATTTGCCACTCTTCTATCTCTTGTTTTTAACTGTGAATGCGATGGCACAGGAAGAACCTATTGAAAGAATAGAGTTGCAGATCAGAGAAAAAAAATTTCAGAATGCAGATAAAATTCTCCGGGAAGAGATCCAAAAATATTCACAAAAGAAGTTGCCGGATTCATTGGTGAATTACATTTTCATTACCGGTAAGTTGGGCACCTTGAGTCAAAACGAAGCCTACGGAACAGCACAGATAACTCAATTGGTAAACAGGATTCATTCAATGAATCCCGGGCCGGAGGTACTAAAGCAAGCCCATATCAATGCCGGAGAATTCTTCGGATACATCGGTAAAAACAATTCAGGCTTTGAGCAAAACCTGAAAGCACTCGATTACGCTTTAAAAGTAAACAGTACTCCTTCTGAATTGGCATTGGTGCATAACAACCTTTCCACCTTTGCACAAAGAAGAGGTGATTTTGCTTCCGTAGAGACCCACTCGAGAAAAGCCATTTCACTCTTAAAATCCACATCAAATCCTGATTACAAAACACTGTACATGGCGCAAAACGGCATGGGCACCGTGATGTACTATTCCTCAAGATTGGATAGCGCTCTCTACTTTTATAAGGAAGCCATTCAGACTCTGCAAAAATTACCCAGGGAGCCATTGAATCAATTTTACCGTGTGGCAATCATTCAAAACAACATGGCCGGCATATACAGCCAGCAGGGAAATTCACAGATGGCGATTGAATCCATGGAACAGGTAATCCGCAATCTGGAAAAATTCAATGCTGCACCGGGAGAGTTCCAAAAAAAGAGCAGTGGTATCAGTTTTCAATTTGAGGCTGTCGATAATCTGGCCGGTATTTATAAGGAGCTGGGAAACTTTCAAAAGGCCAAAAGCCTCCTGGAATATTCCTATCAGAGAAAAAAAGCAGTACTTACCACCGACGACCCGGGAATTTTCAATTCGCAGATCCTTTTGGGACAGATGTATTACGCTATGCGTGATCATGACAAGGCAACTTCCTACCTGATGCAGGGCATCACAAATTATGAACGTATGGACCCCGGACAATTTATGTGGCTGGCGGATGGCTATCAGACTCTTGCGCTGATAGCCGACGCTAAGAATGATTTTCAGAAGGCGACGATTTATTACAATACGGCAGACAGTCTTTATGAAAAATCGTTGCAGGGAAATTATGACGATATCTATCTGGATTTTTTAAGAAATAAATCCAAATTCTTTGCAGAGCATGGCAACCTGGCTGAAGCGAAACGTATATCCAAAAAATCATTTCAATATATCATTGAGGCACAGGGCAAAAATAGTCTGGGCGCCAACCGCGAAACACTCAATCTGTCTAACATAGAGTATCTCGGTGGAAATTATCAAAGCGCAATCCAATACTCAAAAGAAGGACTGAGATACATCAATGAAAGAATCGCACAAGCAGCCAACATTGCAGATTCAATCAAGCTGGAAACATTAATACCACAGGCTATTCTTTATCAGTGCAAAGCCGAATACCAATCTCATAAGCCAAAAGCAGATACGTCATTTATCCAAAACCTGTTGGGCAAATTGGATCAGGCAATGGGAATCCTTCAACGGAGAAGAGCCTTTGTCAACGATCCGGAAAACAACAGAATCCTACTGGCCGATAATTCTGAGTTATTTGAGTTTGTGAAAGAGTTGAACCTGGCTTTGTACAAACTGACAAATAACCAGTCTTATGCAGACACGATCATGGGTCTCAATGAGTCGGTGATCTATTCACAAATCAGAAACCGGCTTGCTAAGGATGACAGTCTGCAATTTTTCAACATACCTGCAAACATTCTGAAGGAAGAAAAGAGGTTGAGAAATGAAGTTGAGAAATCACTCGTTTCATCTTCAGATCATAAGAAAGCATTGAGCAATTATTTGATGGCAAGTGAGCACCTGAAAACTTTTATCGAGACGCTACGCCATACATATCCCGATTACTACAAATTAAAATATGCATCGGTCATTTCATCTTTAGGCGATGTGAGAAAAATAGTTCCGGAAAACCGTACACTACTCCGATACTTCTTTTCTGGAAATCATCTATATGCGCTGGTTGCCGACAAGAATTTCAAAAAGATTATCCCATTGGATGCATCGGGAATAGAATCCTTAATAACCACAGCCTCTGATCCCGCATCCGGCAACGCCTCTGTTTTTGATGCATTGCATACGCTCTATTTGAAATTGTGGAAACCCCTGGAAGCAGACATAAAATACAATAAGGTAACAATAGTCCCGGATGGAATCCTTTTCAATATCAATCTTGAAATTCTTACCCAAACAAGAATCACAAGTCTTCAGGAAATAAAAACAAAGAGTCTTATTGCAAAATATACCCTTTCCTACGAATACAGCCTGTTCCTGTTGGAACAATCTGCCAAACCAGGGAAAAAAAATCAATCATTCGCAGGATTTGCTCCGGGATTTTCTGATGAACTTAAAAACAAATACAGTGCACAGGTAAAAGATTCCTTTCTCATGGACAGAGACTATCTCTACCTTCTTCCACAGCCTTTCACGATTTCATTGGTCAAAAAGATAAGCGGACTCTTTGATGGTTCAGCTTACCTCAATGAAGACTGTACAAAAGAAGAATTTATGAAATCAGCAGGCAATCACACCATCCTTCACATAGCCACACATGCCGTTTCTGACAATATCCATCCTGAATATTCAAGACTTATTTTTTCAAAAAATACCAACAACTATTCTGCTCAAAATTTCCTTTACCTCAACGATATCTACACATGCAATCTGCAATCTGACCTGACGGTTTTATCTGCCTGCGAGACAGGTAAACCCGGTTATAAAGATGGAGAAGGAATGATATCATTGGCCAATGCATTCAATTACAGCGGAAGCAAGAGTCTGGTTATGGGCTTGTGGAAAATTGACGAACACGCGAGTTCCATATTGTTGGAGAAGTTTTATAAGTACATCCGTCAAGGACTTTCAAAGGATGAAGCTTTGCGGCAGGCTAAACTTGACTATTTGTCTGAAGCCAATGGCAGAATGCTTTTGCCCGCCTATTGGGCAGGATTGGTGGTCATGGGAAATACCGAACCCATTGCCATTCAAGAATCAAATACCTATTGGCAGTGGCTGATTCTGATAATCACTGCGGTAGTAGCAATTGCAATGATTAGGAAACAGAGAAAAAATAATACTGCTAATTAACCTCACGATCTAATTTCAAATTAGCTATTTCAGGATTCATCTTCTTCAATTCTTTAATCAACATCTCTCCTTCTGCCCCCTCCTGTCCGAAATTGATCTTTTCAAAACTGCCCACCTTATTCTGAATCACAACAAAACCCTCTCCGGAATGCCGGATAAGTCCAACAGACTGCATTTCATTTAGCATGGCAATTCTTATTTTTCTCCTCCGGAAAAAATAGGCTATAGCCATAATGAAAAAATATAAGAGTACACCTCCCAACAGTAGTACCATAAACCAGTCAAACCACAAAGGCGTCACTACATTCAGGAAATTTGTGAAGAAAATATACAGAAACCATGAGAAAAGTACAATATAAAAAAGAGTTGTACCTCTTTGCCCGTAAGAGGGTTTTCTTTGGTAAAGACAATTATCTCTGACAAAAATCTCCGTGTCTTTTGCAAAAAATACTTTCAATGAAAGGAAGTTTTGAAATTGGAATAGCAAACTTTGCCTGCACTAATTCACAGAATCAATCTTAATATTTTTGCCGGGTGGCAACTGCAATACACCGGCTAATTTCCGGATAGCAATGGCAATATGATTCGCATTCAGTCCGATTTCGTCATACAATTGGGCAGGTGATCCATGCTCGATAAACTGATCCGGAATTCCCATAATCCTTACCTCTGCGATGTATCCATTAGCATTCATAAATTCCAGGACTGCCGAGCCAAATCCTCCCATCACAGAGCCGTCCTCAACCGTAATTACCTTTTTGAATTTTGCAAACACTTCATGCAGCAACTTTTCATCCAGTGGTTTTACAAAACGCATATCGTAGTGTGCAGGATTTAATCCTTCCCTTTGTACATCACGAATGGCTTCGGCAGCAAAGTTGCCCGGATGCCCGATGGTAAGAAGGGCCACTTTCTCGCCATCCTTTAGCTTTCTTCCACTTCCGATCTCAATTTCTTCCATTGGCTTTTTCCATTCAGGCATTACCCCCTGACCTCTCGGATAGCGTATCACAAAAGGATGATTTGTAGAATCTAACTGTGCCGTGTACATGAGATTTCTCAGTTCGCTCTCATTCATCGGTGCGCTCACAATCATATTAGGAATACAGCGCATATAGGCGATATCAAAAGCGCCGTGATGAGTCGGACCATCCTCTCCTACAAGTCCGGCTCTGTCCAGGCAAAAAATGACAGGTAGATCCTGAATTGCCACATCGTGCACTGCCTGATCATAGGCGCGCTGCATAAAGGAGGAATACACATTGCAAAAAACCTTCAATCCCTGCGTAGCCATCCCAGCGCTCAACGTGACTGCATGCTGTTCACAAATCCCCACATCAAATGCCCGGTGCGGCATTTTATCCATCATAAATTTCAGCGAACAACCACTGGGCATTGCAGGGGTTACTCCCATAACCTTGTCGTTTTCCTCTGCAAGTTCTATAATGGTTTCTCCAAATACATCCTGATACTTGGGAGGTTGTACCTGATCAAACTTCTTCTTATAAATCTCTCCTGTAATCTTATCAAACAATCCGGGCGCATGCCACTTGGTCTGATCTTTTTCCGCAGCATGAAAACCTTTGCCCTTCACTGTTTTAATATGCAACAGTTTCGGCCCCGGTATTTCTTTCATATCTCTCAACGTATCTACCAACTTGGTGATATTATGTCCGTCAATCGGGCCGAAATATCTGAGATTGAGCGATTCAAAGAGATTGCTGCTACGGCTCACCATCCCTTTAAGAGCAGTTTCTACTTTGGCAGCCAGGGAACGGCTGATATTTTTTGCTGGCAATTTGCCCAATGCTTTCCAGAAATCATCCCGCAGCCTGTTATATGTCACAGAAGTTGTAATGTCCGTGAGGTATTCTTTTAAGGCGCCCACATTTGGATCAATACTCATACAGTTATCATTGAGAATAATCAGCAGATTGGTTTTCTCAATTCCCGCATGATTCATGCCTTCAAATGCCTCGCCGGCTGTCATAGCACCATCGCCAATAACGGCAATATGTTGCCTGTCATTTTCTCCTTTGTAGTGAGAAGCCATCGCCATTCCAAGTGCTGCAGAAATGGACGTGGATGAATGACCTACCCCAAACGTATCGTATTCACTCTCGCTTCTTTTGGGGAACCCACTCAGGCCTTTATACTTTCTGTTAGTATAAAAATTATCTCTTCTTCCGGTCAATATCTTATGGCCATACGCCTGATGGCCCACATCCCAGACCAACTGATCGTACGGAGTATTATACACGTAATGAAGGGCAACCGTTAATTCTACCACGCCAAGGCTTGCTGCAAAATGGCCGCCATATACGCTCACCACATCAATGATATACTGCCTTAGTTCATCACTTACCTGATGCAGTTGAGTGCGATCAAGTTTTCTCAGGTCATCAGGAGTATTTATCTTTTGTAATAACGGTCCGGGAGAAATTTCCATTAAGTTCTAGTTAATATGTAAAAATACAAATTCTTTAAAAAACGGGAAGATCAGGCATGTCAATATTGACTTAAAAATAAAAGAGTGTTTTATTAAGGGACAATTCCTGGCACAGCAATACCATCTCAGCTCCCATAAAGATTTTACACTCAGAAAACTTCCGACACGCAATCTCAATCCGGGATTTTCCATAGAAAGTATTAATTTCATTCACAGGAAAAAAATTCTTCATTCTAAAACCTCTGCACATTCATGGGAGATTTCCAGGTAAAAGAACAACCAAAAAAATATGACGCCATCGTCATCGGATCCGGCGCAGGCGGTGGTATGGCTACCTACATGCTGGCCAATGCCGGATTAAAAGTATGCCTGCTGGAAGCGGGTCCCTACTACGATCCCACCATCGACTCACACCAATTGAAAAATGCATGGGAGTCGCCCAGAAGAGGCGCCAGTACCAAATTCAGGCCATTCGGGGATTTTGATGGTTGCTATTGGGGCTGGGAAATTGATGGCGAACCTTACACCCAGGCTCCCGGATCGAATTGGGAATGGTGGAGAGCACGAATGTTGGGAGGGAGAACCAACCATTGGGGGAGAATCTCACTGAGGTTTGGGCCAAAAGATTTCAAACACAAAGACATTGACGGTCTGGGCGAAAATTGGCCAATCGGTTATGAAGATGTGAAACCTTATTATGACAAAATAGATTCCCTTCTGGGATTATTTGGTACCGTAGAAAATCTACCCAATGAACCGGACGGAATATTTCTGCCTCCTCCCAAGCCAAGGCTGCACGAACTTTTTATAAAGAAAGCAGCCACAAGTATAGGCATTCCTGTTATTCCATCCAGATTAAGCATTCTCACCAAGGCTATAAATAAACAGAGAGGCCAATGCTTTTTTTGCGGGCAATGTAATCGTAGTTGCAAGATTGCTGCTGATTTTTCATCCTCTTCAGCTCTGGTAATACCGGCAATTGCTACAGGTAACGTGGACTTATTCAGCAATGCCATGGCACGGGAAATCTTAACCAATAGTGAAGGAATTGCTACCGGAGTAAGTTATGTCAACAAAGATGACCTGCAGGAATATCAGGTAAAGGGCCGGGTAGTGGTGCTTGGTGCAAGCGCCTGCGAATCTGCAAGATTACTTCTGAATTCAAAATCAAAAAGACATCCGAACGGATTGGCCAACTCAAGTAACGTAGTCGGGAAATATCTGCATGACAGCACCGGTGCCGACATGGGGGGAATTATTCCCGCACTTTTTGACCGCAAAAGATATAACGAAGATGGCGTAGGAGGCATGCACGTATATACCCCATGGTGGCTTGATAATAAAAAACTTGACTTTCCCAGAGGTTACCATATTGAATACGGAGGTGGATTCGGAATGCCACTGTACGGATTCAGTTGGGGAATCGAGAACCTGAACGGGAAATATAAAATTAAAGGCAAGCAGAAGGAAGCCGGCGGTTATGGAGCCTCCTTAAAAGAAGATTACCGCTACTTTTTTGGAGCACACGTAGGCATGGCCGGCAGAGGAGAATCCATTGCAAGGGAAGACAACTATTGTGAGATTGATCCGACTGTAGTGGATAAATACGGGATCCCGGTGCTGCGGTTTAATACAAAATATTCAGACTACGAAATCAAACAGGCCAAACACATGAAGGAGACTTTTTCAGAAATCCTGCATGCCATGGGCGCCGTGATTACATGGGGTGGCGACGACGGACCGGAAAACAATTATGGACTGCACAATCCCGGAAATATCATCCACGAAGCAGGCACGATTCGCATGGGAAACAATCCGAAAACTTCGGCTTTGAATAAATTTTCCCAGGCACACGATTGCAAGAACCTCTTTAATGTAGATGGTGGCCAGTTTGTATCCCAGGCCGATAAGAATATTACCTGGACAATCCTGGCACTGAGTATGCGCACCTCTGAATATATTGTAGATCAGTTAAAAAAGAATAATATTTAATCCCGGAAATATCGGTTATGGACAGACGAAAATCATTGAAAGTACTCGCATTAGGATCATTGAGCTCCGGAATGCTGCTGGATGCCTGTAAGACAGAAGATAAGAAAAGTGTAAAACCTCAGAAGCCGGTTGCTGATAAAAATCCCAGAAAACCGGCAGGCCTCATGAAGGAAGAAGTAAAACAATTGGAAGAGGTGAATTCCGAAACTTACTTTACTCCGCATGAAATGAAGACGATCACCGTGCTGAGCGACATCATCATTCCCAAAGATGACATCAGTGGCAGCGCCTCCGAAGCGGGTGTGCCGGAGTTTATAGAATTTATCGTGAAAGATAAACCCGAATTCAAAATACCTATGCGCGGTGGCCTCCAATGGCTGGATCAACAATGCCTGAAACTTTATCAGCATGTTTTTGTGCAATGTGACCACAAACAACAAATTGAAATTGTGGATGCCATCGCTTACCCCAAAAAGGCATTGCCCGAAATGAACCCGGGAGTCTCCTTTTTTAATCTGATGCGCAATCTGACAGCCACCGGATTCTACACCTCTCCCATCGGGGTAAAAGATGTAGGATATATGGGCAATCAGCCAAATGCCTGGAATGGCGTTCCGGGCGATGTATTAAAACAATACGGATTATCCTACTCCGAAAAGGAACTGAAGGAGTGTGTCAGCTATCCAGAATCAAATTCATAAGATGAGAATTAGTATTTTGCTTCCCCTTGCTACCCTGTTAGGTACAAGTTGTGTTGCACAAACAAAAATGAAACCGGAAGACACAGAAATCTACAGCCCCATTCCGCCGGTGGTGACACCCGGGCAAATAAATTCGGAAGCGCCTTCCGATGCAATTGTTTTATTTGACGGGAAGGATCTGAATCAATGGGAATCGACTGACCATCTGGGCCAGAATGCAGATTGGCATGTACACGATGGTATCGTAACCGTGAATAAAAAGGCGGGTAACATACAGACACGGCAACGGTTTATGGATTATCAATTGCATCTCGAATGGCGAATTCCTTCTGACATTCAAGGCAGTGGCCAGGCACGCGGAAACAGTGGGTTATTTCTTGCAAGCACCGGTAAAGGAGATGAGGGTTATGAAATTCAGATTCTGGATTCTTATAAGAATAGCACCTATGTAAACGGGCAGGCCGGGAGTGTGTACAAGCAATACCCGCCACTTGTAAATGCCAACAAGCCTCCCGGTGAATGGCAGTCCTACGATGTCATCTGGACCGCTCCCAGATTTCATAAGGACGGAAGCCTGCAAAGTCCGGCTTATGTGACTGTCATCTTCAATGGAGTGTTGATTCAGAATCACGTAGCACTTAAAGGGCCAACCCGTTATATCGGATTGCCGGAATATAAAGCACATGGCGCATCTCCGATAAAACTGCAGGCTCATGGAGACAATAGCAAGCCGATTAGTTTCAGAAATATCTGGGTGAGAAAATTATGATCCCAGCCAACCAAAAAAGGGTTGACGCTACCGGTCAATTTTAATGAACCTTAAATTGTTAATCATAAAAAATACTTTCTTTATTTTCATCCCATTATTTTATTCAGACAATTCAAATGGACGTTCATCATCATACACACCACGCCCACCGCGAAGGCCAGACCGGTAAACATTTAAAAACCTATTTATTTGAATTTTTCATGCTGTTTCTGGCTGTATTTTGCGGATATCTTGCAGAATATTTTCTTGAACATAAATTTGAAAAGGAGCAAGGCAGGGAATTGATAGCTTCACTTTATGACGATCTAAAGCAAGATACCGGAAGAATTACTTCTTATATAGAATTTGATCAGGAAATTCTGAATGCGCTCAACGATTTGCCCGGATGTTACAAGGAAGTATTGAACGCCGACGGCAATAGCTCTTGTCTGGACCAGATTATCAAACACACATTCTTTAACAAACACTTCGTTCGTACCGAACGTACTTTAAAACAACTCAATAACTCAGGTGGGTTCCGCATCCTGAATTCGGTTGACGCAGATAGCATATTGGCTCTTGACAAGATTTATGACGATATCGATGATTTTCAAAACACAGTTTATCAGGAAGCACAAGACAAAGTCAGATCGACATTTAATTCCCTTATGAACTTTGAAGCCAACGCAGAAATGATTAAGCCTGAAAGAGACAAACTCATTTCTGCCCAAAATTTCGACTCTATCAATATCAGGCATCCACTCATCTTCACAAAGGATAAGGCCTTACTCAACAGGTACTTTAATGAATTGCAACTTTATTCCAGAGTCACTTTTAATCACAAAATTCATCTGCTCCAGTATAAAGAATACCAGATGAGGCTTCTCCATTTTTTGAAAGAAAAATACCATTTCAACTAAGTTTTGTCAGGCCTGTCCAATACACATGGTCATCCTGTATTTTTTGAAGCTTCAAGTGCTTTGATAACCTGTTTGCAGTCCAATTCATTGGTCACCTTTGGTCTCAGAGTAATCAAAAAAATATGGAAAGCACCCTATACCTATTTCCCGTTGAGAATGAAAAACAGAATTTTCTCTTTTACCATGGGAATTGCCAACAGGCAACTTTTATCTCCCCTGTTTCTGCTTTCCCCTGTACACTGTTTTGCTATCGGTCTGTACATCTTTCAAAAGTTCTTCAACCGACTGGTTCAGGATATCATATTTTCGTTCTTCAAAAAGCTGCATCTGATTTTTTGGAAGTTGCAGGTTGTAATCGGCTCCTGTGGACAGGGCATTTTCAAGATCCGGGTTTATCTTATTGAATAAATTTAATTCCATTCCAACCTTTTCTGCAATTACCGATGCCTTATACCTTCCAGAAATGGATAAAGAGGTAATGCTTGCCTTCAGGCTATCGGGGATCATCGGCTTTGCATTTTCCTTTGAAAAGATGGAACCCTGCCCCTGATTACCGTTTTCCATAATGAAATGGGTAGCAATAAATTTTTTGACATGGTTTCTTGATTCTTCCGGCAGATAGTACTGTAACTTCCAGAAATTACGGCTACCGCTTTTCTTAATCGCACTATACACTCTTCCGGGGCCTCCGTTATATGCAGCAATTACCAATAACCAATCATTGAGGCTCTTGTACAAATTCAACAGATATCTTGCAGCTGCGTAAGTACTCTTCGTATAGTCTGTTCGTTCATCCAAACCCTGATCAACCCTTAAGCCATACCCTCTTGCTGTACCCGGCATAAATTGCCACGGCCCTAACGCACCGGCTACCGACAAAGCCGTCGACTTGAGATCGCTCTCAATGACAGCCAGATACTTTAATTCATGAGGCAATCCATATTGAGATAAAATCCGGTCTATCAGATTAAAATAAGGAGTCGCATTTTTCTGAAGTCTCAGTAGATAGTCTTTGTGACTGTTCAGATAACCCTGCATATAATTTTCTGCATAAGGGTTTATTTGCTGTGAGTAGGGAATGAGTGGATTATAGGTATAGTCTTTAAACAAATTCCTGAATCCATATTTTGTAACCTGTTGCACATACGCTACCTTCTCTTTACTCAGTTGGTCAGGTTTGGAATCAATGACCTTTCCGATAAGTGAGTCTTCTGCGTTCACAGTGTGTGTACTGTCCTGCGCATTTGCCGGATAAATTCCGGTAAATAAGACAAATAGGAGTATAAGAACAGAATACCGCATAATCAATACTGCTTAAAATGAGCCATCAAATGTTCAGAAAGTGTAAACAAATTTACTTCATTCTTTGCGCCTGAGATCACCTGCAAGCCAAATGGCATGCCATTCGTATGCTTGAAGAGTGGTAACGAAATTGCCGGAATACCGGCCAGATTCGCATACACCGTGTATATATCTGCAAGATAGGTAGCTATCGGGTCTTTTGCCATACTTCCAATGTCAAAAGCAGTGGATGGCACGGTGGGTAAAATCAAAACATCAAACTTGTTAAATATCTTTTCAGATTTTTCAACAAGTAATTTTCTTACCTGCTGTGCCTTCGTATAATAAGCATCATAAAAACCCTCACTTAACACATACGTTCCAAGCATGATCCGCTTCTTTACTTCCCTTCCAAAACCTTCTGAACGGTTTTGCTTATAAAACAATTCAGGGGTTTCTGCTTCCATAGGGGAACGGTAACCGTATCGTACACCGTCATAACGGCTGAGATTAGACGAAGCCTCCGCAGTTGTCAAAACATAATAGGCGGGTACAATGTAATCAAGCAAATCAAAGCCGACCTCTTCAATGGTCATCCCTTCTTTCCTCAATTCACCTGCCACATAAAGGATATTATTTTTTATTTCAGGATCCAAAGAAGGATGATACAATGCATCCGAGAGGATACCTATTTTCATTTCCGAAATATCTTTCCGGTTACTTCCGGTATCTATCTTCTCCTGCAGGGCAGTGCTGTCGTATTCATCGGGTCCGCCAATCACCTCAAATACCCTTCCGATATCTTCTATGTTATTGGCAATGATTCCAATCTGATCAAAGGAAGACGCATAGGCAATCAGGCCATTCCGGCTGATAGCCCCGTACGTGGGTTTAAATCCGGTCACTCCGCAAAAATCTGCCGGTTGCCGTACACTTCCTCCGGTATCGCTACCCAGGCTCACCATACATAATCCTGCACTCACTGCGGCTGCAGAACCTCCGGATGACCCACCCGCTACTTTCAGAGCATTATGTGGGTTCTTTACATCGCCGTAGACGGAATGTTCATTGGTACTGCCCATCGCAAACTCATCGCAATTGCATGTCCCGATAATTACTGCACCTTCTTTTAATATCCGCTCCACAGCTGTAGCAGAGAATAATGCTTCATACCCGGCCAACATTTTTGAGGAGGCACTCACCGGGTGTCCTTTAAAACTGATTACATCCTTCAGGCTGAATACTACCCCATGCAATTTTCCTAAGGGTTGACCCGATTTTTGCAACTGATCCAATCTTTCTGCACAGTGGAGTGCTTCCTCACTAAAGACATGGACAAATGCGTTCAGTGACTCCGCGTTCTTGATTTGCTCTAAGTAATATGAAACTACTTCCTTACAGGTGACCTTCCCATCAGTAAGGTTAGTGTGATATTTCTGAATATTTCTAAATGAAAACAAGGTAAATGAAAATAAGAAACTACTTTTCAGATTGGTTATCCGGCGAGGAAATCTTTTGATTTTCAGCACCACCTTTCACATCTTTATTTTCCTTCTTGCCTCTGGCATCATTAAATTCTTTCACGCCACGTCCGAGGCCTCTCATAAGGTCAGGGATTTTTTTACCTCCAAAAAAAAGAAGAATAACCAATCCGATTAATACCCATTCCATCCCTCCGGGCCATGCTAATAAAAATTGATGATACTGAATGTAGTTCATGTTGTATGAATTGGAATGCACAAAGGTAACTCAATTTCGATGGGAATGGGAAAATTGCCTCCCATTAAATTTTTCCTGGAATCAGGGACTAACCCTGAAGAATTTCAAATTCAAAAATTTTATCGAATATACCTGCCACATTTGGCTTTGCCATGTGCCGCTTCATAGGGTGTAATACCCCGTGAGCATGACGCTCCGATCAGAGAAATTATGACTAAGGCGAATAAGATTTTTTTCATCAGGTGGTTGGAATTAATGAGGCAATGATAGATAAAAAAAATTGTATTTCAAATTCTTACTCCTATTCCTCAACGGGGTACCAACTATTACAGACCTCTCCACCGACTGACAGGGGTTATCCGATAAGCCTCGCCGGATAATGGTTTTAAATAAAAAAGTTTAAAACTAGGATACCCGTGAAATTGGTTTTGTTAAAACCCAGGAATAAAAAAAAGAGCCGCAACGGATTTTTATTTCGCTGCGGCTCACAAAAATATAAACGATTCTACTTAACTCTTTTCTCACGAATACGGGCACTCTTACCACTTCTCTCTCTCAGGAAATAAAGTTTGGAGCGGCGTACTTTACCCACCTTGTGCAACTTAATGCTTTCAATGTTTGGGCTGTATAACGGGAACAAGCGTTCTACACCTACTCCGTCGCTGATCTTACGTACTGTAAAGGTGGCTGTCCCCCCTTCTCCCTGACGCTTAATCACATCGCCTTTAAAACTCTGAATACGTTCTTTGTTACCTTCTACAATGCGGTAATTCACTGTTACATTATCCCCGGCTTTAAATTTTGGGAATTCATTCTTCTTTGTCAATTGGTCGTGGACAAAATTAATCGGGTTCATGACCTTTAAAATTTTAGGAGGGCAAAGGTAAGGCAAAATACCTGTAATTCCACAAGATTTTTTGAATTAAGATACTTTTAATTGCCTTATTTGGCTACGTTTACCGCACGCTTTTCCCGGATCACCGTCACTTTGATCTGCCCCGGATACACCATTTCATTTTGAATTTTTTGGGCTATTTCAAAACTCAACTGGTCACTCTGGGCATCAGATACCTTTTCAGACTCCACGATTACCCTTAACTCCCGCCCCGCCTGGATGGCATAGGCTTTTTCTACCCCATTATAGGCTATTGCAAGGTTTTCCAGGTCTTTAATCCGTTGCAGATATTGTTGCATAATCTCCCGTCGTGCTCCCGGTCTTGCTCCGCTCATGGAATCGCATGCCTGAATGATCGGGCTGATCACATATTCCATCTCAATCTCATCATGGTGAGCGCCAATGGCATTGCAAACGGCAGGGTTTTCACCATATTTCTCTGCCAATTTCATTCCCAGCAGGGCATGACTCATTTCTGACTCTTCATCCGGCACCTTGCCGATATCGTGCAGTAATCCGGCTCTCTTGGCAAGTTTGGCATTCAGCCCCAATTCAGCCGCCATAATACCACAAAGGTTGGCTACTTCACGGCTGTGCATCAATAAGTTCTGGCCATAGGAAGACCTGAATCGCATCTTACCTACCATACGTATCAATTCTTTGTGCAGCCCATGAATTCCCAATTCTATCACCGTTCTCTCGCCGATTTCCATAATCTGATCTTCCAGTTGCTTTCTGGTCTTTTCCACTACCTCCTCAATTCTTGCAGGGTGTATCCGCCCATCGGCTACTAAACGCTGAAGGGAAAGTCTTGCAATTTCCCTTCGCAGAGGGTCAAAGCAGGAAAGGATAATCGCCTCCGGAGTATCATCCACGATAAGGTCCACTCCGGTAGCAGCCTCTATCGCCCGGATATTTCTACCTTCCCGGCCGATAATACTCCCTTTTATTTCATCCGATTCCAGATTGAATACAGTGACCGCATTTTCAATAGCCTGCTCAGCAGCAGTACGCTGAATAGTCTGGATAATTAATTTACGTGCTTCTTTATTGGCTTTGAGTTTTGCCTCATCAATAATTTCCTGTTGTATGCTCAACGCCTGTGTATTGGCCTCTTTGCGTAAGACATCAATTAATTGGGTTTTAGCCTCATCGGCAGAAAGTTGAGCTACCTTTTCCAATTTCCTGATGTGCTCTTCCTGGTGTTTTTCCAATTCGCTACGCTTAATATTAGCAATCTCAATCTGTTCGGTCAGGTTTTTTCTGAGATTTTCATTTTCCCGGATATTGCGTTCGAGATTCTGATCTTTCTGGGTCAGCGATTGTTCCTTCTGGCGAATGCGGTTTTCAGCGTCTGAGAGTTTTTGATTGCGTTGGTTGACTTCCCGTTCGTACTCAGCTTTCAGTTGTACAAATCGTTCCTTGGCCTCTAATAGTTTTTCTTTCTTGATGGTTTCTGCCTTGGTTTCGGCGTCTGTTACGATTTGTTGTGCTTGTTGTTGTGCTGATTCAAATAATTGCTTTGTGTTTTTTGCAAAAATAAATTTACCCAGTATGATGCCCGCTACTAACGCGACCACACCTACTATCGGGAGGAGTAATTGTTCCATTGTTTCGTAATTGTTTAATTCTGTTCATAATCATTGCATCACATTTATCTTCCATATAATGCTTCATAAAGCGAATGAACGAAGGTAATAAAATTGAAGAAAGGCTAAAGATATTTCAGGGAAACTGATTGTTACATTTTTTTTGACATGAGTGCGTGATACTCCTTGCTTTAGATTTCTGACATCGGCCGGTATCAAAATTCAGTTTCGTCTTCAGCCGTCCTTTCTCTTCGCTCAGGGCGAAAGTGTAATGTCGTGGTGAGCGGAGACAAACTATAACGAGATTTCAATTTCCTCAACCCCATTCCATCTAAAGGCAAACGGGATGTGATATCACATCGCCTGACAGGACGCACAATCAATTTTTGTTGTGGTTTGAATCCCAAATTACTCAATCCAATCGTTACAGGATTTACGCAGGTATGACGTACTTCCAACAAAATAAACTCTCCATAAAAACCAAATCCGGACAGGAGTGGCCGTCCGGATTTTTGGTTTCATCTAAAATCAAAAACTAAACAATCACCCGTATCAGAAATCATTTGCTTTAATGGGCTTTGAATCATAGTCCTACAATTGCACTCCAATCCCCAACCGGATGCCACGGGTAAATGCATTGACACTCTTATTGGCATCTACCTTCATCAATCCGTAATCATAGGAAGCGGAAAGATTGATTCCATTATTAAATTGGTAACCGATACCTCCCGTAATTGCTGCATCCCAGCGATTAAACTGATTGGTTGCATCCAATGTTTTGTTGAACAGGTTTACACCCAGCAATCCTGCAGTGGTTTTTAAATCTGACCTGACCAGGTAAGACACCTGAGGGCCGGCAAAAACCTGAAGTCCACCAAAATTTCCCTTCAACAATAGGGGTATATCCACATATTGGCTTTGCAATTGCGCTTTGGCATTGGCACCAATAAAATCCAATCCTTTGATTCCAAAATCTCCGTTCAGAGTATAACCCTTTTGGGAATAATATAAGCCGGGTTCTACAGAAAATCCTTTGGCAACGGGAACATTCACATTGACACCTGCAAAAAAACCAGTGCGGTCTGAAGTGGTCACCATGCCTCCTGTATTTTCGATCAACTGATTCAGACTGTTGGATGCTTCTCCCCGAATGCCTGAAGAAATCATTCCTGCCCGTACCCCCACGGATGTTACGCTTTGTGAATAGGCTGAAACTCCGGTGAATAATGCAATGATGAGTAAAATTTTATTTTTCATAATCTGTTTAAGACGGATTTTTCAGTCGCCTTCGCAGCATAAGAAATATTTTCCGTGCAAAGGATTAATTGCAATTGCGTAAGTTTTTGTTAAACCCCCGATTCACATCCATTCGAAATATGGTAAATTGCTGAATAAAATAAATTATATGGACCGTCGTAAATTTCTGGAAACGGGTATTCTGGCAACACTTGCCATGACCATTGCAAAGCGGGGATTCTCTGAAAGAAAAAACCCGGCAGACTGGAAAATCACCATTCTCAATCAGGATATGGGCATATTTACAGAAATCGGAGGCACCATTCTCTTTCATCTTTCAAAGGATGGAATTACGGTAGTGGACGCACAGTTCCCCTCCAGCGCAACTCATCTTATCGATGAACTCAAGAAAAAAAATATTCCTTTCCATTTACTGATCAACACCCACCATCACAGCGACCACACGGCAGGAAATATTGCATTCAAAGATCTACTCTCACGGGTACTCGCACACGAAAATTCACTGGTGAACCAAAAGCGAGTGGCAGAAAAGAATAACAACGTTGACAAACAATATTTCCCCAACCAAACCTTCGGGAATGTCTGGAGCGAGAAAGCCGGAAAAGAAAAGGTAACACTCAAATATTTTGGCGCAGCACATACTGACGGAGATGCTGTCATTCATTTTGAAAAAAATAATATAGCGCACGTAGGCGACCTTGTCTTCAACAGAAAACATCCATACATAGATCACAGTGCCGGTGCAAGCATGGAGAACTGGGTCAGAGTGCTTTCAGACATCAGAAAACATTACGACCACAAAACCCTTTTTGTGTGCGGACACTCGGGGGAAGGCTTTGATGTAAAAGGAGATCATAGCATGCTTAAAGATTTCCAGACCTATCTTGAAAACTCCCTCAGCTTTGTTTCCACGCAGATAAAAGCAGGTAAATCCAAAGATGAGATTCTGAAAGAAACAGAAATTCCCGGTTCGCCTGACTGGAAGGGAGAAGGAATCCAACGGACACTCAACGCCGCTTACGAAGAACTCACCAAAAGTCAGGCTACTTCAATTTATCCAAAAGGTCCCACATCTTTTTCCGCATAGCGCCCCCACTCCCGTTATAGTTGTTGATGATAAAAGCAAAGACATATTCTGCCGATGAATTTTTTATGAATCCTGTATAAGACAACACGCCATTGATCGATCCGCTTTTCATTTTGATACCGTTGATCAACGGCAATCCATCAAAAAAGGAAGGATACCATGCTTGCTGTCTGGTAAATACCATCACATTGACAAGATCGTTTGTCGTAATGCGATTCTGCGGCGACAATCCGCTTCCATCAATCATATTCAATGCATAGTCATCTATTCCTTGTTTCTTCCAAAAGTCCTGCACCACCTTCACACCCTCTGCGGTACTGCCTGCTTTGCCAAACTTCTTTCCCAGCGTCTTCAGCAATGCTTCTCCATACAGGTTGATACTCTTTTGTAAAAACCAATAACAGATACTGTCCAGAGTGGGCGAATCGTACGTATAGAAAAAATTTATGGAATCTAATGGTGCTTCAGGCTCAGCCGGATAATCTTTTACGATTTGCTCAAATGATTTTTTTTTCAAAGCCGCTTCAACAGTAATTGCCAATTGCTGCGCCGGATGAGGCATACTGCCCGAAACAGAAAACCTCTTTTGATTGACCGGAATGGTGCCTCTCACATTTCCACTATCTTCATACATGGGCAAATAGATATAGCTATTGTCACCACTTCCTTCCCCGGCAGCCTTCAGCAAGCTTCGCAGTCTTAATCCATATACAGTTTCCGGCCTTGTACCTGCTATCTGCACGGGGCCACCGATTGTATTTCCGGATTTTAAAAAGAGATCATACTGATTCTCCCGCCAATTGAGTGATTGCGCACCCGCACCATAATAGTTGCCTACATCCTGCCATATCCATCCATCGGGAATTACCTCATCCTCAAACCTGCTTTCATCGACCAACACGTGGCCCGATATTTCGTTTATGCCAAACCGTGAGAGCGCAGAGATAATTTCACCTATCACTTTATCTTCTCTTGTGGATGCATATCGCCAGCTACCCAGAGTAGGATCGCCACTCCCGTGAATGATGATGTCACCAATCAGTTTCCCTCCATGCAATACACCCCGATATCCGACTTTGGTGGGAAATTTGAAATTTTTCCCTAACAAGGCAAGCGCAGTGGAGGCGGTGATCACCTTCTGCGTGCTTGCCGGCGCCAATCCGGTCTCCACATTTGTCTTTGTGATGACTTTTCCACTTTTCAGATCCTTCACCAAAAGGGATACTGTCGCATGCTTAAGATCAGGGTCTTTCAGCAGTCTGGTAAATGCATCGTTGAATGAGGTTTCACGGCTTTGCGCACCGGCCTGAAGGATGATTGCCCACAGGAAAAGAAAAAGAGATAAACTTTTCAAAGAAATTGTTTTAGGATGTCAAAGATTTTACTACTCCTGCAATTTAAGGATGTTCTAAATTTGTAACCCATGGTCAAAAAAGAAATTACCGCTGTCATTGTCACAATTGGTGACGAACTTCTCATCGGGCAGGTAATAGATACCAACAGCGCACACATAGCCCAAAAGCTCAACAAAGCCGGTATCCTTGTTCATCAGAGAATAGCCATTGGCGATTCCGCAAAGGAAATTGCGCTTGCGCTTGATAATCATATTGGGAAAGAAAAACTCATCCTTCTTACAGGAGGACTTGGGCCTACTTCCGATGATATTACCAGGGAAACGCTGTGCAAATATTTTCACTCAAGAATGGTGGTAAACCCACAGGCGCTAAAACATGTAAAATCACTGTATAAAAATATTTACAAGAAACCCATTACCCCGGTGAACCTTGCCCAGGCATCTGTACCTGAAGCATGCGAAGTAATCATAAATAAAAGAGGCTCTGCCCCCTGCATGATTTTTGAGAAACAGGGATCCTACATCGTGAGCATGGCAGGTGTGCCTTATGAAATGGAAGGAATTATGGAAAGCCTTATTCCGTGGCTAAAATCAAGAATACAACTGCCTAAAGTGCTTCATCATACGATGATTACAACCGGAATCGGAGAAAGTGATCTGGCATCAAAAATCAATGGATTTGAAAAACAATTGCCTTCCTTCATCAGGCTGGCATATCTTCCCGGATTAGGTTCACTACGGCTAAGATTATCTTCTTCAGTCTTTAACAACGTAGAAGAAAACACGTTTAAGAAACAGGTGGGACTTCTGAAAAAAGAAGTCAAACCCTACCTTCTTTCCAATGACGATACAGCGCCGGAAATCAAACTCGGCAAAATATTGCTGAACAAAAAAATGACCATAAGCACCGCTGAAAGTTGTACAGGAGGGGCCATCGCAGGACGAATCACCAGTGTCAGTGGGTCTTCAAATTATTTTCCCGGCAGTGTGGTAAGTTATAGCAATGCAATAAAAGAACGTGAGTTAGGGGTAAAGAGAAATACACTCAGGCAACATGGTGCAGTGAGTGAAGAAGTAGTAAAAGAAATGCTGTCCGGCATACTACGAAAAATGAAAACAGATATCGGGATCGCCGTATCGGGTATCATGGGCCCGGAGGGCGGAAGTGAAGAAAAGCCTGTAGGCACTGTTTGGATAGCAGCCGGCAACAGAAAAACAGTACTCGCCAGAAAATTCAGGTTCAGGTTTGACCGGAAAAAAAATACCGAAGCGACTGTGGCGATGGCACTGTATATGGCCATCCGGCTTGTTGAAGGAAAACAAAGTTAATTTTCTGCAAACGGAACAAATCAAATGCAATTACATATAGTTACCTCAACTGGATCATATTGATTCATTGAATTAGTTTCCCAAAGTATCTGCCCAGTGTTTGAATACTTATACTTTAATACCCCTGATTTTGTTTCAGATTTGAATTAGCCAGGATTTCACTGGCCGGCAGAGGAAATACATATTTGTTTTTATCCGTTACTTCCAGAACCGCAGCCGCACGACCTGTTCTGATCAGGTCGAACCACCTGAACGGTTCAAACGCAAATTCCATTCTTCTCTCATTTTCTACATCAAGTAAAACATTTTGTACTGTTGAAGAAGTAGAAGCAGGTACGTGTGACCTCTGTCTGACTTTATTCAAATCGGCAAGTGCTCCAGATACATTGTTCTGGTTTGCCCTTGCTTCTGCCCTGATTAAATATATTTCAGCGAGGCGTAAAATGATAACATCATCATCGCTATGACCTGTTGTGGCAAGAGATCGGTACTTATTGCAATAAGGATTACCAGCCCCATCCACGGCAACCATCACTTTCCGGTCACCTCCTACCGAAGGGTTGTTTATGAGAGCTAAAAAATCATTCGATGGTCCAATCCTGTATTGGCCGCTCATAGAAGTCGGAAGAAATACATAGCTAAGTGGGTTCTCCTGCACAGAACTGAAACTCAGTTCAAATATCGCCTCTGAAGTATTCTTTTGAGTAATAAGATTTTCGAATGGGCTCACCAGATTATAGGTATTATCGGATATCACAGTGGTAGCCAATTGTTCAGCTGCCTGCCAGTTACCAAGGTAAAGATTTAATCTCGCTTTTAAAGCAGTTGCCGCGTGGCGGGTAGCAATATTCCTGTTATCAGATAACGGCAGCAACATTTCGGCGGAGTCCAAATCTTTTCCAACCTGTGCATAAACTTCAGCACAGGTATTTCTTGCCGGGAAAGAACTTTGATCTAATCCCCTGGTAGGTTTAAGAATCAGCGGTACACACAAACCAGAAGTGGCAGCAGTACCTCCAAAAGTTCTGGCAAGGTCAAAATAAACCAAACCCCGGATAAAGAGTGCCTGGCCCAAATCATTATTTCTGTCATCTGAAGAATAATTAGGATCAGTGTTGTCACGGACAGCACTAATCACATTATTTGCCTGATTAACGACCTGGTACATAGCCTGCCAGTTGATGCTAATTGTATTGCTGGAAGGTACAATTGTATGATTGTAGAATTGCATATCGGTAGTACCGGCACCAAAAGGAACCACATCGCCATCTCCCAGCCATACCGCATTCATCCATTCAAAACCGTAATAATTACCCTGTCCCAACTGATTATACGCTCCCACCAGTGCTCTTTCAATCTTGTCCTTTGTATCCAGTGCAACATCTTCCCCAATCTGGTCAACCGGTTGTAAATCCAAAAACTTTTTGCAGGAATAAGACGATATTACCAGCATGAGTACTAAAAAGGTATTCAATATATTTTTCATCGTTCTTGATTTAAATTTAAAAGATTACGTTTAACCCAACCTGTAATGTCCGCGGCTGTGGTACTGTAAACATTTCCACCCCATCTACTGTTCCTTTACCCCCTCCGGCATTGATTTCAGGATCCAGGCCGGTGTATTTGGTAAATGTCAGCAGGTTGGTACCACTCACATACACACGTATAGAATTGATATGCTTTAATACACTCTGAGGTATGGTATATCCAATCATCAGGTTTCTGAGTCTGGTATAAGAACCATCTTCCAGAAACCGGGTAGTGAACAAACTGTAATTGTTGGCTATTTCTGCCGGTGTACCTCCCATTTTAGGAATGTCGGTAATATCTCCCGGCTTTTGCCACCTGTCAAGCTGTCTTGCATAAAAACCCCACGTTGCCATTCCAGTACTTGCATTGGAACGGACACCTCCATGGAGCATGAAGAATTCACTCCAGTTAACCACACTCTGCCCCCATGCAAATGAAAATGAAGCTGAAAGATCAAAATGCTTATAGGTTAAGGTAGTCCCCCACCCTCCTTCTGCTTTCGGATTGCTGTTGCCAACAATCATTCTGTTATTATCACTGGTGATAGGTACATTGGGATCTACTACCTGATAAACTGCGTCACCTGTCTGTGGATCTACTTTGAGTTGTTTCCATAATCTGAAACTGTTAACCGAGTATCCCTGTTGGAAAATAATAAAGTTTCTGCTGAAGGGTTCGAAGTAAGGGGCCGCAAGCTTTACAATCAAATTCTTATTGTGGGCAATATTGAAATTGACACTCCAGTTGAGATCTTTTCTTCTGATGATATCTGCATTCAGTGAGAATTCAATTCCCTTGTTGCTGATGTCCCCTGCATTACTTGCGATGGTACTGAATCCGGTGGTATTGGGAACAGGCACATTCAATAGTACTCCCTTTGTCATCTTATTATAGTAATCTATTTCGCCTTCAATTCTGTTATCAAGAATGCCAAATTCCAATCCTGCGTTGAATTGCTTTGTTTGTTCCCATTTCAAATCCGGGTTAGCCAATTGATTTGGTCCTGTACCAGGCTGGCCCAGATAATTGAAGCCACCACCCCATAGTCCTTTTGCAGCGTATTCGGAGATGGTTGCCTGAGAGCCTGTGATACCATAGCTTGCTTTCAATTTAAGATTGCTGAATGTTTTTTGATTTGCCATAAATTCCTCATTGGTAATCCTCCATGCGGCTCCTACAGCCGGGAAAAAACCCCAGCGATGATTAGATCCGAATTTGCTTGAACCATCCTCACGTGCATTGACCGACAGAATATACCGGTTCTGATATTCATAATCCACTCTGCCGAAAACCGAAGACAGTGCACTCTCTGATTTTCCTCCACTCCACCAATCAGCCTGGGAAGCAGCCGATAAACTTTTCATATCGTCATTGGGATAATTGGATGCTCCCACTCCAAAACCTTTGGTAGTGGTTCTCTCTATCGTATTCCCTACCAGAAATGTCAGGTGATGTACTTCATTTAAAGTGGTATTATATCTCAGAGTTTGTTCATTAATCCATGTGTACTGGTAATTTGTTGCTTCATAACCATTCGCAATTGAACCCGGACCATTCAGAATGGTACTGCTGAATGCCCGGTTTAATGACTGGTTAAAATCCAGGCTCCATGATGATCTGAAAACCAGGTTTGGTTTTATCTTCCACTCTGCATAGGTATTATTAATCTCACGCAATCCTATATTGGTCTCGTCACTCTCCCTTATCATAGCCATTACATTACCCAGCGGTCCACCCCAGTAGTAGGAACCATCAGAATTAAAATCAGGATACATGGAAGCTGTTCCCAAACCAACCAGCAAAATACCAAAGCTGTTGTCATTGGGTACTATCTTCCTGAAGGTACGTGTCAGAGAGTTACTTGTTCCAATAGTAAGTTTTGAATTTATTTTATGGTCGAGATTAAATCTAAAATTCTGACGATTCATGGTCTGAGGACGCATGATCCCATCCTGTTTAAAATATCCGCCGCCGATGTAAAAGGTAGTCTTGCTGTCACCGCCACTCACACTTACATCTATATTATTGGTAGAAGCAGTTCTGAAAATTTCGTGCACTCTGTCATAAGTAGGTACTGACTGGGGATTGGGATAAGGGATTTTGCTGGGATCTTTTCCTTTATTGATCCACACTTCATTCAGAAGTTCTGCAGTTTGGGGGCCTGTTGTTAACTTAGGAAGCCTCCATGCAGATGCAGTTCCCGTGTATGCATTCACTGCCACATGAGTCTTCTGATTAAATGAGCCTCGTTTGGTAGTAATAATTACAACTCCATTTGCACCGCGGCTTCCATAAATGGCCGTAGCATCTGCATCTTTCAAAATGCTAATAGACTGAATATCGTTGGGATCAATATCTGCCAGCGGATTATTGTATTGCTGTTCTGTTCCATAGCCGGCCGAGCCGAGTGGTGTTGTATTAATGAAAACGCCATCAATTATGTAAAGAGGTTCTGATGCAGGCGAATTCGGCGAGAAAGAGGATGTACCACGGATTCTCACTGTCACACCTCCACCGGGAGTTCCACTCTGACTTGAAACCATGACACCTGCGGCTTTTCCCTGGATCAACTGGTCAGGGCTCGCCATCGGAATATCTTTAATCTGGTCGGCTGAGATTTGTACCACGCTCCCTGTCAGACTTCCTTTGCTCTTTGTCCCATAACCAACAACCACAACTTCCTGGGCCATTTCAGCTCTTGTCTGGAGAACAACGTTGATATTGGTTTCAGAAGAGGTAACACTTACTTCCTTCGTAACATATCCGGTACTCGATACAATTAAATCCACATTTCTATTGGCAGGAATCGATAAAGTAAATTCACCATTATTGTTTGCTGCAGAGCCGATTTTGGTATCCTTAATCATAACAGATGCTCCTGAAACAGGTTCTCCGTTGTTGTTTAAAATTTTCCCTGAAAGAGTACGGGACTGTCCAAAGGAGACTGCCGTGATCAAAAAGAAAAAAGCAGCAGTCACCAGAAATTTTGGGACAATGTCAGAAATTCTCATAACTAATTTTATTTAGAGGGTTTAGGGTTTTCAATTATATCACCGGAACAATCCAGAATCGGCCTTAAGAACATGAAGAAAAAAATTTCAGCAGTTAATTCTGTACATAAGTTGACGTTTAAAAACTAAAAACTTAATTTACAAAATAGCTTTAATGATTCCCCCATAATTCTAAACTCAAACCTACACTGGGTTTGCAACCTGACCAAAATATCAGAAGCCAAAAAATAAAATAACGTTTCCGGCAACGATTGCGGTGGCAATATTTTTTTTCAGAAAAATTCAAAACAACGTTTTTTTTAAGAAATCGGAAGGAAGCGATGAGAAATTTAAATCCCTTTATTGAAATAATTTATTCGCCCGAAATCTTCCTCACGAAATAAAAATTGAATAGCCCGAGAAATTAAACCTTTTCGTGTATGCCATATTGTTATTGTCTGAATGTCACTGTTATCCGGGCCTCATTCCATTTTTTATTATTCTGCGGTAAAAAGGTGCTGATTCTGTAAAGCTCTGGAGATACAGAAACAGAATTCCCGCCTTCAACTCCTTGTAGTGAATAAGCGGAAAACAGATCGAATTTTACAGTCCTTCCCGAAATTCCCTCTATTTGAACGACAAGCTTGTTATTCTTCCATTCCTGGGAAATGATTTTTAAACCTTCATTTTCCTGTTCGGGTAATGGTTTTATAACAACCGGGACTACACCGACTCCTCCTTTGCATTCTATTTTAATCCGCAGATTGCCTGAAAAGTTATGCCCGGGGATCAGCACCTGCATCCCATCACCCTTTTCCGACAAACCATAATTTGCTCGTTCTCCGTTAATCCAGACTCCTTTAACATCAGATCCCAATGGGAGCACTGGAGAGAGTTTAACCCTGATTGGTTTTTTGCCTGCAGTTTGTAAATCATAGATATAACTTCCACCGGTTCTCATAAATCTCATTTTAAATGTCTGACTGCCGTATCTCAGATTCTCTGCATTCAGAGAATCCCAATTGGCGGGAAAAGCAGGAGAAAGAGAAATTTCACCTGACATCACATCCGGTTTATATCCCAGCATCTCTTCGATGGCCGGCTGGATACACATGGTCTCTGACCAACCCTGAAGATAACATACACCGTTTGGTTTATACGCCTTTCCATTCAGTGTTTCAACAATAGATCCCAAAGCCCACGAATTGTATCCCGAAATGTTATTCATCATGTGGACAAAACCTGAAGCATAATGGCCTGTACTGTATTCGGCCAATGAAGCATAGCCACTAAACAGAGGCCAGACCATTCCGGCATGATAAGCTCCAGGGTTAAACTTTGGATTGTCGTCCGGTATCATCCGCATTCCCCAATCGGTCGAAAAATTACTTTTTGAAAACGGCTTTAATGCTTCATACGCTTTTACGGAATCAGTGACAGCATCCAGCAGAATGGGTACAGACTGCAAAACCGTCGCATCTTTCATAAATGATCCGTCAGACATTTTCCCGTTGTAGAAATGTTCATCTTCTTTCGACCAGAAATCCTGATCGATAATTTTCTTTACCCGTCGCGCATCTGAATCATACTGGTTCATCAATTCTTCATTTCCCAGAGATCTGCACATGTAGGCAGCCGCGTCAAGAGCAGCCGCCCAGAAACCTGCCAGATAAAATTCTGTATGAGATCCAAAAAGAGGTCCGCCTTCAATCCAGCCGTGGCCTACATTGGTATTTTCAATCAACCCGTCATGATCGGTATCGGTGCTGTAACAGAAATCTATTGCCCTTTTTATGGCGGGCCAAATCCTTTTTATAAAATCAATATCACCTGAATATTTTAAGTAATGTCCCGCGAGTATTACAAATAAAGGCGTTGCATCTGCCGCATCATAATGGACAGCACCGCTGGATGTGAGTTCATGGAGAATTTTACCATTGACAGCCTGGTATTTGACAAACATATCCAATACCTTCCGGGTTTCACTGGCCGCACCCATAGCATCCAAAGCCATGGCTGTCCACTCTCCGTCCCTTCCGAAATACCACGCATAACCAGGCCTGCCGCTGACTTTCTGATTGCCGTTCCACCCCCGGGCTGTTGTTCCAAACCCGGCCATCATGGATGTTCCGATCCCGGGTGTGGTTTGAAGAAACTGATCCGACCTTATCAACGCCCAACTATATCCTTCGTTAAAGGTCTTACTCGGGGTGCTGATCCTGACTTTTGAAGCCAGAAGTTCTTTGTAATAATCCGATGACTGCGAATACAGATTATTAATCTCAGGGATTGATTTACGGTACAGTGCCACAACACTCCCCTCCTTCACATCCGTTCCTGCCAGGCAGACACTGAATTCTTTTACTGTATTTCCCACCTCAAAATCAAAAAACCCGCTTACCTGGAGCAAGTCTGTCGGTGTGGTCTGTATCTCTCCGTCTTTCTCTGTAATATCTCTGTACTGTCCTATCTTATATCCTGATGGTTTTGCACTGAAGCTTATCAAACTCTCTGTACCTGCATGCTCATTTCTGATTACGGCTGCATTCAACTCTTTACTCCATTGAAATCCCATCTCCGGCGATGATGTATCGCTGTATGGCCACATCATTCTCTGATTGCTCGTAAACTTCACATATATTTTCTCCACCTCTCCTCCTTTCCATTCATAATGTACCACTCCCAATGGCTTATCAAAACCAACTGTCGTTATTTCTCTCAATGTATCTCTTCCTATTCCATATTTCCTGATCAGCATTTCAGGCGACACGATTATCTCTGGTTTCAATCTATTCAACCAGACAAGACTATCTCTGCCTTTCAATTTTATTCCCGTCTCCACATCCCTGAATGCCATAAACGGATGGGTCCATATCTCATCTATTCCTCCCTCTTCTTTTCCCATCAGCAGCATTCTCCTTCCGGCCAGATTCACAAAATTGTTCCCTCCTTCCTCTCTCTTCAGTTGAAGGCTCAGTTCCGGTAATTTCCACTTTGCCGCTTTCACTATTCCTACAGAAGGATATTTTGTATTTAGCTCTCTGACTTCTTCCTTTCCATACTTCCAGTATCCCTCCTTTCCTCCTCTGATCTTTCCTGCTGCATACCTGAAAACATTCTGGTAAAACCTGTTCAGTTCTCCCCTGTTTAAATTGGGTCTTGAAAAATAACTGTATGCTCCTATCGCTATTATGCTTCCTTTCCCCAGTCTGTATTCCAGTACCAGTTTTTCATCTTCATGAAAGGTGATGTAGCTCCATCCGATTCCCAGTACTCTGCAAACTGACGTATCCGGCAAGTCACTACCAAAAAATCCGGTCTTCCTCACCACATTATCTGTCTCTCCTTTCCAGATGTAAGCTCCGCCGTGCAGTCCGTCGTAAATCGGATGTTCCTGGTATCCGTGAAATCCCAGTGGCCTTCCAAATCCTTCGTCTCTCACTGTATCTTCCCTTACCTCAAATTTGTTTTTCTCTATCCCCCATTCATTCAATAACTGCACTGCTGACATCGATAAAATCAGATGACCTCCCGCATCAACAAATTGCCTCAGTTCTTTCCCGGCCATCCTTTCTTCATTTGTAATCCCTTCACTGTCTTTTACCCACCAGATTTCTTTTACTCCTTTTGTCCCGGGATATTTCTGATTTAACCCGCCTATTCCAATTTCGCTATAATCAATGCCATTCAAACTCTTCAAAAATGATTTTACAGAATCTGACTCCTCTGCTGACAGTCCCTCTGTTATCAATCCGATTCTGACCGGATTAAGAGACTGTGCATCCACATTCCGTACAATCAATACTGTTAGAATCAGAATAATAATCTTTTTCATGTCATTCCTCGATTAAGAAAAAAATAAGGAGATACCTATTTTGCCAAATCTGCCACACAACGGAAACCTACTGTGGTATTGCGTTCAAAGCCCTGTGACACTCTCAGCAGATATTGCCTGTAGGTTAAAGGACGCGGTCCTCCCTGCACATACCACCAGCTCGATGACGGATTGAAATAACTTCCTCCTTTCATCATGATATATCTGTAGCTGTCGCTCTGATACTCATCATTGGTCAGTTGCCATACACACCCCACCAAATCCTGAAGTCCGTAGGGATTGGCTCCGCGTTTGTATTTTCCTACCGGATAAAGGCTTCCGTTTCCGAGATTGCACAGATTTGAATCGAGTCCCTGCGGTTTCATCACTGTCAAAGTATTTGTGATTGTTTCAGTTTTCCAGGTGACCGGTTTCTTTTGCTTCCACGGCCATTCATTTAGACGCGATGTCTGAGCGGTATATTGCCATTCCACTTCGGTCGGAAGCCGCTTGCCGGCCCAGGCTGCATAGGCTTTTGCATCTTCGTAAGAAACATATACTACCGGAAAATTCTCTTCTCCGGCCGGATAATTTCCGTCTTTCCAGTTCTTCAGAAAATTCAGTTTATCAGATGGCTGATAATGTGTGGCATCCATGAACTTCTTGAATTCTTTATTGGTCACCGGAAACCTGTCCATAAAATAATCCGGCATCACATACGTGCTGTCCTGATTATATTCCGGATAAGAAATGAAGTCATCTCCATGGGTTCCATGAAATTTAAAAATGCCTCCGGGAATTTTTACCATTCCTTCCGGTGCTTTTTTATATCCGTTTGTTGCAGTTGTTTCACTGATGAGAAGAGATGTACCCGGTTTGATTTCATAAACACGTTCATCAATAATTTCATTTCCGTCAAAAAGTTGAAGCACAAACTTGTCTTCATGCCTTCCGAATAAATCTGTCAACCTGACTGTATCACTCCCCGGTTTAAAGATAACTGGTTTGGTTTCGTATGATGGATCTCCTGCCCACAGCCTGATTTCTGTTCCCTGTTTTGCATCAAAATCCAGTATGTTACCTGACAAATGTGTACTCAGCAAAACCGGAAACTTAGCGATACAATCGACAGCTCCCTCGTTGTTTGTGCCCATCCATGAGGTATTAAAAGCATTTGTCTGAACTGGGATATTCAATTCTCCGTCCTTTACTTTCGGAGACAATTCCTTATGATGCCAGATATCAACATAATGAAAACCTTCAGCCTGCTTTACCGTAAACAGATTCTCTTTGAGACCCTGCGGGACTGTACTGAAAATGGTATAAATAGTTTTTTGTGCCAACGGCCATTCATTAACCCATACACTGTCTCTGTTTGTCGTGATGAGCGGAACCATATTGTCCGAAGTAAAATTGGAAGTACTTTCTCTCAGAATACGTGATGTACGTCCAAGATATCTGTATTCATCATCCACGTTGGAAGGAATCCCCGGAGGAAACATATTTATTTCAGTGCCATAGCCATTGAAAAAGGCTACGGAGAACTCTCTCAAAATGGGTTCACGCGCTACCTCGGTAACTCTGAAAATTGCAAAATCAGGCTGAATAAATTTATTCAGGTTCAGCAGCGGCGGATAATAAATGGCATTGTGTACACGGCCTGCAATGACACCCTGCATGTCTCTGGGCACAGCCATGCCTTCAGGATACATAATGATACCTGGTCTCACACTGTCTGCCGTGGCCTGCAAATCATGTGAGGATGCACCCTCTGTATCCAGTACCATACCATCAGCATTGGTCTCCTTCAGTATATCATACAAACCCTTGAGATGTCCTTCTCCTCTCGTGCTTTCATCCCATGGATTGTAACAAAGAAACATGTAACTGTCCATCGTGTGCATGCTGTCTGCCAGCTCTTTTATTCTGGGAAGTCCTCCGGGCAAATCACGAAACAAATCAAACTGATTGCGCTGGTCTATACCCAGTGAAGGCCATGTGGGCCAGATACAAACCACCTCATCGCCACCAAAAAGTTTTTTGCCATACCTGAGAAAATCCAGCAAATGATAGCGGTTGTCTTTGTCATCGTAAAACTGTCCGTCCCAGGCCATCAGAGCGTGCATGACATAAGACTTTCTTATCCAATCAAGATCTTTCCGCTGATATAAGCTGTCATTGAATTTCGGCACATCATATAATTTCTCTTTTTGAAAAACCTTCCTCAAGCCTTCCTGCCAATCTCCTCGGTAAAAGTCAGTGTAAAGAGAATAAGACACTTTACCCCCCGGATAGAGCACAGTCTCAAACCGGCGCAATGAACCTTTCTCTAGACTTCTGCCTGCTCTCCTGACAAGAGCACATAAAGCAAGAGAATCATTGACGCCCGTTTCAGAAAAACCAAGTTCCCAGGCGTTGTCCGGTACAATCACATTAACCGGTTGTCGCCCGGGAAGGAATAAATGCGTACGCGAAATACCGTTCTTTCCCTTCCCCGTTATGAAAACTTTCCCGGACGATCTTCCGAATGGAACCACATTCTCAAGTGTGAGTGTGTCTTTTGACTGATTGACAAAAGTGACCGTTCCTTTCACTCCGGGTGCAAAATTCTCATCCCCGCGGTATTCAATACGCATTTTCTGTGTCCATCCGGTTTCGGGGGTTGAAGTGCTCCACAATTTTCCGTCCAACACAAAATCTACTAAAGGGCATGGTTTTTCAAATCGATAAGTCCGTCCTGCATTGTCCTTTATTTCCTGCAAAGACAACTGTCTGATTTCAATACTTTTCAATGCCGGCCCTTCCTGTGCGAAAACATGTGTTCCTGCGCAAACCTGGATAATTCCGGCAAATGAAACGGACAATAATATTTTCTTCATCTCAGAATTTTTTAATAGTAATTTTCTATTTCAGATCCATCATCATTCTGTTGATAATGCCGGCCCAGATATAAGTTCGGTGATAACCTCCCCAAATTGAATCAGGATCATAAAACTCCCACAGTTCATGATTCTCCCGCAATACGGCAATCATATTTTCTTTGACTCTGTCAACCATTTCCCGCGCAATTTTTTTATATCCATAATCTATCAGCCCTCTTTCTATCAGGTAATCCCATTGTATCCAAACCGGACCATTCCAATAGCCACGCGATTGATAATATGGATCATCTGCTGCAAGGGAGGGTGCTCCATACTTTCTCCAAAAGGAAGATGTGTCCGTCAAATGCTTCACCAATGATGCTGCCTGATTCTGATCAGCTATGCCAGCCCACAAAGGCATAAAACCAATAATCTCTTTTCTTTTCAGATCATCCTTTTTTTTGAAGGTGAACGAATTATTTTTCATGTCCACATTGTAATAGAATTGTGTTTCAGGGTCCCAAAAAGTTTTGTTTATCAGTACGGATCTCTTTTGATAATCTTTTTTCCAACCATCGGCTTCCTTATTCAAATGAAGAACCCTTGCCATTTTCTCAAGAGACCTGGCCTCCATCACAAGCATGCAATTCAGATCTACAGATTCGAAATTTGAGGGATACCCCACCTGATCCCATACAGCTACTTTTGAATCGCGGACAGACTCCAGAATGGCTTCTCCTCCCCATTCACACAACCCGTCATGATCTTTATCTCGGTTTGAAACAAAATAATTATAGAATCTTTTGGATGACTGATACATTTCTCTCAGAAACGAAGTATCCTTTGTTATTTTGAACACTTCCCAATTCAGCCATGAATACCAAGGAGCTGAAGACGTAAGCTCTCCGTTTTCTTCAATCACTTCATCCAGATAAGGACCGGTTCTGTAATTGATATATCCGTTCGGATGCTGCCTTTCGGCAAAAACCCTCTGCGAATTCATTGCACTTTCAGGATCAATAAAAGCATAGGCGAGCATGGAAATACTTTCATGAAATACCTGTCCCCCGTGTCCCCAACCCCAATGCGGCTCCCGTGAAAAAACATAATAATTGTATTTCAAGTTTCCTTCAGGAGGTAAAAAAACCTGGTGCATCATATTGCAGGCACTCCAGTACAAATACATGGAGGCAGAATCTCTGAAAGGTGGTTGCGGAGTTTTTGAAAATAATTTTTCATTGGCTTCTCTAAAATCTTCAATCTTCAGGTGATCAGTCAGACGGGATTCCGACTCCAGTTGTGAAGAAGGTTTATCCTGAGGCATCATAATTCTTGAAAATCTGAAATGGACACTTTGATGAGGTGCAATCTGAAAATTCTTTTTAAATGCTATTAGTCTTCCGGAATCTGATTTTGATTTTAACTCTGTCAGAGAATCCGATTCCTGAAAATCCTTCTCTGAAATTAACGGCAATGCTGATTCTTCATCAATCCTGAAAAGACTCCTTAGGTTTTTAGCATACGGAATATGGTGGGTAGTAACCCATCCATCGGGAATATCATTGTGATCAAAAAAAACTTGATTACCGGAAGGGCCTACGTCAATATTATAAAAAGGTGTATTTTGAATTCCGACAAACGGAAAAACATTTACAGAGACTTCCTGATCAGATTCATTGGAAATTCTGACATCCCAGAATGTAGCCGTTGAGCTGTAAACGATCGTATTTACATCGGTTCTGAGTTCTTTTTCCGGATAAAAATAATATCTGACCATATCCGGATATGAGAGTGTGATAACCGGACTGGCATACATATCGCCGGTCTTGTAAATCCATCGGCCATTAATCTGAAGTCCAAGCCCGACTTCACCCGTCTTTTCTGTAATAAAATTAGCCCCCAGAGAATCCTTGTCGTAAATAAACCGCCATCCCAGGTCAGGAGTGAACGAAGACCTTTGTTTGGCAGCTGCATAACCTGTATAAAGAGGCGCTCCTTTTCCGGCATGCAGATTAGAAAGAAAAGATTTTTTCATTTGTGCGTTTACGTTAAATGAAAGTACCAGTGCGACTGCGGCCAGACTGAAAATTCTCAGCTTCTTTCTTCTTAAATCCGTGTCTTCAATAATTTGCAGCATCTCTTTTATTAATTAATCACAATATCTTTAGCAGGAGTAATCGTCCCATACAGCATCCGGTACCCTCCGTAATTGGTCTGAACAATTTTAATAGTATGCTTCCCCTTTAAATCCAGTGTCACTTCATGGTGGTAATCTGCATCATATTTAATCCGGGATGCATCCCATGCATCAATCACTTTTTTCCCGTCCACAAAAACCCGCACCATTTCTGATGCACTGACACCCATAATATATTTTCCCTTCGGGAAATCAATTGTCCTTTCTGCTACAGTTGCCGTCTGTTCTGACGGAACCTTCACACCTGGAAAATTCCAGAAATTGTTGTCTAATTCACTAACATGCGTCTGAAAGACCGGTTTCGAACTTTTCAAAAGTGCTGAAAATCGGGAAGGATGTTTTACCGGATCATTTGTTGAATCAAACGAAAATAGATCAACTGACCAGTCACCGTTCAGAGAAAGTTTATGATAAGCAAACTCATAGGGTGTTCCTGCCTGATATTTCTTTCCGAATGGTGAAGTGATTTCTCCGCCAGTGTATTCCAATACGATATCAATTGACTTATTTTTTTCCGGTCTGAAACTAAAAACTCCGGGAACCTGACCGCCTTCTGATGAAATATCTTCTGCTCCTTCTGATTTTTTCAAAACCCATTTTCCGGCAGGACCCTGTATCTCAAAATTCATTCTGCCGGAAGCATCTGTATTTTCCCACCAGAGAACCGGAGACTTGAAATCGTAAGGCCCCCACGGTGTCATCATAATATATTTTCTTCCTTTCAAGCTGACATCCAGCCGGGGAACCTTTTTTGCCCGCTCAGGTATATCAACTAATGTATCGGAATACGCCGGAATTTTAAATATTACTTGATTCCCGTTATTTGAAAGTGTAATATCATCAGCCGATGTATCACATTGAATCCAATTGTCAGCATGGAGAATTCTGTTATTTTTTACCTCTATGTTTTTGCTGTTCCAAAAAGAAAATACTGTTTTCAAATCTTCGAAAGAATTATTTTCGACAGAATAATTTCTGCTGGAGACATCAACAATTTTATCATATTTCTCTGACATTACGCGTCCGGATGTTGACCAGATCTGAATACCTGTTCTTCCCTCTGAAATCTGATTGCCCGTAACCTGGTTATCCTGTCCCTGTTCTATCGCGACTCCCATATTGTTGGCCTTCATCACATTGCCCTGAATTAAAGTATGATGACTGTAACCGCCCCAAACCCCATAATCACATCCTTCTATGTAATTATTGATAATTCTGTTCCGGCTAAAGGTTGCTTCAACTCCATTTGCCGGAGCAAAGGAAAAATCGTTTCCAAAAATCAGGTTATCATTGGAACCTCCTTTTCCCGTTGCCAGCGTTGAATATCCTGCCCACAAAAAAATTCCGTCTCCGCTGTGGGTTGCTGAATTGAATGCAATCACATTATCAGAACCCTGTTCATAAACAAGGATGGCTGCTGCATCCTGTCCGCGATAATAATAACCATCACTCACTCCACGCACATTCCAATCCACTTTATTATGAATAATTTTTAAATAAGAACTTCTGTATAATCCAATCCCAATCCCTGAATTAAAGGAGAAATTATTATTAAAAACATTTCCCTTCGTACATTTTACCATCATCAGCCCGCATTGTCCCTGGTTAATCTCGTTATTTTTAATTGTGATATCCGTACAACCCTTTAGGTAAATACCGGCGCCAAATCTCATCCACTGGTCATTTTCATTGTCATGATAGCTTTGCCAGTCACTTAAATCTTCCCGGAAGCGGTTTGAATTTAAATGCTGGCGGAAATTATTACTCAGATCACAATTTTCTATAGAGATACTATTTATCCTTTCAGCGAGCAATCCAATTTTATATCCTCTGATACGTGCATTTTTTACAGTGATATTCGAACCGGGCTTAATTAATAGACCTACTCCTGAAAAATTATCGGGTCTTTCTTTGTCACCGGCTCCCAGCAAAACAGCTCCGTTAAAATCAACTGTGATATCATTTCCATCAATTATGATAACACCCCGACTCAAATTATTTTCTCCGGAAAACTTGTAGTTCATCTTCTTTACCACGACAGAATGTTTTATCACCATTCCTCTGTGAAGAGTTATTTCCCGGTCTGACTGAGCCCTGACCAAAAAAGGAACAGCCAAGAAAAAGAATATCCATAATTTGAAAGAAAAAAATTTCATTTTACATCATTCAGATTCGATTGATTCTTACCAAATACCATTGCTTATTTTTCAACAACAGGAAATTCTGAAATCCGCAAAGTGGTACATCCGTAAGGTATCAGGGTAATTGAAACGATCTTCCCATCTTTCGGCAAAGGTTGCGGGCTGTATGGCAACGGACCCGCACTGCCATTGTACAATTGCCATTCGGGTAATTCCACTCCCTGGGCAATAATGGAAATAGGAGCATGATCAGGTTCCCACGGAGTATCTGAAACCACACTATTCCTAATCACTTTAAAATTTTGCTGCAATTCATTTTGAGAAACTGTCATCAATCCGTAATTCCATGGAGACAAGGGATGTACCTCATAATAATCGCCATACTTATCGCTGTTTATTACTTTCTTCCATTCTTCCTGTATTTTGAGCGCATAAACGAGAGGACCACGTTCTACAGACACTGAATTTTCGTTCCATCTCTCCTGCGAAATTTCCATTGGCAGCGTCAGAGTAACCACATCGCCATCTGTCCATTCCCTGTCAATTTTTATAACCTGATTGCCCGAAGGGTTCTGGACAACTTGGCCGTTAACAGAAACCACAGCCTGCTTACACCATCCGGGAATTCGAAGATGGAAGGGGAATGAGACTTTGGTTCCTTTCTTTCTGTATTTAAACCTGACTGTCTCATCAAAAGGGTAGTTTGTTTCTTCATCAAAATGTACTTCTGCACCCTGTGCCACTTTTAATGTAACCGAAGAAGGTGCATACAGCAGGGCGGCCACTCCCTTATCTTCCGAAGCCATCCACAAATGCTGGATAAACTTCGGCCATCCCTGATGCATGTTTGAAGTACAGCAGGGAAACCCGGTCAGTAATCCATAACAAATATCTGTGCCATCATAGGCGGTGATAAAGTTCCGGTCCTGCCGGGATATCAAAACCTGGTTTGCCTGCTGGTAATACTGGTGGGTCATATAATCATGGCTTGCCTGAGTGGGCAAAGCATTGAATGCGATTCTTTCCAGATGATCCATATAGCTGACATCCCCTGTAATCCCCATAATATTCTCCAGAGAATACATCATCTCCACAGCCGAACAAAACTCCGAGCCTTGTGTAGGTGCATTCCCGTGTGTCATTTCATCTGCGCCATACATACCCTGAGGCTGACCGATATATTTTCTGATGTCATCAAATCCTTTCTTTACGGATTGGGGATATTTTTTATCCGGATCCTGCTGGGAATATATGACGGGTTCCTTGATTCCCTGTGCAAGATTAACTCCATGAAAGGTAAAAATCTGTCCCAATTTTCCTGAACTGAGAAAAGTATCTGTCCAGTCGAAAGTCTGCTTGTGAATCAGCTTTGCCAATTCAAGCAATGACTGATCTCCCGTAATATTGTAAAGCCAATAAACAACCAGAAGATTATCTCCGCCTCTCTGTGATCCCCACCAACTCCAGTAATTCAGTGGTGTCTTTGGAAGTTCTTCGAGTTGATAATGAAAATATCTGGTCATCAGATTAATGACTCTCTGATCTCCGGTAGCACTGTAATATTGCTGCAAAACTTTCAACATTACCATTTTTGGCCACCAGTCTTGTGGGCGATCTCGTTGCAGACCAGGCTCGGGTACAGGTTTTTCCTTTTGGGGCTTTGGTCCGAAATATCCATCTGGTTCCTGATTTTTAATTGACCATTCAATCCATGGCTGCACCTTTGCCTTCAGTTCTTTGTCATTGAGAATATAGGCAAGGGGCACCAAGCCATCCAGCCAGTAAGGGCCTCTTTCCCACACATCACCATCACCTCCAAGCCATCCGTTTCTTTTTCCCATCACCTGGCTGTACAGGGAATCCAGGTGACCTGTAGATCCGTTCTTCATTATGACCAGTTGTTTATACAACCAGCCCTGTGGCCTGATTGCGCCAATCGGCAATTCCAGATAAGGCCTCGGTTGCAGAGGAGCCCGATTCTGACAATAACCTGTTTTTGAGGTATCTTGATTTATCGGGAAATTATTAGAGTTGTCAAATTTTGAGCTCGTAGTTAAATTCATCTTTGAAAAAGAATAAAATGGTATGACAAAAATGATTAAATACTTAAATAGTGAATGTCTTTGATTCATTATATAATTTAAATTTGAAAACGAGACTATTTATTAACAGTATTCCTTAGGGCTGTATTCAAATATATCCAACAAAAGAAAAAGTTATTTACAGACTCAAACATTTTTTGAGAGTATCTTTAAAATAACGTTTCCGGCAACGATTGCAGTAAAAATAAATTGGATAATTAATTTCATATCATTGTAAAAATGAGCAAACAGCAGGCTACGATAAAAGACATCGCAAGGAAACTGAGGATCTCAGTTTCAACAGTTTCGAGGGCTTTGCGCAATCTCCATGATGTAAATCCTGAAACCAGAAAGAATGTTCTGGATCTCGCAAAAGAACTGAATTATGAGCCAAACTATATTGCACAAAGTCTTATAAACAAAAAAACCCGGATCATCGGCGTCATTGTGCCTGTCATCGCATCTTCAGTATTCAGCCGCATTCTGGCCGGGATGAATGATGCCGCTCAAAAACACCGATACCAACTCATGATTTGTCAGTCCAATGAGAATGCAGAACATGAGGCAGAACTCATACGACAACTTGCTTCTTTCAAAATTGACGGTTTACTAATCTCAGTTTCAGGGCAGACCAGGTATGAAGGGGCATTTGACATTCTGAAACAAAAAGAAATACCAGTCGTTTTCTTTGACAGAGTACTTCCCAATATCGATGCCCCAAAAGTCATTGTCGATGAATTTCAAAGTGCCTTCACGGCGGTCGAACATCTGATCCATTGCGGACATAAGCGAATCGCACACCTCGGTGGACCACCGCATCTTTCAATTTCCAAGGACAGACTGAACGGCTACCTGGCTGCAATGAAAAAACATAAAGTGGCCGTGAATAAAAAACTCATTCTGGCATGTGAGAATTTTGAAGAAGATGCTCTGAAAAATATTCAGCGGCTTTTTTCCAAAAAGCCTTTTCCTGATGCCGTCTTCGCCATAAATGATGCATCCGCAGTCATTCTTATCAAATACCTGAACAGAAAGGGCATCCGGATTCCTGAAGAAGTAGCGGTCATCGGATTCAACAATGATCATATCAGTGAAATTGTGGAACCCGCTCTTACGACTATCATGCTACCTTGTGCCGATATCGGACATATCGCTGTCGATATTCTGGTAAGAAGAATCAATGATCCAACTCCACCCCCGCAAACCATCACCCTTCACAGCAACCTTATCATAAGAGATTCATCCCAATAAAAAAATATGAAAAAATTCAACTTGTCCTTATTCCTGATTCTGCTTTTTATATCACCGTATATGTATGCTCAGAACGAATGGAAAATTATACCCGGAAAAATCACTACCCCCTGGGCTGCAAAGGTGAATCCTGAGCATCCCTTACCTGAATACCCGAGACCCCAATTGATGAGAACCGAATGGCAAAACCTGAATGGCCCTTGGGATTACGCCATCGCCGACACAAATCAAAATGAATTGCCCAAATCTTTTGACGGTAAAATACTCGTTCCTTATGCAATAGAATCTGCATTATCAGGAGTGGGCAAAAAGGTGGGTAAAGACAATTTTTTATGGTATCGGAGGAATTTTCAGGTCAAAAAAAATCTCAAAGGGAAAAAATTAATTCTTCATTTTGGGGCCGCTGATTGGCAGACTGAAGTTTTCATCAATGAGAAAAAAGCCGGTATTCATAAAGGTGGCTATGATCCATTTTCATTTGATATCACACCTTATCTGAGAAAAGGTAAATCGCAGGAAATCGTGGTACGTATCTGGGATCCTACGGATGCAGGACCGCAGCCACGCGGAAAACAAGTGATTAAGCCGGAGGGCATTTGGTACACTTCGGTTACCGGTATCTGGCAAACGGTATGGCTGGAAGAAGTACCGGATACTTACATTAAATCCACAAGACAAACTCCCGATATTGACAATAACCTCTTAAACATAGAAACCAAAGTAGAAGCGGCATTGCCGGGAGATCAACTATTCATAGTCGCTCTCTCAAAGGGAAATGTTGTGGGAGAATTCAAAGGTGAACCCGGCAGTCCGGTTCAATTGAAAATTGCAAATCCGGTTTATTGGACACCGGATAATCCATTTCTATATAATTTGAAATTTCAGATCATCAGGAAAGGGAAGGTGGTGGATGAAGTAAATTCCTATTTCGCGATGCGAAAAATATCTATGGAAAAGGATACTCAGGGAATTCAACGGATGATGCTCAATCACAAATTCGTATTTCAATACGGTCCGCTGGATCAGGGTTGGTGGCCAGACGGACTTTATACAGCCCCAACAGATGAAGCAATGTCCAACGATTTGGTGAAAACAAAAGGCATGGGATTTAATATGATCCGCAAGCATGTAAAGGTAGAGCCGGCAAGATGGTATCATGAATGTGATAGCCTCGGCATTCTGGTATGGCAGGATATGCCAAGCGGCGATTTGGGTGGGAATGCCTGGAATAGTCATCCCGGGATTATTTCCGGTAAAAATCTTGATAAAGTAAGGACCCCGGAATCTGAGGCCATCTACAGGAAAGAATGGAAGGCTATCATGGATGCCCTCTATAATTTCCCTTGCATTGTGGTGTGGGTTCCATTCAATGAAGCATGGGGCGAATTCAAAACACGTGAAATTACAGAATGGACGAAAAACTATGATCCTTCCCGTTTGGTGAACAGCGCCAGTGGTGGAAATTTTCTACAGACCGGCGATATCCTGGACCTTCATAACTATCCGGATGCAGCCATGCCCACTCCGGCTATTTTCGGGTCAAAACAAATTCTGGTGTTGGGTGAATTTGGCGGGCTGGGACTTCCGATGGAAGGGCACACATGGATGGAAAAAGGAAATTGGGGCTATCAGAGTTTTAAGAATACAGATGAATTAAGAAAAAGGTATAGCGAATTGATTGACGACCTGAACAACCTGATTCCTCTTGGGTTATCTGCAGCTGTTTATACCCAGACTACAGATGTTGAAAACGAAATCAACGGCCTGATGACGTATGATAGAACGATTATCAAGATGGGTGAAAAAGAAATTCATGAGATCAATCAGAAACTTTATCAACACAAGATTCAATAGAGTGATTTAATAATAAATCAATTACAACATCAATTTTAAAATCAATAATAATTTATGAAAAAATCAATTTTCATTATCCTAACAGGATTCTTCTCAATGATACTATTTTCATGTCAACAATCTGATAAGAAAAAAGAAACTGTTGCCTTACCGGATGCCAATCAGTTCAAAGGGCAAATTGACGGGAAGGAAGTTTCTCTCTTTTACCTGAAAAATAAAAATGGAATGGAAGCGGCATTCACCAATTTTGGTGCACGTATAGTTGCCCTGATTGTAAAAGACAAAGAAGGAAATTCACACGATGTCGTGCTTGGATTCAACAAAGCCGTCGACTACAACAATCCGAAAGAGCGTTATTATGGAGCCATTGTCGGGCCATTTGCCAACCGGATTGCCAATGGTACATTTTCATTAAACGGGCAAACCTATTCCCTTCCTAAAAACAATGGAAAAAACACCTTGCATGGTGGACTGAAAGGATTGCATTTTATAGTTTGGGATACCAAACAACTTTCAGACTCATCTCTCACATTTACCTGTACTCTGGCTGACGGAACAGAAGGTTTTCCGGGCACCAGACAATTCAATGTGACCTATACATTAACTTCAGACAATGCACTTACGATTCATTACGAAGCTACCACAGACAAACCCACAGTCATTAACCTGAGCAATCACGCCTATTTCAATCTGAACGGAGAAGGAAATGGAACCATTCTCAACCACCGGCTTCAGATTTTTGCAAACCAGTTCACACCCATCGACAGCACATTAATCCCTACTGGAAAATTGGAGGATGTGAAAGGAACGCCACTGGATTTCAGTCAACTAAAACCTATCGGCAAAGACATCAATGAGAAAAATGACCAATTGACATTTGGCAAAGGGTATGATTTCAATTTTGTTTTAAGCGGACAAAAAGAAGATGGGTATAATCTTGCCTGCAAAATGATTGGAGATAAAACCGGAATTGTAATGGAAATACTGACCGATCAGCCCGGATTGCAATTTTATAGTGGAAACTTCATGGCAGGCAGAACCACTCTGAGCAATGGTGTGAAGGATAGTTACCGTACAGCCGTTGCACTGGAACCTCAACATTTTCCCGATTCACCCAATCAACCGGGCTTTCCAACGACTGTGCTTAATCCCGGAGAAAAATACCAATCTACGTCAGTTTACAGATTTTCAAATGAGTGAAACGTAAATGATTTTGAGAATTCAAGGTATAATACCGAAAAATAGTTGGTAAGATTCTATGTAATTCAGGCCAGGTGACGGTAAATCAGAAGTTTAGTGAAAGTGAATTTGCTAAACTTTTTTTATCCGGTAAACTCAAAAAGAAATAAACGAGATAAATCAGACAAAATCATCTTCTGGCAATCGGTTGATTACGCTTTGGTATTCAATGCAGCAATAAGATCTTCTAATTCTTTAATCCTCTTTTCTAATGCCGGCAGATTTCTACTGAGGCTCTGACTTCGAAGGGCATGTGCATATTCAAATGCGGGGGAGCCGGTCACCGCCATATTCTCCTGTTTGATTGATTTGCTCACGCCGCTTTGCGCATTGATTTTTACTCCGTCGGCAATCTGGATGTGACCCACAATTCCTACCTGGCCTCCTATCATGACATTGTTGCCAATTTTTGTACTTCCGCTGATTCCACTTTGCGCTGCGATTACCGTATGATTTCCCACTTCCACATTGTGGGCTATCTGAATCAGGTTATCCAATTTGGCGCCTGCCTTAATGATGGTGGATCCTATGGTAGATCGATCGATTGTGCAATTTGCGCCGATCTCTACATGATCTTCGATCAGTACATTTCCTATCTGAGGGATTTTTTTAAATGTACCATCCTGCTGAGGGGCATAGCCAAAGCCATCGCTGCCAATAACGGAACCCGCATGAATGGAAACAGATTTACCAACGACACAATTGTGATGAATCTTTACACCAGGAAAAAGCACTGTATTCTGATCGACTACGACATTTTCACCGATGAATACCTGGGGATAGATTTTTACATTGTCACCAATCACTGCATTTTCTCCGATGTAAGTAAAGGCCCCGATAAATACATTCTCGCCAATCCTGGCTGTCGCATGAATAAACACAGGCTGCTGAATTCCGGAAAGATTTTGTCTTTTTATTTTGTCATATTCCGAAAGCAAGGCTGCAAATCCGGAATACGCATCTTCCACCCGGATCAGTGTGGCGTTTATATTCTTTTCAAGCTGTTGTGATTCGTTGATGATTATGATAGAAGCCTTGGTGGAATAAAGAAAATCCTCATACTTCGGGTTAGCAAGAAAGGCAATCTGTCCTTCTGTCGCATTTTCTAATCTTCCGATACCTGTCACAGTAGTGTCCGGATTCCCTTCGACCTTTCCATTGATCAATGCCGCTATTGCTCGGGCTGTAAACTCCATGAATTTGATTAAATAGTGAGTGTTGGTTCTACATATACACCCAGGTTAAGATAACAAATGTAGAATTTTTTTACCGTGCCGAACAAAGATTGATTGATAAGCGGATGATCTACCTCACTGATATCTTTGACAGCGCCATCCTTAAAAAGAATACTTATATGTTCTTCCGCCGGATTATAGGTCATGGACTTTACTTCTCCGGAAAATGCCAGAAAGGAGGCATCTTGCTCTCCAATCATCAAGTAACTCCTGGCCAGTTGTCGCTTTTCCTCCAGGATCCGGCTGCTGACAGGTTGATGAAAATATTGCACTTTCAACAAATTTCTGTTAAGTATCCCTTTACTCAGGGTTGATAATATTTTATCTGAGTGCCCCGACCAATCTTTCAGTGAATAGGTAATATCCACATCATCCATCTGACAATAATCATCCAGCAACTCCTCAAATGGCTTTTCACTTTCAGGATGCAGAAATAAATTGAACACCCTTGATGGAGAGGAGGCACCTGTTTCACGGGCACGCTCAATTACTTTCACCAGCATTTTTTCTGCACACAACACCGTCTTATGCAGATATACCTGCCAATACATAAACCGTCTGGAAACCAAAAATTTCTCTATGGAATGAATGCCCTTTTCTTCCACCATCAGTTCACCATTGTGCACAGTGAGCATATTCAATATCCTGTCGTAACCAATCACACCTTCGCTGACACCGGTAAAAAAGCTATCCCGAATGAGATAATCCATTCTATCCACATCCAACTGACTGCTTACTAACTGATGAAGAAACTTTTTGTCCGGGTGGTCTGAAAATATTTCCATGGCCCGGGTTAGTGCCCCATTCAATTGCCCATTCATCTTTCGCATAATCAGCATCGTGATCTCTTCATGACTCAGGCCAGGAATCAGCACTCTTTCCAGCGCATGAGAAAAAGGCCCATGCCCGATGTCATGAAGAAGGATGGCAAGCTTTGCAGCCTGCTCTTCTTCCGGACTGATCTGTATTCCTTTGCTTTTCAGAATTTGAAGTGCATTGCTCATAAGGTGATAAGCGCCCAAGGAATGATGCAACCGGGTGTGAACAGCTCCCGGGTAAACCAGATGGGCAAGTGCCATCTGATGAATCCTTCTCAGTCGCTGGTAATAGGGATGCCTGATTACTTCCATAATCAATGGATCGTCAATATTGATAAAGCCGTAAACAGGATCATTGATAATCTTTCTGATAGCCATTTTTCTGTTTTAAGTTAAAATCTCATCGCCGGTTGACAAAGATAAAATTCAAGAACAGGAATAATTATATTTGTAAGCATTCACAGATAATTTAACCATTAGCAATACACTATGGCAGCAGCAAAGATTTTATGGGTGGACGATGAGATGGAAAGCCTGAAATCACAAATTCTTTTTCTGGAGAAAAAGGGCTATGATGTAAAGAGCCTGAGTAACGGATTTGATGCCGTAGAATATGTGAAAGACCATCCGGTGGATGTCGTATTGCTCGATGAGAGTATGCCGGGAATTTCAGGTTTGGAAACACTGCAAAAAATTAAATCAGAAAATACAGGCATACCCATCGTACTCATCACCAAAAATGAAACAGAAAACCTGATGGATGAAGCGATAGGCGCTCAGATCTCAGATTACCTGATCAAGCCAGTTAACCCCAACCAGGTATTGCTTTCACTCAAAAAGATCATTGATAAAAAAAGCCTGGTAGCACAAAAAACCACCAGTACCTACCAACAGGAATTCAGAGAATTGTTTATGGCTCTGAGTAACAATCCCGACCACCGGGAATGGATGGAAATCTATAAAAAGCTCGTTTATTGGGAATTGGAAATGAAAAAAAGTGAAAGCCCTGAAATGCAGGAAGTTTTTCAAACACAAAAGAAAGAAGCCAACACAGAATTTTTTAAATTTATCAGTAAGTATTATTCATCATGGGTTACCCAATCTTCGGCAGATTCACCGGTAATGAGCAATTCACTCATGAAATTTAAGGTGTTTCCTCATCTGGAAGAAGGCGTTCCTCTGTTCTTTATTTTGATTGACAACCTTAGATTTGATCAATGGAAATCCATACAGCCTCTGTTTGCAGAGAGTTTCCGGCTGATGGAAGAAGATACTTTTTATTCAATTCTTCCCACAGCCACCCAATACAGCCGTAATGCGATCTTTGCCGGAATGCTGCCTCTGGAAATTGAAAAGAATTTTCCTTCGGAATGGAAAAATGACGATGAGGAAGGTGGTAAGAATCTCAATGAAGAATTATTTCTGAAGGCCCAACTGAAAAAACTAAGGTTAGATCAGATAAAATTCAGTTACACAAAGATTACCAATCACCAGGAAGCACAAAAACTGGTTGACAATGCCCACAACCTGCTCAACAATGACTTCAATGTAATCGTTTACAATTTTGTTGATATGCTAAGCCATGCTCGAACAGAAATGGAAGTCTTAAAAGAATTGGCGGCAGATGAAGCAAGTTATCGCAGTCTTACCACATCATGGTTTGAGCACTCCCCACTCCATCTGGCATTGAAGAAAATCTCAGGAAAGAAAATGAACCTGATCATCGCAACCGATCATGGCAGTGTAAGAGTACATACTCCACACAAAGTGATTGGCGACAAACAAACCACAAACAACCTTCGGTATAAACATGGCCGCAATCTGAATTACGATGCCAGAGAGGTATTGGCATTCAGAGACCCAAGGCAGGCAGGATTGCCGGTGCCCAACGTAAATTCATCCTATATTTTTGCCAAACTCGACGGATACTTATGTTACCCGAATAATTATAATTATTTCGCCAACTATTATAAGAATACTTTCCAGCATGGAGGCATCAGTCTGGAGGAAATGATTATTCCGATCATTCGAATGACTTCGAGGGATGTATAGCCGGAATTATTTTTGAGCGTCCAGATACCTTTGAATATATTTTCCAACCATATCGAACTCAATATTAACCCGGTCGTTTTCTTTCAGATACTGAAAGTTGGTGTGGTGATAAGTAAATGGAATAATTGCAACTGAAAAAGTATCATCATGGACATCAAATGCAGTAAGACTGGTGCCATTGATACAAATGGATCCCTTTTCTATAATCAGAGAACGGAACCTGCTTTCAAATAAAAATGTAAATACATAACTCCCGCCTGCATCCAGCACTGACGTGCAGAGGGCCGTGGTATCTACGTGTCCCTGAACCAAATGGCCATCAATACGTCCATTGAACTTTAGTGTACGCTCAAGGTTTATCCGGTCGCCTTTTTTCCATGTGCCGGCATTTGTCTTATTCAAGGTTTCATCCACTGCAGTAAACGTGAGAATACCTTTTGTGTTTTTTTCCACCGTGAGACAAACCCCATTACAGGCAATGCTGTCATCTACCTGAATTCCCCGGAGTTTGGTGGAAATTTCAAAAGTGATGTTTTTGCTGCTGGTACGTCTGTCCACAATACTACCAACCTCTTCAATTATTCCGGTAAACATTTTGAGAAAAATAAATTGCTTTGGTACAAAAGTAACTCAGTTATAATCTATCCACAACAAACAGGCAGCCGTCAATACATCTGAAAAATCATTCTCCTGTTTTCAGGAATCAGGAAAACCGTGAGGGGCTGAATGCTCCAATAGAAATATCCGTTGGTTTCTGCTCCAGGAGGTCAGATATTAATTTGCCTGTACCCGCTGCAGCTGATACCCCCAGCATCGCATGGCCACCGGCAACAAACACATTCTTAAACCCATTGAGCACTCCGATATAAGGAAGCCCATCCGGCGAAACAGGGCGAAGTCCTGTCCATATTTTTTCAACCGGAGGAAAATCTATTTTAAGGCCGGGATAAAATTTCTTTACTGAATTATAAATACCTTCCATTCTCTTCACAAGCACCTTGTCATTCAGTCCGCTAAACTCCATCGTTCCTCCGATTCTCAATGTATTCTTCCAGGGTGTCATGGCGCAACGACCATCCACCAGAATAGCTGGATACTTCAGGTTTTTCTCTACATTTTCATAAGTCGTACTGTATCCTTTGCCTCCCTGGATCATCAATGGATGCCCCAATTTGCTACTCAACTTTCCAAGCCAGCTTCCCGGAGAAAGTATAATAAAATCCGCAGAGAAGTCTCCGTTATCGGTATGTACTGTTTCAACACCGTTTGCTGATTTCCTGAAATCAGTAACAGTAGTATTCAATTGAAACCTGACCCCGGCTTTTTCAAGATAATTTTTCAGCGCATGCATCAATTTTCCCGGATGCACATGCGCATCGTCAGTAAAGAGTACTCCACCATAAATATCCAATTCTACATCGGGTTCATATTCCTGAAGTTCTTTTCGATTAAGAACAATTGTCTTTAATCCATATTTCTTAGCCCCCTCAGCCACTTTGAGTTCCTTATCAAATGCAGCCTTAGAATGGCACATCATCATACAACCTTTTGTTTCCATATCAAAAGTATCTCCGACGTCTTCACGCAAAAGATCCATTTGATGACGGCTCAGCTTCAGCAAATCTTCCAGTGGGGGTGCATTTTTCTCTACAGTTTTCTGATTGCTGTTGCCATAAAATTTCAACGCCCATTTGAAAAATCCAAAGTCCAGCCGAGGCTTAATGTAAAAAGGGCTTCTGCTGTTCAACACATAACTCAATCCTTCGGCAACAATCCCTGGAGAAGCCAGAGGTACATAGTGGCTTGGTGAAATATAGCCCATATTACCAAATGAGCAGTTGTTATCGATCGTTCCTCTATCAATTACGGTGACTTCATATCCTTCCTTAAAAAGGTAATAAGCACTGGCAAGGCCTACAATGCCGCCGCCAACAATGATTACAGATTTATTTTTCATCGATCAGATTTTTTTCATTGATTAATTGACATTTCAAAAGATCATCTATTGTTTCTCTCCTGCGAATGAGTTGAGGAACACCATTCGTTACAAAAACTTCAGGAGGGCGAAACCGGCTATTGAAATTAGATGACATTTCAAACCCATAAGCGCCCGCATTTCTGAAACACAAAATGTCTTCTTCCCGAATCTCCGCTATCTCCCTGTCCCATGCAAAAGTGTCCGTTTCACAGATATTTCCAACCACCGCATATTTTTCCAACTTACCCGAAGGATTGCTAAGATTGTCTATGCGATGATACGATCCGTAAAACATAGGCCTGATCAGATGATTGAATCCGGTATCTACCCCGGCAAATGTGACCACTGAAGATGTCTTGATCACATTCACCTTTGTCAACAAATACCCTGCTGCACTTACAAGAAATTTTCCCGGCTCAAGCCATATCTGCAACTCTCTCCCCTGCTCCTCCTTTAGTTTATTCATCGCTAAACCGATCTCCTGAGCAAGTTTTTCAATATCGGTTTCAGGATCGTTTTCTTTATAAGGCACCTTGAAGCCTCCACCCAGGTCCACATATTTCAGATCCGGAAAATACTTTGTGATTCCCAAAAGTACCTGGACGCCCTTCATAAACATTTCCACATCACTGATTTCGCTGCCTGTATGAATATGCAATGCTGTGATGTGCAATTTATATTTACCTACTACCTGAAGAATTTCATCCAAATGATTGACAGGTATTCCGAACTTACTCTTATCATGTCCGGTAGATATATTGAGATTGCCACCGGCCATTACATTGGGCCGAAGGCGAATTCCAATGGGATAGGTGTTTCCATATCTCTGTCCAAATTTTTCAAGATTTGAGAGGCTGTCGATATTAATATGAGCACCGGATTGCTGTGCTTGTTCAATTTCGGAAATATGAATTCCATTGGAGGTGTAGAGAATATCTTCTGACGGCACACCGGCATATTGTGCCAGTTTCAATTCATTGATCGAGCTGCAATCAATAGAAGCACCCAAAGAATGGATATACCTGAGCACATGAATATTCGTGAGTGCCTTGCTTGCATAAAATATTCTACAGGGTAATTGGCTGAATGCCTTTGTAAGGCTTATAAATTGTTTTTGAATGTAATCAGCATTGTAAACATAAACCGGAGTTCCATAATTTTTGGCAATTTCTAACAACAATTCCCGTGAAAGGCCGTCATTCATTTTTACATACGTTTAGGGGCAGGTTATTCTCTGCTTTCATCTGGCTTGCCCGTTTCGTCAGAATTACTTTTGTCCAACACCTCCTCTTTTTCACTGATTTCGGTATCAGGTTTTTCATCCCCTTCATTTTCTCTTTCAGAAAGGTTGTGTTCAGGATTACTTATGCGGGTAGCCTCTGCAATTTCCTTATTCAGAATTTCGGTAATCTTTGGCAACTCCTCGGAAGAATTGATTCCGAAATAATCCATGAATGATTTTGAAGTCGTGTACACGAGAGGTTTGCCGGGAGCATCTTCCTTGCGGCCTGCGATGACGATCAATTCTTTCTCAAGCAATTTCTGTACAGCATAATCACAGTTAACCCCTCTGATAAGTTCAATCTCAGATTTGGTAACAGGCTGTTCGTAAGCGATTATAGAAAGCGTTTCCAAGGCTGCCACGGAAAGTTTCTTAAGAAATTTATCGCCAAACATCTGGGAGATGGTAGCATGATATTCCTTCTTCGTCAGAAATTGCCATCCTCCTCCACTATGGACTATTTCAAACGGATAAAACTCAGCACTGTATTTCTCACGGATTGCCTTGATGGCTTCTTCCACCTGATCGGCAGACGCGCGGTCTTCCATGAAGGCCAGCGATTTATTGAGATATTCTTCAATCTCCGGTTCTGCAATTGGTTTATCACTTGCAAAAATCAGCGCTTCAATATGAGGGAGTAATGCAGATAATTCCATTTTAATAATTGGGCTTAGCCCTGCAATGCAGCAGCGCCACTGACGATTTCAGTAAGTTCGGTTGTAATGGCTGCCTGTCTTGCCCGGTTATAACTAATTTTTAAAGTACGAAGAAGTTCATCAGCGTTTTCAGTTGCCTTATCCATGGCAGTCATCCTTGCGCCATGCTCACTGGCATTGGCATCGAGTACAGCTTTGTATAACTGTGTGTTCAAAATTTTGGGCATCAGTTCCTCTATCAGCTCTTCTTTATCGGGTTCAAAAATAAAATCTGCTTTGATCTGTCCTTTGACGCTTTCGGATTTCGGAACCGGCAAAAACTGCTCTTCTTTATAACGTTGCATGGCTGCATTCAGAAATTCGCTGTAAATAACTTCCACTTTATCAAATTCACCCTCCTCAAAACCCTTCATAATAAATTTTGAAACATTGGATACACTTTCAAATGAGAGATTCGAAAAAATAGTCCAATATGAGTCAATCACCTTGTAATTGTTCTTTGAGAAAAATTCATACCCCTTCTTCCCCAGAGGCAGAATGGTCACATTTCCCTTTCCGAGTTGGTCTGCATATCTTTCTTTTGCAGCCAGCCGTGCCATTTTGATCAAATTGCTATTGTATCCGCCACAAAGCCCTCTGTCGCTGGTGATGACTACCAACAACACCTTTTCTACCGGGTGATTCTTTGCCAATGACATACTCACATCTCCGTTGGCGTTACTCACAATATTGCCAAGCACCTGTTGTTGCTTTTGTGCGTAAGGCCTCATGTGCTGAATAGCATCCTGCGCTCTTCTCAATTTGGCAGCGCTCACCATTTTCATGGCCTTAGTGATCTGTTGGGTATTTTTTACGCTTTGAATACGATTTCTGACTTCTTTTAAAGCACCACTCATTTGATTCCAGATTTACGGGCAGCAAAGGTAGGATAAGAATGATGAATTATGAATAATGAATTGCAACAGTTTCAATATTTTTCATAAGTTTAAAACAGCCTTACAATAAAAAAGCTCCCATAAAGGAGCTTAATAATCTGGCGGCCATTTGGACTTAGAATTTTAAATCTTTTTCTTGATGACGATGAGGGAACCTTTCAACAGGATAATGGAGGATAATTTTTCATTCAGTTACGGAGTCAAAGTTCCTCATTAAATAAAGGACTCAACTGTCGCAAAAGGCATAGAATTACCTGCAAAAGACATTTTTTGCATTACATATTTAAATAATAATAGTTAATTTATACGATAGGCTTCTCTGGGCAAATACCCAAATTCCTTCTTGAATGCCGTAGAAAAATTGCTGAGGTTTTGGTATCCCAATAAAACCCCAACTTCCGACACAGAATATAGATTGGATTGGAGCAGCTCGCGTGCTTTCTGCAATCGGTTTTTTTGAAAATATTCAAATAGACTCATGCCAAATGCCTTTTTAAACAATTGTTTCAGTTTGCTGCTGCTCATCAGTGCCAGGCGCGCCAGAAACTGTATGCTGGGAAATTGTTCTCGGTAATTTCTGATCAGATATTGCTGTACAGACAATATCTGCTGCACATCTTTTGAAGAAACAGGTAGTACATTGGCTTCCAGCCCATATTGAAATATATTTTCCAGAAAATAATCCAACAATTGCAGTACCCTGGAAGAAATATGCAACTCAGGCACGGGGGAATGAATCTTTTTTGCGAAGATTTCATTTAGAAGCCTTAGTGACTGAGGATTGAGAAAACTCTGGAATATATCCTTTTCGTGAAGGAGCTTTAGATTAAGATTGTTGGAAACTACCAACTTGCTCTTTAACCATTGTTCTGTGATCTGAATGGTTAACCCTCTTACATACGTGCCTTTAGTTAACTTAAGTTGCTGCTTCGCAAAACTGTTGGTCATTAAAAGCGAGCTGTAATCTGCATTGATATTCTCTAATACCTGTTTATGATTGATGGTAAGGTGAAGCTGATGACAATCAAAATACTGGTAAAAATAGATAATGAGATAAAATTCCTCTGAAGGGACTCTTTCAAAAACAAAATCAGTATTCAGCCTGTAATCGACAAGCCTGAAGGTAAGTCCTTCTTCAATTTTAAAAACTCTGGCATATCCTGAAGCAAAAGATTCGGGATATTGAACAAGATTTTTTTGGGGATTTGCTTTCAGATGGTTTGCAAAATCTCTGATCCATTCTTCCAGGTCAGGATTGTCCGAAACATACCTGATTATTTCCTTTTTCTTTCTTAAAGGCATACTGACTCGTTAGTCTTTGAATTTAATGCACCACCAAAACTGCACAGCACAGGGAATACTATGAAAATTCCTTCTCCTTCTGCCGTTTCATCTGGCTGATGAGTGAATCCAGAGCTATATCAAAACTTTCTTCAAAAGATTTGGAGGAGTGTTTAACAAAGAAATTATGCCTTGGAACAGAAACCTGTATTTCGGCCACCTTGTCTTTGATCTTATGCACTACATTGTCCAATATTAAGAAAACATCTACTTTAATAATCCGATCATGAAATTGATTGAGTTTTTCAACTTTTTTTTCGATAAATTCTATCAATTTCACATCGGCAACAAATCGCTGCGTTTGAATGTTTACATTCATGAACATCCATTTTTAAAAGGTGAACAATCTATTTTTAAAAGAACTGGATTTACAATACATAAATCAAAAATGAAGTTACTGGTTCATATTGAATTTTCAAAAGGAGAATTCGAAATTTTGCAGTATTATGATTTTGGATGTGCCTGTTTATAGATTTCCTTCAGCCGGCTGATGCTGGTGTGCGTGTATATTTGGGTTGCTGCAAGGCTGGAGTGCCCCAAAAGTTCTTTAATCGCATTTATGGCTGCCCCATGATCACTGAGATGTGTTGCAAAGGAATGCCGTAGTACGTGGGGGCTTTTCTTTTGAAGCGTTGTAACCTCTGAAAGAGTGCTTCTCACAATTTTATAAACAGAAGCAGGTGAAAGAGTTTTGCCATTTTTACCGGAAAACAGATAGGTAGTGGGAGTCTCTTCATTCTTTCTTTTTTCTGAAAAGTATTCTTTAACTAAGGCCAGCAATTCTCCCTTGACGGGAATTATTCTCTCCTTATTACCTTTTCCCAACACTTTGATGCTGTATCCGGAATAGTCAAAGTCTGTTTCTCTCAGACCTACCAACTCACTCACACGGATGCCGGTGGTGTAAAACAATACAATAATAAGAAAGCAGGTATCTCCCTTAAATCCTTCAGGAAAAAAGGAACGATCGAGCAGTTGTGCCATCTGTTTTTCTTCTACAAATGCCGGAAGTGCCTTCTTGGTACGCAATGTAACCAGAGTTGCAGCAGGATTGTCCTTCAGAAAGTTCATCCGCATCAAGAACTTGTAAAATGATTTAAGAGCAGAAATTTTTCTGTTTATTGTCCTTGCCTCCATATTACGCGCCTTCAACGAGGCCAGCCACGATTTCATCATTGGGAGATGAATTTCTGTTATTTGCACATCCGGATAATGTTCTTCTATAAAATCTTTAAAATCTGTAAGATCGTTTTGATAACTTATCACAGTATGAGACGAGTACCGCTTCTGTAAAGCAAGATGCTGCAAATATTGATCAATATATTCTGTCAGGGGCATAAAAAAACCGATAGCCGTAAAGTTAGGCTATCGGTTTTAACTATTTCAGAAAATACAGATTACAACTCTATTTTGCCAGAGGCGATTTGTTGCTTGTATTTGGCCTTTAGTACTTCCTCTCTGCGACGAACAGATGGCTTGGTAAACGCCTGGCGATTGCGAAGTTGAAGAAGAATACGGCTCTTTTCAAACTTTTTCTTGTACTTTTTCAGAGCCTTATCTATGTTCTCGCAATCTTTTGAGTCAATAATCAGCATAATTGTAATTAACCTTTAATTTTTTTTGGAGTGCAAAGATAGGTGTTTCAAAGGTAAAAAACACAAGAATTAAAGGTATTTTTAAAAATATTTCACAGCCTGGAATGATCTTCCCGTTTACTCAGGATACTTCCGGATTTTGCATTTATTACAAGAATATGCCCTATTCTGCGACAAATACGACAGATTATTTTGTATTTTGAGTTCAAAAGCAATTCATGGCCCCTTTGTCCTGGCAATCCGGCACAGTCATTCGTATCGTTGACGAGACATACAATACACGCAGGTATTTTATTCAATTTGATGAAGTGGGGCATTTTCAGTTTCGTGCAGGCCAATTTATCACGCTTGATCTTCCGATTGACGAAAAACCATCCAGAAGATGGAGAAGCTATTCCATTGCAAGCGCTCCGGATGGAAGCAATATTATAGAATTATTAATTGTATTGCTGGAAGGTGGTGCAGGAAGTACGTACATTTTCAATGAAATCAAAGTTGGTTCAAAATTTACAATCCGGGGACCGCAGGGCGTGTTCACTTTGCCGGAGCAAATCGAGCAGGATTTATTCTTTGTTTGTACAGGTACCGGGATTGCACCATTCCGCAGCATGCTTTTTGATATTTACAATCACGGCAAGGCTTATAAAAATCTATACCTTCTGTTTGGGTGCCGTACTCAAAAAGATCTCCTTTACCAAAACGAACTCAAATCTCTGGAAAATTACCTGCCTGGATTTAGCTTTATTCCAACACTCAGCAGAGAGCAATGGGAAGGGCGAACAGGTTATGTTCATAGTATATACCAGGAGATCTGCGGTGAAAAGATCCTCGGTTGCAGGGATCTGTCCAAACCCTCTCCTGCCACCTTCTATCTCTGCGGATGGAAGTTTATGATCGAAGACGCCAAAAAGAATATTCTCGAAATGGGATACACCAAGGGTGATATTCGTCTTGAACTTTATGGATAGGCTCTGATGATATTCAGGATTGTTACATCGCTTTCAATACGGTAGGGATTACTTCATCCAGATGAATACGTTCCTGCTTCATGGTATCTCTGTTGCGAATAGTCACCGTCTGATCTTCCTTCGTCTGGTGATCAATAGTGACACAATAAGGAGTACCAATTGCATCCATTCTCCGGTACCTCTTTCCGATACTGTCTTTCTCTTCATAAAAAGTATAGAAGTCTTTATGACACCTGCTGACAAGCTCACGGGCAATTTCCGGCAGACCGTCTTTTTTCACCAGAGGCAATACAGCCAGTTTGTATGGGGCTAATTTTACAGGAATCCGGAGTACAACCCTGCCGTCTTCTGTACCATCCTCTTTTTTCCATTTTTCTTCGGAATAAGACATAGAGATCACGGCCAGTACAAGGCGGTCAAGGCCCACAGAAGTTTCTACCACATAGGGGATATAATTTCCGTAGGGTTTACCATCCGGCCCTGTTTCATTGTCAAAATACTGCATCTTCTTTTTACTCAATCCCTGATGCTGTTTCAGATCATAATCCGTTCTGGAATGTATCCCCTCCAGTTCTTTAAAACCAAATGGAAACTCAAATTCAATATCTACTGCCGCATTCGCATAATGGGCCAATTTGACGTGATCATGAAATCTAAGTTTCTCTGATGGAATTCCCAAATCTTTGTGCCATTGCAATCGGGTTTGTTTCCAGTGTTCATACCATTGCAATTCTGAACCCGGCCTTACAAAATATTGCATTTCCATTTGTTCAAATTCGCGCATCCTGAATATAAACTGCCTTGCGACAATCTCGTTTCTAAAAGCTTTACCCGTTTGTGCAATGCCAAATGGGATCTTCATTCTGCCTGTTTTTTGCACATTAAGAAAATTGACAAAAATTCCCTGGGCAGTTTCAGGGCGCAAATAGATTTTATCAGCTTCGCCGGAGACGCTTCCCAATTGGGTATCAAACATGAGATTAAACTGCCGGATGTCTGTCCAGTTTGCCGTGCCACTGACAGCGCAGGTTATTTTATGATCCAGGATCAGTTTTTTCAAACCATCAAAATCATCCTTTGCCAACAATTCATCCATTGACTTCAGCAGGGCTGCCTCCTCATCTTTCTTCCCTTCTGAAGCCAATTTATCCGCATGTGCCTCTATCAGATGATCTACGCGATACCTTTTCTTACTGTCCTTATTATCTATCATCGGGTCAGAGAAATTATCCACATGACCACTTGCTTTCCATGTGAGTGGATGCATAAATATTGCAGCGTCAATGCCCACAATGTTTTCATGATACTGCGTCATACTTTTCCACCATAGATCGCGGATATTTTTTTTCAGTTGAGCGCCATTCTGTCCATAATCATACACAGCACTCAGGCCGTCATATATTTCACTTGAAGGGAATATATATCCATACTCCTTGCAATGCGCGATGATATCGGGAAAATTATTTTCACTTGCCATAAGGCTGCAAATATAAGAGCAGATTGTCTTTTCAATACCTAAAGATGCATAGAGATATTGTAATTTTGACGGGATGAAGACTTTTGCAGACAGGATGATTCGTTTTAACGAACAATTGCATTTTCAGGGGAGGCTTCCAAAAGGGATTAAAGTGATGAATCCATTTTCGGATACCAATGTGAAAAAGATATCCTCTTCCTTTTACAAAAAATTCTATAATGACAACAGCACACGCTTCCTGATCCTCGGTATCAATCCGGGAAGATTTGGTGCAGGCTGTACCGGAGTACCCTTTACCGACACCAAACGATTGGAGAATGCGTGTGGCATACTTTACCCGGGGTTAAAAACTCATGAGCCATCCTCTGTATTTGTCTATGATGTCATCGCTGCAATGGGAGGGCCTGAAACGTTTTATGGGAATTTTTTCATTCAATCGGTTTGCCCTCTGGGCTTCACAATTCTCAATGAAAAAGGCAGGGACGTCAATTATAATTATTACGACGACAAAAGATTGCAGGCCTCTGTGATGCCCTTTGTTCTGGAAAATATCAGAAAGCAATTTGAACTGGGTGTTTACAGGGAAATTGTATTCTGCTTCGGCATCGGGAAGAATCTTCAGTTTATCAATCAGCTCAATGAAAAGCATCATTTCTTCAACGAAATTATTCCGCTCGAACATCCCCGGTTCATCATGCAATACAAAGCGAAAGAAAAGGATCAATACATTAAAAAGTTTACTTCAGCTTTTAACAATGTACTGAACAGGAAGCATGAAATCACCTGAAGAATTTATTCAAACCCCTTTAGTTGCTTATCCAGACGGGTGAGTGCTTCAGCTACCTCATCGCTCTGAAATTTTGATGAAGCAGATTGTGGTTGAGTAGCGTACCATACCAGCACCATGGAGATGTAATCCTGCATGTCTTTTCCGGCAAATTGCGATCTGAATTCCAGAATCTTTTCATTAATTACTTTCAGAGTTTTTCTCACAGATTCCTCATCTGCGGGAAGTATTTTAATACGATAATTTCTATCGCCAATGGTTATATTAAGGGGAATTAATGTGTCGGCCATAACTTAAGATTTCAACAGGGCAATACATTTATCAATATTGCGAATATATTCATTAAGAATTTTTTGAAATTCCTTTTTATCATCATTTTCCAAAGGATTGGCCGAAGCTCTCAATAACAAAATCTGCTCTTTCATTTGCCGGACTTCTTCCTCAAGTGCAGATTGCCTTTCCGTAAGAATTTTGTTTTCTTCCCTTGCCCGGTTTAATTCACTTTCCAACTGCCGCCGGTTGGCAACAAGTTTCTGAAGCTTTACTGAAATATTTGATATTGATCTGAGTATTTCGTCAGACATGGCTTCTGATTTCTGCGTTTACTTTTTCGTTTAATGCTTTAATCACCTTTTGCATCATGGCATCTGTATCGCTATCTGTAAGTGTCTTCTGAAAATCAACAAATGAAAAACTCATGGCGATTGATTTCCTGTTGTTGCCCAGCTTTTCATTTTCATACAGATCGAATACCCTGAATCCGGACAGTTTCTTCAGATTCAATTCCCGGATAACCTTTTCAATTTCAAGATAAGCAATATCCTGCTTTACGATCATAGCAAGATCTCTGGTCACAGTAGGGAATTTGTTTACCACCTTATATTCTATTGTTCCGGAAAGGGTAATATCTCTGAGTACCTCAATATCAATGATAAGATAATATACGGGCTGCCGGATTCCAAATCTTTCCAAATCTTTATTCTTTACTTCCATTACAGTGCCAATCTCTTTTCGGTCATGCAAAAACGTTATATGCCCTTCCTTATTTACATCTTCCTCAAAGGCAATCCCACAAAGGAAGAATAAAGACTGCGCAACTCCCTTTGCGAAATAAATATCTACAGGACTCTCTGGTGTGTTCCATGATTTTCTTCGTACCAATCCGGTACAATAGATTGCCAGGCAATTTCTTTCAATGTATTTTCCTTCTGCTCCGGAATATGTTTTACCATATTCAAAAAGCAAAAGGTCTTTGTTTTGCCTGTTCAGATTGTAAGCAATACTCTCCAGACACGACGGGAGCATGTTGGTACGTAAAGTTGTAAGTTCTTCACTCAGGCTATTTAAAATATGTACAGGTTCTTCATTTTCTTTCACGTTATCTGCGCTTACAATACTGTTCGTAAAAATCTCTGAAAAACCGTTACCCACCAGCCATGAAGAAATTTTTTCTGAGAATGCGAACTCCCGGCTCTGGTCGTGAATGCCCGGCGCCATAGTCACTCTGGAAGGCATTTCAATATTATCCAGACCATCAATCCTCAATATTTCTTCAACAACATCTGCAGGCAATGTGATATCCGGATTGCTTGTTGGAATGTCCAATCTGATTCCCGCTTCCTCACTGTTGCTTATTACAAAGCCAAGACTTTCTAAAATTCCTTTTATTTTATTGTGGTCAAACTCTTTTCCGCTCAATTTTTTCAGATAAGAAAAAGACAGATAAACTTCTCTCTTTGGCGGTGCCTCATACAAATCGTAAATACCGGAAGCGATTGTGCCTTTACCCGATTCAGCAATCAGCGAAGCTGCATATTTTAAAACCTCAACTGTTTTCCCAATATCCACACCTTTTTCAAACCGCACGCCTGCATCAGTTCGCAGGCCATGACGTATCATGGATTTGCGGATGTTAACCGGATTAAAAACGGCACTCTCGAGAAAAATATTCTTAGTTTGCTCTGTCACTCCACTCTCAATTCCTCCAAATACACCGGCTATACAAAGCGGGGTGTCTTCTCCATCACAGATCATGATATCTTCTGCAGACAGTTTTCTCTGCTTTTCATCCAGCGTAATAAATGAGGTGCCTTCTGCTAAAGTTTCTACCACCACCTTCTTTCCTTTGATCTTGTCTGCATCAAAAGCATGTAACGGTTGCCCTGTGGCGTGCAAAATAAAATTAGTCAGATCTACCACGTTATTGATTGGCTTCAGTCCTATGGACTTCAATTTATTTTTTAACCATTCAGGAGAGGATTGAATAGTGACATCTCTGATGACAATGCCGGCATACCTTGCACACAGTTCCGGATTTTTCACCTCCACATTCATCTTAAACGAAGTATCATCTACTTTAAAGGGTTTTCCCAATGGGGTCACCACTCCTGCTTTCTGTCCTGTATGATGACTCAACCAGGCACAGACATCTTTTGCAACTCCCAGGTGGCTTTGGGCATCCATTCTGTTAGGGGTCAATCCTATTTCGATTATGTAATCTTTGTAAACAGGAAAAAGTTTTGAGACCGGTGTCCCCGGTACCACGTCATCGGGCAATACCACAATGCCTTCATGAGACGATCCCAATCCAATCTCATCCTCTGAGCAAATCATTCCATTGCTTTCTTCCCCACGGATTTTTGACTTCTTGATCTGAAACGGTTCTCCTTTAACTGGATAAACTTTTGTGCCCGCAGGTGCAAGTATTACTTTTTGCCCTGCATTTACATTGGGAGCACCACAAACAACTTTCAGAATTTCTAACCCGGTATTGACTGTAGTCACCTTCAGCCTGTCTGCATTGGGATGTTGTTCACAAGTCAAAACTTCAGCCACAATAAGGCCTTCCAGAGCGCCTGGCACAGATTCGTAATATTCTATCCCTTCTACTTCAAGCCCAACAGCAGTGAGTATTTCACCCAACTTCTCCGGAGAATTAAGGAATGGATCAAATTTCCCGCCTTCGGGCAAATATTCTTTAAGCCAACTGTAACTAATCTTCATACTTATATCATGTCTTTAATAATTTCTCAAAAGCGAAGTCGCCTTTGCGAAGCGGCAAAATTAAGAAATGATCTGTGTCAAATAGTTTCGAGCCAAAGTTCACCTGCCTCAAAAAATAATTACATAATCGTTTTTATCCGGTGGCTATCTTTTCGTAACCATGAAAGAAGTTAATATCAGGGAAAATGAACGCGGCATTGTTTAAGTGTTGTTTCTGATTTTTTTCGCCCGGATGCAACCCTAAACAAAGTTGCAAAACCAGCATTTTTACTCAACCCGGATTGTCTCTGCGAAACCAGGATAATCCCCTCTTGAAATCGACGTTTTACCGGGAAATAGGATATCAGGCACCTCTAAATCATGTAAATGAATTATTGCAACCCGCATGGGAAAAGGGATCGCTTCACTTCCACCGGATTTCCGCAAAAATCCGGTAAAAAAATCCGCTTTTATATTAGCAAAATATGCTATTGAAATCGTACATTTTTATCATTTTTTTTCTGCACATCAAAGTGTGAAAAAATGTGAGAAAAAGTTTCATTAGTTTTTTAAATTGTGGATAATCTCAAAATCACTGTGGATTGGCTACTTGCGGATATGTGAACGAAAGTGTGAATAGGAATAGAATAAATATTAAAGATAAATTGATTGGATAGATAAGCAAATGTCCTTTACCTTAGCCCTCCCCTAACGATAACTGAGGATGAAGGAATACAATTTTTTACACAAAAAAGGCTATTAGAATAAAGCGAAATGGATCTTACCAACCTAAACAAAGACAGAAAATTAAGACGGAAAACCACGCCCGAACTGGGCAATATGATGTTTGGCAAAGTACCCCCTCAGGCCCGTGAACTTGAAGAAGCGGTATTGGGTGCCATTATGCTTGAAAAAACTGCAGTAGATACGGCTTTTGAGCATCTGAAACCTGAATGTTTTTATACAGAGGCACACCAGAAAATCTTTGCGGCGATGCAAGGCCTGCAACAAAAAAACTTTCCGATCGACTTGCTGACAGTGGTAGAAGAACTGAAAGCAAAAGAAGAATTGGAAATGGTTGGAGGTGCTTACTACATTACCAAATTGACGAATTCGGTAGTCTCTACTGCACATATTGAGATTCATGCACGAATTATTCTCCAGAAATTTATCCAGAGAGAATTGATCCGAATCAGCAACGAAATCATCGGAGAGGCTTATGAAGACAGCACTGACGTGTTTGACCTACTTGATCTTTCTGAATCCAAACTCTTTGAAATTGCCAATAATTATCTGAGGAGTGAAACTGAAAGTATCGGCAATGTCCTGGTGGATACTGTAAAACGGATTGATGAATTGCGTGTACGGCAGGATGAGATCACAGGTATTCCTTCAGGCTATCCTGCGCTGGATCATGTCACCTACGGTTGGCAACCCGGCGACCTGATTATTCTTGCCGCAAGACCTTCTATGGGAAAGACAGCTTTTGCCTTAAACCTGGCACGAAACGCTGCCCTGCACCCACAAAAGCCAACTTCGGTGGCGGTGTTTTCATTGGAAATGAGTGCGAGTCAATTGGTACAAAGAATATTGAGTGCAGAAAGTGAGGTAATGCTTGAAAAAATTGCACGGGGTACCCTTCAGGATTATGAAATGAATCAGCTGCATTCCAAAGGAATCAACGTACTCAGCAAAGCCCCGCTTCATATTGATGATACACCGGCATTGAATATTTTTGAACTGAGAGCAAAATGCCGACGTCTGAAAAACAAGCACAATATCGGGCTGATCATCATAGACTACCTTCAGTTAATGAGCGGATCCGGAGAAAATCGAAATTCCAACCGCGAACAGGAAATCAGCCGTATTTCGCGTGACCTGAAAGGACTTGCCAAAGAACTCCAGGTACCAATCATCGCATTGAGCCAGTTGAGCAGGGAGGTAGAAAAAAGAAAAGACAAAAACTTCATTCCTCAACTCAGTGACCTTAGAGAGTCGGGTGCTATTGAGCAGGACGCCGATATCGTGATGTTCCTTTACAGGCCGGAATACCACGACCTGAAGCAGGATGAAGATGGCGGATCCACAGAAGGTAAGGCCTACCTGAAAATCGCAAAGCACCGGAATGGTCAGTTGGATACCCTTGAGTTTTCCTCTATACTTCGAATTCAAAAATTTGAACCATTTGTAGATGCAGGCGCAAAAATGTTTATTCAAAAGAGCAGCAAAATGAATGAAAGTCATTTTGAAGATGACCAACCATTTTAAGATGTGATTATTGGCAAAAAAGCAATAAAGCATAAAGGATTTCCGTTCTTAATCCATTGTCCGAATCCTTTTAAAAGACTTACCTCATGATCGTAAAAGAAATTGTAGTCGAAATGCTAATCGCTATCCACATTGTACTCTTTCTCCAATCCAGAAGGCATAAAATAAGATTGTAAAAACTTCAGGCTTTTTATTGTCAAATGATTGAACTGATGATTCAGTTCAGAGTAAATAATGTATTGCCCTGTACGCATCCATTGAAAAAAGCAATAAAGCTTTCTGAATTACTAAAAAACTCCGGCCTGTTCATCTTATAACAATAACTTTGCCTCCGAATGAAGGTGTCAGGCTATAAGAATTCTCTTTTATATAAAATTTCCGGTAACAGTTTAAAGAAACCATCCTACCTATTTGGTACCATGCACATGATTTGTGCAAAGAACTTTTCTGTGCCGGAGAAAGTACGCTCAGCAATGTCCAAATGTTCCGTTTATTATATGGAAGTGGATTTGGGAAGTGTGCATGAAGTGCATAGAATGGATCACGCCGACTCCATGGCCACAAATTGGTTGTCAACCCTCTCAGAGAATGAAACTACTGAATTGACGCAAATCGCAGAACAGCGATTGGGCATATCTTACGATCAACTACAGGAAGCATCTCCCATGTCGCTCGTTAACCAAATGACATTGGCAGCCATAGGATGCGAAGATATCCTGGTAGCCGAATTGGAACTTCTTAAATTGGCAAGAGGGCAAGGATTAAAGACAGCCGGAATTGAAACTGCTTTAGAGCAAATGAAAATTGCTGAAAAGGTTTTTACCGGCAAAGAACTCCTTATTCAATTGAGATCCACTGAAAATTACAAAGAACTTTTCCGTAAAATGACCGATGCCTATCAACATGAAAAGTTGAATGAACTGGCCGGGTTGATTACTGACAAACAATTTATGAGCAAAAGGGCATTTAATATCCTCGTAAAGAACAGAAACAAAAAATGGGAAAAGAAAATTCCGTCATTAATTAAAGCGCAGAGTTGCTTTATAGCCGTTGGCGCCGGCCACTTACCCGGTGATTCCGGCCTGATCAGTGCTTTAGCAAGACAAGGATTCAGCGTCAACCCCGTGTACCGTTAATGTGATTTTGGCCTTATTCAGACCCCGCTTAATCAAATTGCGTTTTGAATGTCCCCTATTCTTTCTTTTTTGATAAATGAATCATGCTCCCATCTGCCTCCTTTCACAAGAACCATAGCTCCATGTATTAGCTGAGATTTCCTATCCGTTAATCCTAACCCCTTATTTTGAATTTCGGGAAAGATACAAGAGCAGGCTAACTGTATAAAAAATAAAAGAGACTGTACTTTTGGTACAGCCTCCATATTGTTGAACCCAGTAAAAACCAAAATCTTTGGTGATTCTTGTAAATTTTCTTAAAGGCACCGTGCTTGTCAATAGTAGGGGTGATGTCCTTTATGAATACAAAGATCATCAAACTGTACATTTTATTTGTTTCTTTTCGCCCAATTGACTTAGATTTTCGACCAATGTACAATTTCGCCCGACAAATTATATCCACACATGCTTTTATTCACCAGAGTTTACCTATCTACAGAATTACAACCCACCTAAGATCAAAGTTGATTCATATCCCATTCCGATCAACAATAGCCCCATGGCAGAACCTCAAAATTGAATGGAAGGAATATCAGAATACAAAAATGCTCCGTTGGGGTTCGGAGCATTTTTCAAATCTTTTACTGCGGTTGCAGTTTCTTGAGGATAAACTTAAAGCCATTGGTTTCTCAAGGTACGGAACTAATTCTTTGTTGGTGATTCAGCGAGTTTTGGAATGATCTAATCTTTCTCCAGGATGTCGGACTCATGTGTTTTCTTTAGTAGTTTCCGGTTGATCTTTCTGTAGGATATTTAGCAGTTTTCTTTGGTTTGAGAAGCATATCGTGCTATCTGACCATAAAATTGCTCATTTAAAAATTTTTTAGAGGGAATTTTAGTTCAATGTGCCTTTTCTTTCGACGAACGGAACATTATGCACGATTAAAAGAATTTTTTGCTGCAATCAGGAACTGGTCATTCTAAGAAAATGCTGTATTTCTACTCTTCTGAAAGGTTAAAGACAACTTAGCCATTAGCCTGGCATAACCTGTGAATACTTTTCGGAATTTAAGAATGTAAAATTGTAATTGAGTACCCTGCAATTAGCCTGTTATGAGGCGCTGATCCTGGTCATCACATTTGGTTTCATAGCCTTACTGATTGGGATAACTTTACTGTTGATGACTATAGAGTTGTCCTGAATATCCTTGATCTTGCTCATATTAACAATATAAGAGCGGTGAACCTTCATAAAGTATTTAGAGTCCATCTTTTCTTCTACCGACTTCAACGTATCATACGTAAGGTATTGATGAGTAAGTGTATAATATTTCACATAATCTCCCATGCTTTCTATATAGAGAATCTCCCCAAACTCAAGCCTGATAAACTTCCCATCCGATTTAATAAAAATATCTTCCCGGGCAGGTTCTTCAACATCCTGTCTGATTGAAGCAGTGATTTTCTGAATACTTTCTTTAAACCGCACAAAAGAGATTGGTTTTTTAAGGTAATCAGACACATTATACTGGAATGCATCAAAAGCGTAATCTGTCTTTCCGGTAGTTAATATTATTTTGGGAGAATAAACGAGTTTATCGAGCAAGTCGAATCCCGTATAACCGGGCATCTCAACGTCCAGAAAAAGAAGATCTACTTCCTCAGTCAGCAGATAATTTAGCGCAGAGGCCGAATCATGGAAAACACCTGTCAAATCCAGGTCTCCATGTTTCTCGCAATAACGCTGAATAATGCCATTTGCTATGGGCTCGTCATCTACTACTATGCATTTCAATTTCATATTCTTAAATTAAATGGCGTTAATTCTTTTAATTTCCTTCTGAACAATTTCTACCCCTTTCAAATACTTTGCTTTTAAATCATCAAAGAGTGCAGAGACTTCTTCAACCACGGAAATCTGCTTACACCTTTTCTCCAAAAATTCAGCCTGATCGGTTATTGACGGAAGCCCGATAAAACTAAAAACGGGTTTCAACTTATGTACTTTCTGCCTGAACAATTCCACTTCACCGTCGTGATAACAAATTTCAGCCTCTTGCATCAGCGCAGGGGTGGTACCCAGGAATTGCTCGAAAATTACCAACATCTGCTCTTCATCTCCTTCGTACAATTCGGCCAATAAGCCGTTGTCTAACTGCAATTCTAAAGTTTCGGATAATCCCTTCATGCATAGCTTTAAATATTAACGCCTACCCTGCCCTCTTAGTATGCCAATTCAATCAAATGCGATTCCACAAAAAAAATTTCCGCACAACTTCCTTTTATTAAATAATCTCACAATTTAATCGTTAACCTATTAAACCAAACTCTTCGGGTACCCATCCGTTGAGAAATCATCCAACCCAATGAACTCGCTCTTCAGGTTTAGAAGGATAAACGGCAAAGGGAATAGCCTTGAAAATCAATCAAATCGGTATCTGGAAGCTGCATTTCGGGCTTCTAATGATGGCCTGATTGTTTATGACAAAGAGTCCCAGGAAGTAATCACCATCAACAAAACAATTTCAAGAATTTTTGAATTGCCCGAAGGACTGGACCTGAAAGGTCTCAATATCAACCGGTTTATGATGAGATATCTCTCAGGGGAAAGCCCCAACTTTACCAAATTATTAAATGAGTTGAATGAGAATTGGACAGGTGAGGGCCTTTTTACCACGCATCAAAAAAATACCTTTTACGGTCTGGTCAATACAAATATTTTATCCTCAGACTCCGAGAGCCGCTTTCGGATTTTAAGTATCACAGATATCAGTGCTTCAAAAAAATTTCAAAGGGATATTCTGGCAGCAAATGAGAAAGTAGAGATGGCTTCCAAATCAAAGTTCAGGTTTCTGAGCACCATCAGCCATGAGCTTCGTACACCCCTTAACGGGATCATCGGTACTTCCTACCTGATCCTCTCCAAAACCAATCTGCCGGCAGAGGTCAATAAAAATATAGAAGTGATCAAGTATTCATCACAACACATGCTTGAAATCGTAAATAACATTTTAGACTTCAGCAAAATGGATGAATGCAAGATGGCCTTAAATGAAAAACCTTTTAACCTTTTTAACTGTCTGAACAATATTACCGGGTCTTTCCAGAATCTATTCAACGAACAGAACATAAAATTAATAACCAACTTTCCTTCGGTTGAATTGGAAAATCCGGAAATTATCAGTGATGAAATCAAGCTAAGTCAGACCATCAAAAATCTACTATCAAATGCACTGAAGTTTACAAATTGTGGCGAGGTTGTATTGTCGGTGAAGATTGTAGAGAAGTCAGAATCTTCCCTCCTTCTGAACTTTGAAGTAAAGGATACCGGCATCGGCATCCCTCATAACAAATTGAAAGATATATTTGAAGCTTTCGAACAGGTTTACAACGACGACCTTAAAAGAAAGTACCAGGGCTCCGGATTGGGTCTTACCATCAGCAGTGAGTTAGTAAGGATGCTGGGTGGCACCATTGAAGTGGAAAGTATTGTGGGAAAAGGATCGCGATTCTTTTTCACCATTTCACTTAAGCGATTCATCCAAAAGCTCTCCGATTCTGAAATTCGAGAAGTTAATCCGGAGTGGGAGAAAAAAGATATCAAAGGAATCCGTGCGTTAATTGTGGAAGACAATGAAATAAATGCATCCATCCTGAGAAGTTTCTTGAAGAAGTGGCAACTCTCCATTAAAGAGGCTGCCACCGGTGTGCATGCATTAGAACTATTAAAGTATCACAAATTTGACATCATACTCATGGACCTGGAGATGCCTGAAATGAACGGATACACTACCCTTCGCAAAATTCAGGAACTAAAGATCGATGTACCGGTCATTGCATTCACGGCCACACTGCTTGATGATATGAATTCATTGATTACCGAATCGGGATTTACCGACTACATCAATAAACCCTTTAAACCGGCAGACTTAAAAAGAAAAATTCAGAAATATTGCGAACGGAAGATAGACTATGTGTAAAATCACAAGTTCTAAATCAGGGTACTCTACTTAATTAAATGCTTGTCAAATCCATTACATTTTAGAAATTCAAATGCCTCCTGCACATTTGACGGGACTTCCTGCGGAATCTGAAAACCCTTTGAGGGATACACAATAATTCGTTGCAAGTCGCCCACCATAATATTGATGACTCTTTGCAAAGGAATTTCATCCGTCGGATAATCTTCAAAAGACAATTCCGGTGAGGTGATCATGACTTCCGGCTCCGGCCACAACTTCTTCACCGTAGCAAAGGTGCGCCGCTCCATGTAAGGCTTCTGTACCAGGATCATTCTATTACATTCCAAGTTATTTTCAAACAGCAATTTTTTTGTAAACAGAATATTCTCACCGGTATTGGTAGAGCTGCTCTCAATAAGAATATCTTTTTCAGGAACACCTTTATCTATTGCAACCGCTGCAAATTTTTCAGCTTCGGACTCTGTCCACATATCTTTCGTCAGATTGCCCAATCCACCTGACATAACAAGGAAAGGAGCAAACCCCTGAAGGTACAAGTCGGCAGCACGGCCAGCGACTCTGAGATCATGACTTCCCAATGCAAGGATACAATCAGCAGATTTCAATTTCTGATGCATCAGGTGATAATCCCACAGTAGCCGGGCCGCATCTATGATTTCTTTTTTCATAGATGCAAATATAATTGTGGTACTATTTTCAACATCTTTATAGGCTGCCCGACTAAGAAAAATATTTTACAATTCGTAAACCGAATATTTAAAAGAATTCGAAACAAGCAATGCTTTCTTCAATGGGGACTTACAATCTCCAATTATTGAGGGGGAAGTTCAAAGACAAAGGATAATCAAACATTCCGCCAAAAATGAATTTTTACCATTACTGCATTGCAATACTCGAAGTTCATTTGAAAATTTATTCCTTATTCAATGAAGCAGGATAATTGAATAGCACTACCTGATCAGCGCAATAATTCCTTTTTTCATTACAAAGTGCCCATCGATATCTTCAAACGTGATCGTATATACGTAAATTCCATTTTGCTGAGGCGTACCTCTGTAACTGCCATCCCATGCGGCTTTTTGATCGGTAGTTTCAAACAGTTTTAGTCCGCGCCTGTCCCATATCTGCATGCGGTAATCCGTAACCGGAGCCGGGAAGATGGGCCTGAACTGATTATTTTTTGAATCCCCATTAGGAGTGAAGGCATTGGGGATCCATACATCCTTACAATCATAATAATCAATATACACCGAATCGCTGCCTTTGCACCCATTGACATCTACCACATCCAAACGGTAAAGACCGCTTCGAATTACATTGATCCGGCTTCCTGTTTCACCGGTACTCCAGAGGTATTTACTGAATCCGGGCGCCATCAGCGGAACCACATTTCCACGACATAGACTGGTATCCGAACGAAGAAAATTTTTCGGTAAGGTATCTATTCTCAACACATTCATTTCATCAGAATTCACACATCCAAACTGGTCTGTGACAGTTACCTTATATTGTCCCACCTGATTGGTGGTATATGTGCTGCCGGTGCTGCCATCCTGCCACAGGTAACTGATAAACGTACCCGGATTGAGCACCAACTGGTCGCCTATGCACACGCCCCGGTCTTTTCCCAGGTCAGGTATTGGTAGTTCGTGGACAGTGAGATTGGTTGTGATAATAGAATCGCAACCAAGATAGTTGGTGAGCGTATCATAATATATCCCCGACTGAGTTTGAAAATCACCCGCAGCAAAATAGGAATCACCTTTACAAATTGATACATTGATCGTTGTAAAACTTCTTGGCTTCACAGTCAGATAGAGTGTTCGGGTACTGTCGCACCCATTTACAGCTTTGAATACATCCACATATACACCGGTGGTTGTATATCCTTCATAGACATCCCCATCACAAATCACTGCAGAAATACTGGTGGCAAAGGTTGGTTTTACAGTAAGATACAATGTGCGGGTACTGTCGCATCCGGCAGTTGTTTTGTACAAATCCACATATATTCCAGAAGTGGTATGACCTGCATAATTATCTCCTTCGCAGATTTCGGTAGTGACTGAAGTAAACTTAACAGGATTTACTGTCAAATGAAGTGTCCTGGTACTATCACATCCGTTAACGGCTGTATATACATCTATGTATGTACCGGAAGTAGTATGACCTGCATAATTGTCTCCCTGACAAATGGAGGCATTCACTGTAGTATTAAATACCGGATTCACTGTGAGATGCAGTGTACGGATGCTGTCGCAACCATTTATTCCATAATAAGTATCTACATAAACACCGGATGCTGTATGCCCGGCATAATTCTGACCGGCACAAATCGTATCGTACACAGTTGTTCTGGAAATCGGCTTTACAGTCAGATATACTGTGCGCATACTATCGCAACCGTTTTGAGCGAAGTAGTGATCAATGTATGTTCCGGATTTCGTGTGTCCATAATAGTTTTGTCCTTCGCAAATGGCAGTCGCAATAGTTGTTTTGAATGTAGGTTTAACTGTCAGATGCAAGGTGCGCGTGCTGTCACATCCGTAAATGTTGGAATAGACATCCACATAGGTTCCTGTTGTGGTATGGCCGGCATAATTATCCCCATTGCAAATTGAGGCAGTAACGGTAGTGAAGGATACCGGATTTACTTTCAACACCAACGTACGGATGCTGTCGCATCCTGTATTGATACTCACCAATGTGTCGATGTAGGTACCGGATTTGGTATATCCTGCATAATTTTTTCCATCACAAATTGTAGCATATATCGTTGTACGTACTGTTTGAGCAATGGTTATGTTATTTTGATAATTCTTTTCCACAAGCAAAGCATTGGGAAGGCTTATCGGTACAGCAGTACCAGAATCATTCACTACAACAAAAATCTGTTCCAATCCTTTGTAAGGGATATCCAACACATGCGTATAACAATTACTGCAATAACCGCCCGGCGTCTGATAGGCCAGGAAATAGGTATCCGGAATCTTGTGTGCACCCGGAAATCTGGGATCAGCATCATAAAAACTTACAGGTGTTCCCACAGGTATGGGTGCATAACCATAATTGGCTATGCAGAAATGAATCTGCACCTTGTTATTGTTGTAACAAGAATAATAGGCTGAGAAAGGAACGGCATCTGCGGTTGGGTCATTCACAGTTACAGTATAATAGCCTGTTGTATCTGAGCAAGATCCATTGGTTGCAACTAACCTGATCTGATAAATTCCCGGAACGGGAAAAATATATTTAAAATTCTTGGCTGTGCTTAATACAGTTTCAGACATTCCCTGATTATTACTCACGAGCCACTGATAGTTTAAACCATTGAGCGAAGTATTGAAAAAACTAATGCTATCTTCATAAATTGAGGTCTTTGATGCAATAGTTTGTTTATCCGAATAAAACCTTGCCAATACCCCACATCCTGTAATTATCCAATCGGTGTAGGATGCAAAGCAAGTAGGTGTGTTGTATGCACGAAGTGTAACGGTATCTTTGCCCTCATCTGTAAATGTATAGGAGAAATTCACAGTATTAGCTACTACAACATTATTCACAAGCCATTCAAACTTCGTAGCACCTGTGGAAGTATTGGTAAAATTGATGGTATTTCCTTTTACAGAATAATCCACGTCTCTGGTGAATCCCGCATTGATAATTTCTGAGCAGGGTGGATCACATTCATTCTGAAGCAGTCCGGGCCGCTGTGTGATAATTGCTGCCCTCATTCTGTCGGTTTGCCCCTGGGTGAATTGGTTGGCACATCCTGAATTTCCATAATCCATAAAATTGGAAATCTGGTCGGGCACATCCGTGGGAAAGAATCCATCGGAGTAAGAAGAGAGCGTATCTGTAGAGCAAGAATTTTCCGGACTGGCACATGACGAAGGCCACATTGAATTGTCCGGGGGTGTATCACACACATGGTCACCATCCACCTTGCAATCATAATTTGTACATCCCCCTTCAAAAGTATGGTAAAGACCCAGGTAATGCCCCATTTCATGAGCCAGTAAAGAGCCAAACCCTGTAACCACGATCCCATCCAATGAACCTCCGGACGGAGGCATTGTAGCATAACCGCCCAATCTTAATCTTGTCCACGTGCCACAGCTAAAGTTGGCATAGATTTCTGTCTCTATACTGTTGATCAGCCAAATATTAATATAACGTACCGGATCCCATTGAATCAAACCCTTAAGTTTGGCATCTTCAATATCTCTGTTCAGCGAATTACCATAAGTTGAAGTAGTTCGGGTAATTCCGTTGGTAATGCCTCCATCAGGCGCTTTCCTGGCGAGGCAAAATCTGATTTTTGTATCGGCTCCCATACTTGCCGAATACACTCCGGATTTACTGAAGGCATCATTAAGTAATTGAATTCCTGCCATCACTTGTGCATCTGTTGTTGCATAAGGGTTTGTATTGATGATATGAACAACAACCGGAAGCGTAATGATCGTATCTGCATCCAGTGTTCCATAAGCCGATAAAATCTCACGATTCATGGTTTCCTCATTTTGTCTGAAAAGAGGATCTTTTCTCAACTTATCCATTTGTTGTGCAGTACCACAACTCAACTTCAGACCACCTGATTTTACTATAGAATCAATTACAGACTGAGGAAGTGGCTTTTGCGCTAACGATGCATGAGAAGTCAATATGAAAAATAGTACAAATAAGATCTTAGATGTGCGAAAAAGAATCCGGGTAAACCAAACATTACCCCATAGCTGATTTTCGGTGAACTTCTTCAAGCAAATACTTTTGCAGTTAATGAAAGATTCTGAGAGTCTGCTCCCGGAATTGAAGTTAACATTTCGATTACAAAATCAAAAATAATTACGTTTGAGCAAATGGAAATCCGGTTAATGCATTGAGGACATACTTTGATATAAAAAAATTAGATTCTATAGAAACTTCAATTCCCTAAAATAAAAAAGTTAAGATGGGTGAAATTCCATTCACTATCACATTAAATAAAATCAGAAGAGTTCAAATAGGATCTCACCAACCGGATTATATCTGTTCTATGTGGAATATCCTATCGAATCCCTGATGAACAATCTCTGATTATCGAAAGTAAACACAGTATTTTATAATAACCAATCCACCATCCACAAACAAAAAACCCTCCCGAAATCAATCAGAAGGATTGTAATAAAGATAGCACCGACCTACTCTCCTCTCTACATTTGTAGAGATAGTACCTATTTCCTCACAC
>CAYXAL010000008.1:0-31401 GCA_964463015.1 uncultured Ginsengibacter sp.
CAATTTATCATTTTATTCGTAATCTTGCAGCACTTTTTAACGACTTGTTGTCTTAATTAGTTACCTGAAGTAAATTTTCATTTTCACAAAATCTAAAATGTTCATGAGAAGAATCGTTACCTTATGCACTATACTGCTCTTGACATCAGTATTTGCATTCTCCCAAAATCGAAAAATCACAGGAACAGTCACCGGAGAAAACGGACAACCGCTTTCCGATGTTTCTGTATTGGTGAAGGGTACTCAGATTGGTACCGTCACAAATTCCTCCGGCAGTTACACTATTGAAGTAAAGCTGGGTGCGAGAACACTGGTATTTTCAACAGTAGGCTCTGAAACACAAGAGGTCACTATCGGGAATCAATCCGTAGTTAACGTAACCCTTAAACAAAGTGCCGGACAATTACAGGAAGTAGTGATTAATGTACCATACGGTACCATTAAAAAAACATCCTTTACCGGGTCAGAAAACACCATTACTGCACAAACAATTTCTCAAAAGCCGGTAACCTCAGTTACCAAAGCGCTTGACGGACTTGTGCCGGGTGTGATAATGACCAATGGTGGTGGAGGCCCCGGTACAGGCGCAAGCATGCTGATCCGTGGTATCGGTTCTGTAAATGCAAGCAGTTCTCCGTTGTATGTATTGAATGGTGTTCCTTACGATGGGTCTATCACCGCATTGAATACAAACGATATTGAATCTGTTACTATTCTGAAGGATGCATCTGCTGCTGCCTTGTATGGCTCCAGAGCGGCCAATGGAGTAGTCATGATTACAACCAAAAAAGGCCAGAGAGGCGCACCCGTTACACAGGTTGGAATTCAACAGGGGTTTCTTACACGGGGTATTCCTGAATATGATCGTGTAGGACCGAAGGAATATTATGAACTTTTCTGGGAAGCTTACAAAAATAACTATATCGCACAGGGCAATTCACCTACCGTTGCAGGCACGATGGCCTCCAATGTGTTAACCGGTCCGAATGGACTTGTTTATAATGCATACAATGTACCGGGCAATCAGTTGGTGGACCCTGTTACAGGAAAGTTGAATCCATCTGCTCAACTGTTGTGGAATGAATCATGGGAAGACGCATTGTTCAGAACTGCCAGCAGAACATCTGCAAACTTTAATTTATCCGGCGCTTCCGACAGAGCCAATTATTATTTTTCTGCAGGATACCTGAATGAGGATGGTATTGTGAAATTTTCAGGATATAAAAGGTATGACCTGAGGTTGAATGTAAATATGGATGCAACCAATTGGTTGAAAACAGGATTGAACATTGATGGTTCATTGGGTAACTATGCCAATGTTCCTTCAGGCGGAACGGCGACCACCAATCCGTTTTATTTCACTCGTCAGATGGGGCCGATCTATCCTGTATATCAACACGATCTGACCACCGGCGCTATTGTAAATGATCCAAACACTGGAAAACCAATGCTGGACTGGGGTACACCTGACCAAATGGGTACACGCCCTTATGCAGGAAGAGCAAACCTGTTAGGATCTCTTGATCTGGATGATCGTTCTTCCAAAATTTTTAATGGAAATGCCAATACGTTTGCAGAGATTAAGTTTTTGAGAGATTTTTCTTTCAAGACCACTTTAGGTCTGAATTTTTATTCCAGCAACGGTACCAGCTATCAGAATAACCAATATGGCGATGCGGCTCCTACTCCGGGTCTGGCAGATGGTGGACGTTCCACCAAGAGCAATGAAAGACAGATTTCACTTACGGCAAATGAAGTCTTGAGTTGGAATAAAAACTTCAATAAGCACAACTTAAGAGCATTGGTTGGACACGAAAATTACAGACTGCAGTATCATTACCTTGCGGGCTTCATGTCCGGATTCCTATTCCCGGGACAGACAGAATTGGATAACGGTACTAATGCTTTCTCACCTCCAACTTCCTATGAAGACAATCATCGGATTGAAAGTTACTTTGGAAGTGTAAACTATAGTTATGAGCAAAAATATCTTGCATCTGCAAGTTATCGTACAGACGGTTCATCAAGGTTTGCTTCAGATAAGCGTTGGGGTGATTTCTATTCAGCCGGGTTGGGATGGAGAATATCCCAGGAAGAATTTATGAGAAGCATTTCATGGATTAATGAATTGAAACTGAAAGCGAGCTACGGTGAACAGGGAAATGAGAATATCGGTATGTTCTATCCGTATCGCTCTTATTATTATGCGAATGGTAACGGAACTTACAGTGCTCCTACAAGGCCGGTAAATGCCAACATTCTGTGGGAAAAGAACAAAACGACCAATGTGGGTGTGGAATTCACCATATTCAATAGAAGAATCAATGGAAGTGTAGAATGGTTTAACCGTGAGTCAGACAACCTGTTGTTTGACGTTCCATTACCTCCTTCCACAGGATACGGATCAGTATGGCAGAATATTGGTACGATGAAGAATAAAGGAATCGAAATACAAATCGGTGCCACCATAGTTAAATCAAGAAATTTTGATTGGAAGATTGATGCAAACCTGACACACTTTAAGAATGTGATTACCAAACTTCCTGAAATTCAAAGAAAGAATGGTATTGTAACTGGAACCAAGAAATTAATGGAAGGACATAGCATATATGATTTCTGGCTTCGCGAATATGCCGGCGTAGATGCTTCTACCGGTGATGCCTTGTATTACAAAGATGTATTGGATGGAGATGGAAAAGCTACCGGTCAGCGTACTTTGACCAATCAGATTAACCAGGCTACGTATTACTACAAAGGTTCCGCAATTCCTGATGTATATGGTGGTGTGACAAACACCTTGAAATACAAAGGAATCAGTCTGTCATTCCTGATGGTTTATTCTTACGGAGGTCTTTTCTATGATGGAAACTATTCCAGCCTCATGAGCAGAGGTGCTCCGGGAACTGCCTGGTCAACTGATATTCTTCAGAGATGGCAGAAGCCGGGTGATGTGACTACAGTGCCGAGACTTCAGACTGCTATTTCCGGACAAGATGGACAATCTACCAGATGGTTGTTTGACGGATCATTCCTGAATATCAAGAATATCTCTTTGAGTTATTCATTACCGTCCGGTATTGCAGAAAGAATGTATCTGGGAGGCCTGGACTTCTTTGTGAATGCGGATAATGTGTGGTTATTCACTGCTCACAAAGGAATGGATCCGCAGAGATCATTTAACGGAACTTCCGATTGGAGCTATACTCCGTACAGAACAATCAGTGTGGGAATAAATGCCAAATTAAAATAGTGTAAATCAATATAACATGAAAAAATTATTAATATCAACATTTGCTTTTTCCATGCTCTTTCTTGTTGCGTGTAAAAAGGATTATCTTGAAACAAAGCCAAGCAATGGCGCCTCGGAAGCGGAAATTTTCAGTAAGTATAATTCGGTGGTGGCTGCACTCAATGGTATTTATAAAGAGCAGTTTTCATTTGCAGTGGGTGCCGGTGGTCATGACGATTTTGGCCAAAAGGCAACAGATCTGATGTCTGACCTGATGGGAAATGATATGGTCGTTCATTCACAGGGTTATGGCTGGTTTAATGCCGATTATAGCCTTACTGCCTGGCTGAGTGCTACCGATGCAAGCCAGTCTTACAATGCCTGGGTAAGGTATTATGACATGATCAAGCAATGCAACAAAATCATTGTGAATGCAGATGGTATTCAGGATGCTTCAGCCCAGCAAATAGCCAATCTCAAGGGGCAGGCTTATGCTTTGAGAGCTTATTGTTACTACTATCTGGCAAATTATTATCAGCAGACACTGAAAGGAGATGAAAGTGAGAAAGGTGTGCCGATCTACACACAGGATACGACTGTAGGAAAATCAAGAGGTACACTTCAGGATGTTTTTAATCAGATTGACGGAGATCTTTCGCAGGCAGCGACCCTTTTGAATGGTCAGCCCCGCGAGTCAAAAGTAAATATGGACATCTCAGTTGTTCGCGGATTTCAGGCAAGGGTGGCATTGTTGAAAAATGATTGGGTAAATGCAGCCAATTATGCCAATCAGGCATTGGCCGGTTATACCCTGATGAATGCAGCCACTTACACATCAAGGCCTGCATTCTCAACGATCGAAAACTCTGAATGTATGTGGGGATCCAAAATCACCGCAGATCAGGCTACGATTTATGCTTCGTTCTTTTCTCACATGGATATTTCCACCGGAGGTTATGCAGCGTTGGGAGGCCAGAAGAAAATTACAAAATGGCTGTATGATCAGATTCCTGATGGTGATGTAAGAAAGGATGTGTTTAAAAAACCGGGTACAGGTACTACTTCCGATCCTGATTATAACCAGCATAAGTTTCAGGTACCGGATGTTACCAATAAATGGCAGGCCGATTATCAATATATGACGGTAGCAGAAATGTATCTTATCAAAGCAGAAGGACTTGCACGTCAGGGAGGTAAAGATGCAGATGCAATAGCTGCTTTGGAAACACTGGTCAAGGCAAGGTATCCGGCATACTCAGCCGCAGGGTTGACAGGTCAGGCATTGATTGATGAAATTCTTTTGCAAAGAAGAATTGAATTGTGGGGTGAAGGTTTTGGACTTTGGGATATCAAGAGACTGAATCAGGGATTGAATCGTCCGACCGGACCCGGCAATCATGGTGCACCAAATTATAACCCGAACGTATTTACGACTTCTCCTAAAGATGCCCGCTTCCTGATGAGAATTCCTCAGAAGGAGCTAGACAATAACGTAAATATGACGACTGCTGATCAGAATCCAGAATAACCTTAAAAAGAATCAATATGAATAAGAATATTTTTTATACCGTATTCGCCTCACTGATGGTCGTTGGTATGGTATCGTGTAAGAAAAATAATTTGGTGGTTGGCAAGAATGTTACTCCTCCTCCTTTTGTAAAAATCGGAACATGGAATGCTGCAGATACAACAGGTACTTATGTAATTATGCCATCAAATGCACCTTACAAAATCCCGATTGGTATCACGAATGTATCCAATGTGGACAGAACGATCTCTATTTCCTATTCCTCACCTACTGCCGTAAAAGGGCAGCAATATAATGCACCTGAAAGCATTACCATCAAAGCAGGAGAAGCTTTAGATTCATTGCCAATTACAGGAATTTATAATGGATATGAAACGGTGACGAGGGTTGACAAACTGACAATTACATTATCGGGTGGAGATGTACCATTAAATACTTCAAAGACCAACTATGTACTCACCATGAAGAAATACTGGGTGGCCCCCACAGATCTATTTGATGGAATCTATACCATTCAGGATTATAAATCTGATGGTACCCCTGATGGAGACCCTTACCAGGCTCAGATAGGCCTTGTATCTGCAAATGGGCCCGTATTGAACATGCAGTTGATAGGGTTGTGGGGATTTTCTACTCCCTTGAAGTTTACAATGAACTGGATTGATCTTGAGCACGGCACCACTGTGGTTCCCACTCAGCTATGGGTTACAAATCTGGCTGGTTATGGTCAGGCCACTACAAAAACTTACAGTACAGGTACATTTACTGTGGTACCAAATCAGCTTTCTGTTGGATATGAGAATACAGTTTCTGCAGGATCGTTTGGAAAATACATATCTGTTTTAACTAAATAAGTACAATCATTCATTCATTATTCAGGCCGGAGCGATCCGGCCTTTTTTTGTGACACATGCGATTCTGTGTATCCCGAACCCGGAAATTATTTTTATTACGCATGAACTCCTTGCTACCAGAAGATAATTAATAAAATTCAACTTTTGCTATTTTGCCCTCATTGCCGGCAAGAAAAACTGCATTGCCTTTTTTTGCTTTTCTCACCACATGGAAAGATGCGTCACTTATCTTCTTCCAATGCATTCCATTGTCGGTTGAAATGTCCACTCCGGTAAGTCCACAGGTAATCCACTTATCCTTTCCGAGATATTCAACACAACTTCTGTACCCTCCTGGAGCACTTGCAGGCAGTTGCCATGTATTTCCTTCATCAAAAGAAACAGCACAGTTGCCTGTAGTGTCAGATGGTTTGGAGAAGTCTCCTCCTACAACGATCATTGTTTTCTTTTTGCCGATTGCAATTGAATTGGCTCCGGTAGTTGCAGTACCCTGAAGCAAAGGCAATCTGATCTTCTGATTTCTTTTGAAAAAATCAGACTGCATGCCACCACTGATAAAGACAGCTTCATCTCTTGTGAGTTTCCGGATATTGGTACCGCTGGCTGCAAAGCATGCTTCTCCACTGTCGGCTTTGGGGAGATTGGCTTCAGGAATGGGCCTCCATGTTTTACCTCCATCAAATGTACGTCCGATGAAAAACCGCCCATTCTGTGGATCACCAATTACGATACCACTCATATCGTTCCAGAATTCCATCGCATCCAAAAACATGGTACTGTCGTCATTTTTATAGACCGTGTTCCAGGTGTCACCTCCATCTGCAGTTCTGAGAATGTAGGCCGGGCTCGCCACACCCATTATGACTGCTGTCTTCTTATCAAAGGCTTCTATGTCTCTAAAGTCTGTATTCTCAAATCCTTTTACTTTTTTCCAGACAAAAGATTTTCCGCCGTCTGAACTGACAGCCACATTTCCTTTACTGCCGCTCACCCAGATTACATTGTCATCAACCACACTCAACCCACGAATTGAAATGTCTTTTGCACTGTCAACGACATGAATGGTTTGACTGAAAAGAGTATTGCAGAAAAGAATAGCCAATGCTATAAATAAAAGTTGTTTCATGCTATAAAAATAGGAAAGTTATACCTCTGAAATACTTCTTCCTTGCAGGCTATTTTAGTGACTGTCACTGTAATTATTTACAGCTTGCCACTTGTCTGTAGAATCTTTCCATTGAACTTATGGATTTTCCCATTCATAAATATAACATTGTACTATGTTAAGCAAAGTAGATAGGTTTGTAATGTAGTAGTTAAAACCAAAAAAATGAAATACATTATGTTCCTTACTATCTGGCTGAGTTCATTGTCTGTAATGGGGCAGAGAAGAGGAATCTCCGGAAAAATCATCAATGGTGAGAATAAGTTGCCCGTGAATGGCGCTACTGTTGTGTTGAATAAGCCGGATGATTCTTCCTTTGTCCGGAAGGCAGTAAGCAATGAAGAGGGAAGGTTTGAGTTTTTGGATATTTCTGACGGTAGTTATGTCATCAGCGTGAATGCAGTGGGTTATGTAGCAAATCAAACCGATGTAAAGAATTTCAGCAATGCCGGTATTCAGCCGCAAAATATTTCCCTTCTTCCATCGGCTATTGTTTTGCAGAATATAAAAGTTTCTGCAAAGAAACCAGTGATAGAAAATAAAACCGACCGTGTGGTAGTGAATGTAGGCTCCTTTCTCACTACTGCCGGAAGTTCTGCGCTCGAGGTATTGGAGAAGGCACCGGGAGTGGATGTGGACAAAGATGGAAAGATTAGTCTAGGTGGAAAAGATGGGGTTTCGGTATTAATAGATGACCGTCCTGCATATCTCAAAGGAACTGAACTTGCCAACTACCTTCGCAATCTGCCTGCATCGGCTGTAGAAGCGCTTGAGATTATGGCAAACCCCTCTGCAAAGTATGATGCAGCCGGCAATTCCGGAATCATTAATATTAAATTGAAAAAGAACAGGCAGAAAGGATTTAATGGAAGTTTTACAGGTTCTGCAATGGTATCCAACGTATGGCGGAATAACGAAAGTCTGAATCTGAATTTTAAAAAGGGGAAAGTGAATTTGTTTTCTACATACAGTTTCAGTTTGTATAACGTGGATCGGAAGTTGTATATCAATCGTACCTTCAGGAGAGAAGACGGAAAGCAGATTGAATCCATCTTTGACCAGCAGGCAACCATGAGGAATCACAGTGTCTATCATAACCTGAAAGCAGGATTGGACTTCTATGCGAGTAAGAATACCATTGCCGGGTTAGTGTTTACCGGATACACGGGGAACAAGAGACAGCCTTCCGCTTCACTTACCCATTTATTGAATGGTGAAGGAGAACTTGATTCTGTACTTAATGCGCAAACTATTGAGCGTGGACAATCTGAAAACCTCTCTTTGAATGCAAATCTTCGCCACACCTTTGATTCAACCGGTAAAGCGATAACCGTTGACCTGGATTATCTGGTTTACGATGACGGCAGGCGTCAGGAAATCAACACAGATTATCTATTGCCCGACGGTGGCATACAGAAGCCGGCTTCTTCACTAATAAGTTCATTGCCTTCTTTGATTAATATTTATTCGGCGAAGTCAGACTTTACCTATCCGCTTCGCAATGGCAGCAAAATAGAAGCAGGAGTAAAAAGCAGTTATGTACATGCCGATAACAACGCACTTTACCGGAAGAAGATGGATGATGAATATGTAACTGACAACAGCAAGTCAAATCATTTTCTCTACAAAGAATTTATTCAGGCTGCTTACATAAATTGGAACAGGCAATGGAATAAATGGGGTGTGCAGGCCGGAGTAAGGGCTGAGCATACATTGTCGCAAGGGCATCAATTGGGCAATGAAGAGGTAGGGGATTCTTCTTTTGAAAAAAAATACCTGAATATATTCCCTACAGCATATATCAGTTACCGGTTAGACGAAAAACAAAATCTCGGGTTAAATTTTGGAAGAAGGATTGAACGACCAAACTATCAGAGCCTGAATCCTTTCTTATACTTTCTTGATGAATATACGTATGAAGCAGGGAATGTGTATCTCAAACCGGAATTTACCAACCGTATTGAATTTACCTATTCCTATAGTAATGTACTGAATACCGGAATTGGTTTTAGTCACACGACGGATGCGATAGAAGAAGTATTAAAGCAATCCTCAGCAAAGCGAATCACTTATCAGACAGTAGAAAACATTGCCGATCGGAAGCAGATAACCTTCAGGGCAGGTACTAATATTTCTGTGCGTGAATTATGGCCTTTGACAATTGACGCGATGCTTGTAAATAGTTTGTACAAAGGCAGGATTGCGGGTGGAATGCTCGAGGCTTCAGGATGGATGTTTTTGATAAAAGCCAATCAGAGTATGAGTCTGGGTAAAGGATGGAGCGCTGAAGTGGGCGGAATGTTTCGCAGTAAGACTATTGATGGCCAGATAATTATTAATGAAATGTGGAAATTGGATGCGGCGGTTCAGAAATCCATTCTGAAGAAGAAGGGAAGCATTAATTTCTTTGTGAAGGATATTTTTAACTCACAAAATTTTAAAGGTGCAGTCGCCTATGAAGATATTGATGTTAAGTTAAGAAGCGAACGGATGAATCGCTATGTCGGTTTTAGTATTAAATACAATTTTGGCAAACCGATTAAGAATCTGCATCAGCGCAGAAGTGGAGGAGCTTCTGAAGAGCAGAGTAGGGTGAAAAGTGATCAATAATTTTTTTCAACCCTACAATTTCATCTGACGGTATTTGATGATTTTGTTTCTCCGGCCAACATGCTGAAATAGAATAGGAATTTCACCAGGTAAAGGTGATTTTAAATACAGTACTCCGGAAGAAGCGTTTAAGCAATTTATTTCGTACCCTTATATAAACCAAAATGATATTTGGTCAGGCCTGTGACTATTTCTTTTTGCTAAACCACCAGTACAATGGAATTCCGATCAAAATTAGTGTTGACCCGATTCCGGCTTCTCTCGGTCGTGTATAGATTGTATTCACAATGAGTATCAGGCAGAAGAGAATAAAGAGGGCGGGGATGCCCGGGTAGCCCCATACTTTATAGGGACGATAAACAGTGGGCATCTTCTTACGCAATATGAAGACACCAAGTGTAGTCGCTCCGTAAAATATAAAAGCCGCAAAGACCAGCATGTCGGTTAATTGGTCAAACGTGCCTGAAAGTATCAGGAGGCATGCCCAAATACCCTGATACCACAGCGCATTTCCGGGTACATGTGCTTTATTTATTTTGGCCATCGCAGGGAAAAATAATCCTTCATTGGCCATAGCGAATGAGGTACGCGAATTGCTCATGATTGTAGCATGTGTGCATCCAAACGTTGAACAGAGAATCAGTATTGAAATGAAAACAGCGCCACCCTCTCCCCAATAAGATCTTACCGAAGCGACGGCAGCTATCTGATTTCCGGCGGCATTGACCGCTTCCATGTCGGGCATCGGCATGACAGCGAGGTACGTCATATTTGCGAGAAAATAGAGAAGAATCACAATGAATAATCCGAAAATGAGTGCAAGTGGAAGATTTCGTTGTGCGTTCTTGATTTCACCTCCCAGCAATCCAACCGAATTCCAGCCTTCATACGCCCAGAAAGCTGCAAGCATCGCCGTAAAGACTGCACTGAAAGTGACAGGGCCTGCTGTACCGGTTGACATATCAAATGCTCTGCCGATATCTACATGGCTGCTTGTGTTTCCTGAAACAACAATTACCAAAATACCGGTTACTACAAGCAACAATACGATCAAGCTCAGGTTGGCGCCCAATTTCAATCCACGGCTGTTAAACCAGGTTAGAAACAATACCATTGCAATAGCGATCAGCTTTACATTAAATCCTTCAAACGGATAGAAAATGCCAAGGATATTCCAATCCTTCAACGAGGAAAGAACAGGAGAAAAATGCACCAACGAATGAAGCGATTCAGCAAACACATACGAAACGCCGGCAATCGCTGCAGTTTTGATCGCTGCAAAATTTGCCCATCCATATAAGAAAGAAAAAAAGCGGTTATAAATTTTTTTGTAATACACATATTCTCCTCCGGTATCGGCCAGCATACCGGCAATTTCTGCATTGCTGATGGCGCCGAACATGGTGATGATACCTCCCAGTACCCAACAGATCAATATCCATCCTGAACTATGCAATTCTGCCGACATGGGAGCTACTTTCTTAAAAATTCCTGACCCAATAATATTTCCCAGTACAAGTACGATCGCTAATCCAAGTCCGAGCGATCTGTTTAGTTTTTTGGATGATTGCATGGAGAGCCAGTTTTAGTATAAGGATTAAAAATAAACAGTTTTTGCAATAAGTTATAAGATGCAAGACAATTAGTTTAGTTAACATTGCATTTTTATAATCATCGGGAATGAAATTTTATAAATTCTGGGCATTGCTTGCATGTACAGGCCTGATCATTAGCTGCTTTTTGCCATGGACTTATTATCCTGATCTGAATAAGGTATTTACAGGTTTTTTTTCAGAGAAAAACATCTATGGCAAGCCGGCAAAGGTTTTTATATTCTTTGCTGTAATTTATTTGATTTGTGTATTCATTGATCGGGTGTGGGCAAAACGCTTCAACGTATTATTTGCTGCGCTGAATCTCGCATATCTGATCAAGACATGGATATTATTTACCGGTTGCTACAGCGGTATTTGCCCTGAGAAAAGGTATGGAATTTATTTACTGCTGGTTAGTTGCTTGTTAATGATGGTAACAGCTTTGCTGCCGGATTACAAATTAAAAGAAGATAGCCCTTCAGAAAGTTCACTCGAATAATTCGGCTTTATTCTTCGGCCTCCTTTTATCGAGCCATTCAAAACCCTTTAGCTGACGCTGATCTTCAGGGATTTGATTCATCGGGTAAATCATACCTTTTACCTGATTGATGACTTTTACTTTTTCAAGCTCTCCTTTCTGAAATATCATGTCTATTACATCACCCACAGACCGTTGCATTCCAATATAGGCGCTGTCTTCATCCTGCAGATAATAGACGCTTTCAGACTGACTTCCTTTTAGCCGGATATGGTCAAACTGATTATTGATAAAATAAGCATTAAGCGTCTTTCCTGTCATCTGATTAAAGAAACCTTCCTTGGTCTGACTCACTACCATTGCTTTGTCAAAAACAAACAACCGTTCTGCTTCTTTATTTTTTGTGAACAGAAACATTGTGTCTCCGGATACCTGCGTCTTGCCGCTCCAGATCACCGGGGAATAGTACAAACGGAATACGGAATCTGCCGAAGAAATAAACATGCTGTCGCAAACACTCTGAAGCGAATCGTTGAAAATTCGAACGTGATGGTAAGCTATAAAATAGCGGGTGCTGTCTTTCGGTTTTTGAATAGAATCGCCGATGGGTTGGGTAAGCAATGAATCTTTCTGATGATGAAGTGTATCCATTACTGTTATGCCCGGAGGAATAGAATTTTCCGGCAGATGAAGACTGTCGCGGTTCGGTGCAGAGGGTGGTTTCAGGGTCGTTTTTGCGGAATCCGGGATTCTGTTTTTCAGTGTGTCCCGTATATTCAATGAATCGGTAGGAAGTAAAGGAGCAGAAACCTGTTGTGTGTCGGTATGTACAGGCAGGATTTCTGTGCTGTCGGTTTGAAAAGCTAAAATCTTTTGAGTTTGCCGGGCATTAAGTAAAGTAGCTGAGTCGGTAGAATAGACCAATTGTTCATTTACCATTTTTGCAAGCCCTGAGAATATTGTATCGGCAGCTACATAGGTACTGTCATGTTTCTGCTTGATAATGAGCAACGGCTTTCGTGTAGCAAGGAATGAATTATTTTTCCGGTTGAGAAAAATCTGATTGCCAAGAAGGATAAATCCGTTGGCAGAATCTATGATCACGCCATTCCCCTCTAATTGAGCATTTCCTGATTTGCCATCCAGTGCCATTGTATTGGCAGTATAGATCCTTCCTGAGGAATCTTTTACAACAGACCTTGACGAGAAGAATGCATTTCCGCTTTTTGTATCATAATTTCCCTGGGATGTATTGATTTTTACTTCATCATTTTGTATGTAGGTGTCACTGATAAAAGTCAACCCGGCATTATCCATATTATATACCAGAGAGTCAGCGGAAATATGGTTTTTAGGCCCATTCATTTTTACGTCTTTCTTAAAATAGACATCCTTGGTGTCTGCATAATAAGTACCTTCTTTGGAGGTAATAACGTTTTTACCATTAACAACTTTTCCTCCCTTGTAATAGTTGCCAATACTGGTTTCAAAATTATAATCAAGCTCTGAGGTAAATAGAGTTCCATTGCGGCCTTGCAATCTTACGTCTTTATTGAGATATCCGATTTTTGCTAATCCGGAATAGCGCAGATATTGGGAATATATCTGTACGGTATCGCCATCATTAATATGGATATTTCCGAAGGCTTCCATATTTCTTGTGTCGTTATTCAAAACCACACTGTCTGCATAAAATTTTGTTTTGCCCTGATTGACGATTGCACCTCCTGCGATAGTTTGAAGTGTGCCGGTGTCTGTCTTAATCATACGCATACTTGGGCCACGAATGATCTCAAACTCACGAACAGAATCCTTATTCGCCGGTTGCAAAGTGTTTTGGGCCAAACTGATTTTCGGAAGAAGAAAGGTCAGCAAAAAAAATGCTGAAAGGGTAACAAGCCGCATCTTAGTGCTTTGAGGCATTTAATGTATCGGATGGTAGAGGGGCCGTCAGGTAATTGCCCTTGTCCTTTTTCCCGAATACTGAAATGTTTACATACCTTCTTGGATGTACCCGGATATCATCGATGAGAATGTTTAGCTTGTTGGCAGTTGATTGCAGATTGTCATAGAGCTTGGTGTCATTAAGCAACATTCCGAGTGAGCCGTCATTGCTATTGAGTTTTTCTGCGCCCTGCTTAAAATTGTTAATGGCGATGTTAAGGCTGTCCATGGTTTTCTTCAGATCCATTTGTGCAAATTGGGAACTTGTTACTTTCACATTTTCCATGATACTGTCAAACTTGCTGTTGTTGGAGTTCAGATTGGCTGTAAAGGAATTTACATTTTTCATGGATTGGGCCAGTTGTCCATTCTGAGGATCCATCATTATTTCCAGGGATTTACCGCTGTTGGCAAATGATTTGGATACGGTATTCAGATTGGCGACTATTTCTTTAATATTATTTTTTGTGTTGTCGTCAAATACTGTCCCTATCACGTGGAGTACCGAGTCCAATGATTTCACAGCATTTTTTACCTCATACAAAACTGGGTTAATCACTTTCATGGCTTCATCCAATGCACCGCTGCTTGCGGTAGATACCAGCGTGTCACCGTCATGCATAAATTCAGTAGCATCACCCAACTGAATTTCCATTGAAGGGCTGCCAAGCAGATTTGGGTTGATGACTGCCAGTGAATTTTTTGGAATATTAACTTCCTGGTTGAAAGTCACCGTTACAATAATTTTCTTCAGGCTCTTGCCTCCGTTGATGTCGCTGACCTTACCTACTTTAAGTCCATTGATCACCACCGGATTGGATTTTGTCAGCCCGAGTACATCATTGTACACAGCGTACATCCGTGTTTCATGTTTAAACAGGCTATTTCCTTTCAGAAAATTAAATCCTAAAATCAATAAGACAATTCCAATGATGGCCAACAGACCAATTTTGGTTTCATTATTTATTGTCATAAGCTACGTTGAGGTTGCAAAATACCTAAAAAATAATTGTTCCGCTCTTCAAGGATTTACAAAATCACTTTTGATTCGGGATTGGGTTTCCGGTTTTTTTTTAATATTGAGGAAAAAAATGAATAAATCCAGGATTGAAGCATTCAGTGATGGTGTCATTGCCATCATTATTACGATAATGGTTTTGGAAATGAAGATGCCGGAAGGCGCATCCCTTGCGGATTTAAAGGGAGTATTACCGGTTTTTCTTACTTACATTTTTAGTTTTATCATGGTGGGTATTTATTGGAACAATCACCATCACCTGTTTCAGGCGGTTCATAAAGTGAATGGAAAGATACTGTGGGCCAATCTTGCATTACTTTTCTGGTTGTCCCTATTCCCGCTTGCAACGGGGTGGATGGGGCATAATCATTTTCAGGAAATACCTGTAGCCTTGTATGGCATCATTTTGTTTATGGCCAGTGTAGCTTTTGCAGTTCTGGTGCATCAGATTATAAATGACAAGAATACAAGCGTAGATTTAATAAAAGCAATTAATAAGGACAAGAAGGGTAAATTGTCTTCTGGGTTGTACATAATCGCAATCGTACTTGCCTTTTTCTACCCAATGGTGAGTGTGGCAATTTATGTAATAGTGGCGATGATATGGTTAATACCTGACCGCAGAATTGAAAATACCCTCAACAGTCAAAAGTGATCATTGGTTATTTAACGCATTTACATGAGCGGTACTATTCTGAGTGCCATTCACCTGTTCGGTATATTTAATAATTGCATTGCAGATGGCATCTGCAATTTGTTGTTGCCCCTTCTCACTGTTGAGAAATCGCTCATCATCATAATTCGCAATAAAACCTGTCTCGATCAAAATCGCCGGCATTTGAGTGGCATGCAATACCCAAAGACCTTCTTCTCTCTGCCACACTCCCAGGTTTGGCCGTCCGGTTTCTTTTGCCACTTCCTCCTGAACAAGATTGGCTAACTGATAGCTTCTGCGGAAATACTTTTGCGAGTACAGGATAGCACTTGCTTTCCACTCGGGACTGTCGTAATTGACCGAGACTGAGCTGTCCTCCGTATTACTGATAAATTCCATGTCGCTGTTTTCCATAGCCTTAAATTTATCCTTAGTTTGCCGTGCAACTAGTAGGAGGGTGCTCGTGCCCCTCCGGCTTGTCGGAATTTTGTAATATTCGCGGATGGGTACTCTTTTGGTATGTTTGGTAACTATTTTTTTACGTTTTTTTCCTTTACCTACATACTTTGTGGTGTGGTAGGTTTTGTCTTCGTAACCGATAATCCTTGATCCGGTTTTTAAGTGCACCGCATCGGCGTGGATACATACAAATAAATCTCCGTTGTGGTCATTGGCAAATTTTGCTTTCTCCCTGACAGACATGAACGTGTCTGTTGTTCTGGTGGGGATGGTATTGATATTCGGCAACCGGGCTTTGAGCATGTCCACCAATTTCATGGAAATAGCCAGAACAATATTCTTCTCTTTTGAACCCAATGTGCCTTCATATTCACCGAATGCACCGGTGTCGTGGCCGCCATGACCGGGGTCAATAATGATGGTCTTGATTTTCTTTGTACCCTGAGCATTTGCCTGATTGGGACTGGTTAACAAAAGTCCTGAAATGACGAGGCAAAGGATCACACCTGTAAGCCCTTGCACCTTTGAAATTAGAGAATAATAAAATCTGATCACTTCGGTTGCGAATTTTATTGGGTTAGTTAAGTTAATCTTCACACTGCCTTAAAATGAATAACACTTATTTTTGTTGCTATTAGACCATGCTGCACTTAAAGAAAATTAGGCCCTGGAAAACTTTCTTCCGGATATCTCCGGTGATATTGGTTTTACTGATTTTCTCGTGGGGCAATATGGTTTATTCATCCACCTCTTTACATCTTCCCGGTACTCATAATACAAAATCTGCTGATGGTGTAACCTCAAAGAAAAACTTTTTTTACGTTTCAAAAAAGCAAAAATTAGTTAAGGATACAATACCTCAGTCTGTCAGGGCTTATCATTTGGATTCTTTACAGAAAAAGGATACTTCCTTACATTCTCAAAAAACATCAAATGACTCCGTTCATCTCAAAGATACTCTTCCATACCGGCTCGCTCCCAATGCTCTAACTGCGCCGGTAGAGTTTGCAGCAGAAGATTCATTGGTGATTAATGTGCCTGCAAAAACAGCCACACTTTATGGAAAAGAGGCATCCACACACTATGAGCAAAACGATATAAAGGCTCCGATTATTTCATTTTATCAGAATTCGGGTGATATCATCGCAACAATGAAAACCGATAGTGCAGGAAAGGTGATAGCCCGGCCTACTTATAAGTCTGATGATTTTACCTCTGAGAGTGATTCATTCAGGTTTAATATGAAGACAGGTAAAGGGCTTACAAAAGGCACCTATACCCAACAGGGCGAAATGTACGTATATGGTCAGGTGATAAAGAAGGTAGATAAGGATGTGTTTTTTGCATTGCGAGGCAGGTTCACTACCTGCAATTTAGATACACCACATTTTGCCTTTGTCAGTAACAAAATAAAGTTTGTAACCAACAAAGTGGCTATCAGTGGCCCTGTCCACCCTGAATTTGAGGGAGTACCTATACCTATTTATTTACCTTTTGGGATATATCCGCTTTCTCAGGGCAGACATTCGGGATTTTTGGCGCCCAACTTTGTAACCAATGAGCAACGTGGCCTGGGATTGGAAGGGTTGGGATATTACAAAGTGTTGGGAGAATATTGGGATGTAATTCTTCGAACGTCGGTGTATTCCTATGGGGGCTGGTCGTTTAATATCAATCCGCGGTATTCCAAAAGATATCATTACAATGGAAGCTTTGCTCTCGATGTGCAACATTTCAATTTTAATTTTAAAGGGGATCTTGATTTTAGTAAAAACCGGAGTTTTAATATTTTGTGGAATCACTCGGCAGATACCAAGTCCAGGCCTGGTGTGACATTCTCTGCCAGCGTCAATGCCGGCAGCAGCAGTTACAACAGTTTCAAGCCCAATGATCCGTTCCTTAATGTAACCAATTCAATGACTTCCTCCATTAGGTATTCAAAAACCTGGAAAGGCAAACCGTTCAACCTTACACTCGCTGCCAACCATAACCAGAATACAAACCTCAAACAGATCACCATTGATTTTCCGTCAGTCAATTTCACAATGAATACCATATACCCTTTCCGGAGAAAAGAAATGGCGGGAGAGGCCAAATGGTATGAGAATATTGGCTTTGGATATTCGCTGAATGCGCGTAGCACTTCTACTTTTTATGATACGGTAAAGAATAAATCTATTTTTCAACAAATGGTAGATACGCTGAGATGGGGTGCACAACACAGTATTCCTATTAGCCTTTCCCTGCCTCCTTTGGGTGTCGTTCAGTTGTCTCCCAGTGTGAGTTTTAATGAGACATGGTTTCAGGTGAAGTCCACTCACTATTACAATGCGGCAAAGGATACATTGTTTACCAGAATACAAAAAGGTTTTTATTCGGCACGTCAGATGGCATTTGGACTGAGTGCCAGTACGCGAATATTCGGAATGATTTCTTCAACCAGGCCACATTCCAAAATTGTAGCCATTCGCCATGAATTAAGGCCGTCCATTTCTGTAAGCTATCAACCGGATTTTCAAAAAAATAATTATTATTACCTGACAGATTCTGCTGGCCGTCGAACACAATACTCTTACTATGAATCTATGTACAATCTAAACGGCCCATTTTCACCAGGGAGTTTTGGAGGGTTAAGTTATTCCATTGAAAACAACTTATCCATGAAGGTTAGAAATAAAAAAGACACCTCTGCAGGCGCTACCAAAAAGATTCCGCTCATTGATGCCTTCAGCATTAGTGGCTCTTATAATTTTCTTGCAGACTCACTGAAATTTTCGCCGGTAAGTATGAATGCGTCGACTAATTTATTTGGAAAGGTAAGTGTGACTGCCTTTGCCAGTTTTAATCTTTATGAAGTCGACGATTCGGGAAGGGTAATAAATCAATTGATCTGGAAGCACAGGCCTATTTCACTCGGAAGATTGCAGTCTGCCAATTTATCATTGAGCAGTTCATTTCAGGGGGGAAATAAAAAGACAGGAGAGGAGCCGGGATTGAAAGCCAAAAGTTATGAACCAGGCAATGGATATTCATTGGATCAATACAACCAGGAGGCAGCCTATATTCAATCGCATCCGGGTGAGTATGCAGACTTCAACATTCCATGGTCAGTGAATTTTTCGTATTCCATGACTGTGTATAAACAATTTCTTCAGGACTTCGGGTTTAAGTCTCGACTTCAGCAAAACCTCAATTTTGGAGGTACACTGAATCTCACACCCAAGTGGCAATTGGGCGTGCAGGCTTCGTACAACTTTAATCTGGGGCAACTGAGCCCGTTTGTGATGAGCCTGAGCCGTGACCTGCATTGCTGGCAAATGTCTGTCAGTGTCGTACCATCAGGTGTTTACAGGTATTTTAGTGTAAATATCAGCCCGAAATCACCCATACTCAGAGACCTTCGGGTGAATAAAACAGAAACCTACAGGCAACTATAATTTTTTATTCGAATGGAGAGCATTTAACTCTTCAATCTTTTTCGTTTTGATTCCTGCCCGGATGTATTTGATCCACGTTTTGACAATAAATGCATTGGTGGCATTCTTAAATTTGAAATTGCACAACTGGTAGGAGGCATTCAGTTGATTGCAATCGGACCGGATGATGTAGCTATACCTGTTTTCCCTGGCCTGGTGCATGGTTTCCCCCGAAATGATCGTACAACCCAGCCTGAATTCCCTTGCAGAGTTCAATTGCGTATTGTTCTTTAAATCAGATTCAATGAGTTCCAATGCCCGGATCAACGCCGGTAAATGATTGCTTTCGACAGGAATAAATCCATCCTGAATCTCTTTGGCAGTGACCGTATGAGCATATTTCAATGGCTGAGCTAATGATTGATCTATCAATGCATATTTCTGCGCCGGTAATTGAATCGCACTTAGAATGATTATGCAGGTGATCAAATACTTTATCATAGGACTATGAAGGTTTATATTCTCCAAAAACACGTCTGAGACAACCGGCGATTTCTCCAAGAGTTACTTTCTTTTCTACGGCATCGATTACAGCAGGCATCAGATTTCTGTTCTCAGCAGCGGCAGATGATATTTCACTTAAACATTTCACGGCTTCCTGTTGATTTCTGTGGGCTCTTAATTGCTCTAATTTTTCTGACTGGATCCGTCTGATACTGTCGTCCACATGAAAGGCCGATTGGGATACAGGCTCATCATGAATAAACGCATTCATTCCAACAATTATTTTTTCACCGCTTTCAATTTTCTGTTGATATTCATAAGCGCTTCTTGCGATTTCATTTTGCATAAATCCATTTTCAATGGCTTCTACACTACCACCCATCTCGTCAATTGTACGGATCAATTGAAAGGATTTTTGTTCCAATTGATCTGTGAGTGATTCGATATAATAGCTTCCTCCCAAGGGGTCTGCAGTATTGGCTGCACCGCTTTCATTAGCCAATATCTGTTGTGTGCGAATGGCAATGGTAGCTGCCTGTTCCGTAGGGAGGCTGAGCGCTTCATCAAAACCATTCGTGTGAAGACTCTGTGTACCGCCTAACACGGCTGCCAGTGCCTGCACAGTCACGCGGCTGATATTGTTCAGCGGCTGTTGTGCTGTCAGGGTGCTTCCTCCGGTTTGTGTATGAAATCTGAGCATTAATGCTTTCGGATCAGTCGCTCCCAGGTCTTTCATGATATTTGCCCACATACGCCTTGCGGCTCTGAATTTGGCCACCTCTTCAAAAAGGTCATTGTGTGCATTAAAGAAAAATGATAATCGCTTTCCAAAAACATTAATGTCAAGACCCTTTGCCAGTGCCGCTTTTACATAGGCCTTTCCGTTGCTGAGCGTAAATGCAATCTCCTGTGCTGCCGTGCTTCCTGCTTCGCGTATGTGGTAACCGGAAATTGAAATTGTATTCCATGAGGGCAATTCTCTGCTGCACCATTCGAAAATATCCGTAATGATTTTCATCGATGGTTTTGGTGGATAAATGTAAGTACCTCTTGCTGCATATTCTTTCAGAATATCATTCTGTACAGTACCTCTGATTTTGGCTAAGTCTGCACCTTGTTGTTTGGCCAATGCAACATACAATGCCAGTAGAATGAATGCAGTACTATTGATGGTCATGCTGGTAGATATGTTCTGCAGCGAAATGTTTTTGAACAGTTGTTGCATATCCGAGATGGAATCTATAGCCACTCCCACTTTTCCTACTTCTCCCTCTGCCATCGGATCGTCGCTGTCGTAGCCGATCTGAGTAGGAAGATCGAATGCTACACTCAGACCACTCACACCACTTGAAAGCAGGTATTGATATCGTTTGTTGCTTTCCTCGGCAGTGCTAAACCCGGCATACTGACGCATTGTCCAGAGTTTGCCACGATACATATCTTCCCGGATACCTCTGGTGTAAGGAAAATCGCCCGGCTTTTCTTCAGGTTGATTTGGTGGAATGTCTTTTGAAGAATAAAATTCCCTGATTTCGATGTCTGACTCTGTAGCTACCTTTTTCATGCAGGAAAGGTAAATCTAATTCCTGCTACATCAGTTTTTTTGCCTCATAATTGATGGCTTCATGTACGATTTTGTGGAGGGAAAAGTTCGGATTGTTGATCAGAAAATCTACAATCTGCTTATTTAGATCCATTGCGCTCGCATTTCCCGGTAGGGTAGATGCCAATTGGTTGATGATATAAATATTTTGTTCTTTAAGATTGTCAACGGCCTTCCAGATTTCCGGCTGGATATAAATCTGCTGGCTCACATTATAATCGTATTCGTGCTTGATATTGTCAATCAGTGCATGCTGCATTTCGCGCGAGGTGAGCCCTGCATTGGGTACACGCGTCAGCAAATTCTGAAGCGCAATGCGCTCGGACAGGATAGACAATCTTTCATAAGCCTGAAGTTGCAATTGAACTGATTCTCCACTCACAGTTTTTCTTTCACCCAATTGTTTTTTCATGGCAGATAATTCGGTCAGCACCCACACCAGGGCAAGCAACAGCACCATGAACAGGATGATGATAATCGTTTCAAATGTGGACATTTGGGAGCGGTTTTTTTTATTGTAATTTTGTAAAAGTTTTAGTCTGTCATTACAGGAAATGGGATTCTAAAATTAGTGTTTTCAGAATACCCCGGAAGATATTAACGCCTTTTTTATATTTCTATTATTATAATTGCGGTCGGGGTTGAAAAATTTTAATAAAAAATGAATAAAATATTGGAATTGCCGGTGTCGCTTACTCCTTCGGCAATTGATGAAATCAAACGGTTACAGTTGGAGAAGGAAAATAGCGGAGAGAAGTATTTGAGGATTGGGGTAAAGGGTGGAGGCTGTTCGGGCCTATCCTACATACTTGCTTTTGAAGAGAAAACCGAAAAAGATAAGGAATATGATATGGAAGGGGTAAAGTGCATTATCAATCCTGCCCATTTGATTTATTTATCCGGAATGTCGATAGACTGGCAGGGTGGGCTGAACAGCAGAGGATTTACCTTTCAAAACCCAAATGCATCTGAAAACTGTGGTTGTGGAACTTCGTTTGCCGTATAATCTGGATAATTATTTTAATTTGTAAATAATCTTTAAAAAATGAGTACTCAAAGTCTTGAAAGTAAATTAAAGGAAGCTGCTCTGGAAGATTTTCTTCCCTTGTCAGGAACAGATTATGTGGAGTTTTATGTGGGGAATGCCAAACAGGCTGCGCATTTTTATAAATCCGCATTCGGATTTCAATCCATTGCCTATTCCGGGCCAGAAACCGGAGTGAAAGACAGAGTGAGTTATGTTGTCAGGCAGAATAAATTAACCCTGGTGCTTACAAGTTCACTGAGGCCCGGTACAGAGATAGCACGGCATGTAGATCAGCATGGAGATGGTGTAAAGATGCTTGCACTAAAGGTAGATGATGCCACCACTTCATGGAAAGAGACTACCAGCCGGGGCGGTCGTTCTTTTATGGTGCCGACTACCTTAAAAGATGATTTTGGAGAATTGATTATGAGCGGTATTCATACCTATGGAGAAACCATTCATTTGTTTATTGAGAGAAAAAACTACAATGGTCCCTTTATGCCGGGGTACAGAGTATGGAAATCCGATTATAACCCACCATCCACAGGCCTGATGTATGTGGATCACTGTGTCGGCAATGTGGGCTGGAATCAAATGAATAAGTGGGTGAAGTATTACGAAGATGTGATGGGCTTTAGAAATATCCTGAGTTTTGACGATAAGGATATTTCTACAGAATACTCTGCATTGATGAGTAAGGTAATGAGTAACGGGAATGGATATGTGAAATTTCCGATCAACGAGCCGGCAGAAGGAAAGAAGAAAAGTCAGGTAGAAGAATATCTTGAATTCTACAATGGAGAAGGATGCCAGCACATAGCAATGGCCACTCATAATATCATTGAGACGGTGACAGCGTTACGCGACCGTGGAGTGCAGTTTTTGAAGGTCCCTTCCAGTTATTATGATACTGTCCTCAACAGGGTGGGCAGTATCGATGAAGACCTGGCACCATTAAGAGATCTGGGGATATTAATCGACAGGGATGATGAGGGGTATTTACTACAGATTTTTACGAAACCATTGCAGGACAGGCCTACAGTATTTTTTGAGATCATTCAGCGTAAAGGTGCGAAGAGTTTTGGCAAGGGAAATTTTAAAGCATTATTCGAAGCGATTGAACGCGAACAGGCATTGAGGGGAAATCTTTAATAGATGACTGATTTTTAATAATTAATAACAAACCTGAAAATTTTGGTTTGCAGTTAGGTAGAATAAAAATTTTACTTTTACGTTCCTTATAATTATGAAAAGCCGCATTTTTCAGACGTTGAGTTTTTTATTCCTTTGTATGGCAGGAAGCCTTCCCCTGCAAGCGCAATATTCTTTTACACAAATGCAAAAAACTTCGTTCAGGGTTAATTCAGCTTTTGAGAATAAAGAGTTGCAATTGAAGAAAGAATTTGCCGATAAAGGCCTTGTCTGGCCGGCCAATTATATCTATATCAGAAGTTTTAAGTTTGATGCTCAGTTGGAGGTTTGGGTTAAGAGTAATGCAAAAGATAAATACAAACTCTTTAAGACCTATAAAGTATGTATGCAGAGCGGTACAATGGGTCCCAAACGCATGCAGGGCGATTATCAGGTCCCCGAAGGTTTTTATTACATCAATGAGTTTAATCCCAAAAGCATGTATCATCTGTCGTTGGGACTCAATTATCCCAATCCGTCTGATAAGATTTTAAGTGATCCGCAGCGTCCGGGAGATGGGATTTATATTCATGGCAGTTGTGTATCTGTCGGATGTATTCCCGTGACAGACAGTGATATAGAGGAGATTTATATTCTGGCCTCCTATGCCAGGGAAGCAGGGCAGGAATATATTCCTGTACATATTTTTCCTGTCAGGTACAGTAACAAAAAGTCGATGGCGTATTTTGAAAATTATTGCAAGGACAATCCTTCGTTGCTTGCATTTTCTGAGCATCTGGAAAAAGCCTACAATCAATTTGAAAATACACATCAGCCACCTGTCATTCTTATTGACCCAAAGGGTGAATATTTAGTTGGTAATTAATCTGCCGGTTATTTTTTTTAAAATACCAATTGTAAACTCCCGATTTACGCTCAGTGTTCATCGGCGCTTGGCCCATAACTTCCCGGAATCGGAATATCGAGCAGTCTTAGATAGACTCCCAATTGCGCACGATGATGGGTAATCTGATTAAGCGCCATCCGGATGACTTCTCCCCTGGTGTAATTTCTGATAATAAAATCACCGCTTCTCAGGATCCAGGGTTCATTCAGATGAGATTCAAACTCCGGTCTCAATTGAGAATCACCAATTGTAAAATACTTCTCAAAAACCTGCATGAGTTCTTTATTGTTTTCGGCATTTTTGGGTTGGTATTGATTTTTTGCAAAGTCTAACCCTTCGGTGGTCAAAGCCATTGCAATCCATTCCGGCAATTCGGCAATATGATTGGATAATACTTTCAGGGACATGCTTTTGGGATGTGGTTTCCAGTCAAATTTGTCATCTGGTACCCGGTTAAGCATTTTTCGGGTTGTTTCGCATTCTTCTTTTAATTCTTTTTTGAAAATGGGGATTAAGTCAGCCATAGTTTATTTTTCACCAAATGTATCAATTTTAACTTCAACCTCTGGAAGGGCTGTGTTGATTAGCGATTGAAGAACTAATTTTGTTAATATGAAATTGCTCTTTTCGTACCTGAAGCCTTATTGTTGGTTAATGGCGCTCACCTTATTTATGGCTGCGATTAATCAGGTGTTCAGTTTGCTTGATCCATTGATTTTTGGTAAAATGTTTGACAGATTTGTCACGCATCCCCATGCCGGAGAACAGTCTCAATCATCGTTTATTTGGGGCATAGCAGGATATCTGGGCATGTTAATCGGTGTAGCAATGGTATCCAGGATTGCCAAAGCGTTTCAGGATTATTTTGGAAATGTGGTCGTTCAAAAGTTCGGTGCCAGGATCTTTACGGATGGGTTGAAGCATAGTCTGAAACTTCCTTACTGGGATTTTGAAGACCAGCGCAGTGGAGAGACTCTGTCCATACTTACCAAAGTGAGAACAGATACCGAGAAATTTATTACCTCCTTCAATAATATCCTGTTCGGAATAATAGTAGGTATCATTTTCGTTGGTGTTTATTCGTTTTCTCTGCACTGGTCTATTATGCCGGTGTATGTACTCGGTATTGTGTTTCTTTCTTTATTGACCGGATTGCTCAGTAAAAAGATCAAGAAGATTCAGAAAAGAATTGTGGGGGAAACCAATGCGCTCGCAGGTGCTACAACAGAGTCGTTGCGCAATATTGAATTGGTAAAGAGCCTGGGGCTTACCTCTCAGGAAGTAAACCGATTGAATAAAAATACATACAAAATTCTTGGATTGGAATTAAAGAAAGTGAAAAGCATCCGTACATTAAATTTTATTCAGGGCACATTTGTGAATTTTCTCAGGCAGGTCATTATGTTTATCCTGCTGTTGCTGATTTATCAGAATACAATCACTCCCGGTCAATTGATGACGCTCACCTTTTACTCATTTTTTATTTTTGGTCCGTTACAGGAAGTGGGAAATATCATCATCTCCTACAGAGAAGCGGAGGCATCCCTTTATAATTTTAATGAGTTGATGAAAAAACCGCCTGAGCCTCGCCCGCTGCATCCGGAAAGCATTCCCAATCTTGGCCATCTGGAATTTTCTAACGTGAGTTTTCAGCATGCCAGTGCCAATCATCCTGCGATTTCCAATCTTAATTTTTCTGTCAAATCAGGAGAGACCATTGCATTCGTTGGGCCGTCTGGTGCAGGGAAGAGTACATTGGTCAAATTGCTGGTTGGGTTATACAGACCTCAGCATGGCACAGTTTTTTATAATGGAATTGAACTGAATAAAATTGATTTTGATGCACTTCGGTCACATATAGGATTTGTGACGCAGGATACCCAACTCTTTGCCGGTACGATTAAGGAAAATTTGCTTTTTGTAAACCCTGAAGCTTCGGATGAAGACATACGGAAGGCCTTGCTTCAGGCTGCTTGTTTCAATCTACTTGACAGGGCTGAAAATGGAATTGAAACGGTGATCGGAGAAGGAGGTATGAAGATTTCGGGAGGCGAACGGCAAAGGTTATCTATCGCAAGAGCGTTGTTAAGAAATCCGCAGTTGTTGATTTTTGATGAGGCTACCTCTTCATTGGACTCACTGACGGAGGAAGAAATTTCAAGGACGATCAGAGATGTTTCTTCAAGACAGGGACAGATCACCATTATGATCGCCCACCGGCTCAGCACCATTATGCATGCAGATCGTATCTATGTGCTGGAAAGAGGAAGGATAGCAGAAATGGGAACACATGAATCTCTGCTTGAAAATACTGGATTGTATTATGCCATGTGGCGTCAGCAGATTGGTGAAAGAAATATTGAACCCCAACCTTTACTTCAGGAAAAATAAATCCTAAATTGCCAGCTTGTAAAATCATATTTTTTGAAGCGTAAAAAACTTGTTGACGAAATCAAAAAGAAGCGATCGTGCCTTTGCATCGGTCTTGATTCTGATGTGGAAAAGCTTCCACCTCAATTTTCCAGAAATGCAGAAGGGGTGTTCAATTTCAATAAAGAAATTATTGATGCAACTTCGGATTTATGTGTATCCTATAAAATCAATACAGCCTTTTATGAGTCTTTGGGCACAGCGGGATGGATAGCGATGGAGAATACAGTAAATTATATTCCGGAAGATCATTTTAAAATAGCCGATGCTAAGCGTGGGGATATCGGCAATACAGGAGGCCATTATGCAAAGGCCTTTTTGATGAATTTGCCGTTTGATGCTGTTACGGTTTCTCCCTACATGGGAGCCGATAGTATCAGTCCGTTTTTACAGTATGGCGGTAAGTGGGCAATCATTCTGGGATTGACGAGCAATCCGGGAAGTGAAGATTTTCAGAAGTTGCATTGCGAAAATCAGTTGCTTTGGCAAAAAGTACTTCAGACTACATCCTCTTATGGGAATGATGAAAATCTGATGTATGTGATTGGAGCTACACGCGCAGAGGATTTGAAATCAGTAAGAACTATTGTACCACGTCATTTCCTTCTTATTCCGGGAGTGGGAGCTCAGGGAGGGAAGGTTTCGGATGTGATGAATGCGGGTATGAATGAAGACATTGGATTACTGATTAACGTAAGCCGCTCCATTTTGTTTGCCGGTAGCGGAAAGGATTTTGCTAAGGCCGCACGATCTGCCGCATTATCTTTTCATAATGAAATGAAAGAGTATATTTGACAAATTTGAAATCGATACCTTAATCAGGTTTTATTTTATGGCACAGAAAGATTTGTTTGAGTCTCCGGACTATTTTAAGATAGATGAATTACTGACTGATGAACATAAACTCATCAGAGAATCGGTACGCAGTTATGTAAAGAAAGAAATATCTCCCATCATCGAAGATTATGCACAAAAAGCAGAATTTCCCGAGCAGATTGTAAAGCAACTGGGTGATCTGGGATGCTTTGGCCCTACGGTTCCTCCCGAGTATGGAGGAGGTGGGTTGGATTACATTTCCTATGGACTCATGATGCAGGAATTGGAACGTGGGGACAGTGGCGTGCGCAGTACAGCAAGCGTTCAGGGATCATTGGTCATGTTTCCGATTTTTGAATATGGGAGTGAAGAGCAAAAGAAAAAATATTTACCCAAACTGGCTTCCGGTGAGTGGCTCGGTTGCTTTGGCCTTACCGAACCCGATCATGGCAGTGATCCATCCTCTATGATCTCCCGGTTTAAAGATGCAGGAGACCATGTGATCCTCAATGGAAGTAAAATGTGGATCAGCAATGCGCCGTATGCACAGGTGGCTGTGGTGTGGGCGAAGAATGAAAATAATGAAGTGCAGGGTCTGATACTCGAAAGAGGAATGGAAGGATTTACCACACCTACTACTCATGGTAAGTGGAGCCTGAGAGCCAGCGCTACCGGTGAGTTGGTATTTGACAATGTAAAAGTTCCGAAAGAAAATATTTTACCGAAGGTCAAAGGTTTGAAAGGTCCGCTAAGTTGTCTCACCAAGGCAAGATATGGTATTGCCTGGGGCGCAGTAGGCGCTGCTATGGATTGTTTTGATACGGCAGCACGTTACGCTAAGGAAAGAAATCAATTCGGCAAACCCATTGCGTCATTTCAATTGCAGCAGAGAAAGCTTGCAATCATGCTTACAGAAATAACCAAAGCGCAATTGATGAATTGGAGGCTGGGAGTGCTGATGAACGAAAAGAAGGTGACTCCCCAACAAGTGAGTATGGCCAAACGCAATGCATGTGAAATAGCCACGAATATCGCCCGGGATGCAAGACAAATGTTGGGAGGAATGGGTATCACCGGCGAATATTCAGTAATGCGGCACATGATGAATCTGGAGAGTGTAATCACTTATGAGGGAACACATGATATTCATTTGTTGATTACCGGGTTAGATATCACTGGAATCAATGCATTCTCCTGACAGGGCTGTCCTGAGACAATTAAGTAATCTATCTTACATGAATATCCCTAATATATTTTTGATAGGATTTATGGGCAGTGGCAAAAGCCATTGGGGGAAAATCTGGGCCAAAAAACTGCAGATGATCTTTGTAGATCTGGATCATGAAATTGAGAAAGTGTTTGGAATGACAATTGAAGAAGTCTTTGAAAAACATGGAGAAGAAAAATTTCGTGAACTGGAAAAATATCATCTCAAGAAAAATGAGTATAAAAAGAATCTGTTGGTCTCCTGTGGGGGCGGCACTCCCTGCTATTTTGACAACATGGACTGGATGTTGAACAACGGAGTGGTAATTTATCTTAAAGCAAGCGATCAATACATTCTTGACAGGGTAAAGGACGAAACAGAAAAAAGGCCTTTGTTGAAAAAGGTGAATGAATCAGAACTGCTGTTTTTTATTCAATCCAAATTGAAAGAACGGGAGCCCATCTATCAGCAGGCAGATTACATTTTAGAGGTAGATAGACTCAATGAAAATAGTTTGGATCATTTGAAGGGTATGGATGGAAAAATTGAGATTACCAGACAGAAGAAAAACAATAAAAAGAATCTGGATCATGCATAGGGGGTATTTAAAAACGGCTGCACTTTTGGGTGCATTGTCGGTTGCAATGGGTGCCTTTGCAGCACATAAGCTAAAGGAAATTGTGGATCCGGATGCGGTGAATATTTTTGAAACCGGTGTGCGGTATCAGTTTTATCATGTCTTTGCACTGATCGCTGTGGGTATCCTGTATAGCAATTTTAAGAATTCAGTAATGAAATGGTCCGGAATATTTTTTATTGCCGGTATCATTTTGTTTAGTGGTTCATTATATGCATTGACTTATGTGCATGTTTCCAATCTCACGGGGATGAAATGGATCGGCCCGGTAACTCCGTTGGGTGGGCTGTGCTTTATTATAGGATGGATTTTGTTGTTTGCCGGAATCTTGCAAGATAGTCGTGAGTAATTTTCGGGCAAAATTGCATAGAGATAAATTTTTCCATAAACAATACCTTAATAATTTTCTTAGGATAATATGAAGCGTAATGCGCTATTATTGAAAATGCGAGTAAGCAGTATATTTGCAGGTAATGGCTACTAAAAAGAAACCCTCACAAAAGAAGGGTAGCAATTCATCAAAGTTTCAGGCTGATAAGGAGGAGAAAATAGAAGTAAAAAAAATCCTGAAAGATGAGCGATCTCACAAGATAGCAGGCACCATCCTGCTTTTGATTGGAGTATTGCTTTTTATTGCTTTTCTGTCTTATCTGTTCACCTGGAAAAAAGATTTCAGCGTTATTCAGCAGGGAGCATCGGTATTGCTTCCATCCAACGACCAGCCGGTGGCCAATGCATTGGGTACTGCAGGCGCATATTTCTCCGATTTGTTTTTCAGAAGAGGGTTTGGCATTGCCAGTTTCTTTTTCTGCCTGTTCTTTTTTGTAGTCGGGATAAATAGTATAGCACCCAAAAAACTTTTTTCGGTATGGCGGAATTTAAGGTATGTTTTGTTGGGCCTTTTAGTGGTCAGTGTGACAGCCAGTTTCCTGACACATGAGGTAGGTAACCCGACTGCCTCCGGATCTGCAGAGTTCTTTTGGGGTGGCAGGGTAGGAGATGGTATCAATGAATGGTTGCAGCATACCATCGGTTATGCAGGCACTGCGCTGTTGATTTTTGTTTGCTTTTTCAGCTACCTGATCTGGAGATTTAATCCGGTATTTAATGTGGCTAAGGTAAAAGATAAGCTCACTGACCTGATTCCGGAAAAGAAATCTGAAAGTGAAGATGAACCTGTTCCTCAGGAAAAAATCAAACCACTTACCAAAAACCCGGTTCCTGATGCACCCCTGAATGAATTGGAACTGGTAGAGAAACCGGAAGCGAAGGATAAAGCGGAACTTAAGAAACCTACACCTCCGGTAGTTCCGTTTCCTAAAGAAATATCCTCAGGTAGTGGACTTACACTGGAAGTTAAGAATGCCGATTCTCTGAATAAATCAATCTCCGGTGATTCTGAGAAAGAAGAACAAAAGCCAAAAATCACACAGGAGCCTTACGATCCGGTCATTGATCTTCCCAATTACAAGTATCCGTCGCTCGATCTTTTAGAAGCGCATGGTAGTGAACAAATCGTGCAGGATGCATCAGAATTAGAAACCAACAAGAATAAAATTGAAGAGACACTACGCAATTATGATATAGGCATCCAAAAAATTTATGCAACGGTAGGACCTACAGTGACCTTGTATGAAATTATTCCTGACCCCGGTGTGCGTATTTCCAGAATCAAAAACTTAGAAGATGACATTGCACTAAGCCTTGCTGCATTGGGGATCCGGATCATTGCTCCCATTCCCGGTAAAGGTACTATCGGTATCGAAGTACCCAATATGAAGAAGACGGTAGTGAGTATGCGTACTCTTCTGAATTCAGAAAAGTTTCAGAAAAATAATTTTCAATTACCGATTGCCCTGGGAAAGAAAATTGACAATGAAAATTTTATAGTAGATCTTACAAGCATGCCGCACCTTCTGATGGCCGGCGCTACCGGTCAGGGTAAATCGGTGGGATTGAATGCAATCCTTGTTTCTCTGCTTTATAAAAAACATCCGTCACAAATCAAGTTTGTACTGATTGATCCAAAGAAGGTAGAACTGAGTATTTATAAGAGTATCGAAAAGCATTTCCTGGCAAAATTGCCGGATGAAGAAGATGCAATCATCACCGATACAAAGAAGGTAATTCATACGCTGAATGCCTTGTGTACCCTGATGGATATCCGGTATGATCTTTTGAAAGAAGC
>CAYXAL010000008.1:31501-37083 GCA_964463015.1 uncultured Ginsengibacter sp.
AACTTCCCGGCACGTATTGCCTTTAAGGTGAGCAGCAAAATTGATAGCCGTACCATCCTGGATACGGGAGGAGCTGAGCAGTTGATTGGAAAGGGAGATATGCTCATTAGCTACAATGGTGAAATAACCAGGGTACAATGCGCGTTTGTAGATACGCCCGAAGTAGATAATGTTACAGATTTCATCGGTGGACAGAAGGGCTATCCCGAAGCCTATAAACTGCCTGAGTATGTGGACGAGAAAGATTTTGAAGCGAAGGCGTTTGATATATCGGAAAGGGATTCCAGGTTTCTCGAGGCTGCACGCCTGATTGTACAAACGCAAAGTGGCAGCACCTCTTTATTGCAGAGAAAAATGCAATTGGGATACAACCGTGCAGGCCGTTTGATGGATCAGCTTGAAGCAGCCGGAGTGGTAGGCCCCAGTCAGGGGAGCAAGGTGAGAGATGTGCTTATAAAGTCAGAGGAAGAGTTGATAAATATTGTAAATGATTCTATTTAGAGTCGGTCAGGTTCAACATTTTAATTTCAACATAGGCAGATGATAAAAAGACTTTTTTCCGCCCTCAAAACCAATTTCAGAAAACTTGCATTTTATTATTTAATAGTATCTCTGCTGACAATTCTGGTACTATTCCCTGACCTTGTATTTTTTATCAAGAACAGCGTATTCAATTATGCAGTCAGTGGATTTGTGATTGTACAATTGCTTCTTTTAATTCCGGTAGTTATTTTTTGCAGAAGAATGAAGATATATTACTGGATACTTGGGATTCTTTCTGCGTTTATCCCCTTCATGCTTTTCCCTGTCTTTTATATGAATATTCAGGTAAATGCCGAAATGGTAGGCCTGGTATTGGATACCAATGTAGAGGAAGCCAAAGAATTGCTTGGGTGGAAGATTATTTTAGTGATCCTTGCGATGGCATTTATACTTTGGTTGTTTATTAAATTAGCCTCCAAATTGCCCTCTAAGCTTACATGGAGACAAGGGGTGGTAGTTTCATTAATCGGAATCATCGGCTTTGCCCTGATCCCTTTGATTCGTACAACGGACATGAGGTATTATACTTCCATTTTACGTAATACCTATCGTACGTATTATCCATACCGGATGCAATCCATATTTTCTTTACTTCACAGCGAGCTTGGAAATATGGAACGATATAAGAAGGAAACGAAAAACTTCACCTTTAATGCAGTCGAAAAAGATACAAGTGATCACAACAGAAAAATATTTGTGATGATCATCGGTGAAGCATCCAGAGCAGATCACTGGCATATCAACGGATATCAGAGAGAAACCTCGCCGGAAATTGAAAAGCTCAATAATTTTGTGAGTTTTAAAGATGCAGTTACAGGAGGTACGATGACCATACTTTCTGTCCCACAATTGATCACGAGAGCTACCCCTGAAGATTATGAAAAGCATACCAGGGAAAAAAGTATTCTTGCAGCCTTTAAGGAGGCCGGGTATTATACCGCATGGGTTTCCAATCAATCGCATTATGGATTATCCGGAAACATAGGAATGCATTTTACAGATGGTGATACCGCAATTTACAGCAGTCATGGAGAGAATGAAACAAACTTTACCGGCTCCTATGATGAATCTATCCTACCGTTGATGAGCGATGTCATCAATAAAAATCCCAAAAAGAATATTTTTATTCTTCTCCATTTGATTGGAAGCCACTGGAGATATATCCTGAGATATCCACCGGCTTTTCAAAAATTTGTACCCACTTCCGATCGTAACCGGATGAATGTGATAAACCCTACAAAAGAAGAAATTGTCAATGAATATGACAACTCGATTTTATACTCTGATTATATTCTAAAATGTATCGCAGATACACTTAGGAATCTGAACAGTGAATCGGGATTTTTGTTTGTAAGTGATCATGGGGAGAGCCTGGATGATAACAACGACAACACATACTTCCACTCCTATAAACCGGTGAAAGCGACGGCGGTTGTTCCTTTCTTCGTATGGTTGGATAAAAAATATGTTCAGAATTATCCGCAGGTGTATGATGCATTGCGTGCGAATGCCAATAAGAAAGTCAGCTCTGCTGTAAATGCATTTTATACCATGATAGATATTGGAAGACTGTCTATCTCCGGATTTGATTCTTCTGCAAGTCTTGCCAATCCTGTGTTCAGAGAACCCGAACAGAATATTTTGGGAGATGCAGGAAAAATTTACAAATTCAAAGATCTGAAATAGTTCATGTTCTTTTGACTTTGAATTGCCCAAAGATTTTCAGAATTGCAGCAAGCATCATCTCGGCCTTTACCTGTTTTTTAAGGGAAATCTCAGGGCGTTCTGCATTAAACCTATGCAACATCCGGTGATGGATTTCCGGCAGTTGGTTCTGAATTCCAAAGAGGACATCCACACCGCCTCGCAATATATTTTCCAGCACGTTAGAACGAATATTGGAATCAGAATGAGGAAAGGAGAGTAAAGAATATTTCTGATGAAATCTTTCCTTAATCGAATTGGCGGAGGATATTGCCTGTCTGCATTGCTCCTGCTCGTCAAGCAATTCAAAATAGGGATGTTCCAGACTGTGCCCTCCAATCGTGAATCCCATTTTCACTAACCCATCTACCTGTTCACCGGTGACAAAAGGTTTTTCCTTGTCCAGAAAATTTTGAAAGTCATAACCTGTTTCATGGGCTATTTCATCCAAGCGGTACTGATTCAGTTGATTTGTTTTTTTCAACTCAGTAACCAGGCTCTCAGTAGCTGTGGAGGAAGTGAGTAAGTGTTTCTGATAGGTCGGGGCCAGGTCCGGGTTGTTGATCAATTCTTCAATCAGAAGACTGATCTTTAGCCGGTAGAAAAGTTTTTTGTTTCCGATGAATTCATTGTTTAAAAAGAAAATTGCAGGCACTCCTTTTTGATATAAGATTGGTGCGATCGTTGTCGCTGCTTCTTTAAAACCATCATCAAAAGTGAGAAGCAATTGGTTGGCCTTGGGTTTCGCTTCACCTTTTACATAAGACACCAGGTGGTCTATGTCGGCAGGTTCAAAATTCTTCAGTAAGAAATCTATATCCTGAACAAACTGTTTTTTATTCTTATAAGAATACAGATGTTTTACGAAGGGTGCAGAATCTTCTCTTACCAGATGATGATAAGGCAGATAAATATCTATCGGGCTGATTCGTTTTAAAAATCCTATGGGTAACCCATTTGAAAAATTCAGGAATGTATTTTTTAGAAGACTCATTCAGTCAAACATGTTTTGATCTGACAAATGTAATTGCTTCCTCTTGTAATTCTTCTGCATTCAATGAAGACTTTCTTTTAGAGCATTGAATTCAACAGATATTTTCCTGCTATGCGATTGGGCTTTGTCGTATTGTGAAAACCGTATGGGTACACTTATTTGAATTCCTGGTTTTGATTGAATAATATTATCAAACTTAGCCGGATGAGCAGTCTCCAGAAATATTCCTTTTGTGTCAGGATGACTTTCCTGGTATTTTTTCAGAGCCAGATAGCCAACAGAGCCATGAGGATCCATCAGATATTTTGATTTGTCAAATACGGAAGTAATTGCATTTAATGTTTCTTCAGAGGTAAAACTATACCCTGATAATTCTTTTGGAGATTGCCTTCGCGTAATACAATTTAATACACGTTTAAAATTGCTTGGATTGCCTACATCCATGGCATTACTCACGGTAGTGACCGTTTCCTGAGGTTCGAATATTCCTGTTTCAAGGTAATTGACCAAAGATTTGTTTTCATTGCAGGCAGCAATAAATGCCCTGATCTTCAACCCTGTTTTCTGTGCTAACAATCCTGCTGCGATATTTCCGAGATTACCACTCGGTACGCTGATGGCAGGCGGTTCATCATGTGGCCATTGTTGCAATGCGAAAAAGTAATAGAACTGCTGTGAAAGCCATCTGGCAATATTGATGGAATTTGCAGAAATGAAATTGAATTTTTTGGATAGTGTTTCATCAGCAAAAGCTTGCTTAACCAGCATCTGACAATCGTCAAAAGAACCATCCACTTCAAGGGCATGAATATTCTTTCCATAACAGGTCAGTTGTAGTTCCTGCAATTGACTCACTTTTCCTGATGGGAACAGAATGAAGACATCCACATTCTCCATCCCGAAAAATGCATCCGCTACAGCTCCTCCTGTATCGCCGGATGTGGCCACCAGGATTGTGGATCGATGTCCTGATTTCTGGGAGAAATATTGAAGGCATCTGCTCAGAAATCTTGCTCCTACATCTTTAAATGCACCGGTTGGACCATGAAAGAGTTCGAGTGAATAAACAGAGTCTTCAACATATACCAATGGTATTTCAAAATCTATTGTTTCTGAGACTATTTTTTTAAGTGTATCCTTATCGATGGAATCCCCAACAAATGGCTCAATGACCCGGAATGCGATTTCTTCTCTCGACAATTCTTTCAGATTTTCCAGAAATTGTTTTTCATGATTGGGAATGTATTCAGGAAAAAATAGCCCCTTACCCGGAGCCTGCCCCATGAGTACTGCCTGTTTGAAGTCAATTTTGAAATCAGGATCGTTTAGACTAAAGTATTTCATAGTAGGGAAGATGGGTTAATAGTGGTTACATAAGTCTTAAAATCAAGCCCTGTGGATACATAGATCTGAGACATGACTGTTTCTACTTCATTGGCAATGGTTTCAGTTTCACAGAGCATAAAAACTGACGGGCCGGACCCTGCAATACCGCCACCCAATGCTCCGGCTTTTATTGCGACCGATCTTAATTCAGAAAAATTTGGGATCAGTAAACTTCTGGCAGGTTCAAAGATTACATCTCTTAGTGATCTGCGAATGAGTTCATAATCCTTGTTGCAAAATCCCGCTACAAGCCCTGCCACATAAGACCATTGTGCCACAGCTTTTCTTAATGATATTTCTTTCTTGATAATTTTTCTTGAGTCGGATGTTTTTACTTCTATCTGAGGATGCAGAATAACTACATAAAGTTCAGGATAGCCGAGAGGGGTTACCTGTAAATCCGGATCGGAAGTCAGGAGGGTAATTCCACCAAAAAGGCAAGGGGCTACATTGTCTGCATGAGCTACGCCTCCGGCCATTCTCTCACCCTCCATCGCAAAACGAATTAATTGATTGGGTGTAAAAATATTTCCAAATAATTCATTGGCGGTTGCTACAGCGCCCATTGCACTTGCACCACTGGATCCAAGCCCGCTACCGGGAAGGATGTGCTTGTGGATTTGTAAAGAGATGCCCGGCGGATCAGTCAGTTCCTTCAGCATTGCCTGGAGAGCAATCCCGGCCACATTCATGTCGGGATTCTCCGGAAGTCCGAAGTTGTCTGTATGATGAATTTGAATTCCGGTTTCCTTGGTGATTCTCATTTGAATGGTATCAAATGGTTCTCTTACTGCAAATCCAAGAATATCAAATCCACAGACAATGTTTGCGATAGTCGCTGGTACACGCAATTCTATCTCCTGACGGGTTAAATTTGATTTCATGATCTGATGGCTCTTAAAATGTCTGCAAATACACCGGAGGCTGTCACTTCAGCTCCTGCACCGGCTCCTTT
>CAYXAL010000008.1:37183-107232 GCA_964463015.1 uncultured Ginsengibacter sp.
CCCGATTCACGGGCAAGGATTAGAATTTTACGCATTACATCAATTCCACTTAGGTCAAGTCTGGGGTCAGGTTCGGTATAGCCTTCAGCAGCTGCCTGTTTTACCACTTCACTGAATGTGTTTTCGCCGGTATAGTGGTTGAAGATAAAATTTAGTGTACCGCTCAGTACGGCTTCTATCCGCACAACTTCATCGCCACTCCTTAACAGGTCGTTTAGTGTACCCAATACCGGTAGTCCGGCGCCTACATTGGTTTCAAAAAGGAAAACTGCATTGTGCCGGTATGCAAGGGATTTTAATTGCTGGTAGTATTCGTTGGAAGAGGAGCAGGCTATTTTATTACAGGCGATGACTGAAATACTTTTTTCTAAGAGCTTCGGGTATTGCATGGCAACCTCATTACTTGCAGTCATATCCACAAATACGGCATTTCGTTTATTATCAGATATTATCTGTTGTATAAAATGATCAATCTGCATCGGATCCCCGTTGTTGAGTTCCTGTTGCCATCCGTCGGGATTGATTTGTTCATCCGAAAATAATTGTTTGCGGCTGTTGGCCAATCCCACAACCCTTAGTTGAATTCTCATTTTATCTTTCAAAACCTGTTGTTGAGTCATGATCTGATCCATAAGTTTCTTTCCTACATTCCCGGTTCCGCAGATATATAAGTTGATTTGCTTATAAGTGTTTTCAAAAAACTCTTCATGAAGCACATTAATCGCTTTCCTTACGTCTGTTTCAAGAATCACTGCAGAAATATTTCTTTCTGAAGATCCCTGAGCAATCGCTCTTACATTGATTCCATTGCGTCCGAGTGCACTGAACATTTTACCACTCATACCTGCCCGTCTTTTCATATTGTCTCCGACAAGGGCTACTATAGAGAGGCTTCTTTCTACCTGAACGGGTTTTACCATTCCGGTAGCAATCTCCATCGAGAAAGTGTTGTCAATGGCAATCTTTGCCTGGTCTGCCAATGCTTCTTCAATGGCAACACATATACTATATTCCGAAGAACTCTGTGAGATTAAAATGACATTAATCCTTTCCTGAGCGAGTGTTTCAAAAAGTCGTTTGGAAATACCCGGAATTCCTATCATCCCACTTCCTTCCAAAGTAATGACAGCCACTTTTCGCATACTGCTGATTCCACGAATTGGGTTGCCATTGATCTCAGCCTTTTGCTGAATGCTTGTTCCCGGATGTCCTGGGTCAAACGTATTTTTTACAAGCACCGGAATTTGCTTTTGAAGAGCCGGGGAAATGGTTTGAGGATAGATAACCTTTGCTCCAAAGTGTGACAGTTCCAAGGCTTCCTCATAAGAAATTTCATGGATTACTTTTGCATTTTTTACCAGAGATGGATCTGCAGTCATCATGCCTGAAACGTCAGTCCATATTTCTATTCTTTTTGCTCCTGCAATAGCACCTAAAATTGATGCGGTATAATCTGAACCACCCCGGCCAAGAGTTGTTCTCCTGCCTTGATGGTCGCTTCCGATAAATCCCTGGAAGACGAGGCATTGATTTCTGTCTTCAGTAAGAATACCTTCAATATTTGCCTTTGTTTTTACCATATCCACTGTGGCTTTTCCAAAATCACTATTGGTCTTTACCAACTTTGAAGAATCATGGAGCGTATTCTCAATACCATTTTCAGAAAGCAATTCAGAAAAAATAGTTGTTGACAGGATTTCACCATACCCGCTGATTCTGTCTTTTGAGTGGGCTGTCAGTTCTTTGACCAGAAAAATCCCCTTGCAGATATCTTCTATTTCATTGCACAGCTCTTTTACTCTTGTTAACAGGGTACTCTGCCTCTGAATTTGAATTGCCTCTTTTACAAATTTTACATGCCGGTCTGTGATTTCATCGATGGTAAGTTGGTATCTCTCTTCACCCTCCACTGCCTGTGAGGCGGCTTCGAGTAGTTTGTTGGTAATTCCACCGAGTGCAGAAAGAACCACAAGTACCCTGCCCTCATTGTGGATTGCGTCTTTGACGATATTGAGCACTTTTGCCATGTTTTCCGGGTTGGCCACAGAAGTGCCGCCGAATTTTAATACAACCATATAATTATTTTAAGAAAGGTATTTTATTGAAATGAATATCCTGTAAACTTACAGGTATGGATACACCAAATGGATGGATATGATATTGCTTAACCCTTGCGGGTAATACCGGTTGTAACGCCAATAATAGATTGCGTAGAAATGGAGTAACCTGTAATATGATCGGATGCTCTATACATGAGACGGATACAAATATAGGGTTGAAATTCTAATTCGTTATTGAATACCGGAAAAATTTTGAAAATAAAAATCTGAAGGAACTATTGGATACCACCCATTGAATATTTTTTAAGATTAATGTGCTTTTTTCGATGAGTTTATCCTCCATTGTCTAAAAGCTCCTTGATATAGATAACCTTTTGATGCTCTGTCTTGAGGAAACTTTTCTTTGCCTGCTTAATCCTGAATAGTGACCTGAATTGTCTGAATACCATAGCGGGTATAAAGAAGAATGCGGTAGAGATTCCCTTTTGCTGACTTTGAGTTGTCGCAATCAGTATGAAGTTGATCGTGTAAAGTAGAAGGAGTGCAAGCCACAACCATCCGTATAGCGGACGGATAAAAAACCAGAGAGCCATACAGACCAGAGCCATAGAGATCGTCATAAACATTGGTGGCCTGAGCATATTGAATGCAAGCAGCAACCTTCCGGCGTTAAAATTTTTCAACGATCTTCGCAGAAAGTAAATACTGTCATTAAAATATTCGAAATAGGTGTAGATCCAGCGTGTCCTTTGCTTTTCAAAAGCGGCTCCGCTTTCTACCTTTTCATCATATACAAGGACATCTTTGGCGTAGGCTATAGCAGGAACAGATAAAGTAAGATGTACCTGCAGTTTCTTATCGAAACCTCCCAGTTCATTCTTAAAGACAACTTCCTTGTAAATATTCATATCTATAGCGAGTCCGAGCCCAAGGATAGAGGAGGTGATTCCCAATTCCATTTTTACCTGTCGCTCAAGAAAGTTGTGATAAGTGTGTCCCAAAGCATCTAATCTGGCAAATGCAGAGTCCAGATTTTTAGAAAGCATATTTGCCTGCACTACTTTGAATCCTCTTTGGAAATACTGATTCAGGTTTGAGAGGAAATTTGGGTGGGCCAGGTTATCACTGTCAAAGATGATAAGAGCATCGTGGTCTCTGGTAAATCTGTCAATGGCATATTTGATAGATTTGATCTTTGCATGTAATGCAATCTGAGGTTTTAGCATAACCACTTTAGGGTCATTAATCTGAAGATTGCGGATGTCACAATCATCAGCAACGACATAGATTACATAGTTTTCGTATTTCTGTTTGAGTAAGGAATCTACCAAAGGCATTATGAAGCGTGCATCCTGATGAGCTGTAATGATTGCTGCAAAATCAAATTCCTTGTCATTCGTTACCCGGTATCTTTTAAGTAATTTTTGAGGGGATTTGGGTAAAATGAAATGGAATATAAAGAGGATTATTGGAAGCAGGAACTGCAGCGCAAAGAAGACATTGATTGCAATAAAAATGATCCAAAGAAAAATGTGAATTACGTTCATGTGCCTGAGTGTCTTTGTCTGTAGCGAAGGTTCTCAATGGTTGGTGTTCTCTTGATATCAGGTGTTATATATTTGAAGGTCCGGGGTCTTTATAAGTTTTCTTGGTTGTTGATTTGCAACTTCAATCTTGCAGTTAAAGACGTATGCAGGAGGGATATTTATCAAGACAAAAGATGTATTTAATGTCTTGAATTCATGAAGTAATTTTTTGTAGCGCTCTTTGCTGTATCCATATTGGATGTAGGAGGAATGATGGTTCATGACATGTTTCAGCGACAGAAAGATATTTTCTTTGACCTTTTGACTGAGTATGGTCAGGGGGAGTGATGAAATTACAAAATCTGCGGTTGATTTTCCTGCATATTTCTTTAGGTAAAATTCCATATTTTCTGCACTGTCATTGATAATATGAATGTTCTCGCCTTTAATCTTTTCTTCAAGTATTTCACAAAACAATTTGTTGATCTCGAAGATGAGAAATACACAACTTTTTTTCTTTTGCCTGGCGATGTTCTTAGTAATACAACCGCAACCTGCTCCCAATTCAATTATAGTATCTGCATTTTCAAAATTGACGTTATTCAGCATTTGCCTTGAGAGAACCTTTGAACTAAATGCAACTGCACCGGTTACCTTGATTTGACTTAATAGCTGCATCCATGTTCTTAACTTATTCATCTTGAATTTTATATTGAATATTTAGATTCTCTTAAATTCCACCGGATAGCCTTAAAATATGATTTGATATGATCAAATTTTTTTTCGGATAAATATGAAAGTACTGCTTTTGGGGTACTTAACAGAAGAAAAAATATAACAAAGCCTGCATATTGCAATTTGTTTGAATTTCTTCGCATGTAAAGAATTCTGTTTCTTGTCAGAAAATACGTCTTCAAACTGCTCTTCTTGCCCATAGACATTGATTCCTTGTGGTAGATCTCAGCATTTCCGTTGAAAAGAATTTTATATCCTCCGTTAATAATCCGGGTGCTCAAGTCCAATTCATCGTAATAAATAAAGAACTTTTCAGAAAACATACCTACCTTCTGAACTACTTCTTTCTTTACCATCATGGCGCAACCGTGAGCAGACCAGGTGAAATATTTTTTATCATATTGTCCATGGTCTTTTTCGTGATTACCAATAGCCGAGTTTCTTCCTGTAACCGGATTTACCGGATTGAAACCTGCATACTGAATCACGGTGGGATCGTCAAAAAACTTGATTTTTGGGCATACCACACCGATTTTGTTTTCGCCTGTGTAGGTTGAATCAAAAAAAGGTTCTATTAATTGCCTGAGCAGATCGGGTGGTAATTCTGTATCGTTGTTTACTATAAAGAAGTAATCGCCTTTTGCCTGTTTCATTCCCCAGTTATTTCCCGGGCCCCAGCCAAGGTTCTTATCACTCTTCAGAATTCTTGTATTTGGAAAATTACCTTTCGATATCTCTTCTGTCGGATCAATATTACTGTTCATATCACACACAAGAATTTCATAATTGCTGTAATTCAATTTTCTTGTGCTTTCCAGAAATTGAAGAGTCAAAGGTGTGTTATTCCAATTAAGGGTAATTATGGAAATGAAGGGTTCCTTTAGGTTGTCCATCTTAAATAAGTTTAAATGCAGGAAAAGTTCCTACACATTAGACTTTTGAAATAACGCAAGGGGAGTCTTTGCCAATATGCTGCAGTCCAGCATAAAGCTTTGGTTTCTCGCATAGCTAATGTCGAGGCCGATACGTTCTTCTGCATTCATATTTTCCCTTCCTCTTTTGGTGACCTGCCACAGGCCTGTAATACCCGCAGGAGCAATAAATCTTTCTGAACTGGTATTTGTAGTAAGGGTAGATGCTTCATACAGAGGTAAAGGTCTGTTACCTACAATAGACATATCACCACGGAGTACATTGAATAGTTGTGGCAACTCGTCAAGGCTGGTATTTCTTAAGAAACTTCCAAATCCGGTCACTCTTGGGTCATTCTTTATCTTAATAAACTGGGAACCTTTTTTATTCTTACTATATACATTCAATCCGGCGTACTCATCAAGCACCTGATCCGCATTCTGGATCATGGTCCTGAATTTATAGAAAGTAAAGATTTTAAATCCTCTGCCTGCCCGCTTTGATTTGTAAATAACGGGTCCCTTACTCTCAAATTTGATGATCAGGGCAATCATCAAAAGGATGGGGGAAAGAAGTAGTATCAATATTGATGAGGCGATAATATCAAATATTCGCTTTCCTGTAGGGACTCTTTCCGGAGACTTTTTTTCATTTTCACGGGGATGCTCAGACTCCGGAGTTGCCTCCATCTTGGAATTCCGGATAAAAACTGCCTTACTCTCCAACTGGCTGCAGAATTCTTTTATATTGACGATGTCATCTGCCAGGCTCAGTTCCTTGAGTCTGATTAGCTCATTTTCATTTAGTGCAGTTTCGTTGTACAAAACCGGGACTATATAGCTCCATTTATTTGAATGAAGCCAAAGTACGAAATTGGCAAACTCTTTTTCGTTCAGCGACTGATCTACTACAATAAAGTCTGGCGTAATTCCGGTTTCACGCAATTGGCAAAGGGCATCAATTGCACCATCAAATGAGTGTAAATCATAACATTCATGAAATACAGAAAGGCATTCGATTGCACGTGCGGAGGTATTGCCAATATAGAGAAAGGAAGATTTGTCGCTGATTTTGGCCAATGGCTCAATCGTCGCAGCCTGTGGCTGCGGGTCATAAGTAGTTAAAGTCTTTAAAGGTACAGTTCCAGTAATCATTTTCGTTTGTGTGTGTGGGTTATTGATTAAAAACAATTAATGGAAATTCATGGAATAAATGGATGGTCATAGATTTCAATTCAGATTCAAAACTTTTCTTTTCTTAAATAGAATCTGAGTGGTATCAACCGGACTACAAAGTACCCTGATTGATTCCAATAGCTTAAGTGGATCAAAAGGCTTCTTAAAGGTTTCAGAAACGTTGTGTTTTATGCATGCGGATTTTAACTTCTCATCCTCATAATCACTGATCACCACAACGGGTATATCCTTCAAAAGGCTGCTTGAATGTAAGTGTTTCAGAAGTTCCAGTGATTGCACATTCTTTTGTTCTACACTCAGAATAATACAATCGATTTCCTCCTGGCTCAATTCATTCATGGCATCAAACGCATTGGGAACGTTGATCACATTGAATGACTCACTCAAAACAGTTTTTATTACAAACCCTAAAGAATAATTTTGCTCAATGCAAAGCACCTTCTTTTTCATCATTTTCATTTTCATTCAACTTTTTATCCTATAATATTCATTATTGTCATCATAGGAATAAGAGTTGATTTGATGGCTCTGGCTGAACGAAACAGCATAAGGGGTTTTCCTGGAAACTTTGCTAGTAATTCTAACCAGACTGGGGTGGTAAGGTTATAAAAACGCAGTGGGTTGGTTAGATAGGATTGAATGAATGGCAAACAAATATAGCTACTTTTGTTTCAATTACAAATGTTTAAAAAACTTTTTTTGAAATTTGTCCTTCATAGCTATTAATTTATTTTGATTTAAATATAAAATGATTGAATAATGCCACATTACGTAAAATCAGGGAAGGTGCCACATAAAAGACATACTCAATTCAGGAAACCTGACGGAGGTTTATATTCAGAACAGTTATTCTCTACAGAAGGATTTTCGTCTGACTCTTCTCTCTTATACCATGTACATCCACCCACCCAGATTATCAGGACAGATGATCCGGTAGATGTGACGCCACGGGTCGCTGAAGAAAAAATGTTGAAACACAGGTGTTTCAAAGGATTTATGATTTCGGGGGAACCAGATTTTCTGAAGAGCCGGAAACCGGTATTACTCAATTCAGACTGTATCATTTCTCTGGCATCTCCGGAGAGTGGGACTGAGGATTATTTTTATAAGAATGCAGATAGTGATGAGGTAATTTTTGTCCATGAGGGAGAAGGCATCCTGCATACCCAGTATGGCGAAATTTCCTTTGGGTACGGAGATTACCTGGTTATACCCAGAGGATCCATCTATCAGATTTCATTCAAAAATTCTCATAACCGATTGTTGATTGTAGAGTCCCATAGCCCGGTCAGGTATCCGCATAAGTATTTAAGCCCATTTGGCCAGTTGCTTGAACACAGTCCATATTGCGAAAGAGATATCCGCGTACCTCAGGATCTCAAGACCATTGATCAGGAAGGGGATTTTCTGATTCGCACTAAGAAGAATGGAATGGAATATGGCATTCATTATAAAAATCACCCGTTTGATGTGATTGGTTGGGATGGCTGCTGCTATCCGTTTGCATTTTCTATTCATGATTTTGAGCCTATTACCGGCAGGGTTCATCAACCACCTCCCGTGCATTTAACCTTTGAGGGTAGGAATTTCGTGATATGTTCCTTTGTGCCAAGATTGTACGATTATCACCCTCAGTCTATTCCTGCACCATATAATCATAGTAATATTGACAGCGATGAGGTATTGTATTATGTAGATGGTGAGTTTATGAGCAGGAAGCATGTAGAAAAAGGAATGATTACGCTGCACCCGGGAGGAATTCCACATGGGCCACATCCCGGTGCTGTAGAAAAGAGTATTGGTCAGACAGCGACCGGTGAACTTGCCGTAATGATTGATACTTTTCATCCTCTGAAGCTCACAAATTATGCATTGGGGATTGAAGACCCGAATTATGTGATGAGTTGGGCAGAATAGAGGAAAATGAGATTATTTTTTTATCTGTTCATGCTGAAAAATACAAATTCATTAAATTAGGCAAAAATTTAACCAATGATCAAATTCAGTGAATTAAGAAATGGCGATTATGTCCTTGCAAAAACGGAGGGAAAGATATGGCAGGGGGAGGTGGTTGCTTTCAATCACGATGAAAAAGAAGTGGGCGTTTACAATGGAGTTCAAAGATTTTTCTTCAAAAGTGAAGAGTTGGACCCAATCCCGCTGGATGAAGCAGCTTTGCTAAAGATGAATTTTCAGAAAAAGGTCAATGACGACGGGTCAGTTAAGTACATGAAAGGCGCTTTCAGAATTCAGATTCCCAGGCAGGACGACTTTTCTCAATTTGAAATTTGGTATAGGGATGAGAAAAGGCATATCCTGAATCCCATTGCACTGCATGAACTTCAAAATCATTATCTGGCAATGACCAAAGTTCATCTGAACGATCAGTCGATCTGAGAATTTGTTATTTCAACACGGCAGAAGTCAAAGTGGATTTGATATTCACATTTTCTTTCATGCCCATATAATCCAGTTTCACGATTACGCTGCTTTCAATCAGGCCGTAGCCGGGTGCGTAATACATATCTATTGCTGAATTCAGTGCGTCGGACGGTATTAGACTTGAAGATAGAGTGGTTTGTACATGGATTACGTTTTCGTAGGCAATTCCATTTACGGTTCTGTTGTCCTTATCCGCTATTTTATTTGTGATCCTCACGGGTATAGTGGTTGGCAGGTTTGGAACAGGTACGCTTATGTCCTGAGTCCAACTCTTTCCTACATTCAGATTCGTTTTTAGATAAAGTCTTACCAGGGCATTCCCGATTACCGGCAGAGAATCAAATTGGTAGTAATCTGAATTACTTTGATTGAGGTATTGAAATCCTCCAAAGGAATATCCGTAAATATGAAAGGTCTTGCTTTCGATAGTAGTATCCCTGGTAGTAGAAGTAACGGTATAATCGGATTCTACAGGTGTTCCGGTAGAATTATTGATCTGATGATACAACCAAATGCTGCCGCTGTTAGAGTTTATATACGGAGGTGCATCAGGGGTACCATTGTTGTCACTACTATCTTTTTTACAACCTGTAAATAAGGTGGCGGCTAAGGCAAAGAAGAGTAAATTTTTCATTTAAAACCAGCGTTTAACGGATGAGGAATAATGGAAATTTGGCCATCCGGAGACCGGCAAATTAACTTTATTCAAAAAAAAATGATAATTCGACTTTAATATAATGCAAAACACAAGCCATTTATTTTATTTTTTTCAAATTGTGGATTTATAAACCTATCTTTGCGCTCCCAAAATCAAAAATGGCTAAGCAGGCACTTATAAAACAAGATGGTACTATTTTGGAAGCCTTGTCCAATGCTATGTTCAGGGTAAAGCTTGAAAATGGTCATGAGATTCTGGCAACAATCAGCGGCAAGATGCGGATGCATTATATCCGGATTTTACCGGGAGATAAGGTAGGAGTAGAAATGAGTCCCTATGATTTATCCAGAGGACGTATCATTTTCAGATATAAAAACAATTAGGACAAAGGCTTTAAAAAAACGAAAATTATGAAAGTTAGGGCATCCATAAAAAAGAGAAGCGCTGATTGTAAGATAGTCAGGAGGAAGGGCAGGTTGTATGTGATCAACAAGAAGAATCCACGTTTTAAACAAAGACAAGGTTAATTACAATTTAAAAACAGAAATAGAATATGGCACGTATTGCCGGTATCGATTTACCCAAGAATAAGAGAGGCGAGATAGGTCTTACCTATATATTTGGTATTGGCCGATCTACAGCTCAGTACATTTTAGACAAAGCCAATATCAGTTATGATAAAAAGGTGAATGAATGGACAGATGAGGATCAGGCTGCTATCCGGAATATTATCTCATCTGAGGTCAAGACTGAAGGTGCCCTCCGTAGCGAAGTGCAGACAAACATCAAAAGATTGCTGGATATCGCTTGTTATCGCGGATTAAGGCACCGTAAGGGATTGCCTGTACGCGGACAGCGCACACGTACCAACAGCCGTACAAGGAAGGGTAAGCGTAAAACAGTAGCCGGAAAGAAAAAGGCTCCTAAGAAATAAAAATTGATTCTTTTGAATTAATAAGGCTTGAAAATTTTGTATTTACCTGATCTTGTACAAGCCTGAGGGAGGTTAAATACAACCGCTTGACAGCGGGAAACATTAATAAGATTACCTACAAAATTAATTATGGCAAAAGCAACAAACACAAAGACTACATCAAAGAAAAAAGTAGTTAAAGTGGACAACTATGGCGACGCTCACATCAACGCCAGTTTCAACAACATCATTATCAGCCTCACCAATAAGCAGGGACAGGTAATTGCCTGGTCTTCTGCAGGAAAAATGGGGTTTAAGGGGTCTAAGAAAAATACCCCCTACGCTGCCCAGATGGCTGCAGCAGATGCTGCCAAATCTGCGATGGATGCAGGACTGAAAAGAGTGGATGTATTTGTAAAAGGCCCGGGATCAGGTCGCGAGGGTGCTATTCGTTCCCTGGCTCAGTCAGGAATTGAAATTGTAATGATCAAAGACATTACCCCACTTCCTCACAATGGCTGCCGCCCTCCAAAGAAAAGAAGAGTTTAATTAATATTTAATAAATGGGTGTCTCATTGATTTTAGATTTTTAATGATGAGATACCGGCACTAAAAAATCAATTCAAACATGGCTCGTTACACAGGACCAAAAACAAAAATCTCCAGAATATTCGGAGAGCCAATTACCGGTAATGGTAAATGGCTGAATAAGAACAGCAACCCTCCGGGAATGCATGGTGCAGCCCGTAAGAGGAAAAGCCTGGGCGAATATGCATTGCAGCTCAGAGAAAAGCAAAAAGCAAAATACACCTACGGTGTGCTTGAAAGACAATTCAAGAAAACATTTAGTGAAGCAGTACGCCGTAAAGGGGTAACAGGTGAAATGCTTATTAAATTGCTTGAGGCTCGTCTGGATAATACGATTTTCAGAATGGGGATTGCCCCAAGCCGCCAGGCTGCGCGCCAGCTTGTATCGCACAAGCATGTGACAGTGAATAATGAGGTCGTCAATGTACCTTCTTACTCGTTAAAGCCGGGAGATATTATCGGCTTGAAGGAAAAAAGCGCACACAATGAATCAATTACTTCAAATCTGAAACCAAAAAATCCAAAATTTAACTGGATTGATTGGAATGAAAGCACCATGAAAGGTACTTTTCTGGCATATCCTGAAAGAGAAAGCGTTCCGGAAAACATCAAGGAATCTTTAATCGTGGAATTGTACAGTAAGTAAACTGGATCTCAATCTTAATAATCAAATAAAACAAAATATATAAAATGGCCATTTTAAATTTTGTAAAACCGGATAAAATTGTTCTTCAAAAAAGTACACATTTCGAAGCGCAGTTTGAGTTCAAGCCTTTGGAACCTGGTTATGGTGTTACCATTGGAAATGCATTGCGCAGAGTGTTGCTTAACTCTTTGGAGGGTTATGCTATTGTGGGAGTGAATATCCCAGGAGCAGATCATGAATTTGCTACACTGAAAGGGATTACCGAAGATGTGACAGAAATTATTCTGAATCTGAAACAGGTTCGTTTCAAAAAGAAAACAGAACACGATCCGGGTACAGAAAAAATTACCCTGAACCTAAAGAATAAAACTGAGTTCACGGCAGGTATGATCGGAGAGGCTTCTCCAAGTTTTGAGGTGATGAACCCTGAACTGCTGATCTGCACGATGGATCCTTCTGCACGGCTTGATATTGAATTAACCATCAACAAAGGCAGAGGTTATGTACCCGCTGAAGAATCAAAAGAAAAGAGCAGTCACTTCGGATACATTCCGGTAGATGCGATTTACACTCCAATCAAAAATGTGAAATACAGCATTGAGAATACTCGTGTTGAGCAGAGAACTGACTTTGAAAAATTGGTTATGGAAGTAATAACCGATGGTACAATTCATCCGGAAGAGGCTGTAAAGCAGGCTTCGCGGATTTTGATTCAGCACCTGATGATTATCACCGATGAGAATATCACGTTTGATAATAAGGAAGAGAGAAAAGAGGACATGGTGGATGAGCAAACCCTTCAGTTAAGAAAAGTGCTGAAAACTCCTTTGGAAGATCTTGATCTTTCAGTGAGAGCATTCAACTGTTTGAAAGCTGCAAAAATTAATTCTCTGAGTGAATTGGTTCAATACGAACAGGAAGACCTGATGAAATTCAGGAATTTTGGTCAGAAATCACTGAGTGAGATTGAGCAGGTGTTGAATGAAAGAGGCCTTGGCTTTGGGATGGATCTTTCCAAATTGAGACTGGATGATGAATCTTAATCGTTTGATTTTATAAAATTGTAATTATGCGTCACGGAGATAAAATAAATAATTTAGGCAGAACCGCCAGCCACAGAAAGTCACTGTTGAGCGGCCTGGCCAGTCAGTTAATTCAGCACAAGAAAATTGTGACTACACTGGCTAAAGCAAAGGCGTTAAGACCTTATGTAGAACCCTTGATCACCAAGGCAAAAGAAAATACCACCCATCAGCGTCGTATCGTATTTGGCAGCCTGAATGATAAGGATGCTGTAAAGGAACTCTTTGAGTCCGTAAGCCCGAAGATTGGTGGTCGTGCAGGTGGATATACCCGTATTATCAAGTTGGGTAAAAGGGTGGGAGACAATGCTGAACTGGCTATGATTGAATTGGTGGACTTCAATGAAGTTTATGGCCGCGGTACGGATGAGTCTGCATCGGCTTCTAAGAAGACCAGAAGAAGTAGAAGCAAGAAGACTGCCACTTCTGAAGAAAAGGTTGAAGAGGTAAAAGCTGAACCACAAGCTGAAGAAACTTCTAAAGAAGAACCTGAAGCTTCGAAATAAAGAATAGCAGGATATTATTAGATGACCGTTTCCATGAAATATTTGGACGGTCATTTTTTTTGTTTTCACCTTAGGGGTAAAATTCAAATTGAATTTGTATTGCTACAAAAAGGCCACCCATATCAGGCGGCCCTGCTTCAGATTGCTTTCTTTTAAACTTGTATTACTGTAAAACGATGCGTTGCGTAGTATTGACGTTTCTTGATTTTAAATGAATCAGATAAATTCCTTTGGGCAATTTAGCGAGGTTGATTTGTGTGGCTCCCGCACCGGATACTGTAATCTTTTTTTGGTCAACTACTGCACCGGAAGAATTGCTGATATTGATAACAAGCGGTTGCCCTGTCAAGCCGGAAGGGATACTGATATTCAGCAGACCCTTTGTCGGATTTGGATAGAATTTTGCAAACTGGTCGGAGGAGTTTCCAAACCTTAATACCCTGGAAGGTGAATAGGTAAATTTTCCGTCCCTATCTAACGATTTCAGGCGGTAATATTTGGTACCATCCGGAACCCGGGTGTCTGTAAAGTTGTATTGTGCACCCCTTCTATCTCCATGACTTTTTGTTGAGCCTATTTTCCTGTAAGTAATCGCATCATCGCTTCTTTCAATTTCGAAATGTGAGACATTTTCTTCCCGGGTAGTTTCCCATTCGATGAATGCGGTATGTTCATTTTGTTTGGTCGCCTTGAAGTATTTCATTGTGACAGGGAGAGGTCCCATGGGTTTATAGGTAGATGACCATCCGTCGCCACTACCACCCCGGTACACATTATTGTCTGCTCTTATGCTCATTACTGATGCCCATCCGTCACCATCTCCACCATCAAATATGGCACTGACCGGTTGTTGAAAGGAGATAGATGCCCATCCGTCTCCAACGCCTCCTCCAAAAAGGTTGCTGATGGATTGCTGATAGCCTGCAACCGATTCTCCATCTCCGGAACCACCTGTGTAAATAACAGGAATTGCCGGGTTGTAGCTAAACATCGTATATCCATCACCGTTACCACCGGTAAAGATTCCATTATTTGGCGGTTGTGCCTTTGTAAATTGTGTACAGAGACTCAGCCACAATGTGAATGTGATTATTTTCATTGAGAATGATTTTTCCGTTATGATTAGGGGATGCTTCTTACCAGCCGAAAACCATTTGAAGAAATATTGACATCGTACGGATAGCTGGAGAAGTAGCCGGCATATTGTCGATCGGATGTTCTTGCATTAACGACGCCCATGTTATAAGCTCCACCTCTTACACCATACGCTTGATACAGCGTCCAGTTTGGAATATCCGAAGTTCCTGCAGCATTCAGGTAACCATCACCATTAACAGAAGCATCAATAGAGAGGCCATCTGCAGTACTCATCGTAAAACATATCTCGGCTACATTGTCTCCCATATTCATCACTCCATAATAGGTGGCACCACTGAGTGTTCGTGTAGATCCTGTAGGGCGTGCAAAAATACCTACCCGGGTAGTGTACGGTAATAGATTGCCAATGTTGGCATTCGAAGTGGATGGACTGTTTACTGATTCATCAGGCATATCATTATTATCAACCGAGCCTAACTGTACAATTGACGTATTACCCCAGACATATTCGTTTGGCACGGCAGGTGTATTGTACCCGCGACAAATTTTTTCAAATTCCAATTCAGACATTGGGCGCAGTCCACTCCAATCCGCAAAGGCTGCTGTCCGGAGAAAACCCAATCCGTACATTGCTTTGTCGGGCGAAGGTGCTATCAGATTTGGATGAGTTCCCGTAAATATGGGATTCGCATTATTGGCTGTAGCTCTGGCAAGGTCAAGATGATTCAGAAAATCAACATATTGCTGCTGGCTACATTCATATTTCATTGTCCAGATTGCATTGTATCCCTTTGGAAATGCTGCAGGAATCGTTCCTGAAACAGCGCCGATACCATTTGGGTTCAGCTTACCTGTACCGGAATTTCCCAAAGGGATTGGATCGTTGGAAGTTACCAGATAAGGATTTGCTGTACTACCATCTTTTAATCCATTTGATTCCGAACCTCCACTTCCCAGATAAAAACTACCAGTCGGGATATAGACCATCTCCAGAGCGAAAACACGGATTTCGACTGTTTCATTGTCAAGAAGGCCATCTGTCCCATAATTCCAGGTAAGAGTATTCCCTGTAAAGTCAACATTGCCAATACCGTCAGCATTTCGGAATATAAATACACCTTTTCCGTCAGCCGGCACTTGCGTGGCCGATCCGGTTCCGCCCGTAGCACTCACTATCGTGGCGTGGCGCCAATCGGTTGTTCCGTTCTTTCGGTATTTTACAAATATCCAGGCACCATCATAATTGCTTTCGTTGGTACTGGTGCGCCAGCTGTTATCCCATTTTACATCAAAATTGACAGTGATACTATGGTTTGTAGTATTCTGCCCGCTGAGGCTGGCATTGTTGACTAAGATATTATTTGCCCGGGCATTTTGAATACTAAAGATGGCAATTACCAAAGCCAAAAGGAGATTTTTTTTCATAAAAGAAAGTTTAAATATTTTTTCAAATGTAGGTTTGGTGAGATGGTTGATCTATACCCTGCGAAGGGTATTTTTATGATCCTCGAAGGTTGAAAAGATCGGAGATATTAAGAGTGTATTTTATCATTTATGGTTTCTTTGCCCGCCCTAAAGCTTCACGACACAATAAGAGATGAAACAAGTATGCTTCAAATAGTTTGTTATTTATGGTGTGAATATTTTTCCATGGAAAAAGTGTTACGAATCATTACTAGAAAATACCATGAAGGAGGTATTCACAACCTTCTATGAGGGCTTACTAAAATCCAATACAACCGTCAGGTTGCATTAGTTTTAAAATATTTCAAAAAATAGTATCCAATAAAAACAGATTTTGAAAAAAATAATCTATGATTGAGGGTGAATGATTAGAACTTTTTCAGGATATCCCAACCTGATGTGAAAAATATTATTTGAAGCTATGCAGCATTTCGGAGTTATTGGTTGTCTGACAGTTAATCAGATTATTCACATTTTATTTTCTTGTATGCATCAAAGTCTAAAAATCAGGTCGCCGTTTTTACTATTTATGGCGATCTTAGTGACCTTTGTTTGCCTTGCTCCAATCGCATCAAAGGCGCAATCCACCTCAGTTTCAGGCACAGTCACAGATCAGGGTGGAAGCCCTGTTTCCGGTGCGTCTGTACTTGAAAAAGGTACAGTCAATGGTACCACTACGGATGCTCTCGGTAATTTTAATCTTACGGTAAAGAGTTCGGCGGCCATTTTACTGATCTCTTCCATTGGTTACGATCAATTGGAAGTACCGGTAAGTGGTCGATCTACCATCAATGTCACTCTGAATCTGTCTCAAAAAACACTTGAGCAGGTGGTAGTGGTAGGTTATGGTACTCAACGAAAAATTGACGTTACCGGTGCAGTAGCAAACATCAAGGGAGATGAAATCTCCAAACAGGCTTCCAACAATCCCTTGAGTGGGTTGCAGGGCAAGGTCGCCGGTGTGCAAATTACAAATGCCGGATCACCGGGAGCGCCGCCGCAAGTGACTATCCGTGGTGTGGGTACAGTATATGGAAACACAAACCCTTTGTACGTTGTAGATGGAGTATGGTACGATGATATCAGCTTCCTAAACTCCAGCGACATTGAAAGTATCAGTGTGTTGAAAGATGCATCTTCAGAATCAATTTACGGAATTCGTGCAGCCAATGGCGTTATATTGGTAACTACCAAGAAAGGTAAGCACAATGGGAAGGCGGTGATTAATTATAACGGTTTTGTAGGTAATCAGGTAATTACCAATGAGGTGAAAATGGCCAATGGTCCTGAATACGCACAAATGGTCAATGAGGTATATGCTTTGAATGGTTCTCCCGCCTTGTATCCCGATCCTTCTTCTTTTGGTACGACAGACTGGTATCATCTCATCTTGCGAAATGCCATGGTCACCAATCATCAGATATCTGTCACCGGAGGAGGGGAAAAATCTACTTTTAATTTTGCGCTGGGATATTATCATCAGGATGGTTTGGTTAAGAAAAATGATTTTGACAAGTACTCAATTCATGTAGCTAACGATTATCAGTTGACAAAATTTCTGAAAGTAGGGGTGAATACTACCGGTATTCTCAGTTACTCCAACAATGCACCCGGAGGTATTTTTTATGGGTTATTTAATGCGGCTCCTATCGTACCTGCATTTTACGCAGATGGCAGTTATGGTGATCCATCTGATTACAAAATAGCAGCGGCCAATCAGAAGAATCCGCAGTATTCCATTGATCATAATTTCAATCGTACCCGAACTTGGAAATTAAATGGAAGTTTATACGCTGATGTGAGATTCTTGCGCCATTTTACTTTCCATACCAGTGCAGGAGGAGATTTTCAACAGGCTGAAGGAAAAGGATATACTCCATACACCAATTACTATACGATACCTGTCGCATTGAGAAACACCCATAGTACACTTGCAATAAACAGGGATGAAATCAGGAACTGGATTATTGAGAATACGTTGACTTATGACCGAAAGTTTGGCGATCATTCTGTCAAAGTTTTGGTAGGGCAGGGTGCACAGGAATACAAGATCTATTCTTTTAATGCCAGTGTGCAGGATGTACCACAAGGATCATCTACAGAATATTTGTCTTTAGGTACGGCTTCCACTGAGAATGTTGGAGATGGTGGCTCTCTGGACAGAGTATCTTCTTATTTTGGGAGGATAAATTATTCTTATGCGAATCGTTATTTGCTGACTGCCTCCCTCAGGGCGGATGGTTCCTCAAAGTTTAGTGATACATGGGGTTACTTCCCATCCGTTGGAGTAGGTTGGGTAATCAGCAGAGAAAAGTTTTTTGAAAATCAAAAGTTGTTTACAAATCTTAAACTAAGAGGCAGTTGGGGAAGAATTGGAAATCTTTCAGTTCCTGCAAATCTGTCTATCTTGAAAGCCTCTCAGACTCCTAATCTGGTATATGTAGGTGGTGATGGAAGTTCTGCTACAGGAGCAAGCATTAATACCGTGGTTACACCTACGACCACCTGGGAAACCGGTGAGGGTACGGATGTTGGACTGGAAGCATCGCTTTTGAGTGACAGACTGGATGTAGAAATAGACTGGTATAATAAAAAGACTACCCACGCCATATTTGCAATTCCGGTATTGGGGTCCGTAGGGACAACCAGTGGAACCATCATAGGAAATCAGGCTACTTTCCGTAATCAGGGATTTGAATTCCTGGCAACCTGGAAAGATATGATCAATCAGGACTGGAATTATTCAATAAGTGCCAACGCAGGGTTTAATCAAAACAAAGTGCTTACAGTATCTACCGGCGGGAATCCGATTTATGATTATCTGGGTGCAAATATTATTACACGCACAGTAGTAGGCCAACCAATCGGAGAGTTTTATGGACGCGAGGTGGTTGGTATATTTCAATCTGCACAAGATATTGCAAACTATCAGAATAAGGATGGCGTCGTGATTCAACCCACAGCCAAGCCCGGTGACTTTAAATACAAAGATCAGAATGGAGATGGCGCAATAGACGATAAAGACAGGGTAGTGCTGGGAAATCCAAATCCGAAAATGGTTTATGGGATCAACACAACGGTTGGGTATAAGAGATTTGACCTGACTCTGGATTTCCAGGGCATTTCAGGTGTCTCCATTTACAACGGAAATTTTGCAATGAGATTTGGTGGTGAAAATTACACGCAGGATTTCTTTGACAATCGCTGGCACGGAGAGGGTACTTCCAATGTGTACCCATCCGTAAATGTTGCGGGAAATAACAGCTTTACCAATTCATTCTTTGTCGAAGACGGAAGCTATTTCCGTGTTAGAAATGCACAATTGGGTTATACAATTATCGGAAAGGACGGACCGCGTTCAGGCATTTCAAAATTGAGAGTATATGTCAATGCGCAAAACCCATTCACATGGTTTCATTACAGAGGATTTACACCGGAGGTGCAGGCTGGTTCACCAACCAGAGCAGGGATTGATCAGATGGTTTATCCGTTGTACGCCACTTACAATTTTGGAGTAAACCTAACCTTTTAAATTTTAAAAAGATGTTTATGAAAATAGGTTATAAAAAATCAGGCAAGGTAATTTTGGTAATTGTTTCATTGTCTTTTCTGGTTTTAACAGGTTGTAAAAAAAGTTTTCTGGATGTACCGCCGCAGGCACAAAAACCCGTTGAACAGTTCTGGAAGTCACAGGCAGATGCTACCGCAGCAGTCAATGCGATGTATGCAAATACAAGAGGGTGGCTTTTCGTCGCCTTTGCGCCGATGGCCATAGAGAGTCTGGGGTCTGATGATGCGGTTACCGGAAGTGATCCTACAGATGGATCGGTAGCGTTCATGAGCCAGTTTGATAATTTTACTGTAACCTCTACCAATCGAGAATTACCCGATTTCTGGAATGGGATGTATCAGGAGATCAACTATTGCAATCAGGTAATTGACAATGTACCGAAAATCAGTATGGACGCTACTTTGCAGGCGCGTTACATTGCCGAAGCTAAATTTCTGCGTGCTTATTCTTATTTCCGGTTAGTAAGAGCATTTGGTGATGTGCCTTTACGGTTGCATCTTCCTCAGAATAGCAGCGAATACAATTTAGCGCGTACTCCGAAGGATCAGGTGTGGGCTGCTATAGAACAGGATCTGAGCGATGCTGAAACTGTGTTACCACCTACTTACTCCGGTTCTGATGTAGGGCGTGCCACCAAAGGTGCTGCTCAGGCATTGCATGCGAAAGTGGCATTGTATCAGAAGAAATGGAGTGATGTAGTAAGTTATACCAATAAAGTGATTCAATCCGGACTTTATTCTCTCGTTCCTGATTTTGAGAAACAATATCGAATAGCCAATGAGAATAATTCAGAGTCTATTTATGAAATTCAGGCTACCTATTTGCCAAGTAATTCGGCAGCATCAAATTCTCAATATTGTCAGATACAACAACCGAGGGGTGGGTTTGATGGCAACGGCTGGGGATATAATGTACCCACACAAGACCTGGTAGATGCATTTGAAACCGATGACCCCAGATTGAACGGAACAATTCTTTTCAGAGGATCAACTTCTGCAGAAGGCGACCTGATCCCAATAACAGCTGCCAATCCGATGTACAATTACAAATCCTATGTGCCTTTTTCGGTGTATGTAAACGATAATGGTGGCAGTGATCAGAATGTAAGAGTGTTGCGTTATTCTGATGTATTGTTGATGAATGCAGAGGCAAATAATGAGTTAAACAACACCACAGATGCATTGGCTTCTTTGGAAAAGGTTCGTAAGAGAGCAAGGGATTATGCCATTGCCCACGGAGCGCCTACTACCACATTGCCACAGGTGACTACCACAGATCAAGCGGCATTGAGAAAAGCCATCTATCATGAAAGAAGAGTAGAATTGGCAATGGATTTTGATAGCAGATATTTTGATGTGATTCGTCAGGGCAGGGGAACTGAAGTGTTCGGACCATTGGGATGGAAAGCAAATAAGAACGAAGTATGGCCCGTGCCGCAATCTGAAATTGACAATAGTTTTGGCACTCTGACTCAAAATCCGGGTTATTAAGAAATCATATAAATATCAGAATTATGAAAAATATTTGTTTAAAGAATTTACTCTTATTAATAGCAGGCAGTGCAATTCTTACTTCTTGTTACAAGAGCTTTGACTCAAAGAGTTACAGGCCTACATTTACAGTAGGAGGATATTCCTCTTCTTCTGAAATTGGTAGTGGACATCTGATTGGATATTGGGCATTTGATGGCAGTCTGATAGACAGCGTTTCGGGAACCTCTGCTACCGGTGTCAATTCAGGATTCTCTACAGGTTTTAAAGGACAGGCGTATCAGGGGTCTGCCAATGGTTACGCGATCAGTGATTTGCCGGCAGCTATCAAGAATATGAAGAGTTTTACCATTGACTTCTGGATCAATACCCCTCAAAATACTACGGGTATGGTAGCGCCAATTTGTATTACCAATATCAATGATTTTTGGGGATCCCTGGAAATGTTTTATGAAAATGGAAGTACGGCAACCAAGGCAAATATGAAAGTGCATTATGGATTTCAGCAAGCCAATAACTGGTTTACTACATCATTTCTTTCCAATCCATGGAATGCCTGGCAGAACATTGCTCTCACATACGACGGTGCTACTTCAACGTTCAACCTGTATCAGGGTGGTTCTTTGGTTACAGGTGGAACTTTAACGGTAGCAGGACTGGGTAATGCGGCATTTACTGCAGGTGCTACCAAAATTATTTTTGGTACAGAACAGTTTCAATGCAGTCCGAGTTTGGGTACAGCAGGAGGCCCTCAGGGATGGGCATCTTATTTGAAGGGGCAATTGGATGAGGTGAGAATATATGATGTCGCACTTTCCGCTTCCGACTTGCAGGCGCTTATCATCTTACAGGGGAAGGGAAAATAAAAAATAATTTCATCCATTATAAATAATTAAAAATGAAAAATATTTTTCTGATCGGTGTGATTCTTACAGCTGGCTTCACAATTTCAAGTTGCAAGAAAACAGATAGCGACACAGGGATAAAAGTAAATGCAACCGCACCTGCAGTATCCACAAATGATCCAAGCAATATTAGCGGTGGTAATGTATCCATCGGAGGAAATATTACCGGCGATGGGGGTTCTATCGTTACTGAAGCCGGTATTTGTTATAGCCTCACTCCGGGTGTGGATACTTCAAAGAATAAAATGGCAACCTATCCGATCTCCGGAAATTTTTCCATACCACTCAAAGGGCTTAAACTGCTTACTCCGTATTATTACAAGGCGTATGCGATCAATGAGAAGGGATTGACTTATGGTGAAGAGAAAACATTCACGCTCCCCGTGCCGGGATATAATACTTCGGCAGATGTAGCCAGGGCAAACCTGGTCGCTTACTGGGCATTTGAAAATGGATACATTGATAGTGTATCTTCTACTGTAGGTACACCAAATCATACATCTGCATTGAGTTTTGTGGCCGGTCAAAAAGGAAAGGCTGTAGAAGTGGCAAGCCCGGGATATATTAATTCTAATCTGGGAAACATGGTAGCCGGATTGCAGAATCTCACTTGTGTTTTGTGGATCAAGCATCCTTCTACTGTAGATCCGGATGGTTCTAAGTTTACCTACTTCCCGTTCTCTTTGAATTCAGCAGGATATTCATGGGAGAATACCAGGTTCTTTGTGTTGTTTAATAATGCAGACAATGCTACCAATTCATACGGTAAAGTTTGTATAAATGATCAATGGTATGACAATGGGCAAAAGTGGCCGAAAATGCTGGATGGCGAATGGCATCAACTGGCAGTTGCATTCAATGGAGCCACCGGAGATTTGAATATTTATGTGGATGGAGTATCCATAGGAACAAAGAAAATGAATGCGCAGGCTAATTTTGGAAGTGCGGACAGCTTTACCTTGGGAGGTCCTGATGATTATGCAAATACGGCCAACGGTTGGATGAATTCATTGAGTGGTGATCTTGATGAATTTAAAATATTTAATAAAGTCCTTTCTTCGGATGAAGTCCGTGATTTGTACACACTGCAATCCCATGGGTTATAAAATTTGAGGAAGCAGGGTATTGTTTGTTTCCTCTTACCGGTGAATGGCACAGGGAACAAAAGATATAGATTTCAAAAGTATTCTCAGGAAAGTTTAAGAGTAATCATATCTTTTGTTCTCTGTACTTTTTTTATGGGCTATTCAGTGGAGGAATGATTTGAGCCGGAGCAATCACCGGGGGAATTCCAAGGTGTTTTTATTACTCTGGTTTTTTGTTAGTTGGATTTATTTATGATTTTAATTTTACGGGTATGGTGATGTGCACAGGAAAACGGATCATAGGAATTGTTACTCTCGGGATCGCTATCCTTCTCAGTAGTGCCGGATGTAAAAAGGGAAAACCCAATCCGGAGCCTCCGGTCAATCCGCCACAGCCAAAAAATTTTCAGGTGACGCGGCAAACGCTTAACAGCGTTGTGTTTAATTCTACAAAGACCCTATACGGGATCAGCGTAAGTCCGAAAATACAAATATCTTTTTCAGACAAGATAGATAGAGCTACCTTATCTGCATCGATTTCCTATACCAATAAAAGTATGGGATCGGCGATTGTTGGGTATAATGTCACCTATCAAAACAATGACAGCACAATCACTATTTCTCCTGTGAATGCACTTACTAACCTTAATGAATACACGTTTTCCGTTTCCGGTTTTTTAAAATCTACTTCAGGAGGTTCATTATCCAATCGATCAGATCTGGAGTTTGTCACTCAGATAGATTCATCCGATAAATTTTCAAGGATAACTGATTCAGCCTTACTTGACCTGATTCAGAAGCAGACCTTCAGATATTTTTGGGATTTTGGTCATCCGGTAAGCGGCCTTGCGAGGGAAAGGAGCAATGGAAATAATGAAACAGTCACTACCGGTGGCAGTGGGTTTGGAATCATGGCAATGGTCGCCGCTGTCTATCGGGGATTTATTACCAGGTCACAGGCAGTAAGCCGGCTGCTGACGATCACTGATTTTCTGATCAACAAGTGCCAACGCTGGCATGGCGCTTTTTCACATTGGATCAATGGCAGTACAGGCGCCACCATTCCCTTCGGGAGCAATAATGGTGCGGATATTGTGGAAACGTCCTTTCTGATGCAGGGACTTCTGACGGCACGACAATATTTTAACAGTACTTCCGATGCCAATGAAATTACGTTGCGCGAGCGCATCAATTCAATCTGGTATGCCGTAGAATGGAATTGGTTTACACAAAATGGCAATGCCAATGGTCTCTACTGGCAATACAATCCTTCCTATTCCAACACCAACGACATCTGGAGTATTCCTGTTTCAGGTTGGAATGAAGCATTAATTACTTATGTACTCGCAGCTTCTTCACCAAATTTTTCTATCAATAAAAATATATATGACATTGGTTGGGCAAGGAATGGTGCGATGAAAAACGGAAATACTTTTTATGGAATTATCCTTCCATTAGGCGTTAACCTTGGAGGACCGTTATTCTTTGCGCATTATTCATTTCTGGGACTCAATCCTTCAGGATTGCAGGATGCCTATGCTGATTATTTTCAGCAGAACAAAGCACACTCCTTGATTAATTTTAGTTTTTGTGAGAAGAACCCCAATGATTTTTATGGGTATAGCAATGCTTGTTGGGGCCTTACGGCAAGTGATGACAATGTATCCGGTTACAAAGCACATTCGCCTACCAATGATGATGGTGTCATTTCTCCGACGGCTGCGATTTCTTCCTTACCTTATACTCCTGAGCAATCAATGGATGCCTTGAGATTTTTTTATTACAAACTCGGTGATAAACTTTTTAAGGAGTATGGTTTTATTGATGCATTTAACCTGAGCAGCCTCTGGTATTCCAATTCGTTTCTTGCCATAGACCAGGGCCCGCAAATAGTCATGATAGAAAACTATCGTAGCGGCTTACTCTGGAATTTGTTGATGAGCTGCACCGAGATAAAACAAGGTTTACTTAAACTGGGATTTTCAAGCCCGCATATTTAACAAGAGATCGTTGGCTGGTCAGTATTGCTAAATCCATATTGGATTGAATCGATTGTTAAGGATTGAGTTTGTTTTTGACCGGAAGTTTGTAACAGGGACAAAATTGCTGCTTCATTTCATGGAAGTCTAACAGAATTTCCTGATTTTATGGATCGGGAATTGGATTCATTATTTCTTGTGATTAAGTTCGTCGATAAATATGATGGCCAATTCAGGGTGAAAAATTTTTCAGGAAAGAAAGTATGGACAATCTCTTTAAAATGAATAAGGGTTATTATTTCAACACCCATAAACAAAAAATTATTCATCTTTACAAACAGGCTTAAAGACAGAAGACATAGGTAGAAAGAAACTATTAGAAACATGACTGCAAAGAGAAAAATCAGAATATTGGAAGGAATACGCCAGGGGAAGATAGGCGGAGGTGAAAGTGTGTTACTTAATTTGGTCCAACATCTCAATAAAGATGAATTCGAACCTGTCGTACTTTCCTTTACCGACGGACCCATGGTAGAAGAATTGAAGAGTGCGGGTATTACAGTTCATGTGATTTACACTGAGAAACCATTTGACTTTACCGTGTGGAAAAGAGTAAAGCAATTGATGGGGAAAGAGAAAATTGATATAGTGCATGCGCATGGCACCCGCGCGGCAAGTAATATGTTTTGGGCTGCCGGAAAAATGAAACTCCCCTTTATTTATACATCGCACGGGTGGTCTTTTCATCAGGATCAAAATAAAATCACCCAAAGATTAAGAATACGAGGAGAGAAATTTCTTACACAAAGAGCCGATGTCAATATCTGTGTGTCACAATCCAATGCCGATGAAGGCAAAAAGTTATTTGAAAAATTCGATCCGGTAGTTATTCTGAATGCAGTGGATGTTCAGCGATTCGATTACAGGATATCGGGAGAAGGGATTCGAAAAGAAGTGGGAATTGAACCGTCCGGAATATTGGTTTCCTTCATTGCAAGATTTACCTGGCAAAAGCAGCCGTTGGCCTTAATCCGGGCATTTGAAAAGGCTGTAAAGACAAACCCAAATCTGAAGTTGTTGATGGTAGGCGAAGGGGAGGAAAGGGAAAAGGCTATTCAACTGGTCAGGGAAAGAAATCTGGATAAGCAGATCATTATGCTGCCTTTCAGAAAGGATGTTCCGGAGTTATTGGCCGCTACAGATATTTTCGTGTTACCATCCCTGTGGGAGGGGCTACCTATGGCACTGCTCGAAGCTATGGCCATGGGTAGAGCTATAATTGCTTCATGTGTGGATGGGACTGCAGAAGTCATCAGGAATAATGAAAATGGAATTCTGATAGACACTGAAAATCTGGAACAGAATCTTTCGGAAGCTATAGTGCGGTTGGCGGAGAATGAACATCTTCGAAAGACTTTATCTTCAAATGCATTGAAAAGAATTCAACAACATTATAATGTGCAGACAATGACCCAAACAAATGAGGGGATTTACAGAGAACTCTACAATGAGGATACGAAAAAAGATTAATTGGTTTTCTTAAATTGGATCCTGTCTATAGGTAATGATTCTACATGATGCCCCTGAAATCCGGTCATGGTCTTTGCTGCTACCAATGAATTCCAGATAGCTTCTGAAGTTGCTTCAATAGCCGCAAGAAAGAGAGGAGAGGTTTCATCGTTTGTCAGTAATTGTTGTGAGAGCAAGTTGTTTTTCGCATCATACGGCACTCTCAGGTTATTCGCTGTAGAGAAAGCAATTACATAATCACCGCTTCCATTGGATGCAATTCCCCCGGTATTCCCAATCCCCATAAAAGCACGTTTAGCCAATCTCATCAGGTTTCTGTGATCCAGCGGTGCATCTGTAGCCACGACCACCATGCAGGAACCATCTGCATGCTCCAGAATTTGGTTACTGAAACTGAATTTTTTCAGTTGTTTTCCTACATCAATTCCATCGATATTCAGCACACCTCCAAAATTGGTCTGCACCAGTACACCCACCGTATAGCCACCGAGTGATCCGGGTAAGATTCGGGAGGAGGTGCCGATGCCTCCTTTAAATCCAAAACATACGGTGCCGGTCCCGGCTCCAACATTCCCTTCCCGGACAACGCCGGTGTCTGCGTTTCTTAAGGCATTTAATACATCTTCTTCCGTAACATGCATACCGCGAATATCGTTGAGGTATCCGTCATTTGTTTCACCAACAACTGCATTTACAGATTGTACATTTTCATTCCCTTTTTCTTTTAGCGTATATTGAATCACCACCTTCATGGCTGTGGATACACTCAGTGTGTTTGTAAGGGTTATAGGTGTTTCAATGTTTCCCAATTCATTAACCTGGGTAATACCTGCCAGTTTTCCGAAACCGTTTCCTACAAAAATAGCGGCAGGAACTTTTTGCTGAAAGATATTCCCATCGTAGGGAAGAATGGCGGTCACACCTGTTCTGACGGAATCACCTTTAATTAGGGTAGTTTGCCCAACCTTCACACCTCTAACATCGGTTATTGCATTGAATTTTCCGGTAGGTAATACGCCGGGTGAAACTCCAAAATCCCGCAATCTTTTCTGTGGTTGAGCCTGCATCATGATTGGAATAAAAATTAAACTGAAAACTTTGAAAGTCAGGTTCATAAATTCATGGTATTTCTGTAAGTATCATAATGGGAAATTTTTCAGGGCAAACATTTAAAACAAAACCTCATGGGCTGGATTTTTTGCGTATTGAATGGTGCCTGATCTTTATTTTTTAATTAGTTGTTTTGTATTCTCGAAAATTTAAATCCTCCTTTCGGATTTTCAGGTATAGTCATATATTTTATAAATGTAGCAAATCATTTGTTTCTTTCAGGATAGACCTGTTTTTTGCCGGAAGTTTCTGATTTGTTTACGGATGGAAATGCCCTTACTTCTGGCCGTCTGCGATCAAAAAAATAAATCCCTTTGAATTTACATAAATTCTAACTTTGTCGGTTATAAAAAGTATAAAAATTTGTTTCCGTAAATGAATAATACTTACCACGATCTCGTAGATCAGACCTTTAATTTTCCACAGGAAGATTTTAATCTTAAAGACGGCTATCTGCAATTTAATGGCGTAGATGTCAAAGCGTTGATTGAGAAACATGGAACACCCCTTAAATTCACTTATCTACCTAAGATCGGAATGCAGATTAATAAAGCAAAGAAGATGTTTGCCGATGCATTTAAGAAATATAAGTATGAAGGGAAATACAATTACTGCTACTGTACAAAGAGTTCACATTTCTCTTTCATAATTGAGGAAGCCCTGAAACATAATATTCATCTGGAAACTTCATACGCCTACGATATTGATATCATTCAGAATCTTTACCGCAGGAAAAAGATCAATAAGGAAACCTTTGTCATCTGTAATGGATTTAAAGAGCGCAACTACACCCGGGCCATTGCGCGGCTGTTGAACACCGGATTTAAGAATGTAATACCGGTTCTTGATAATAAGGATGAACTGAAGGCCTATCGTAAATCAGTAAGAGTACCTTTTAATATAGGAATTCGTGTTGCAGCAGAAGAGGAACCCACCTTTCCATTCTATACTTCAAGACTTGGTATTCGCACTAAGGACATCTTGGAATTTTATGTCGATGAGATAGAAGGATATGAAGACAGGTTTCAACTAAAGATGCTGCATATTTTTCTAAATAAAGGGATTAAAGATGATATCTACTACTGGAGTGAACTCAATAAAGTAATAAACCTTTACTGCCAGTTAAGAAAAATCTGTCCGGAGCTTGATTCTATCAATATTGGTGGTGGATTTCCCATAAAGCATTCCCTGGGATTTGATTACGACTATCAGTTTATGATAAATGAGATCGTCAGAAATATCAAAGCGGCATGCAAAAAGAGCAGGGTACCTATGCCGAATATCTTTACAGAATTTGGCAGCTATACGGTCGGTGAAAGTATGGCACACATATACAGTGTTATTGGTGAAAAAATGCAGAATGACCGCGAAACCTGGTATATGATAGATTCTTCCTTCATCACCACGCTACCTGATACCTGGGGTATTGGCGAAAAGTTTTTGATGTTGCCAATTAATAAGTGGGATGTGGAATACCAAAAAGTCAAACTTGGAGGCATCACCTGCGACAGCAATGATTATTACGACAGTGAGGAGCACATCAATGAAGTATTTCTTCCCAAAGTGGAGGATAAGGAACCCTTGTATATTGGCTTCTTCCACACCGGCGCCTATCAGGATCAAATCAGCGGTTATGGTGGAATCAAACATTGCCTGATTCCATCTCCGAAATATGTACTTATAGATTATGACAAGAATGGAAAACTGGAAGATTGGGTTTATGCCAAACAGCAGTCGGCGCAAAGTATGCTGAAGATATTGGGTTATAAGTGATTTTTTGCCAAGGTATAAATACAAAAAAAGATGCCACCCCCACATTAGAGATGGCATTTTAATTTTGGATTCATTTGAGTGATGGAATCCTGTTTACCTGTTATTGTACGGAAATCTGCTTGGGTGAAATTTTTACTTCTTCTTTTTTCGGAAGTGTGAGTCTCAGGATGCCATTTTCATATTTAGCCTGAATATCATCAATATTGATTTTTTCATCAATGGTAAAGGATCTGCTGAAACTTCTGAGTGTGAATTCCTTTTTTACTAAATTTTTTTCTGAACTCTTTTCTTCTTTTTTATCATAAGAAATAGTGAGGAGGTTCTTGTCCAGCGCAATGTGGAAGTCTTCCTTGCTTAGTCCGGGAACAAGCATTTCAATCTCAAAGTTGTCTTTGGATTCAGAAATATTTGTCTTGGGATAAAAATGATTTACCGGGTTGGGTACTTCATTAAAGATGTCGTTTACGATCTCACCAAATGTTTTGAAACCGGGGTCGTTAAATTGAAATCTGGTCATATTCATTTTGTTTTTTTTAGAATTAATAATTTAATCTTCCATAGATCAAAATGAATACCATCTGAAAATCATTAAAACTTTAGGGTCAATTTGTCTGAATGATTTTAATTTTTATGTCAATATTTCATTTGGCTGCAAAAAAGTAGGACATTTTAAACAATTAGAATTGTAAATTTGCACTTCAAAAAAAAATCGAATACTATGTATCCAGAACAATTGGTTCTTCCAATGAAGGAAGAGCTTACTGAAAACGGATTTGAAGACTTAACTACACCTGAACAAGTAGAAGAAGCATTAAAACAACAGGGCACTACACTGGCAGTGATAAACTCGGTTTGTGGATGCTCAGCCGGAGCTGCGCGCCCGGGAGTATTGACTGCCTTGCACATGGCAGATAAGAAGCCGGACCATAGGGTAACTGTTTTTGCAGGGTTTGACTATGATGCGGTAAGTAAAATGAGAGAGCATTTATTACCTTATCCTCCTTCATCACCGTCAGTTGCCTTATTTAAGGATGGAAAGTTGGTACACTTTCTTGAAAGGCACAATATTGAAGGGCACAGCGCTCAAATGATTGCAGACAATCTATCCGCGGCGTTTGATGAATTTTGTTAATCAAAAAATTGAGATGTATAAAAACCTTGCTGTAAGTAGTAAGGTTTTTATTTTTGTCTCTTATCCAAAAATACTGCCTCACTAAAACCACCAACTACATGTATCCCAATTTATATTATGCAATTAATGACTGGTTTGGCTGGAAGGTGAATGCACTTAAGATATTCTACACTTTCGGCATTTTTGTAGCCATTGCATTTATTATTGCAGCATGGGTACTTTCTAAAGAATTGAAAAGAAAAGAGAAGGCAGGCCTGCTTACCTATCGTGAGGAGACCATCATAACCGGTATGCCAGCATCGGCTATTCAGTTATTGATTAACGGACTGGTTGGGTTTATTTTTGGTTACAAGCTCATAGGTGCATTTCTGGCAAGTCGCCAGAATGGTGTAGATCTTCAGCAATATATATTTTCCTCTGAGGGAAATATGATCGGAGGGCTGCTTGTAGGTGGTTTATTGGCCTATCTTAAATTCAGGGAGAAAAACAAACAAAAGCTTCCAAAGCCTGAGAAAAGAGTTATCCGTATCTGGCCCCATGATCGTGTGGGCGATATGGTAATCCTTGCATTGATCTTTGGAATTATTGGTGCAAAGATTTTTGATAATCTTGAAAATTGGGACAGGTTTATTCAGAATCCGATAGCCAATCTGTTTGCACGTAGCGGGCTCACCTTTTATGGAGGTTTGATATGCGCCGCCGTAGCAATCATTATTTATTCCAGAAAGAAAAAAATTAAGATAGTTCACTTACTCGATTCATTTGCACCTGCCATGATGATCGCCTATGCCATTGGGAGAATCGGGTGTCAGGTAGCCGGTGACGGCGACTGGGGAATTTACAACAGTGCTTATATCAGCGATAGACCCGGACATGTGGTGGTGTCGGGGCCCGGGGATTTTGACAAGAAATTGAAGGAGCATGAATCTTATTTCCTGCATGGAATGGTTGAAGATAGCACAGGTCACCCACTGATGGTAACAGATCGTATTTCACCATCCCTTGCAGAAGTTCCTCATGCTTTTTTCAAAGCCCCAAAATGGGTTCCCAAATGGATGGTCGCCTATACCTATCCACACAATGTGAATGAAGATGGGATATTACTGCCTGATTGTAATGAAAAATATTGTAGGGCTTTGCCTCAGCCTGTTTTCCCCACACCCTTTTACGAGTTGGTTACATGCTTTATACTTTTTCTGATATTGTGGAGCCTGCGTAAGAAGATAAAAATACCGGGAGTGATTTTTTCTGTTTACCTGATATTTACCGGAATTGAAAGGTTTCTAGTTGAAACCATCAGGGTTAATACAAAATATTCCATCTTTGGATTGCACCCAACCCAGGCAGAATTAATTTCACTTCTATTGGTCTTAAGTGGGGTGGCGGGGTTAATTTATTTTGGAAGAATTCACTCCAAGACTAAAGGGAGGTCGGCCTGATCGGCTTTGTCCTGACCCTGAAAAATACCTGGTCTGTCCCAGCCCGCTGGGGGCGGTGAATGAAGTTTGGCCTTGATTTGAGTTTGCCGGCGAAACCTTTGATATTACATCCTCTGAATTTATATTTTATTATAATTTGTTTTTGTGAAACTGATTCCGCAGGCGTGCCGGCGCCCTATCCTGAATCATTCATTATTGTCCGCTAATCTTCTAAACTGTTGATTTATAACAGTCTATTTTGTTGATAATTATCAAAAAAAGTAAAATTTTTTAGTGGTTTAGAAAATTATGATTGGAAACTTTCGTTTATGTAAGTCCAATCTAAATAGATGAAAAGCCATATTCATAACCTAAGAGTAGTCAGCGCATTCTTATTATTTTTTTGTTTTATCACAGAGGTAAATGCACAGACGATCACTCAAACTTATAGCTCCAGTGGTATTTTTATTTGCCCTCCGGGAGTCACTAAAATCACCATAGAAACGTGGGGAGCGGGCGGCGCCGGTGGAGGAGTCAGCGTGGCCGGGTCTTCACAAGGTGGCGGTGGTGGAGGAGGCGGTGGTTATAACAAGCTGACCAATTTTACTGTGGTACCCGGTAATTCCTATACGGTTACTGTGGGTAAGGGTGGATCCGGCGGAACCGGCGATGGGGGTAATGGAGGGGCATCTTATTTTAGTACGAGTGTTTGTGTAGCCAATGGAGGATCGGGAGGAGGGGCAGATAACGGTTCTGGAGGAGCCGGTGGTTCAGGTCTCTATCATGGTGGCTCGGGAAAGGCCGGAGTTTCGGGAACTCCTGGAGGAGGTGGGTCATCGGCAGGTACAAGTGCAAATGGACAGGATGCGACTTCTTCTTCCGGAGCCACTGCACCTTCTGGTGGAGGGAGTGGTGGAAGCGGTAGTATCTTATTCGCTTCAAATGGTGGAAATGGAGGAATTCCTGGTGGAGGCGGAGGTGGAGGGAAGACCACTATTTTTAGCGGATCAAAAACGGGAGGAAATGGTGCTGATGGTAAGGTGATCATTACTTGTGTTGTTGATCCGTGTACTACATTATATTGGGCAGGTAAATGTTCTGATATTTCGGGTGGTACCACTGGAACAGATTTTAATACCGCAGCTAACTGGTCAATTGATCCAAACAGTTATCTGACTGCAGGAATCGCACCTTCATCCTGCAATGATGTTGTAATTCACCTTCAATTGACAAGTTCGAATTCCGGAACGACCATCACTTTCAGTAATTCTTCCAATACCATCAAAAGTCTAAATTTCTATGTGAAAAATATTTCAGTAGGAAGTGATGATATTTACGAAGGTGGCCTCAGGCTCGCCAATCAATCTCTCACGATTACCAATGACATTAACCTTTATGCTGAGAATAATTTTGTCAATAAAACCACTCAGTTGACCATGGATTGCAATGACAACAATTCTCTCTTTGTTTATAATGGAAATCTGACTACCAATGCTGTGAACAATGGAGGTGGATCGGGAGAATGTATTGTTTATCCCTTTTCAAACCCTGTAAATACTGTCAATAAAGGTAAATTTATACTGAGAGGGAATGCCAATCTTGAAGGCGTAGGCGATGATGCAAACCCACAACTGAACAAGCCTGCGACTCTTGTATTTGATGGCACGGGTATTCAGACTATTACCAATAATAACAGCAATGGTTATCCGATATATCTTGGGTTTAATACGGTAATCGGCGAGACCAATAACCCCACTGTGAAATTTACAGGTAGTAATTCGCTTGGATTTAAGAGTATTAATAATCTTACTATCAATGATAATGCAACTTTAGAGCTTGAAGCAACACAGTCTGTCAACAGAAATGGCAGCGGAACACCCGGCACTTTTACCATGGGGGCTAATTCGAATCTCATTTTGAAGGGAGATAATTTTCCTTCAGGTTATGCTACTGCCTATAATCTGAACGCAACTAGTACAGTTGAATATAAAAGCAATGACGGGATAAGTCAGAATATCGCCGGTGTGACCTATGGAAATTTGAAATTGACCAATGCCACCGGAAGCGGCAATTCTACAAAGAATGTAATCGCAAATTTTGCGCTGAAAGGAAACCTGACAGTAAATTCAAATGTGACACTCAATCAATCTTCTTATAGTATCAGCCGTTCGCCTGCCGGAGGTACTTTTTATTTGGCATCAGCAAGCAGCCATTACCTTGCAGGAACCTATCCATCAGGGTTTAGTAGCTATTCTCTGAATTCAAATTCTACCACCAATTACAACGGATCAGGGGCTCAGAATATCAGCCCTCAGAATTATGGAAATCTGATTCTCTCTAAGGCCGGCAATAAGACTGCTGTGGGAAGTTTTACGGTAAGTGGAAATATGAACATAGAAAATAGCTCTGTTTTTCAGGGTGGATCGTATGCTCATTATTTGTTTGGAAACTGGAATAACAATGCCTCCTTTAATGCAGGCAGCAGCACCATTCATTTTGTGGGAAGTTCAAATCAGAATATCTCCGGAAGTTCTTCCACGTCGTTTAATAATTTGGTCATCAATAAATCAAACAATTCAAATACTGTTTCCAATGGAGCTTCCGAAAAGGCATTTTCATCAGTGAATCTGACGATAGATAAAGGCAATTTGATATTGGCAGCTACCGACAACAATTATGTTGTGAATGGAAATTTAATTGTTGTTCCCAATGGTACACTTACTCATTCTGTCTCATGGGATGCTACCTATAAGTTATTAAGCATAGCTGGAAACCTGGATATAACGGGGGTTTTTAATCCGACTGTTCGCTCTCATGTAGCCATGTTTGGTGCAGGAACCAAAACTATCCGTACAGGAAGTAATACTTCTTCCACTCTTAGTATTCTGACTTTCAGTACAGGCAATTATCTGGCCAATGGACCTTTGAAGACCAATCAGGAGGTGTGGGCAATGTTTGGCACTGCAGGTTCATTTTCTACCAATGGAAATGATGTGCATTTTGCCAGCTTGATTAATAATATGGGCATTGTCAATGTTGATGGAGGTCTTTTGGAAGTTGCAGGAAATGTTCAGGTTGGTTTCTCAGGAAATGTCGGGCAGTTGAATGTCAGCAACGGAGTATTGAATATTCATGGCAGTTTATATAACAATACCGGCTCAAATATCAGTATCAGCAATTCTCCTCAGGTTTTTATCCAGGGTGATTTTGTAAACAATGGCTCTTTTGTTCCCGGAAGCAGCACAATGACATTTTCAGGTTCTGTGGATGAAGGCATTTCCGGATCCAATCCGGTCTCCTTCTACAATCTGAATGTTAGCGGCAAAAAGGTGGTTCAGAATATGAATCTCATTATCCTGAATGCTCTGAGCATAAATTCCGGAGAACTGGATCTGCAGGACTATACATGTAACAGAAATGTTTCCGGAGGTACCATGACTCTGGAGAATGGTTGTACACTGACATTGCATGGAGGCAGTGGTGGTGTAGCAGGAAGTAATTTCCCGGCTAATTTCAGTACTTATGCATTCAATGATGGAAGTACCGTGAAATATAATGGCTTGGTTAGTCAGACAATCTTTGCAACTCCGTCTTACAGCAATTTGACATTGGCGAATTCAGGAGTTAAGTCAGCGGGTGGTGCGTTGACTATCAGAAAAAATCTCCTCCTTGAAAATTCATCGGTATTCAGCGGCGGAACTTATAACCATAAAATTGGCGGCGACTGGACGAACAATGCTTCAGCCACTGCTTATCAATACGGAACTGGTAAAGTGACATTCAACGGAGGCGTATCTCAAAATATTCAGGGTGTATATGGCACTTCCTTTAATTCGTTGGAAATGGATAATAATTCAGGAATCACCATTTCTTCAACTTCTCCCGTTTCTGTTTATGAGTCATTAACTTCTACGGGCGCCGGAAAAACGCTGAACACCAACGATAATCTTACCATGAAGTCTATTGAAACGAAGACTTCAAGAATTGGGAATATGACAGGATGTGTGATTAACGGAAAGGTAACTGTGGAGCGGTATGTTTCTGCAAGAAAAGCCTGGAGATTTATTTCCGTTCCTACAAATTCGACTCAAACCATTAAAGAAGCCTGGCAGGAAGGCGCTCTGAGTGGATCTTCAGATCCCGAGCCGGGATACGGAACACAGATCACAAGCGAAAGAAGTGATTGGGCTTCTGCCGGATTTGATCAGAAATCATATTCTCCATCTATGAAATATTATGATCCGGTAAGTGATGCATGGATTGGAGTGAACAGTACAAATGCTACTTTGATCAGCAATACAAAAGGATATATGGTATTTGTAAGAGGTGACAGGCTCTCTACTACGGTTTCTTCTCCTGTTACCGAGACGAACCTTCGTACAAAAGGAAATGTTCGGATAGGAACTCAACCTTTTATAAGTGTTTTGGCAGGGAAGTATGAGTCTGTGGGTAACCCATATCCTTCTCCGATCGATTTTACCAAAATAATCAAAGGTTCAGGAGTCTCCAATGTATTTTACCTGTGGGACCCATTTATGGCGGGAACTTATGGCGTTGGAGGATATCAAACATTTGCAGCTGCCAATGGATGGAAACCTGTGCCCGGAGGTACAACTACGCATCCTTCCGGAGTAGCAAGTTCGATCATTCAAAACGGCGAAGCTTTTTTCATTCATGGAAATACAGGTGCAAGCTCTGCTGACTTAACAATTCAATTTACTGAATCTTCTAAAGAAGATGTGAATCCGGTCACTTTTGCAAGACCGGCCGGAACAGAAGATGTTCATTCAAAAAGTGAATTCCTGAGAGCTTCTCTGTTTTCTGCCGGAGGGGTATTGCTGGATGCCAATGCAGTAGCCTTTGATAAATCATTCAGTAATGAAGTAGATGGCGATGATGCCCTGAAATTTTCATTAAGTTGGGAAAACTTTGGACTCAAACGGCTGGGTAAGTCACTGGCTGTTGAAGCCAGAGATAATAATTCCATCTCAGATACTATTTTTTATAACATGACAAACCTTCAAAAGCAAGACTATCAGATAAGGATTTTTCCTGAAGGTTTCGGAAGTAGTATTAGTTCTGCGTATATCAATGACAGTTACCTGAATACGACTACTCCGTTGTCATTGGTGGATTCATCCATCATAAATTTTTCTGTCAATAATGATTCAAAAAGTTTTGCAACAGACAGGTTTAAGATAATATTCTCACGGTTAAGTGCTCTACCTGTGAAATTCATAGGTGTGAGTGCCATACAACAGAATGAAAATATTTTGGTAAAATGGTCATCCGGTGAGGAAAACAATGTAGCCTATTATGAAATTGAACATTCTCTCAATGGCACAGATTACTACCCGGTTGGCAAACAGGCATACAATGCTGCACTCTCAGGAGAATATGAGTGGGTTGATAAAAATGCAAGTCCCGGATTACACTTTTACCGGATTCGGAGTATTGATAAAGATGGCAAAGGGGCAATCTCACCTGTGGTCAGAATTAATCTCACCGATGGATTTTCAGGTATTACTATTTATCCAAATCCCGTAGTGGATAAAGTTCTTCAGATCAGATTTACCAGGCAGCCTTTTGGGGGCTATCATATACGAATTTTCAACAGCCTTGGCCAGGAGGTTGAAACATTGAATAAAAATGTTCAATCAGAAAATGAGGTTATGAAGATAAATTGGAATACCAACTTGCCGAGGGGGATATATAATGTTTTTATTACATCAGAAAAAACGGGTACGGTATCTTATAAGGTAAGGTATTGATTGAAGGGTACAGTTAATGGTTGAACATCAGGCGTTCTGAAATCCAGACTTTTTTCAGAAAAACATCCGGCTAATAGGTGTCGTCGCCCCGGTTTCTGAATTTCAGTATAGGCCAGACCTTTTATAAGGCTTTTTTAATAAGAAATCTATCTTTTTGCGCAAAGACTATTGGTCTCAAAACCCTATCTTTGCACACTTCAAAAAAAATAGATATGAAATTGAAAGGTCTGGTATGGTTTTTTACCATTGTCCTAATCCTGATCTCTGTTTACCAATTATCCTTTACCTGGGTGGTTAACAGCCACGAAAAGAAATTGCATGAGAAAGCTGACCGTGTCGTGAATCTGACACATCCGGAGGCATCAAAAGATGATAAGGCAGTCTTTGCTCAAAAGTTATTTCAGCATTATGTGGATAGCACAAGGGATGAAAAGATTTATCCATTGTTGGGTATTACTTATCAGAAGTGTAAAGAGAATGAATTGCAACTTGGTTTGGATTTGCAAGGTGGTATGAGTGTTACCATGAATGTAAGCCTGGAAGGGCTTCTGAAGTCTTTAAGCAATAATCCAAGCGACCCGCAATTGGTGAAAGCGCTCAACACCACGACTACCGAAAAAATAAACAGTGAGGAAGATTATATTACCATTTTCGGGAGAGTATGGAAACAGCAGAATCCGGGAGTCTCACTTGCTTCTGTATTTGGTGGTGCAGGTAAAACGATTGGAATTACAGATTCTGACCAGAAAGCCCTTGCACAACTTCAGGCTATTGCTAAAAATGCAATTAATCAGACTTATAAGGTTATCCAGAAAAGGGTAGATCAGTTTGGTGTATCCAGTGTACCGGTCAATCTGGATATTAATAAAGGAATTATCAATGTGGAATTGCCTGGCGTGCAGGATCCTGAGCGGGTGAGAAATCTCCTGCAGGCATCGGCATATCTTCAATTTTGGGAAGTATATAATATAGGTGAATTAGGAAAGAGTGTGGATGATGCTGATCGTGCATTGGCTGATTATCTGAGTGGTATCTCTTCTGATACAGCCAAGGCAGGTGTGGATTCCACTAAGTTGCATGAAGATTCGACCAGGCTTCTACAAAATCAACACCCGCTGGCAAGTATTATTCACTTCATCGGGCCACAGCAAGGTGCGAATGGCCAACCTTCCTATTATCCGGCCATTGCATCGGTGGATGCTAAAGATACCTCACTTGCCAATAAGTATCTAAGCATGGATGTAGTAAAAGGAAATTTTCCGGGCAACATCAAGTTCCTGTACGGTACTGAACAGAAGAATGAAAAGACCGGGCAACGGTATATGGAACTGTATGCGATCAAGACCATTCCCGGAACGGACAAGGCAAGATTGGAAGGTGAGGGCGTAGAAGACAGTAAGCAAGATTATGACGAACGCGGGCGTCCTGCTATTAAAATGCAGATGACTCCTGCCGGTAGCCGTACCTGGGCGAAAATGACAGCAGATAATGTTGGCAAGCCAATCGCTATTGTATTGGATAATGTGGTGTATAGTGCACCCAATGTGAATCAGGCTATTGAAGGAGGTAATTCTGAAATCAGCGGAAACTTTTCCGTGCAGGAAGCGCAAGACCTCGCCAGCATTTTGAAAATTGGTAAGATTGATGCTCCGGCGAAGATTGTTCAGGAACAAATCGTTGGACCCACTTTGGGGCAGAAGGCCGTACATGGTGGTGCGATGGCATTTATTGTTTCTTTCGTAGCCATATTCATACTGATGCTGATCTATTACAACACAGCCGGTTGGGTAGCCAATATTGCATTGATCTTTAACCTGCTTTTTACTGTTGGGATTCTGAGTGCATTGGGTGCTTCACTAACTGCCGCCGGTATTGCAGGTTTGGTTCTTACCATTGGTATGGCGGTAGATACAAACGTGATCATATTTGAAAGAATCAAAGAGGAACTTGCCCGGGGAAAGAGCCATCCTGTGGCTGTACATGACGGATATATCCGATCTTATGCTCCGGTTATCGACGCACACGTGACGGTATTCCTTACTGCTGCCATCCTGTATTATTTTGGATTAGGCCCTGTACTTGGATTTGCTACAACACAGATGTTGGGTATTACCCTTTCTCTGTTTTGCGGTATCCTTTTGTCAAGATTGGTTACAGACATGTATATGAACCGCCAGAGGCACTTTACCTATTTCACTTCATTAAGTAAAAGAGTGTTCCGTCATGCGCAGTTCAAGTTTATTGAATACAGAAAAGTCGCTTACACAATTTCAATCGTTGTATTGATTGCAGGTATCGGTTCATTTTTTAATGGATTTAATAAAGGGGTAGAATTCAAGGGAGGACGTAGTTATACAGTTCAGTTTACTGAAAAAGTGAATCCTGAATCTATCCGTGATGAATTAAAGAAAGCACTTGATGGTGACAATGTGGTGATAAAGACAGTTGGAGATAATCGCCATCTGGATATCACTACTGCATATCTGATTGGTGTCCCGAATGCAGACAGTGCTGTGGAAGCCAGACTGTATGAAGGATTGAAGCATCAATTGCCTGAGGGTACTACGGTTCAGCAGTTTGCGAAAAATAACATTCAGAGTTCACAGGTGGTTCAGCCAGTGATCTCTAAGGATCTGGAAAGAGGAGCTATCAAAGCAGTAGTCTTTGCAATTATTGCAATCATCACCTACATCCTGTTGCGATTCAGGGATTGGCGTTATTCATTGGGTACCATTGTCAGCCTTTTGCATGATGTGCTGGTGACGTTGGCAGTGTTTTCATTCTTTAAGAATATCGTGCCCTTCCCATTGGAGATTGACCAGCATTTTATTGCAGCGGTTCTGACGGTCGTCGGATTCTCGATGAATGATACGGTAATTGTATTTGACAGAATCAGGGAAGACAGTAATAATTTACCACATCTCAGCAAAGCGACCATCATTAATAAAGCGATCAATGAAACATTAAGCCGTACCATCATGACGTCTGTCACAGTGTTTCTGACGATCCTGGCTTTGTTTATTTTTGGTGGAGAAGTGACCAGAGGATTTTCATTTGCTATGTTGATTGGTGTTGTAACGGGTACTTATTCATCCATTTTTGTTGCAGCGCCTATCCTGCTTGAGTTTGCCAAGGAAAGACCTCTGGGATCGCTCAAGAAAAAAGTGACATCTTCCAAAAAAGTTGCTCCAGCTACAGCAGCGCCGAAATCGTAAGATCAGTTAAATAAAATTCAGATGCTGCTCCGGAAAAACTCTGGAGCAGTTTTCTTTTTGAGGTAATTTTTTTTCAATTAAATCATGAGGTGACATTGCGCCATGGAATACCAGGTCCATCTTTGTACTTAGCGGTATTCCGGCTAATGAATACATTAAGAAGATTGAGATTCAAATATTCAAACTCCATTACTTCACCTTGCGGGTTTCTGCAAAATCTGTGTTCATATTAAAGATGCAATTTCTATGATGCCGCAAACATGCAATCCCTTAATTTTGCCCACACAAAAAATAAATAATTTAATAATGGAACTTTCTTCATTGCTGACAAGATTTAATGAGCCTGAAACCTTAAAAATGGCAAAACTGGGACGGGAATTGAGGGAGAAAGGAATTGATGTGATTGATCTCAGCCTCGGAGAGCCCGATTTCAATACACCGGAGCATATCAAGGAAGCAGCCAAAAGAGCGATTGATGAAAACTATAGTCATTATACACCGGTAGCCGGATTTGCTGATTTGCGCAAAGCCGTTGTGACAAAATTGAAACGGGATAACGGTCTTGATTATTTGCCGGAGCAGATTGTGGTGAGTACAGGTGCCAAGCAGTCTATTGCAAATACCATGCTCGCAATTCTTGAGCCCGGAAAAGAAATAATTATTCCTACCCCTTATTGGGTTTCCTATTCGGAGATAGCCAGACTTACCGGAGGAGAAGTGAAGTTGGTCCCGACGGATTCGAAAAACGGATACAAGATTACTCCGGAAATTTTGGAAAAGAATATCAGCAGGAATACCTGCCTGTTTATATTTTCTTCTCCATGCAATCCTTCCGGTGCTATCTATTCAAGACAGGAATTGGAAGGGTTGGCAGCTGTATTTGAAAAGCATCCTCACGTATTCATCATCAGTGATGAAATATATGAGTACATTAATTATACCGGCAATAAGCATTGCAGCCTTGCGGAATTTCCACAACTGAAAGACCGGGTTATCATTGTAAATGGATTGAGCAAAGGATTTGCTATGACCGGATGGCGCATAGGTTATATTGCTGCACATAAGGATATTGCGAAGGCATGCGAAAAAATCCAGGGTCAATTTACCAGTGGTACCAATGCGGTTGCCCAGCGTGCAGCTATCACAGCGCTGACAGCGCCTCTGACTGAATCTTTTGAAATGGTTAAGCAATTTGAAATCAGAAAAAACCGGGTAATGGAGTTGATGAATGATCTTCCGAGGTTTCATTGTGATCCACCGGAGGGTGCATTTTATGTATTCCCTGAAATCAGTTCATATTTTGGAAAACGTTTTGGAGATATCCGGATCAATAATTCGGGAGATCTATGCATGTTTCTGTTGAATGAAGCCCATGTGTCCACTGTAGCAGGAGACGCATTTGGTGCTCCGAACAATATCCGGATTTCATTTGCCAACAATCTTAAGAATATAGAAGAAGGATTCAGGAGAATCAGGGAAAAACTCAGTCTGCTGGTATAAAAAATGCCCTCATTTTAAATTGAGGACATTAACACTTGTTGCTTGTTGATATATCTATTGTTGATTTATCAGTTTGTACAATTCTTCAAGATTGGGTGAGAGCACTATTTCCGTTCTTCTGTTTTTAGCACGTCCTTCTGCGGTCGCATTTGTATCTACCGGATCGTAATAACTATGTCCCACTGAGACTACATTATGTGGATCCACCTGATATTTTTCCACAAGTATTCTTACAATTGAATTGGCACGAGCACTGCTGAGTGCCCAATTATCCTGATATCTTCCCCGGATGGGGATGCTGTCGGTATTCCCCTCTATCTGCACACTCACATCTTTATTCAGATTCAGTACGGCAGCGAGTTTGGAAAGTGCATCTATCCCTTTTTGATTAACGACTGCACTTCCGGAAGGAAATAGCAAATTTTCAGACAGGCTCACATAGACCTTTCCGTTTTTTTCATTAACCGAGAGATCACTGTTATTATAGCCTTTCAAAGCCTCTGTCATTTTATTTTTTAATTGTTCAGATGCCTCCTTCTGTTGGGCCATCAGGTTTTCAAGTTGCTGAAGCCGTTGTTGTTTTTTTGCAAGGTCTTCTTTATTCTGATTGAGTAGATTTTGCTGTTGAGTTGATCTTTGCCCCAATTGCGAAATCTGGCTGCCGAGTTGGGCATTTTGGTCATTCAGTGATGAGATTTTTTTGTTGAGGTCTGCTATGTTGGATTGGAGTGTGGTAACCTGATTTTGAAGTGAATAAACTTTGCTTTGAAGGTGGGTACTGTCTGATTGCAATTGCCCGACATGATTTTGAGAAGCTACAAGGTAACGTTTTGCAACGCAACTACTGAGTAAAAAAATAGCTGCAGTTACAACAATAAAATTTTTCATGAATGATTATTTGGTTTCGTGTTAAACAAAAAATTTGCCAAATCAGTTATAATAATGGAAGTATGTGTTAATTGACGGAATTTCATATAAGAAAAAAAGTTTTACTTATTGTACCAATTCAATCTCAAACAGTTTTGGCCAATCTTTTCCGGTGATGAAAAGTTTTTTGGTAGTACTGTCATAGGCGATTCCGTTGAGTACAGATCCGTCGCTGAGCACTACATTTGGTGCGTATTGCTTCATGATGCCGGCAAGATTCATTTTACCTACCACGTATCCATTTGAGGTATCTATTTTTACAATATCATCTGTCAGCCATCGGTTGGCATAGATATAGCCATTGATGAGTTCCAGTTCATTGAGGCTATCTACCAATCCACGATTGTCCTTTACGGAAATAATCTTATTGATTTTAATTTGCCCGTCCTTGTCGTCAGGGGTCGTGAAATAGAGTTGTGAAGTTCCATCACTGATGATCAGTTCTCTGCCGTTGTTTGTTGCACCCCATCCCTCCCGCGACCAGGTAAAGGTTCGGATAGGTTTGGAAAGGTCATTGAGATTGTATTCGAATATCTTATTATTCTGCCATGTAAGTTGGTACAGTTTCCCGTTTAGGATGCTGATCCCTTCTCCAAAAATTTTTGGATCGGATATGGTGTGACTAAATTCCGGTACTCCGGTTTTCAGGTTCAGAATTCTGAGTTTGGATTGCTTGAGTTCGCCTGTTCCTTCATAAATTTTTCCATTGTAGTATTCAAGGCCCTGGGTAAATGAGGCCGGGTCATGAGGGTAAACATTGGTCACTTTAAAAATTACAGGTACCGGTGGCGGTATGTTGGAAAAATTGGTCACCGGGAGGGAATTGTCATAATCACCTGAAGAATTGTTATTTCCGCATCCAAACAGGGAAATAATCAGCAGTAGCAGAATACAATGGCGAAGCATGCAAACTTTTTTTCCAAAAGTAACCTATTAGGAAGCACAACAATATATCAGGGAGGGTTTTGCTGTTTTTTTATACTTCTTTTAATCTTCAGCGTCAGGCACTTGCATTTGCGGATTTTTTTTGCGTATTTTGTTTATTCTATCTCTGAAGCTGAATTTCGCCATTAATATCCGACTGTAAATTCATCCTTCTAATACCGGATTGATTCTTCAATATTTCCTTTCCAATCTTATGTAATCGCCATATCTGACCCCCATTGGTAGGCTGTTTTTTTCTGACTTTGATAAGGCGTTTGTTTAATGAGATATTTATTATTGGTTTTTGGGGTTTCTATTGGATTTATGGGATATGGACAAAGGTGTCTGGTGAAGGAGCCGTCGTCAATTTCTTCGCAACAGGAGAGAAGTGTACACACTTATACCAGAGATACTCTCCCGAATGAGGTGATTGTAGTCCCGGTGGTGGTTCATGTATTATACAATACCTCTGAGCAAAATATTCCTGATCAGCATATCATCGATCAGATTAATTCATTGAATAACGATTTCCGCAGAAGAAACAAGGATACGGCAAACACGCCTGAACCATTTAAAAGTGTAGCTGCGGATGCAAGAATAGTTTTTTGTCTGGCAAAGACAGATCCCAATGGAAAAAACACATCTGGTATTATCAGGAAATATACCAGTGAGAAGCAGTTTATGGCGGATGACCAGATGAAGTTTACCTCGCGTGGTGGAGATGATGCATGGGATGCTTCCCGTTATCTGAATTTGTGGGTATGCAATTTATTTGGTCGTACTTTAGGTTATGCCGTCATGCCTGGCGGCGACCCATCTCTTGATGGTATTGTAGTGCAATACAGAGTCTTCGGCAATGGCAATTATCTGGGTGCACCATTCAATAAGGGCAGAACGCTGACACATGAAACAGGGCATTGGCTGGGACTTAAACATATCTGGGGCGATATGGATTCTGAGGAATGTGGCTCAGACGGTATTGATGATACGCCTCCTCAGAAATCAAGCAATTCCGGTTGTCCGTCCTTCCCGAAAACATCGGCCTGCTCTATTAATTCGAATGGAGATATGTTTATGAATTTTATGGATTTTACAGATGACGGATGTATGAATCTTTTTACAACAGGTCAGGCAAGGGAAATGAGATCGCAATTTGCCAAAACAGGCAGGAGAAACTCCTTCCTGAATTCTACGGCATGTGAGTCATCGGGAGAAGAAGGCGGACCTCAGACAATAGATTCATTGCAGGATATCATTCAGATTTATCCAAACCCCTTTACAGAACAGATTATTATCAAAGGCAGATCGTTTAATGAGGTGAATGGAAAATTTGTCAGAATCTATAATCTGCAGGGTAAACTGATTAAAACATTTTCATTGCAATCCCAAACGACCATCATAAATACATCCTCACTTACCTCAGGAATCTATATGGCTGTTTTTGAAAATCTCAACAAACGGAAGATTTACAAAATTATAAAGGCGGGTGCTGGCAGCATGAAATAATCGGTTTAAAATCTCTTTCCTTCCAGAAACTTATTTCGGATTATTTGAACCAGGGACTGCTTGGTCACTTTGCTTTCCAACCATGAAATAATATCGAGATAAGCAAACGCGCGGGTCTCAAACTTACTGCTTTCCATCGTCTTCAGTTCGATCAAAAGATCTTCCAGTTCATGTTGAATTTCTTTCGGGCTCACCCTGAATGCTCTTTTCAGAAAAGCAAACATGGCTTCCTCTACCTTACTCAGGTTTTGCATCTTGGCCATAAACCGATAAACAGATTTTATCAGGTATTCAAGGAGGTCGTAGTTGGCCAATTCATAATGGGCTATGAGATGAAGCAATCGTGCGTAACATTGCAGATCGCTTCTCAGGTTGACTTTCCAGTTAATGATCTTGTTTAGAAAATCAATTGCATTCCCAAATTCCCCTGCACCAAAGTAAAGCGATGCAATCTTATAGTAGAAAACCAGTGTCCGGTGTTTGTCCAGAAATAATTCATACTCATCCAGCTTCTCTGTTATGAAGGGCACCATCGAAAGCCCTTCATCAAAGGTTCCTTCCAGAAAATGCTTGTTGATCTTGGCGGTGTAGAGATAAATGAAAACCTGAATCCTGTTGTTGTCGTTTTGGGTGATTAATTCACTTTCGCTAAAAGTTTCAAATTCATCCAGTGTTGTTTTGAAACCTGCAAAATTGCGCAGGTTAAAATGTGCATTAAGCAGATTGTGCATCCCTTTAATGTAGTTACCCGTTTCCAGTTCTAACATATCTGGATATTCGGAGAAAATATCAACCCATTTTTTTGTGTACCGGTAATACATCAGAAAATCCTGCCGGATATAGGCGTACCAGCAAAGGCTTTGAGCATAATACATCTTTTCATAAAACCCCTGAGGCTGAATGACTCCTTCATGCATTTGCATTCTGAAAAAGACAGATACCTCTTCCTCGTCAGATTCATTTCTTGCAATTCCATTCTTGATATACCAGCCATAAAGTTGCAGAGCCAGATTCGATAAATGAGTTTGCCGGTTATACGACGCCAGCACATCGTTTACTTCATTGCTCAACTCCTGAGATCTGTCTTCAAGGCTGCGCGTGATATGCAATGCTTCGATACGCTTTTCTTCTTCCAGAATTTGAATTCTTTGTGAAGCTTGCATATACCTTTTTGAGTTCTCCTTTAATTTGTCAAGAATACGAAGGCTCTGGTGATAAAGCCCTTTTTGGTATAAAATTTTTGCATTTTCCATTTGCTCATAAAACAACATTTCTGAGTTGGCGTTGCTTTGCAGCATACGCAGACTGATCAGGATTTGTTTATAAAGATGGTTCTTAAGATTCGCCAATTGGGCTTTGGAAAGGGTGGGATTCTTTCGGATAAGAGCAATTTCATCATAGCTGTTTTGCTTGTCCAATGCATCAAAAAGGGTGATTATTTTGAGGTCACTATTTGAAGAATTCCTATTCACATACAGCTTGAAATTCCTTTTTTCAGACTTTTCGAGAGAATGAATGAGTTGAAACAGTGCATCAGTTGTCTTGTTGGGCATCGTAAATGATTTTTCTCAAAACATCAGTGTTTATAAGCGTTTACACGGAATTAAGCCCACTTTATCATTGTATTTTTTTCAAAAAATGATTCTTTATTTCTATAGGGCGGTGCTAATTTCGAAGGTAAGTTGAAATTTTCATGCTATCATATATAATTAATTCATTATGAAAAAGATCACAATTTTTGACACTACATTGAGAGACGGTGAGCAGGTGCCGGGCTGTAAACTGAACACCAGGGAAAAGATTGAATTGGCAGTTACTCTCGAACAGTTGGGAGTGGATGTGATCGAAGCCGGTTTCCCGATTTCAAGCCCCGGAGATTTTAAATCTGTGGAGGAAATCAGCAAAGCAGTCAAGGATGCATCTATTTGTGCCTTGTCGAGGGCAGTGCAAAAAGATATTGAAGTGGCAGCCCAATCATTGAAATATGCTCGCCGGCCAAGGATCCATACGGGTATTGGTACCTCAGATTTTCACATCAAAGCAAAATTCAAAACAGACAGACAGGAGATTTTGAACAGAGCAATTCAGTGTGTAAAATGGGCAAGAAGTTTTACCGATGATGTAGAGTTTTATGCAGAGGACGCTGGTAGAACCGATAATGACTATCTTGCTCAGGTCATTGAAGCGGTGATTAAAGCAGGTGCCACCACTGTGAATATTCCGGACACTACCGGTTATTGCCTTCCTTATCAGTATGGAGAAAAAATTGCCTATCTGAAAAACAATGTTCCAAACATTGATAAAGCAGTCATTTCCTGCCATTGCCATAACGACCTGGGGCTGGCTACAGCGAATTCTATCGCAGGTATTATCAGTGGGGCAGGCCAGATTGAATGTACCATCAACGGATTGGGGGAACGTGCAGGAAATACGTCGCTCGAAGAAGTGGTGATGATTATCCGTCAGCATAAGCATCTTGGATTTACAACAAGTATTAAATCAGAAATGCTGAATCCTCTCAGCAGATTGGTTTCAGATACGATGCGTATGCCGGTGCAACCCAACAAAGCAATCGTCGGAAGCAATGCATTTTCACATTCATCAGGTATTCACCAGGATGGTTTTCTGAAAGATGCACAGACCTATGAAATCATCAATCCACTGGATGTCGGTGCTGATTCATCAAGGATCGTACTTACGGCACGTAGTGGACGCAGTGCGCTGGCATACCGTTTCCAAAAATTGGGTTTTTCATTTGACAGAAATGATATTGATGCATTATATGAAAAATTTCTGGCCGTTGCTGATATGAAAAAGGAAGTTGTAGATAGTGATTTAAATGAATTGGCAATTGCCCATTCCAAAAAGACTTCTGCAATAGCAGAATAGAAAATTTGACTTATGCCTAAGACATTATTTGAAAAGATCTGGAGCAAACATGTAGTGGAGTCTATCCCGGACGGACCGGATGTATTGTATATTGATAAGCACTTTATTCATGAGGTGACCAGCCCCCAGGCGTTTGCCGGCCTGGGAAAAAGAGGACTTCCTGTATTTCGTACTGTAAAAACCATTGCTACGGCTGATCATAATGTTCCAACGATCAATCAGCACCTGCCGATTAAAGAAGCTCTTTCGAGAAAGCAGGTTGAAACACTGAATGAGAATTGTGCTAAATATGGCATAGAATTATATGGATTGGGACACCCGTTTCAAGGCATCGTCCATGTGATCGGGCCTGAATTGGGAATCACCCAACCAGGAATGACTATTGTGTGTGGAGATAGTCACACCAGTACTCATGGCGCTTTTGGAGCTATCGCTTTCGGTATCGGAACCAGTGAGGTGGAGATGGTAATGGCTACACAATGCATCATGCAGAATAAGCCAAAAGTAATGCGTATCAATGTGGAGGGAACTCTTCATCCGGGAATAGTAAGTAAGGATATTATTTTGTATATCATCAGTCAGATTTCAGCCAGTGGCGCTACCGGATATTTTGTGGAATATTCCGGCTCTGCCATTCGGTCTCTATCCATGGAAGCCAGAATGACCATTTGCAACATGAGCATTGAAATGGGCGCTCGGGGTGGAATGATTGCTCCCGACGAGATCACATTTTCGTATATGCAAGGACGTAAGTTTATGCCGGTAGGAGATACCTGGGATAAGAAGTTGGAAGAATGGAAACAACTTGTAACAGATGAGGGTGCTGTCTTTGATCGTGAAATATCATTTGACGCCAAGGATATTGAACCCATGATTACCTATGGTACCAATCCGGGGCAGGGGATTGGAATAACGGGAAAAATTCCTGATCCCTCTGTATTGGAAAATGAAAGTGATAAACATAATTTGCAAAAATCATTGGATTATATGGGGTTGATCGGAGGGAATGCCTTGTTAGGAATGCATGTACAAAATGTTTTTATCGGAAGTTGTACCAATTCCAGAATAGAAGATTTCAGGATGATCGCTTCTCTGATAAAAGGGAAAAAGAAAAGCCCGGATGTGAAAGTTTTAATTGTGCCCGGATCTCAGCAGGTAGCCGCACAGATCAAAGCAGAAGGGTTAGAGAAAATTTTTGAAGAGTCAGGATTTGCCATTCGTCAGGCCGGATGCAGCGCTTGCCTGGGTATGAATGAAGATAAAATTCCTGCAGGTGAATACTGCATTTCTACCAGCAACAGAAACTTTGAAGGTCGTCAGGGTCCCAACGCCCGCACCTTATTGGCCAGCCCTCTGACTGCCGCTGCTGCTGCATTGACAGGAAAAGTAACTGATGTAAGAAAAATATTGGGAAAAGAGGTACAACCGATAAATTTTTAACCGATGAACTCAAAAGCTATTTCAAATATCACTTCTACAGCTGTACCGTTGAATATTGAAAATGTAGATACAGATCAGATTATTCCTGCCCGGTTCTTAAAGGCTACCAGCAGGGATGGTTTTGGAAAGAATTTGTTTCGTGACTGGCGGTATGAAGACAATGATGAAGATAAACCTAAACATGATTTTGTTTTGAATCAAACCAGGTATTCGGGAAGAATACTGATAGCCGGGAAAAATTTTGGATGTGGTTCATCGCGCGAACATGCGGCCTGGGCGATTAAGGATTACGGGTTTGATGTAGTGGTGAGCAGTTTCTTTGCGGATATTTTCAGGAATAATTCACTGAATAATTTTTTGCTGCCTGTACAGGTAAGTTCAGAATTTCTGAATCAATTGTTTGAAGTAATAGAAAACAAACCAGAAACCAAAATCACGGTGGATCTTCCATCACAAACCATTTCCATAGAGGGAGGAGCTTCTGAAGGGTTTAATATTAATAAATACAAAAAGACATGTCTGTTGAATGGATACGATGATATAGATTATTTGCTGAGTATAAGAGACCGGATCGAGAAATTTGAGAAATCTATCTAAAGTAAATTAATTGAAAAATAAATCTCCATTGAAAGTTAAAGGGCTCACCGTAAAGGAATCGGGCGTATTTATCCTGAAGGATATTTCTTTTACGATCAATGAAGGGGAAGTGTGGGCTGTGACGGGAACTTCCGGTGGGGGCAAGACTTCTTTGCTGAAGCGCTTGATGCACTTTAAACTTTTTCCTGAGAATATTTTTTTCTCACCCGAAAATCCAAAGATTGCTCTCGTTAATCACCAATACGGCTTTAAGGATCTGACAGGGAGTAGTAATTTTTATTATCAGCAGCGGTTTAATAGTACTGAATCAGAATGCACTGTCACTGTGATAGAGAGTATGGCATCAGATGGACTGAGTGAAGGACAGGCTATATTTTTTCTGAATGAATTACAGATACTTTCTGTCCAGAATAAGCCGCTTATCCAATTGAGCAATGGTGAACAAAAGCGACTTCAGATTGCAAAGGCACTTTCCAAAAAACCGGATTGGCTCTTAATTGATGAACCCTATACAGGGCTTGATGTTGCAAGCAGAAAGGCGTTGGCCGGAATTTTTGCTTCCTTGGTTGAAAATGGATTAAGGGTATTGATGGTCTCCACATCAGAGATCCCGGAATTTATCACCCATGTGGCTATGCTGGAAAATGGTATTCTGACAGGGGTACATAAGCGTAACATGTTTCTAAAATCAAGAGAAAAAAAATATGCTGCATTTTATGCAAACAAGTTTGTTTATTCTTCAGCACCTGCCAAAATGAGTTCGGACTATGCTGTACAGATGAAAGATGTATGTGTAGCTTACAATGGAAAAGAAGTACTTCATAATATTTGCTGGGAGGTACGTAGCGGGGAAAGCTGGAGTTTGTCCGGACCAAACGGATCGGGTAAGTCCACTCTGTTGAGCCTGATAACCGGTGATCATCCTCAGGCATTTGCACATGACATAAGATTGTATGACAGACCAAGGGGTACGGGTGAAACCATCTGGGATATAAAAAAGCGGATTGGTTTTTTATCACCTGAATTGCATCATTATTTTGATAAATCATTTACTGTTTTTCAGACAGTAGCTTCCGGATTGTTTGATACCATCGGATTGTTTAAAAAGTTGAATTCTGAACAAAATGAGATTGTAAAGGCATGTCTGCAGCAGTTTTCATTGGAGAAGGAAGCAGGAAAGACATTGAGCACATTACCGAATGGTCTGCAACGATGGGCTCTGCTTGCAAGGGCATTTGTAAAGAATCCTCCCATGTTTATTCTGGATGAACCCTGTCAGGGGCTTGATCCATCAATGGTTCAGCAGTTTCTCAGCTTTGTAGAATCTGTTTGCAACACCCCGGAGCGTACACTGCTTTATGTAAGTCATGTTTATGATGAAATTCCTGCCTGTGTGGACCACAGCCTTAAGTTACAACAAGGAAAAATCATAGAAATAAAAAAAAATGGAAAAGCAAATCACAGTCATTCCGGGAGACGGAATAGGGCCTGAAGTCACACGAGAGGCTACTAAAGTATTAAATGCCATTGCAAATAAGTATGGGCATCAGTTTCATTTTGATCATGTATTAATGGGCGCATGTGCAATAGACCAATCCGGAAGTGCCCTTCCCGAATCTTCCCTGAGCAGTGCATTGAATTCCGATGCGGTATTGTTGGGTGCGATCGGTGATCCGAAGTATGATAATGATCCTACCGCTAAGGTGCGCCCTGAGCAAGGCTTGCTGCAGTTGAGAAAATCACTAAACCTTTTCGCCAACATTCGTCCGGTAAAGACTTATAGTGCCATCAGTCATTTGTCTCCCATCAAAACGGCCAATAATTCGGAGATCGATTTTGTGATATACAGGGAGTTGACCAGTGGAATTTATTTTGGTGAAAAGCAATTGAGCGAGGATGGAAACACAGCATCCGACTCATGCACGTATCAGAAATATGAAATAGAGCGGGTTGCCCGGCTTGCTTTTGAAGCAGCCCGTAAGCGGAGAAAGAAACTCACCCTTGTGGACAAGGCTAATGTGTTGGAGACATCAAGACTATGGCGTAAAACAGTAAAGGAATTGCATGAAGACTATAAGGATGTGCAACTGGATTTTCTTTTTGTGGACAATGCCGCCATGCAGATAATCATCAATCCTGCGCAATTTGATGTGATGCTCACTGAAAACATGTTTGGTGACATCCTGAGTGACGAGGCAAGTGTTATAAGTGGTTCGCTTGGACTGTTGCCATCTGCATCGATTGGAGAAAAGGCCCTCTTTGAGCCGATTCATGGTTCCTATCCGCAGGCTGCGAATAAGGATATTGCCAATCCTCTGGGATCAATTCTTTCTGCTGCAATGTTGCTTGAATATTTTGATGCGCATGAAGAAGCATTGTCCATTCGCAATGCAGTGGATTGGACATTGGCCAATGGCTTTGTAACGAAAGATATAGATGCCATGAATTCTTACGGCACTTCTACGATTGGTGATCTGGTAGTAGATGTGATTAATAATGAAATACCTCAGCATTTGAATAAGAGAAACGTAAGAATGGGACAGACCACCATCATCTGATTTATTCATTGTGGGAAGAAAAATATTTTTTTAAAAAAAGTTCTTTGTCAGGAAAATAAGAGTTGTAGATTTGCTCCGATAAATCCTTCAATCAGGTGAACATCGGAAAACAAATTGTGAATCTACTTTTTATTAATGCAATAGTCATTGCTATTGTCATTATTATTCCGTTATCGCTTACCGGAGGATGATCGTGTAAAAATATTTTGTTTAAACACCCGCCTCCAGCCGAGGCGGGTGTTTTGTTTTATTGACTTATTGATTGAAATTTTAAAACTATGTACTTCAACGAAAAAACATTTGTGTATGTCAACGGAGAGTTTGTAAACGCAATGGAGGCATCCACAAACCTTTACGGACAGACGATGCATTACGGATATGGCGTCTTTGAAGGCATCCGTGCCTATCAGACCAAATCCGGCGACAGTCAGATTTTTAAAGCAGAAGAGCATTTTAAAAGATTGGAAAATTCCGCACGCATGCTCAATATGCCTTACCCCTGGCATAAAGAAGAACTGATCGAAGCATCTAACGAATTATTGAAATTAAATAATCTGAAGGATGCATATATACGGCCATTGGTGTACGCTCCGCCGAATATGAGCTTCAATAAAAATACAGAGTCGTTTATTGTAATTGAAGCCTGGAAGATGGAACCTTTTCTCGGGGAGAAATTATTATCAGTTTGCTTTTCCTCTTTTGAAAGACCAAATCCCAGAGCATTTAAGATTGAAGCAAAAGCATGCGGACATTATGTAAATTCTATTCTTGCCAGCCAGGAAGCGAAAGCAAAAGGATTTGATGAAGCTTTACTTCTGGACTCAAACGGATTTATTGCAGAAGCACCCGGTGCCAATATTTTTCTGGAAAAAGATGGAGTTCTGTTTACACCTTCCCCGGGAAGCATTTTGCCGGGAATTACCAGAGCCACAGTTATTGAAATTGCCAATAAAAACGGATGGGAGGTCTCCGAAACCCAACTGACCCGAAACGATCTGTTGAATGCAGACAGTGCATTTTTTTGCGGAACAGCCGCCGAGATCGTTGGTATTGCAACTGTGGAGAACTATCCATTTCCGTTGGAATGGAATTATTCCATAGGTTCAAAGATTCAAAAACAATACAGTCGTTTGGTTAGAAATGAAAATGAAGTTTCTATTGAAAAATTTAATAAAGCAGAATTAATCAATGAGTGAATTAAATAAATACAGCAGGACGCTTACACAAGACCCTACCCAACCCGCAGCACAGGCGATGTTTTATGGCATAGGTCTGAGTGATGAAGATATGAAGAAAGCACAGGTGGGAATTGTAAGTATGGGATACGATGGCAATACCTGTAATATGCACCTCAATGGGCTTGCCCAGGTAGTAAAGCAGGCCGTGTGGAAGAATGATATGGTAGGTTTGATTTTTAATACGATTGGTGTAAGTGATGGAATGAGTAACGGTACCGATGGAATGCGTTATTCACTCGTAAGCCGGGATGTAATTGCCGACTCTATTGAAACTGTTTGTGGTGCACAGTATTATGATGGACTGATTGCCATTCCCGGTTGTGATAAGAATATGCCGGGTTCGCTGATTGCGATGGGGAGACTCAATCGCCCATCGATTATGGTGTATGGAGGTACGATTGCCCCGGGACATTATAAAGGACAAGACTTGAATATTGTGTCGGCTTTTGAGGCGCTGGGTCAAAAAATTGCAGGCAATCTGGAAGAAGGTGACTTCAGAGGAATTGTAAGGAATAGTTGTCCGGGCGCAGGTGCTTGTGGCGGGATGTACACAGCCAATACAATGGCCTCAACCATTGAGTGTCTTGGAATGAGCCTTCCCTACAGTAGTAGTAATCCTGCCATCAGTGAAGCAAAGATGAAGGAATGTGAGGCAGCCGGAAAAGCCATCCGAAATATTCTGGAAAAAAATATCTGTCCGCGTGATATCATGACCAAAGAGGCATTTGAAAATGCCATCACGCTGATTATGATCCTTGGAGGAAGTACCAATGCCGTGATCCACATGATTGCCATGGCAAAAAGTATAGGCATTACCGTTACACTCAAAGATTTTCAACGCATCAGCGACAAGACGCCAGTGCTTGCAGATTTCAAACCAAGCGGAAAATACCTGATGCAGGATCTGCACGAACATGGCGGAGTTCCGGCTGTGATGAAGTATCTGTTGAATAAAGGATTGCTTCATGGCAACTGCCTGACCGTAACAGGAAAGACCATTGCAGAAAACCTGGCAGATGTTGAGGAAATAAATTTCAATACACAGAAAATTATTTATCCTTTGGAAAATCCTTTGAAAAAAACCGGGCATCTGCAGATACTTTTTGGAAATCTTGCAGAGCAGGGAAGTGTTGCAAAAATTTCAGGAAAAGAGGGTGAAAAATTCAAAGGGCCTGCGAGAGTATTTGACGGTGAACATGACCTGATTCAGGGAATCAACACTCATAAGATTAAGCCGGGCGATGTGGTTGTTATCAAAAACGTAGGCCCGAAGGGCGCACCGGGTATGCCTGAAATGCTTAAGCCTACTTCTGCAATAATTGGTGCAGGACTTGGCAATAGTGTCGCTTTGATTACAGATGGAAGATTTAGCGGTGGTACGCATGGATTTGTCGTCGGACATGTTACGCCGGAATCTTATGAAGGTGGATTGATAGGATTGGTAGAGGATGATGATGAAATAGAAATCGACGTAACAACCAATAAGTTGATGCTCCATGTCGGTGATGAAGTTATCGCTGAAAGGAGAAAGAATCAAAAACCATTTACTTTAAAAGTAACCTCAGGAGTGTTATTGAAATACGCCAAAAGTGTAAGTAATGCAAGTGAAGGTTGCGTAACAGATGAATTATAACCTTTTAAAATATTTTAATTATGGATACCTTATTAACCAAGAGTTCTGAAGAAACTGCCGCAAAGAAAACGACAGAAAAAATTTCAGGCTCACAAGCAATCATTGAGATATTAATGAAGGAAGGTGTAAAGACTATTTTCGGTTATCCCGGTGGAGCTATTATGCCTTTATACGATGTGCTTTACAATTATGATAAAGAGTTAAATCATATTTTGGTACGTCATGAACAATGTTCTGTACATGCCGCTCAAGGGTTTGCACGCGTTTCGGGAGAGACAGGTGTAGTCTTTGCTACCAGCGGGCCGGGAGCCACTAATCTTGTAACAGGACTAGCCGATGCAATGATAGACAGCACGCCTGTAGTGTGTATTACCGGCCAGGTGTTTGCTCATTTATTAGGTACAGATGCCTTTCAGGAGACGGATGTGATCAATGTCACCTCACCGGTAACCAAATGGAACTATCAGATTACAGATGCCGAAGAAATTCCTGCGGTACTTTCCAAAGCATTTTATATCGCCAAAAGCGGAAGGCCCGGCCCCGTATTGATTGATATTACAAAGAACGCACAATTGCAAATGATAGATTTTGAAGGCTATGAACCTTGTGATCACATTCGTAGTTACAAACCTAAGCCTACTATCCGTAAGCAATATATTGAAGAGGCTGCAGCATTAATTAATGAAGCCAAAAAACCTCTCGTTTTGTTTGGACAGGGTGTTATTCTTGGGAATGCAGAAAATGAATTCAGAACTTTTATTGAAAAAGGCGGATTACCTGCTGCCTGGACTGTGTTGGGTTTGAGTGCACTGCCATCAGATCACGCCTTGAATGTGGGTATGCTGGGTATGCACGGTAATTACGCGCCTAATGTGCTGACAAATGAATGTGATGTATTGATCGCAGTGGGTATGCGCTTTGATGATCGTGTCACAGGAAGATTAGACAAATATGCAAAGCAGGCTAAAGTAATTCATCTCGATATAGATCCTTCAGAAATCGACAAAAATGTAAAAGCAGATGTGCCGGTTTGGGGAGATTGTAAAGTTACCCTTCCGATGCTTACAAAACTTATCAAAAAGACAGAACATACGGAATGGCTGAATAAATTCAGAGAACTGGAACAACAGGAAATTGATCAATGTATCAATGATGAATTGAATCCATCCACAGACATTCTTACGATGGGCGAGGTAATAAAAACCATCAACGAAATAACCGGAGGGGATGCCGTGATTGTGAGCGATGTAGGCCAGCATCAGATGGTAGCCTGCCGCTATGCAAAATTTGTAAAAAGCAAAAGCAATGTAACCAGTGGAGGCCTTGGCACAATGGGATTCGGATTGCCGGCTGCAATGGGCGCCAAATTAGGAGCACCGGAAAGAACGGTAATCGCAGTGATTGGAGATGGTGGCTTTCAAATGACGCTTCAGGAATTGGGCACCATTATGCAAAATAATATTGATGTAAAAATCCTGATTCTGAACAATCATTATCTGGGCATGGTGCGCCAGTGGCAGGAATTATTTCTCCAAAAAAGGTATTCGTTTACAGATATTGCAAGCCCTGATTTTGTAAAACTGGCATCCGCGTATGACATTTCCGCAAGACGTATTGAATTGCGCACTCAATTAAAAGATGCAGTCAAAGAAATGATCAATCATAAAGGCGCCTATTTGCTCGAGGTAAAAGTAGGCCGTGAAAACAATGTATTTCCTATGGTGCCGCAGGGGTGCAGTGTTTCTGAAATCAGACTTTCATAAATCAAAATCAAAAAAAAATGAAGAAAGAATATACCATCACCATCTATTCTGAAGACAGGGTAGGGATAGTAACGAGAATAGCCAATATTTTTTCGCGCAGAAAAATCAATATAGAATACCTGAATACAGCTCCTTCTGAAGTACAGGGTATTCACCGGTTTACCATTGTCATCATTGAAACAGCCGAGGCTGTGCGAAAACTGATCCGGCAAATCGAAAAGCAGGTGGATGTCCTGAAAGCCTATGGCCATACAGAAGATGAAATCATCTGGCAGGAAATGGCTTTGTACAAAGTACCTCTGGATACAGTTACTGAAAAAATAAAAGTAGAAAGACTCTTGAATGAGTTTGGCGCACGGGCTGTGTCTATCTGTAAAGATTTTATTGTCTTTGAATCAACCGGACATTCAGAAGAAACTAGGAAACTGTTGAAATATTTCGAGCCATACGGGCTGATAGAATTTGTAAGGGGAGCAAGGGTGGCAATTATTAAGAACAGCGATAGTTTTCATGATAAAGTAAAAGACTTTGAAAAGCGACAGCCCACTGAAAATTTTGAAATAACCGAGGTGGAAGACGACAAAGCCGTCTTTTCGCTATAAAAATTTTAATCTAAACATTTAATCAAATCAAAACAAAAGAAAATGGCAGTACTTGATTTTGCAGGCACTAAGGAAAATGTAATTACACGTGAAGAATTTCCCTTGTCCAAAGCACAGCAGATATTAAAAGATGAGGTGGTGGCAATCATTGGTTATGGTGTTCAGGGGCCGGGCCAGGCCTTAAACCAAAGAGACAATGGTATCAATGTAATTGTCGGTCAGCGTAAAAACTCCAAGAGCTGGGATAAAGCGCTCAATGATGGTTTTGTAGAAGGGAAAGATCTTTTCGAAATTGAAGAAGCACTAAAGCGAGGAACTATTATTTGTTATTTGCTCAGCGATGCTGCGCAAATTGAAATGTGGCCTTTGGTGAAGAAATATCTTACCCCCGGAAAGGCCCTGTATTTCTCTCATGGATTTGGCATTACATACAATGACCAGACCGGAATAGTACCTCCCAAAGACGTAGATGTATTTTTGGTAGCTCCCAAGGGAAGCGGAACTTCGCTTCGTCGTATGTTCCTTCAGGGGCGTGGGCTCAACAGCAGTTATGCAATCTTTCAGGATGCTACAGGCAAAGCGTTTGACAGAGTGGTAGCGCTTGGTATTGCTATTGGTTCAGGTTATTTATTTGAAACCACTTTTAAGAAAGAAGTTTATAGTGATCTTACCGGCGAGCGTGGTACACTCATGGGAGCCATCCAGGGAATTTTTGCTGCTCAGTTTGAAGTGTTGAGAAAGAATGGCCACTCACCGAGTGAAGCCTTTAATGAAACAGTGGAAGAACTGACTCAATCTTTGATGCCTTTGGTAGCGGAAAACGGAATGGATTGGATGTATGCCAACTGCTCTACCACAGCGCAAAGAGGAGCTTTGGATTGGTGGAAGAAGTTTAAGGATGCCACATTGCCTGTATTTGATGAATTATACAACAGTGTTGCTGCAGGAAAGGAAGCGGCTAAATCCATTTCCAGCAACAGCCAGCCGGATTATCGCCCCAAACTGGAAGCAGAGTTGAAAGAATTACGCGATAGCGAAATGTGGCAGGCAGGTAAAGCAGTGAGAAGTTTACGCCCGGAAAATCAAGCTTAATTCAGATGAATATAGTAAAGCAAAATACCGATCAGCCTTTGGGTTCAGTCGATTCGCTGGAATTTGATTTCGAAGGTGCAGTCAAAAGATTGGAAGGGGTGGTATTTAAAACACCCCTTCAATTCAATGTCAATCTTTCCAAGCAGTATAGAGCCAGTATTTACCTGAAGCGCGAAGACCTTCAGATAGTCAGGTCGTACAAATTGCGCGGTGCCTACAACAAAATTAAGACATTGAGCCAGGAGCAAATTGACCGTGGTGTGGTATGTGCCAGTGCGGGAAATCATGCACAAGGTTTCGCCTATTGTTGCCGGCTGCTGAAGATAAAAGGAATTGTCTTTATGCCTGTCATCACACCGGGGCAAAAAATCAGCCATACAAAAATGTTTGGTGAAGAATATGTAGAAGTGAGATTGGTAGGCGACACTTATGATGAATGCGCTGCTGCCGCAAAGGAGTATGAAAAGGAAAGCGGTATGACTTTTATCCCGGCATTTGATGACCTCAAAGTGATAGAGGGGCAGGCCACTGTGGGTGTGGAAATTCTCAAAGAACTTTCTGATGTGGATTATGTTTTTGTGCCGGTGGGCGGAGGAGGCCTTGCTTCTGGTCTTGGTTCCTATTTTAAACAATTTGCACCCGGGATAAAAATTATTGGAGTAGAGCCACAAGGTGCACCGAGTATGTACAAAGCCTTCGAATACGGGCGACCGGTGACTTTAAATACCATTGATACTTTTATTGATGGCGCAAGTGTAAAGCGGACCGGCGATCTGACCTTCAGAATTTGTAAGGATGTGCTTGATGATCTGAAGCTCATTCCCGAAGGAAAAGTTTGCTCGACACTTTTACATCTTTATAATGAAGAAGCCATCGTTGCAGAGCCTGCAGGAACGCTTTCAGTAGCTGCATTGGATGATTATGCAGCAGAAATTAAAGGGAAAAATGTGGTTTGTATTATCAGCGGGGGTAACAACGACATCAGCCGTACCGCCGAAATGCAGGAACGCGCGCTGGTTTATGAAGGATTAAAACATTATTTCTTAATCAACTTTGCACAAAGACCGGGAGCGCTCAAAGAATTCGTAAACAATGTACTCTCTGAAAATGATGATATCGCCTTGTTTGAATACGTCAAAAAGAACAACAGAGAATCTGGGCCGGCATTGGTAGGCATAGAGTTGAAAAAAAACTCCGATTATGCACCCTTGTTAGAAAGAATGAAAAAATACAGAGTTGACTTCAAGGAATTGAATGATATAGAGAAAGAGTTTAAGTATCTGGTTTGATTTGAAAGTTCATTCATTATTAGAGTTTCATCAGATGAGAAGTTATTTTAATTGATATGGAAACGCATACATGAATCTGATGCAGCAAATGTGAGTAATTGGAGGTCTTTCAATAAAGCTCCTTATGAAATATCTTACCATACTATTTTCAATCCTTTTTCTCTTTGGTTCTTGTAGCAAAAAGGATAACATCAATGAAACTTTTGCGGGTTATATTCCAATCGTTTCCATCCAAACCCCAAAATCGGTTTCAGCAGGACAGGATATAGTTTCCAAAGTTCATTGTGAGCTTTCTTCTATGAGTGGTTCTGTTTATTTCAAAGGGTTTGAAATAAAGGAGAACGCGTCATTGCATTATGAGATAAGAGCAAAAGCTCTCTTTAAGGATTGGAATAAATATATTTCTATGCCTGTGATGTCGTATCTGGATACCACGGTGACAGTGAAAACGACCAAACGCGGAAAATGTATTTTGAATTTTTATAACGATAAAATACTTCAGCAGTCAGACACTGTACAGGTAAATTGACCTTATTTATAGGAGGAAATTGAATATTCAAAAATTTACCTGATTCGCATTAAAAACATACTGTAAATTTAGTATTCATAAAGATTTACAGTGTTGAAAATACCGGCACGCGATAGCAGATTCTACCGGAGTACAGGGTTATTCCGGCTTAGCATGCTTTTAGTTTATCTGGTTTTTTTATTTTCCTGTAAAGGATGGGATTCACAGGTCAATTTGACTCACCCGCAATCAAAGGCATCGGAATCTGCAAATATTCATGATACCTTTTTAACTCCTCAAGTAGTTTTATTATCTGACCGGCCAAAACCGAAAATAGTTCGCGCGGGTAAACCGGTTATCGTGCAGGATTTGTCGGATGGTGGGGTTCCCTTCTTTGCCCGGTTCACCACCTCTGAAGGGTTGGCTTTGAATTCTGTTTTATGCAGCATGACAGATAAGATGGGTAATCTTTGGTTCGGCACAGGCGGGGGAGGCGTGAGCCGGTTTGACGGCAGAAGATTTGAAAGCTTTACGATTTCGCAGGGGCTTGCAAGCAATGTTGTATTCTCTGCAGCGGAAGATGAGAAAGGTAATTTGTGGTTTGGCACCAGTGCCGGTGTAAGCAAATATGATGGTTTTAAGTTTACCAATTTTACCACTTCAGATGGGCTTGCCGGCAATCTCATTTCTGCCATAGTATTGGATAAGAAAAATAATATCTGGTTTGGAACTCAGGAAGGAGGTGTTAGTAAATACGACGGTAAAAATTTTAAGAATTATTCTGCCATGCAGGGTTTGGGGGATAATTATGTACAGTGTCTGTTGGCGGGTAATGATGGCACTGTCTGGATTGGCACCGGCTCGGGAGGCCTGAGTAATTTTGATGGTAGCCGGTTTAAAAGTTTTACCGGGAAACAAGGTTTATCAGGTAATTCTGTAAATAATATTTTCAGGGATAGAGGAGGAAACCTCTGGTGTTGTACGGAAAACGGTATTAGTAAATATGATGGAAAAAGATTCATAAATCTTTCATCGGATGACGGATTAAAAAGGAATAAGGTGCAATGTATGGGCGAGGATGATGCGGGTAATTTATGGATTGGTACCATGTCGGAAGGTATAAGTAAATACGATGGTAAAAGTTTTACCAATTATAGCAGAGGAAAGGGATTGGATGTAAATAATATTACCAGTATTACCAAAGACAAAAATGGACACCTGTGGTTTACATCCATTGGTGAAGGAATATTCAGATACGGGATAGACGGAATCACAAATTTTGCAGTATCTCCTGGATTTGCAGTGAATCTGATTTTTGGTATCAACCAGGATAGGTCGGGCAATTTATGGTTTGGTACCAATGGTGGAGGGGTGAGCAAATATGATGGAAAGGATTTTGAAATTTTCACTTCCGGACAGGGCATTCCCGACGATTTTATCTGGTGTAGCCTGCAGGATAGATCCAGAAACATTTGGTTGGGAACTAACAAAGCCGGTGTGTGTAAATATGACGGCAGAGATTTCGTCAATTACACTACAACTCAGGGTTTGGTCGGAAATTCGGTTACGAATATCTTCCGGGATAGAAAAGAAAATATCTGGTTCTGTACACTGGGAGGTGCCAGCAAGTTTGATGGCAAAAGTTTTACCAACTACACAACTGCACAAGGACTTCCTGGGAATAATGTACTCAGCATTATTGAAGACGATTCCGGAAATATCTGGTTTACTACACACGATAACGGAGTGAGTAAGTTTGATGGAAAAAGGTTTACCAATTATACTACGGCGGATGGACTGGCAGCCAATACTGTTTATGCAGCGGTTTCAGATAAACACGGGATTCTCTGGTTTGGTACGAATAAAGGTGTCAGCAGGTTTGACGGAAAAAGTTTTTCAAATTATACAATCGATCAGGGATTGGCCGACGATTATATCTGGGCAATTGCCAAAGACACGGTACACAATATTATCTGGCTGGGAACGAATCGGGGATTGGCAGGAATAAAACAGGAGTTTTCCTCCAGGAAACAAAATGGGAAATTCACAATTGAAACATTTAATGAAGACAATGGCTATTCCATTAAAGAAGTAAATGCAGGTGCATTGTTTGTCGATAAGAGTGGTATGATCTGGATAGGAAGTGGTCATAATGAACTCATACGATTTGACTATTCAGGTATCGCTAAGAAAAGGCCAGCACATGCGGAATTGAAAATTCAAAATATAAAAGTAGAAAATGAAAATGTTCCATGGAGCGGACTCTGTACGTTAAGGAATGGAATTCATAGCGCAGACAGTCTGACTGTGGCGAGTGAGTTGATGATGGCCTTTGGAAAGATACCCGGGAGGTCTGCTTTAGACAGTATAACTAAAAAATTCAGTGATATTCGGTTTGATAGTATTTCCAGATTCTATTCTGTACCCTCAGGGCTTGTGTTGCCTCATAAGAGTAATTCCATCACCATAGAGTTTGCTGCGATTGAGCCTGCATCTTATGGGCAGATGAAGTATCAGTATTTATTGGAAGGCTACAGCAGGAACTGGAGTACACTAACCAAAAATTCATCAGCAGACTTCGGGAATATGCCAGCGGGAAACTATATTTTCAGATTGAAGGCATTGAATCCATCGGGTATCTGGAGTGAAACAGCGTATGCATTTAAAGTACTTTCACCCTGGTGGGTTTCCTGGTGGGCCTATTTGTTATATGGATTGACGGTGCTAAGTATTTTTTACGCATTTTATCTTAGCAGGATCCGGGTGATTCAAGGGAAACAAACTGACCAGTTAAAAATAATGGTAGCTACACAGGAAGAAGAAAGGAGAAGGATTGCAAGAGATTTACATGATGAAGTCGGAGTAAAACTTTCTGCGCTAAAGTTGTCATTGTCTTCCCTTTCGGGAAAAGAAACCGCAGATGAAAAATTTAAGTTGCAGACAAGGCAGTCTGAAGAATTGTTGGGAGAAGCAATGCAGGATGTGAGACGATTGTTGAATAATTTAAGTCCTGCAGTTCTTGAAGAGTTTGGATATGCAACCGCAGTAGAAGGACTCATTAACAAAATCAATCAAAGTGGAAGTGTGCATTTCAATCTTGTTTTATTTGGGATGAAACAACGATTAAAAAAGGATTATGAATTAACTTTATTCAGGATCACACAGGAGCTTGTGAATAATGTGTTGAAACATGCTCATGCCACCAGGGTTTCGCTTCAGGTGGGACATAGAGATGGAAAAATAATTCTGATGATAGAAGATGATGGAAATGGTTTTGATGTGAACAGTAAGAAGGAGGGTTATGGGCTGCATAACCTGGAGATGAGAACGAGTCTTCTAAAAGGAAATATGATGATTGATTCGCACCCCGGAAAGGGAACCAGTGTGGTCATTGAAATACCTTATAATTTCAATTAACTATGTTATCATATCCTACACCAGTCAATATTCTGATAGCCGATGACCATCGGTTAATTACTGAAGGTATTTCCAAATTGCTGGAGAATGAAAGAATGACCGGAATTGTTCATACTGCTAATGATGGAATTGAAGCTGTTGATAAAGCCCTGAAACTGGATATTGATTGTGTAATAATGGATGTCAACATGCCAGGTATGAACGGAATTGAAGCAACAAGAAGAATCAAGCAGGTCAAACCTTTTGTAAAAATTATTGTAGTCAGCATGCTCAGCGATGCATCGGTTGTCAGCAAAATGCTGAAAGCGGGTGCTGACGGATTCATCAACAAGGATTCCGGTAAAGATGAATTGCTGAGAGCATTGGAAAAAGTATTGCTGGGTGAAAAGTACATTAGCCCTGAAATTTCCAATGAGCTATTGTTTCATAATGCAGAACGGAGCAATCAAACTACGGAAGGCAATATTCATCTCACTCCCCGTGAATTGGAAATTACCGGGCACATCGTAAATGGGCTTACCAATAAAGAAATTGCAGCCAGACTTTTTCTGAGTCCTGTGACAGTGGAAACACACAGGAAAAATATACTCGCCAAACTCCGGTTGAAAAACACGGCGTCTCTGGTTAAATATGCGATGGACAATCGATTGTTTTAGATATTGTCCACTTTTTTGAGACGCATTTATCTACCTGTTTTATCCGGGCTACACCAAATGGTGTACATGAAAAATACAAGAAAAGGTGTATTGTACAAACTTCTGTTTGATCAGAGTTTTGTGTTGCCATAAGCGGATACCAATTTCCTTTTGCAAACTTATTGTTTATAAAAATGAAATTTTATGACAAAGATACTCATGGCTATTTTTCTTATTGGATCAGCATTGTTAGCAGGTTGCAGGAAGGATATGTCTGTAGAGTATCTGTCACAAACGCCTGACTACACCAAAAGTTATACCTGGAAAATACATGAGAATCCGAATGAAATAAACCTCGGTTTGATTAAATATTTGTGTAGTCATTACCAGATACCAATTTCCTTTTGTCAGCTTATTGATTATTAAAAATGAAATTTTATGAAAAAGTTACTTATGCCGATTATCTTTTTTGTGTCAACATTCATGGCGGGATGCAAGAAGTATATGCCTGTTGAGCATTTGCCACAGGCGCCAGCTCAGATAGTTTTCACCAGTCACAATCTGTTTCCTGAAGGGCTTGCTTTTGATCCGTTACACAATTTGTTTCTTGTCAGTTCGGCCGCACAGGGTACGGTGGGGATGGTGCCATTTAACGGCACCTGGAAGCCGGCAGTGACGGATGGAGCGCTGACGATGACCACAGGTTTGAAGGTGGATAAGAAAAGAAAGCTACTTTGGGTTTGTGATGTTTTGTCCAGTGTGGGTGTCTTTGACCTGATCAGTGGTAAAAAGATTTTTTTTGCCAAGCTCACTTCAGTTATACCCGGTGAACCTCTTTTCCTGAATGATGTGGTTATTGATCAGGATGGGAATGCTTATGTGACCAATAGCGCATATCCTGTTATTTACAAAGTGGATAAATATGGAAATTCCTCCGTGTTTTTTCAAGACAATTCCTTTGCGACAAATCCTGGTGAATTTGGATTTAATGGTATCCAGCTTGATGCAGAAAATGGTTTTCTTCTTGTAGCACACACTTCGGGTAACCAAATTCTGAAGATTCCCATCACGGACAAATCCAATTACAAGGTGGTATCGCTGAATACAAACCTGAGTTACCCGGACGGCCTGTTGTTAAGCAGAGACGGTAAGCAACTTGTGGTTGTGAGTGATGACAGAGTTCTCTCATTTATAAGTAATGACCAGTGGCAGAGTGGAAGTCAAAGCACTTCCTTTGTTACAGGTCCTGTTTTTGCTTCCTCACTCACAAGCGACGGGAAGAGAGTGTTTGTAATTTACTCCCATCTGGATATGTTTTTGAGTGGACAGGATCAGGAAGATTTCACAATTCGTGAAGTGGTTTTGCAAATGCCAGGTAACTTTTGAGTTATAATATCACCTGTTTTGCTTCCATATCTTTTGGAAGGGAATGGATATAGAGTTTTTTCATGGATTGCGACCTTTTGCGATTGAACCTGTGTATTGACACTAATGTCTTTTTTGAATTATTTGTGTATGTATTCTAATGAATTCTTAAATATGGCCCGTTTACAAAAATGCTTTCTATTATTACTTATTTTTTTTTGCTTCGTTGGTAATGCCCAAATAAAGGAAAGTCTTATTTCCAAAGATTCTCTTGACCAGATATTCAATAAGATTATAGATCCTGATGGACCACCTACAGGGATTTTGTTGTTAGGTAAATCCAACAATTTACTGTACAACGGTGTCTTCGGATATGCGGATATTGAGAACAAGCGAAAAGCTGATATGAATACGCAATTTAATATTGCTTCAATTAGTAAATCGTTTACTGCATTGGCAGTTATGCAACTCGTGGAACAGAATAAAATTGCAGTTTCAGATACGTTAGGCAAATTCTTTCCAAATATTCCCAAAGGCGAGAAAATCACGATTCATCAACTCTTAACCCATACATCGGGACTGTCAAATATGGGCTATATCAATCGTTGGTTGGAATTGGCCGGTTTAGCCTTAGAAAAGAATCGTTCCGTAGATGGAAATTCATTTCAGGATTTTCTCCTTGTCTCGGCAGAAGGCTTTTTGGGTACAGATGAGATCTTCAATTTAATTCGCTCATATTCCGAATTTAGTTTTGAACCGGGTGCAGAAGGAAAATGGGAGTACAGCAATCGCGGTTATAATGTGTTGGCCAAAATTGTTGAGAAGGTAAGCGGCATGAAGTTTAAGGATTATTTGAGGCAAAATATTTTTGTTCCGATCGGTATGAAAGACACATTTGTTCACGAGGGTATTTTGGAGGATGAGCGTGAAATCAAAAATTACGCTGCATGTTATGTACGCTCAGGCTCTACCTGGAGAAAAGTATTTAATCTGATTCCCGGAGGTGCTGGAGATGGCAATGTTTATACTACTCTGGGTGACTGGAATCTTTATGAAAAGTGCCTGAATGGTGAAATGCCGAAAGTGATTAGTAACCATTCGTTGAAGGAAATTTTTGGGAAGCAGGTGAAAGTTGAGTCTTCAATAGCTGGTCGTTATTATGGTTATGGGTGGTTTATTTTTGAAGATTCAAAAGGCGGAATTACAATAAATCACACCGGTGGAAATATTGGTGTGAATTGTATCCGGACAAAAGTTTCACGGGATGGGCTAACCATCGTAATTTTTTCAACTGTCACTCCCTTTATGGTACTGACACAGGGCCTCTGGAACTATCTTTTTAGAAACGGAATTGTATCAAAATAAGCTCTGACGAGTCTTGGAGTTTTCATGTTCGCGAAAAAATAAGAAATACATTATTAAACCCTTAAAAAATACCAATTATGAAAAAGATTTTATTTGCCGGTGTGGCCTTTGTGACATTTTGGTGTTTTAATTCATGCAAAAAAATAGACCTTCCTCCAAATTTTAAAGAAAACTGCAAACTTTTGAAGACAACAATTTCAGTGTTTTCAAATTACAATACGAGTTATTCTTACGATCAAAAAGGATTCGTAAGCAGCGAAGAAACTGACATGGGGGATTTTCGCATCCGATATGACTATTCCCGTAAAAAGGATGGAGAAATTATCAGCGCTCAGAGTTTTTTTGATGGAGAAGCAGGATCTGTCATAAAATTCACTTATGAAAGTGGAAGGGTAGTAAGGCTTGAAGAGTTCTGGAATAATACTCCGGTTGGGGTTGTCCATAATATCCGGTATAACGCTCATGGTTTGCTAATTGAGTTTACCGATGAGTTTGCTGATTATCCACAATATAGCAGGAAAAATCTTTTTGAGTTTAATAGCCTTGGCCAAATGACTAAATCTTTCGGAGAAGATTTAAATGGAAACGTTCAGCATTATGAGTTGTATAAAATTAAGGGGAGCGGTTCGTTAGCTGCAGAAAACTATTTAATGCAACATGGACTTCCATTTCAACTTGCCTTTTCGTACGCATTTTCTATTACTGACCCGGGCATAGGTACTGAAGTGCAGACGTATGCTCCTAATACTGATGGAAAATTAGTTTGGCAAAATACAATTACTTTGAAATCAAAAACGCTTAATGCGCGTGGTTATACTGAATCAATGGCGTACGTTGATGAAAATGGGAATATGGCTTCCCACTCTGAATATTTGACGCAATGTAATAAAGGTAAAGTGCTTGATTAAATTTGATAAAATGGTAGGTTTAGAATAAGATTGAATTTTAGAAGCAATCAGACACCCCCTAACCCTCTGATTTAGGTGAGTGGGATATTTGAATGCCTGACATTCTTGCTCACCAGAAATTAGGAGGATTTATTTTGAAGGGTAATGATTGCTTAAAAAGAATATAAAGGCTTCAAGGTTTTGAGATGGAAGTTCCTTTTCCATACATACCTATACAAATGAAGCATGGTATAAAACTCTTACCCATATTGAGCTGAATGACTTTAAAGCGACGACTGTCTTCTTACCAACAGCCGGTACAATATATTATTTATTTCCCTGATTACCACATTAAATCCATTGTCATATTTTGGATCGCATCCGTTGGTGATCACCACAATTCCCCATTTTTCTTTCGGGTCAAAAAACATGGAACTGCTTAATCCGTAAGCGCCGCCGGTGTGACCAACCAATGTTTTCCCTGCAATCAGTTTTTTTGTGGTGAGAAGTCCGAGTCCGTAATGTGCTTTTTGTGAAACAGATTTACGGATGGTGCGTTCACTTTTTTTTGATAGGATTCTTACCCCGCCCGATTTTCCTTTGTTCATGTGCATTATCATATACCGGGCAAGGCCGGTAGCGGAGACTTTCATTCCTCCGGCCGGAGAGAAAATCGGTGTGCTGTATCCCATTACATAACGTTCAATTTCATTTTTTCTTGGTGCGTACGCTCCCGGAGAGTAAATAAATTTTCCTGAATCTGTATCGTATGAATATATCTGTGCAAACCGGTTGGAATCAAGTTCATTTACATTGAATCCGCCATAGATTTTTAATGGTGTGAGAATGTGTTTAGTAATATAATGGTCAAACCTTTCTCCTGAAACTTTTTCAAGAATCGTTCCGGCCAGATTGTAATTGTAATTGCAATATTGGTACTCGCTACCGGGTTCGTAATCATTGTAGCAACCTGCCCAATTGCGATTTTTTGCAGGATTGATGGAATCCAAAGTAAAATATCCTTCCTTGTCATTGATGCTGGAAGTGTGTGACAACATCATTCTGAGAGTGATTTTTTTGTCCGGATATTTTGGATTCCTGACTTTGAA
>CAYXAL010000008.1:107332-113650 GCA_964463015.1 uncultured Ginsengibacter sp.
AAGAAGTATTCAGAAATAAAATTCCTGTAAGAGCAAACAGATTGATTAAAAAGGAGGATTTGCGTTTCCAAATCGATGGGAAGAGAAATTTCATGCCGGTGAATTTCCGGAAAAATAAAAATAAATTCATTAGATCAGTGTACTCCTTTTTCTTTCATAATCTTATTCAGCCATCGGAGCATGATCACCATCAGGCCGGTAGCAATCATCAACAACACAAAATTCAACCAGAAATAATTTGCCTTGTTTTCGTAATTGTCCCACATCGTGGCCAATACGCCGGATAATTTATTTCCAATAGCTGTAGCCAAAAACCAGCCACCCATCATGAGCGCAGTAATCCTTACCGGACTGAGTTTGGATACCAATGAAAGTCCCATGGGGCTTAAGAACAACTCACCAACCGTGATGATACCATAACTTGATATAAGCCACCATAAACTTGCTTTCTCACTTCCGTTGTGACAGCCATACGCAGCAGCAATCATGATCAGTACTGATAACCCTGAGATGAAAAGGCCATAAGCAATTTTGGTAGCAGTGGAGGGTTCTCTTTTTTTTCTTTTCAACCATCCGAAAAATGCCAAAACCAACGGCGTCAATACGATGACCCAAAACGGATTGATCGACTGGCTTAGATTGGTAGCCCACAATTCTGTTTTACTACCTTCTGAAGGCAGTTGATCTTTTTTGACATTTTTATAATAAGTAGGGTAGTCCCACTCTTTGATGATTTTTCCATTTTCTTTCTGCAGTCGGAATGCATCGTCGTATTTGGCAACGGAATCTTTTTTGTATTCAACAGTCTGTGACAATTGCAAGGCTTCGAATACCTTACCTGTGGTGCCGCTTACCTCACGATGAGTGTACCGGTCTGCCCAGGTATTGAGCGCCGAACCGTTTTGCTTGAATACAGCCCAAAACAATATGACTACCGTAAATATTGCCAGCAATGCGATGATGGGCCTTTTCTCATCTGCCGATGCATTCAGGTATAATGAGGCATAAAAGTAAATTACAGGGATACAGGCAAAAATAAAGGCATCCGTGCTGTCCGAGCCAAATATGGAACCGGGAATCAGCCATCCAACAATACCTGCGATAACAGAGGGAGCAAGAATCAATAATACAATCTTTTTAAAGGACATATCGCCCTCTCTCATTCCTTTTTTTACATCGGCCGCTTTAAAATGTTTGGTGCCGGTCATAAAGATTACCACGCCTATGAACATTCCTATCCCTGCCGCAATGAATGCGTAGCCCCATCCAAGGGTATTGTACAATGCGGCACCGAAAAAATTGCAAACGAAAGCGCCAATATTGATGCCCATATAAAAGATATTGTACCCTTCGTCCTTTCGATCCACATAAGCCGGCCCGGAGTAAACATTCCCCAGCAGCGTGCTGATGTTGGGTTTAAAAAACCCGTTCCCAATGATGACAAGTGTCATGGAAATGTACAGGGATGTAATGTCGTGTACTGACATCATGCAATATCCGATACCCATCATGATACCTCCAGCTATAATTGAATTCCGGTAACCGAGATATCTGTCTGCTACCAACCCTCCAATGAAAGGCGTCAGATAAACCAGAGCGATGAATGTGCCATATAAGTCTGAAGCCTCAGCTTCTGTCATTCCGAATCCGGATTTGACATCTTTGAGGTAAAGCGTGAAGATGCCAATCATCAGATAATATCCGAATCTTTCCCACATTTCCGATAGGAATAAAAAGGGTAGAGCGTGGGGATGTTTTCTCACTTTCTGCATTACAGTTGCTTTGCTTTTTATCAGGCAGTAAAGAAAAGGTTTTTTTATTCAAATTTCCCTGTTGACCCGTTTCAGCTTGGCGAAGACTTCACTTTTAGTACAAATCTTTAATCGAAGCACTAAGCTCAAATTTAACGAGAAACTTTAAATTGAAGCCGTTTACTGCTGTTTTTGTAAAACTGATGTTACAGGCTGGCGTATCGCCTTACTTGTTTTAAAATTCTTGTATGTACTATATTTTGCTGTTGTATTGGCTGTGTGGTGGTAGGTTATAAAATTTTTAGAAAGGGAAGGGAAAATAATTTTTTATGGTAGGTAGTGTAAGCTCTTCTCGCATTTTGGCTTTAGCATACCTTTGTGCCAAACGTCAGTTCAGCGAATCGCATACTAGATGTGCTTACACGGTGTGTTGGATTACATATAAATCAATTTAACTTTAATTGTCTTATTTTGGTTGAATTCAAAACTTGCTTTATTGAAGTTGGGACGATTAGTTAATCCAATGGATGAATAATTTGAAAAACCAATTCCTTCTTTTGGTAAAATCAATCCTTTATCAATCTTTCCGTTACTGTTTTCATCGTGCAAAATGTTTACAGCATAATTGCCTTTTGGTAAGTTTGAAAATGTACATTGAGATTTTCCATTTGTAATACTTACTTTTTCCATTTTGAAGTAATTTTTATAATACTCATCAGGAATAGAACCGTCTTTGTTATATAATGTTATTTGAACTATTCCTTTTGAATTTCTCAAGTTTTCAACTTCAACGGTCAAGCTGTAATTTTCAGTATTATTAACATTAAACGAATTCAATAAAAAGACCATTGAAGCCATCATCAATAATGATTTAAAAACACTACTCATCATTCGTAATTTTTAATTCGCAACTTTTCTTTCATGCTATCCACCACATAATAAACCATCGGCACTAAGAAAACGGTGAGCACCAAGGAAGAAAGTAAGCCGCCAATAATTACCCAGGCTAATCCATTTTTCCATTCGGCAGAGGTTCCGGTGGCTAATGCAATGGGCAACATACCGATTGCCATAGAAAGTGTAGTCATCAGAATAGGGCGCATTCGTTCTTTGCTTGCCTGTATTATTGCCTCTCTGAAAGATTTGCCTTCGGCTTTCAGTTGATTGGTGAAGTCCACAATCAGAATAGAATTTTTAGTTACCAATCCCATGAGCATAATCAACCCCAGCAATGCAAATAAACTCAAATGGCTAAGCGATAAATTCAATGCGAGAAATGCTCCGATAGCGGCTACGGGAATGGCAAAGAGCGCCACAAAAGGATAGATGAAACTATCATACAGCGCTACCATAATCAGATAAATCAAAATAAACGAAACCAGCAATACAGAACCCAATGCCCCGAAACTGTCGTTTTGCCTTTTTATATCGCTGCCCCAGGTCATTTGAATACCATCGGGCAAAGGATTTTTTTGAATGTATGCAACTACATCATCAGCTACTGTTCCCGAAGGGCGACCTAAAGCATCGGCTGTTAATGTAACTGCAGGCTGGCGGTCTTTTCTTTCTAACAAAGAAGGTGAATTGTCTTTTTCAATATCGGCAAACTGCGACACCTGAACCGGTATTCCCATCGGGTTAACAACATAGAGTTGCTTTACATCATCATAATTTTTCCGGTTGAATTGATCTAACCAAATTCTCACCGGATATTCCGTTCCGTTTTCGGTGAGTGTGGCATCATCATTTCCTGAAAAAGCAGTTCTTAAATTCATGCCTACATAAGCGGTGTTTAAACCTAAGCGTTGCATTTTATCTTTATCGGGAATTACTTTCAATTCTGGGCTTCCTGCTTCTACCGACAAACGCACATTATCCGCACCCGGAATTTTTTCAATCACCGATTTTAAATCACTTCCTGTTTTCATTACTTCATGCAAGTTGCTTCCGCTCAAAGTAATTTCAATCGGAGCAGAGCGAGGTACTAACCCCAAAGCCATAGTAGAAAATTTGATCCCTGGATATTCTTCTTCCAAACTATCTCTCAAGCTCCGCATAAATGCTTCCGTAGAAACATCTTCAAAATTTTCACTTTTAGTTTTTAGTTGTTCTCTTTTCGCTTTTAGTTGTTCACTTTTCGCTTTTAGTTGTTCACTTTTAGTTTTTAATTGAATGGTAAACTCCGTTTTGTTCGCCATTCCTACTCCCAAACTACCAATGCCTGAACTTGGTCCGCCTACATTGCTGAATAAGCTTGCCACTTCCGGTTGTTTCAGTATATAGTTTTCAATTTTTTCGGAAATGAGATTGTTTTGTTGCAGCGACACACTTTTATCAAACTCAAGCCCCAGCCTGAATTTTCCCTGATCACCCGTGGCAATTAATTCTTTACCAATGATGCCTTGTTTCATCACCAATGCCGTTAGTACAAAAAGCAATAAAATAAATCCAGCGAAAATGAGTTTGTGATGCAATACCCAATTCAATTTTTTGCCATACCAGTTGATGAAATTATTTAACTGCTTTTCAAACCACAGTAAAAAGCGATTGAAAAGGTTGTTTGGTTGTAAATCGTCTTTCTTTCCGATGCGTGAAGACAACCAGGGCGTGAGCGTAAAGCCCACTAATAAACTGGTGAGCACCGTAACCACAATCACTACCGAAAATTGTTTGAGCATATCGGCAACAAACACCTGCAAAAACAAAATAGGCACAAACACCACCACATCAACCAGGGTAATAGAAACGGCAGAATAACCAATCTCCATTCGCCCGTCCAAAGATGCTTTTCGTTTTTCTTTCCCCATATCTAAATGCCGCTGAATGTTTTCCAGCACTACTGTGGCATCATCCACCAAAACGCCAATCACTAAAGACATGGCGAGCAAGGTCATTAAATTAAGTGTATAACCCAACAACCACATAGCGCCAAAAGCCGTAATCAACGAAGTAGGAATAGCAACCGCCACAATCAACGAGTTTCTAAAGCTGCGCAAAAACAACAGCATGACGAGAGAAACCAGAATAACCGCCATCATTAAATCAACCACTACCGAATTAACGGCAGCAATGGTGTTGTCGGTACTGTCGTCTGTAACTGCAAATCTTACATCAGATGAAGCGTTATTTTTTTCAATGGTTTTGAATTTCTCACGAATGAGTTTTGAAACATCTACCGCATTGGCATCGCCTTGTTTTTTTATGAGCAGACCGATACCGTTTTTCCCGTTGAAACGACTTACAGAGCTTTGTTCTTTCACTCCATCTTTTACTACGGCAATATCTTTTACATACACCGGACTGCCCGGCATCGGCATTGCCACCTGCACATTTTTAATGTCATTGATGGTGTTGAATTTACCCACCAAACGAACCGCATTGTTTTCAGTGTCGGTTTGCACTTTGCCTGCTGGTAAATCAATGCCTGCACGATTGATGGCTTCTACAACCTGATAAAGTGAAATCTTATAAAGTTTCAATTTGTCTTTATCTGCCTGCACCTGAATTTCTCTTTCTTCGCCACCCAGCACGGTAATTTCTGCCACACCTTTCAACTGCTGTATTTGCGGAAGAAAATCGTCTTTCAATTTTTGATAAAAATCTGTTGGCGATAAATTACTCGTGGCACTTACAGACATGATCGGCAAATCGTTGGGCGATACTTTACCCATCACCGGATTTTGAATATCCTTCGGTAAATCTTTTCGGATGTTATCAATAAAGCGTTGCGCATCCTGCATCGTTTTATCCAAATCAGTTCCGTATTTCAGATTGGCGATGATGATAGAAGCATTAGGCAACGACTTTGTAACCAGGTAATCCACACCCTCCAGATTAGAAAGCGCATCCTCAATTTTTCGGGAAACAGAAGTTTCCACTTCATTCGGTTCAGCACCGGGATAAACCGTTTTAATCACCACAACGGGTTGATTGAAATCAGGCATTAATTCATAACTCAAATTCTTAAATCCGATTACTCCCAAAAGAGCAAACACGCTGAACAAAACAATAATCAGCGATGGTCGTTTGATGGATATTTCTGTGATGTTCATTTTATTAAGTTAACAGTGAAAAGTGAATAGTTAACAATGAAAAGTTAGCAATCACTATTCGCTTGTATTTTTCACTTTTAGTTTTTCGTTTTCAGTTTTAAAGTTTTTATGGAAGATATTAGCAAAGCAATTAGCTCTTTACAGTCGGCTATCAAACTTTCTGACAAGAGCTTTTCTATGTAATCAGTATCAAATAAGATGGAAAGCCAATATTCTGTTTCATTAGCTTCCTTTAGTGCGATATGCAGTTTGTGAATAAAATCAGCATTACTTTGAGCGTATTCGGCTTCTTTAACTAAAGCACCTATTGCTGTTCCTGAACGAAGAACTTGTTTACTCAATACAAATTCTTTCTTATCTGTTTGTAAAAATTGAGACAACTTTACTATTCGTATTGCAAATAGATAACTTTTATCTCTTAAAATAGACTTTCCCATAATTTCTATATTTTAATAAATTACACTTTAATCGTCATCATAAACATACCAAAAGGCATCATTCACTTTTCACTTTTC
>CAYXAL010000009.1:0-38834 GCA_964463015.1 uncultured Ginsengibacter sp.
CTTCAGAAGTCGGCTATACCAAGAGATACCGTCCGTGGGAGTTATTGCATTCAGAACAATTTGAGACCAGGAGTGAAGCAATAATGCGTGAAAAATTTTTTAAGACAGGGGTCGGAAGAGACCTGATAAAGAAAATGATTGAAGAAAAATTCCCAATGAGCAAATAGGTCATCCTGAATTGAAAATCCTTCCGGAAGCGGTTCTCCGCCGCGGCGGACCGCCCCACACCACAAAACCCCTTAATCGGGGTTTATTTATTATTAGAAAAGAATCTGGTGCCTGCCCAAAGAGATACGGGTAGCCACCCCTGCTCCTTCTTTGTAAACCACCAGAAGCCATCTTAGAGTATTAGTAGGATAGAGTCAGCAAATTCAAATACTCATCTGCAATCCTGATGACAGTCAGCAGTCTCAATCGATTTTTCAACCTGGATAGTGGTATGATCGATTGAAAATTGTTCATGAAGGTCGTGCCTGATTTTTTCCAACAGTTTATCGTCATTCCCAACCGGTATCACCAGGTGTGTGGTTAATGCATTCTGAGTGGTACTTAATGCCCAGATATGCAGATCGTGTACTTCTTTTACCTCATTCAAGGAAAGCAAATAACGGCGTACATCTTCCAGATGAATGCCCGAAGGCACTGCATCCAATGCAAGGTCAATAGACTCTTTAAACAAATTCCAGGTGCCAAAGCCGATGGCAACAATGATCAGAAAACTTATTACCGGATCTAACCAGACAGCATTGGTGTACATAATTATCAATCCGGATATGACCACACTCACAGATACCAGGGCATCTGCCAGCATGTGAAGATAAGCGCCTTTTACATTCAGGTCATTTTTCTGACCGCGTCTGAATAAAAGTGCGGTCAAGCCGTTTATTATAATTCCTATTCCGGCTACGATCATAATGGTCTTTCCGGACACAGGAGATGGATGCTTCAGTTTCTCGATGGCCTCAAATGCAATCACGAAGACGGCTACAAAAATCAAAAGAGCATTGACCAGGCTGGCAAGAATTGTAGTGCGTCTGAAACCGTATGTAAACTTTCCTTTGGGTTTTCTGCCGGCAAGCCAGATAGCGCCCCACGCAAAAGCAAGGCTCAAAACATCACTCAGATTGTGCCCTGCATCGGCAAGCAATGCAGTGGAGTGTGCAATCATTCCATACACCCATTCTACGACTATGAAAACAGAATTGAGGAGTATTCCCCAGCCAAACGCACCCCCCTTTACCGAGGAATGCACATGATTATGCGAATGCCCGTGATGTGCATGATCGTGATGTGCCATTTAGCAAAATTACCCTGTTCGTTTGAAATGCGATCTATGGAAAAAACTTTCCATTAATGAAGATGTTTTTTCAGGTACCCTAAGACAAACCAGGCTACGCATACTCCTGTAGTATCGGCTACCCAATCCCAAAAATCAAAAGTTCTTCCTGCAATAAAGTAGTGCTGTATAATCTCTGTAATCATCCCATAGAGGATGATCAGTACCCCAATAAGGATGATATACTTTTTCTTTGTTGCAGCGGTATAATAGGATTTCAGAAACGGAAGTGCAATTAAAATAAACAACATTCCAAACAGGCAAAAATGCGCAATCTTGTCTGCATGAATACGCTCTGCCCAACTGATAGAAGGTACATCACTGCCGGGCAAATAAACCAACACCGACAGAAACACAAACCACAAAATGGCAGGAATAAACTGGCGAAATTTGTACGGTTGTTTCACAATATCAGGACACCTGCTTCTCGTAAGAGGATGCATCCATCAGGGAAGCCACATCGGCAGCATTGTCCACTTTCATTTTTATCATCCAGCCATCCCCATAAGGATCAGAATTGACTTTTTCAGGTTGGCCTTCCAATACCGGATTCACTTCCGTCACAGTGCCACCTACAGGCAAAAACAAGTCGCTTACAGTCTTTACCGCTTCTACGGTTCCAAAGATCTCACCGGCATGCAGTTGTTTTCCGATGGTTTCAATTTCAACATACACAATATCCCCCAATTCCTGCTGCGCAAATTCGGTGATTCCTACAGTTGCTATATCGCCATCAAGTTTTACCCATTCGTGATCTTTGGTATATTTCAGATTTTCCGGAAAGTTCATCGTTTGAAAGTTTTAATATTACAGCAAATTAAAGGATATTCTGTGTATTAATAAAATAGCCTTTATTGAATATTTATTATTTTTTTTGAAATACAAAAAACCCGGTCCTTTATCAGATTTCAGTTTCATGTTGCTGCTTTTCAAAATACAACAGTACATGGTCTTTCAGGAAATTCTCCTGCTCGACAATGTTGTATCCCGGAAGCGACTTTACCTGTTCAAAATGAGGCCATCCCTCTTTATCAAATTCCTTTAAAGTATAGTAGCCGCTTTCTGAAAGCACTGTGCACACTGCGATGTGCATCAGGTCCTGCTTTTGTTCTTTTGTAAATTTTCTTTTTGAACTTCTTAGTTCCTGTATGCCTATCAGCATCAGAATGGTTTCCAGATCGGGCTTTTTGCCAAACTTATCGGCAAACCGGGACTCCAGTTGCCACCATCTTGTCTGTAAGTCGTCTTGCGGATTCATAACTGCAAAAATAATCTATTCCAAAGTCCTGCCGAATTCCAAAACTGCTCTTAGTATATTTGCCGGTATGTTACAGGTAATTTATATCCGGCAAAATAAAGAAGAAGTCTTAAGAAGGCTTGCCAGGAAAAACTTTGATGCGCACAGCGCTGTAGAAAAGATAATCCATTTAGACGATGAAAGGAAAAAACTCCTCTTCGAAAAGGAAGAAGGACAATCCAGAATCAATACCCTATCCAGACAAATCAAGGAGTTGATGTCTTCCGGACAAAAGGATAAGGCCGAAGAGGTGAAAGCGGAAGTCTTGCAAATAAAAAACTCAATCAGTATAGCAACTGAAAAATTAACCGTTGCTGAAAAAGATTTGCACAATGAACTTGTTCAGCTGCCGAATGTCGCTCACGATTCCGTCCCTGCCGGAAAAACTCCGGAAGAAAATGTCGTGGTCAGGGAATCCGGTGCGAAACCTCAATTAACCCAATCCAACCTGCCACACTGGGACCTCGCCAAAAAATATGATCTGATAGATTTCGAACTGGGAAATAAAGTAACAGGAAGCGGATTCCCGTTTTACAAAGGGCAAGGTGCAAAACTGCAACGTGCGTTGATTCAATATTTTCTTGATTACAACATAGCGAATGGATATACAGAATACGAGGCACCTGTTCTGGTTAATGAAGAAAGTGCCTACGCTACCGGGCAACTGCCCGACAAGGAAGGCCAGATGTACCATGCCGCTCAGGATAATTTCTACCTGATTCCAACCGCAGAAGTCCCGCTTACCAATATTTATAGAAATGAAATCATTCCGCACGATCAGTTGCCGGTACAGATGACAGGATATACACCTTGTTTCAGAAGGGAGGCAGGAAGTTATGGCAAAGATGTTCGCGGGCTAAACCGCTTACACCAGTTTGATAAGGTAGAGATTGTACAGATTACCAATCCTGCCAAGAGTTATGACGCACTCGAAACGATGGTCAATCATGTCGCAATACTTCTTGATTCATTAGAACTGCCGTATAGAATCCTGAAGCTCTGCGGTGGCGATATGAGTTTCACATCTGCCCTCACTTATGACTTTGAGGTTTTTAGTGCTGCACAGCAAAGATGGCTTGAAGTGAGCTCTGTGAGCAACTTTGAAAGTTTTCAGGCCAACCGGGCAAAAATCCGTTTTCGGGATGAAACAGGAAAGATTCATTTAGCGCATACCCTCAACGGTTCTTCACTTGCATTACCGAGAATTGTGGCGGCACTTCTTGAAAATCATCAGGCAGAAGACGGCATTCATATTCCTGACAGTTTGCAAAAGTATTTTGGAAGCGATTGGATCCGGTAAAATTATCCTGGATCAGATTGAACATTTTAATTACTAGGAGAAATAATTGAATTTGAATACATCAATTTGATCAGAAGATTTGTCTCTGCCAAGGTTAGTGGTCATCGTAACTGACCACCGTGTAACATAATGGACAGAAGAAATAATTTAACCAACAAGGTAAAAGGCCAAATAACCAAAACTATTTATACAGCATTGATAGTTCTAATTTAATCTCTTGCAACAATAAAAAATCAACCAACAATAAAATGAGCGAACAAAAACAAATAGTTGAGAAGTATATGGACGGTTTTCGGGCTACCGACCATGAAAAAATATTATCCTGCTTAACTGACGATGTTGTTTGGGAAATGCCCGGGTTTTATCTTCATAATGGTATTGAAGCCTTTGACAAAGAAATTGAAAACCCAAATGCGGACGGACATCCCGACATTAAAGTAACCCGACTTGTGGAAGAAGGAAATATCGTGGTTGCCGAGGGAACTGTAAAAGCAAAAATGAAAGACGGAATTAAACTTGATGCCGTCTTCTGTGATGTTTTTCATTTCACCAATGGAAAAATCAACAAATTGACTTCGTATGTAATGTTTAACAAACAATCTTTATAATGGAGATTAATAAATGTGCCACTCCTTTTTATCAAACCTATTTCCATGGGACAAAACAAAAGCAGACCTGAAAATTGGCGACTTGATTGAAGCAGGTTTCAACTCAAACTATGGTCCGCAGAAAAATGCAAAATTCATTTTCTTATCTGCAACATTGGACGCTGCAATTCGGGGTGCTGAACTTGCCAAGGGAGAAGGAAAAGAAAGAATTTATTGAGTTGAGCCGACTGGCGAAATTGAAGATGACCCTGACTTGACAGACAAAAAATTTCCGGGCAATCCAACAAAATCTTATCGTTCAACATATCCATTCAGAGTGGTTGGAGAAATTACAATTTGGCAAAGGCACCCAGCAGAACAAGTCAAAACAATGAAAGATTATCTTGACAAACTAAAAGCAGAAGTCAGAAATGACAGCCTCTTTTTATCTACCTCATCCTGTGTAGCCGATGGAGGTGTCAGTATCTATGAAAAAGTCGGAAATTTCAATTAGGCCAATCCTTAAGCCACCGATAAAACGCTCCATATTATGGCTTCACTTTACCAGAAAATTTGCTTCCTTCACTTCTCTGCTGTTGCCTCCAATAAATAGTTTGAAAGGGCCGGGTTCATAATCATACACCAGATCGCTGTTGTAAAATTTCAGATCATTTACCGTGATGGTAAAAGAAACCTTTCTTGTCTCTCCGGGTTGCAGGGTGATCTGCTGAAAACCGATCAACTCCTTTACGGGCCGTGATATGGATGCATCCAGATCGTGCACATACAATTGCACCGTTTCTTTGCCGGCACGATTGCCAATATTGGTTACATTGACAGTGGCAACAATTTTTCCGCCATCGTGCAGTGTGTCATTGCTTAAGATGACAGATCCGTAACCAAACTGTGTATAGCTTAATCCAAAGCCAAAAGGGTACAAAGGTGTATTGGGTGCATCCAGATATTTGGTCGTGTATTTCTCTTTGGCATTGAAAGGTCTGCCGGTCGGCAAATGATTATAATAAACCGGAATCTGACCTACATTTCGCGGGAAAGACATAGTAAGTTTTCCGGAAGGATTTGCATGACCAAACAATACATCTGCAATAGCCGGACCTGCCATCGTGCCGGCATACCAGGTTTCAAGAATGCCATCCAGGTTTTCATCTTCCCAGGAGAGATCCAACGGGCGGCCATTCATAAGCACCAGCACGATGGGTTTACCTGTCTGCTTCAATGCCTTCAACAGTGCAATCTGATTTGGAAGAAGTTTTATGTCTGTTACACTGGCCGCTTCGCCACTCATCCCAAAAGGCTCACCCAAAACCACTACTACCACATCAGACCGGTATGCCACTCCTACTGCTTCATCAATTAATTGTCGTGGGGTCTTCGGATCAGTAACCAACATTGCTCCATGCGGATTCAACTTGTTGATTAAAGCGGTATCATCTACCAGATTACAACCTTTGGCAAACAGAATATTTTTATACCCCCCTTCCTGCAAAGCCGACCACAAACTTACTGCCTGCTTGTAATCTCCGGCACCACTCCAACTGCCTATTAAATCCCGCTGGTCCTTGACCAATGGGCCGATAAATGCGATTCTTTTTGACTTATCAAGCGGAAGTACCTGTTTTTTATTCTTTAACAATACCATACTCTCAATTGCCGCTTGCCGGCTCAATTCTATTTTATCCTTACTCATGATCTCTTTCTTATTCCGTTCTTCACTCACATATAAATAGGGATTGTCAAACAATCCCAGTTTGTATTTTGCTTCCAGAATTTTCCTGCATGCATCATCAATAGTTTTTTCAGATACCTTCCCCTCATTGACCAATTGTTCTGCATAGTTCAGAAACTCTTCGCCCACCATGTCCATGTCCACCCCAGCGTTTAATGCCAACTCAGATACTTTCTTATTATCACCCATTCCATGATTTACCATTTCGTTGATGGCTGTGTAATCGGTCACCACAAGACCTTTGAATCCCCATTGATTCCTGAGCAGGTCCGTCAGCAGCCATTTATTGCCAGATGCAGGGATTCCCTCTACGGTATTAAAAGAGGTCATTACACTCCCTACGCCGGCATCAATGGCCGCTTTATATGGAGGTAAATATTCATTGAACATTTTCAACCTGCTCATGTCAACCGTATTATAATCTCTGCCTCCTTCAGAAGCGCCATATAATGCAAAGTGTTTCACACACGCAAGTACCGTATTATTCTTTGACAAATCCTCTCCCTGATACCCATTGATCATAGATCTCGCCATCACACTTCCCAGAAAGGGATCTTCCCCTGAACCTTCACTCACTCTCCCCCACCGAGGGTCTCTGGTGATATCTACCATAGGAGAGAAAACCCAATTCAAACCATCTGCTGTCGCTTCCTCTGCCGCTGCCCGTGCGGTCTTTTCTACCAGTGAGGGATTCCAGGTGGCTGCCAGTCCGAGATTGATCGGAAAAATAGTGCGGTGCCCGTGAATCACATCGTAACCGAAGAGCAGAGGAATCTTTAACCTCGTTTGAGTTACAGCCATTTCCTGCAACTTCTTTACTGCAATGGGTGTGTAAGTGTTGAATACTCCGCCTACCAGTCCCTTTTTGATCTTGCCTTCCACATCCTTACTCAACGTAGGCCCGGTAATATCAAATCCTACAGAGGGGAGATTCAACTGACCGATTTTTTCCTGAAGCGTCATTTGCTTCATCAGGTCTGAGACAAAAGCGTTCATCTTATCTTCTGAATTACGCTGACCATACCCAGAAACAAAACAAAGAAGTAAGAAAAGCAGAGGTAATTTCTTGATGTTCATCATGAAGTAATTTGGGGAAAATTACTTTTTTTTAACCAAATCCTTTCTCAAAAAAAATCAAATCAACTCTTAAATCTGTGGCCTGAATAAACAATCCGGAATATGACAGTCCCGAACCACCTACAAAAATTCATTCAGTTTGCTATCAACAGATAAATAATGCTCAAGACCAATGGGGATGCAGTAATACCAGATGCTGCTAACCAGGCTATCTGCTCCGAATCTTTGGAAACAATAGCCTTCACCATAAACCCAACTGAACAAACCACTCCGAAAAAAAATGCCAGGAAGAATACACCTAAAATTGAAAAATCACATACCGGACTTGTATCCGACCGTTTTGTCAAAAGCAATCCAATTAAAGAAATCCAGATTAGCAAATAAACTGTCAGAATAGTAAACGAAAATCTATGATGTCGGATTCGCATTATTCTTTCACTCTCCCTTTTGTGTTTATTCTATAACCATAAAAAGGTAACCCCGATCGATCATCGGAATTGAGAAAACCAGAACCTAAAACCTCTATCAAAATGATGCCGGTTCAGAAATTACTTCGGCATGTAAATTTAAAAGTTGGGATTATACAAATTGTAAAATCGGAAAAGCCTTTCCAAGAATCTTCTGATCGTCGGCCTGAAGCCAATTGTGTAACAGTGTCGCATACACTGACTTAAAATCAACCGAATATTTTAAATCACCATTATCCAGATCTGCCAGATCCGGCATTTTGTTAATTAATCCTTTCTGCTTTAACCCGCCCCCTATAAAAAACATATTGTTGGCCGTGCCATGATCCGTGCCTCCACTTGCATTCTGAGATACGCGCCTTCCAAATTCACTGAATGTCATTAGCACTACATCTTCAAAGCGGTGATTCTTTTTCAGATCATTTACGAAAGGTTTCATTGCCTCATTCAACTCAGTGAACAATCGCTGCTGTTGTCCTTCCTGTCCTACGTGCGTATCAAAACTACCCAGGCTTACATAATAAACCTTCGTATTGATATCACTAAGAATCAACGAGGCCACCGTCTTCAGATTTTTTGCAATGGCTGTGGCCGGATAAGTTTCTGTGGAAATATACCGCTTACTCTGCTGGTAGATGTAGTCGGCGCTGCTCAACGTTTCACCCAGGGTTTTGTACAGGTAATCGGCAGCGGCTTCGCCGTGTTCATGGGTTTCATTGATCTGCCTGAAATATTTTTCATTGCTGTTGTTAAACAATTTCTTTGGATCAGTAAGTGCCATTCCTTTAATTTCCACTCCTTTCATAGCCAGGCTGAGTATATCATCAATTTCAAGTGCCTGTGTCGGATGGCCACATCCGTCACACTGCGCATCCAGATATCTGCCAAGCCATCCGGAATTCAGGTATTGATCACTTGCACTCGCTGTCTGCCAGATATCCATGCTTCTGAAATGTGAACGGTCAGGATTGGGATAGCCCACATTGTTCATAATTCCAAGTGAGCCGTCATCATACAATTCTTTGAAAAAAGTCAATGCCGGATGCAATCCTGCTTCATCGCCGAGTGCCAATGCTTTCGTTCTTTGAATTCCCAACCGGGGCCGTTCTTTATAGTAAAAATCATTTCTCACCGGAATTACCGTATTCAATCCATCATTGCCTCCACTCAGTTGTAATACCACAAGTACTTTGTTGCCGGGTGGCACAAGTTCTCCCTTTTCAAATGCCTTTAAAAATTTGGGCAGCAACATACTGGCAGTAGCGAGGGAACCAATCTGCAAAAACTCTTTTCTTTTGATAAGCATATAAATATTTTTAATTAAATCGTGATTAACACAACTGATACTCGGGGGTGGTCATGATATCGATGAATACGGATCTTATGTAAGCCTCTCGCGATGTGCGATCAGCATACCTATCGATAAGTGTATCGGGCACTCTGCTTTCTGATTGCAGCAAATGAACTGTGATGGCAGGGGTAAGGTTTTCTCTTATTACCTTCTTATATGCTTTGGTAATGGTATCCCAATCTATCTGAGCCGATACATAAATAGTCTGGGGCTTGTTTACCCCTTCTTTACCCATCATTACATCATCGTCAGTTTTTTCTTTAATCGTGAAGGAGTCATTCTTTGTCAATATCTGTGGCAATCTCATTCGCCACATCAGAGTGCTGCTATCGATCCAGCTTTTACCTCCGGGCCATCCGGCCACATTGGGTGGATAGAACAATATCTGGCCCAGCGTACGCTGGAACAACAGTTGTATTTCCGGCTTATCAAGCTCCATGGGAATCATTCTGCGAATACCGGCAATCAATTCAACCGGAGACTTGATACGGTTACCGATATTCCGGTTTTCATAAAACCATTCAGAAGTAAAAATATCGGAAAGGAGTTGCAGAATGTTGTAGTTACTTTGATAGAATCCTTCGGCCAGAGCATTTACGCGATCTTCGTCCACCGATTCATTTACAAAAAATGCATAAATTTTCTTGGTCAGAAACCGGGCTGTAGCTTTTTGTTCGAGAATAATATTCAGGACATCATCCCCATCAAAATTTCCGGACTTCCCCAAAAATGTTTTCTCACCGGTATCATGAAAATTTTTTCTGTCCACAAAGTCTCCTTTCGGGTTAAAACCCCATCCGGTATAGGCTCTGGCGCTTTCTTTGATATCCTTTTCAGTATAATTACCCCTTCCCATGGTAAACAACTCCATCACTTCGCGAGCAAAATTTTCATTGGGATGTTGTTTCCTGTTTTGCTGATTGTTGAGAAATGAGAGCATAGCCGGCGTCTTGCTGACTGCTCTTAACAGGTCACCAAAATTCCCAAGGGCATTTCTCCGGATTACATCAAGCAGTTGCTGCTGAAAATAGATATTCACTACCCTGCAGGCAAAATGACCATGCCAGAAGAGGCTCATTTTTTCTCTGAGCTGCGCTTCGCTGGCGATCATTTCAGATAGCCAAAACAAATTGAGATTTTTGATATCGTCAGCTGATTGTTTTCTTTGTTGTCTCTTTTGTTCTTTGGTAAGATTCTCCATTCTGCCCAAATCCTGTACTCCTTTGTATAATCCATCCACTGCATTATTGGCTACATCTATGTATTTAGGATCCTTGCCTGAGGTTTTGACAAGTACCTTCCACAACTCCCGGGTAGATATATCTCCGAGTTGATTTGCATTTTCAATCATCGGACCAAAGGCCGCACGCCACAACAAATGCTGGTTTTTAATCTGAGTAGATACCATAAAATATAGAATTGAAAATAAATTGGTTTATGGACATTAATTCTCTTTTCAGGTTTAATGTCAATTCTCCTTCTTAGCAAGAACCTCAGGAGAAAAATACACCTTCGTTAAAGATCATACAATGAGCAGAAAAAACATTAACAATTAATCAGCAAAATTCAATTGGAAACAAGACTTGACTAATTATGCTGCCTGATTGCGAGTTGATACTTTGTATTCAATGATATTGTATAATTACCGGCGCTTAGCATTTCGCTGGTCTGTTCATTTTCCAGAAGTTGATTGGCGAGTTCTACCGCAATCGGGGAGTCGTGAATGATATTCGCCACCTTGCCGTTATGAAATTCAATTTTAAATTTGAACCCTGTCTTTTTCACGCCTGCACTTTCAAAATCCAACTTATTCAATTCAAGAAGTTGAGGTTCCCCATCAGCCTTTTTGATCAGAATTTTTAATACAGGCACATATTTACGCCATATATGTTTGTACATGAATGTGTATTTTATTTAGAATTAATTCCTGTAACAAATTCATTAAAGAGAAATCGGCAATCAAAGCCATAAAATTAATTTTTTTTTGCTTACTTGTCTAAGTATTTATTCTGAGCCTGATTAAACCGGCTAACCTACATTTGCTCAAAATGAACACAATTATGATGCACAATTTTAATGCAGGTCCTTCTCATTTGCCGGCAGAAGTTCTCGAAGAAGCAAAGAAAGCGCTTGAAAATTTTTCTGATTCCGGACTTTCCATACTTGAAATCGGGCATCGTACATCAATCTTTGAAAGTGTGGTAAGTGAAGCGCGGCAATTGGTTCGTGAATTGATGCAACTTGATGATGAGCATGAGGTTTTGTTTCTTCATGGAGGAGCTACCACACAGTTTATGCAAATTCCGATGAACCTGCTGGACACCGGTGAGTCTGTAGCCATCGCTCATACAGGTGTATGGAGCAAGAAGGCCATGCAGGAAGCAAAATATTTTGGAAATGTCCACATGGTATGCAGTAGTGAACCGGAGAATTTCAATTTTATCCCAAAAGAATTTTCCATTCCTACAGATGCGAAATATTTTCATATCACAACCAACAATACCATCTATGGCACGCAGTGGCACGATATTCCACAATCACCCATCCCGATAGTGGCAGATATGTCAAGCGATATTTTAAGCCGCAAAATGAATTTTAATTCTTTTGACCTGATCTATGCCGGCGCTCAAAAAAATGCGGGTGCCGCCGGAACCACTCTGGTAATTGTAAATAAGAAAATGCTCGGAAATATTTTAAGACCCATTCCTCCCATCATGGATTACAGGGAGCATATCAAAGCCGGAAGCATGTTGAATACACCTCCTGTATTTGCTATCTTCATCAGTATGCTGACTCTGCGCTGGCTTAAGGCTCAGGGAGGAGCAGCAGCATTGGAACCAATCAACCGGGAAAAGGCCTGTCTGCTTTACGAAACAATTGATAACAGTAAACATTTTAAAGGTACAGCCCGGCGTGAAGACAGAAGTATGATGAATGTAACTTTTGTAGCCGGCAATGCCGATATTGAAAAGTCCTTTTTGGAATTTTCAAAACAAAAAAATATTTACGGGATCAAAGGGCATCGAAGTGTCGGTGGATTCAGGGCATCACTATACAATGCAGTCAGTTTGGAAAGTGTAAAACATCTGGTGAACGTGATCGAGGAATTTGAAACTTCTCATAAATAATCAAATTTTTGATTGCAGTTGTTTCAACTGATTATTCCTTCTCTCTAAGGCTTATATTTGCAACCCTTGTAAATTACGATCTATGGTATCTGTTTCTCCATTCAAAGCACTAAGACCACAACCACAATTTGCACGTGAAGTAGCGAGCCGGCCTTATGACGTGCTTAGTGTAAAAGAGGCAAAGAGCGAAGCCGAAGGGAAGCCTTCCTCTTTTTTACACATTACAAGAAGTGAAATAGACTTACCCCTTGGCACTGACGTACATAGTGCAGAAGTGTATGAAAAAGCAAAGGAAAACCTCAATGCATTTATAAGCCGTGAAATTTTGTTTTCGGAAAACAAACCTTGCTATTACATTTACGAACTTGAAATGGATGGCAGAGAACAAACCGGACTTGTGTGTTGCAGTTCTGTGGATGATTATGAAAAAAATCTGATAAAGAAACATGAATTCACCCGGCCTGAGAAAGAGCAGGATCGGGTAGATCATATTAAAACAACCGAGGCTCAGACAGGCAATGTGTTTCTGGCGTATAGAGATGTGAAGGAGATGAATGAAATAATTTCCAACTGGAAGACTTCAAAATCAGCTGTATATAATTTCACCACAGAAGATCTTGTCAGGCATTCGGTTTGGATCATCAATGATGAAAAAATTATAGACCGGATTACTGAAATTTTTAAGGAAGAGGTCGGATGCACATATATTGCTGACGGACACCACCGGGTAGCCTCTGCAACACGGGTAAAATATATGCTACCTGATCACGAAGAGGCAGCACATTTTCTATGCACCTTATTTCCGGCAAGTCAGTTGCGTATTTTGGACTATAACAGAGTCATCAAAGACTTGAATGGATGGACACCGCAGCAACTGATTGACAAGCTGAAAGATCAATTCAGCATCACTAAGAAAGCAAAAGCCCTTAAACCTGAAAAGCCACACCATTTTGGAATGTACCTTGGAGGTGAATGGTATGAGTTAGTAGCACTCGAAGGTACCTACGCTACCGACCCGGTAAGTATTCTCGATGTATCTGTTTTGCAAAATAATGTTCTGGGTCCTCTGTTTGGAATACACGATCAGCGTACCGATGCGCGGATAGATTTTGTAGGAGGCATCCGGGGAATGCAGGAACTGGAAAGTCGTGTGGACAGTGGTGATGCATCCGTCGCATTCTCTATCTACCCGGTCACGATTGAGCAACTTTTTGATATAGCCGATAGTGAAAATGTCATGCCGCCAAAAAGCACATGGTTTGAACCAAAGTTGAGGGATGGAATTCTTACCCATATGGTGAATGAATAATGAAATTGCCAGCACTGTTTTACATAAGGGGCCTGATTGTTAAATGTGCGAATACCTCATTTATTTGATCCATTGTTTTGGAGAATTATTTACCTCCCGAATCATTCAGTCTGATTTTTTTCTATTGCCCCCTCTCTCTATTGCTTCTGCAGGTATTGAAGTCCTGCGCATTCACCATTCCCGAAATAATTCTGTCTTCGTTGATGATCATATAACTCCCGCCGGAGTTGGAAGCCTTTTTGGAATTCTGAATAACTTTCCCTGCCAATGCTCCATCTTTCTTAATCGTAAAATTGATTCTGTCCGTAACCGGAGCCTTATCTCCTTTAGGGTTGGTTGCAAATTGTCTTCTTTCACGGATACTTCTGCATGTGTTAAAGTCTTGTGCATTTACCATTCCGGAAATGGTTTTGTCTTCGTGAATGATGATATAACTCTCGCCGGGGTTGGAGGTTTTTGCGAAATTCTGATTAGGTTTTCCGGAAATAACCCCTTCTTTCTTTACAGAAAATGTGATTCTGTCTGTAACCGGAGGGTTATTACCCTCAGGATTCTTAGCAAATTGTCCTCTCTCACGATTGCTTCTGCAGGTATTAAAATCCTGTGCATTCACCAATCCCGAAATAGTTCTGTCTTCTTTGATAATCAGGTAACTCCAGTCTGCCTTGCCGGAACCTGAATTATTATTCTGAACATTCAGGATTTCGGTAAGGGAGCCATCATTACCAATTCTGAAAAATATTTTATCGGCAGATGCCGTGTTGCTATTACTTGAATTCCTCGCAAATTGTCCTCTTTCACGATTGCTCCTGCAAGTATTAAAGTCCTGTGCATTCAACTTGCCTGAAAGTGAGCCGTCATCACCAATGATTAAATAACTCTTGTCAGAACCGGAAGAAACTTTCTCCTGCGGATTAAGCTTCATGGTTAACGCATTGCCTGTTACTCCAACTCCCCCCAGCGAGAAAGTCAAATTGGCTTTATTGGAGCTGGATGAATTGTAATCTTGCGATTCGGTTAATGAATTGCCTTTCACAGAACCATCCCAGCCTTTCACCTGCTTCCCATTTAAATTCTCGTGTGGGTCGCCCCATTGTTGTACGCCTTTGCCTACACTTACCATTGCTTTTTGGTCAACCATGAATGGAATTTCCGCGGTAATGATATAATTACCCTTTCCCCATCCACTAAATCCAAACTGTCCGTTACCATTGGTCATTACTGTTCTCCTATCCGGGCCCGGGTTTTTTCCGCCCTTTACGATAAGGCCCGGAATCGGGTTGCCTGCAACTCTTTGGGACCCACCAATCACATCTATATTTTTGGGATCCCCTCCGCTTACAATATCTTTTGAATTTTGAGAACTGCTATCATTCCACAGACTTTGAAAGGAGATCATCAACTGTGCATTACCTGCCTGCATGATACCGCCTACATCGTATTTCCCATCTTTGTTAATACTTAATTCGTATGCCTTGCTTGCAATTGCATATCCCTTTACATACACCACATAATCGCCTTCGGGCACATTGGCAAACCAAAAATTACCACAGGAGTCTGCTGTTGTCCTGGCAACCTGCATACCGCTCCCAGCATCGTAAAGACCTACAAGGAAATGGTTTGTAGAGCCACACAATAATCCATTGCCTTTCCCCATCGCTTTCTCCCCAAACAATGGATTGACGCCTGAGTTGCCCTTGTCCTGATAAAGCGGGTTGTTACCATTTAAAGCAGAGGGGTTATAGATGGGATTGGTTCCGGAATTGCCATTGCCGTTATATAATGGGTTCTTTCCCATCTGGGAGGGTTGTTGTGAAATGTTTGGAGTTTGATTTGTGCCTGTGATGGTAACCTCACAATCGTTGCATGAACTATTGATAATTTTATCAAGTGACTGTTTATATTCGCGTTGGGACACACCTTTGCCTGTTTCCCTGACATACAGGACTGTTTCTGCAAATTCCCCGTTTGTCAAATCGTCATTATTATTCATCATTTTACCTGCTGCATAACTTGAAGAGGTCATACCACCTGGTTTTGTAGATATACCTGCTATACCGGATGCGGCCATTTCATTGGTTATAATGCCGGATGGATTTCCCGTTTGCCAGTAAATCGTACCCGAAATGACTCCTTCATTGGCACCGGCCTGAAGCCCTGCAGCTGCTTTTTGGCCAAAATCCATCCCCTGAGTTTTTCTTTGAGTTGAAGGTGTCATGGACAGGCGCGATGGCATTGAGTTGAGTTCATTAATACGTCCGGTAGAATTGATTGACTCAAAGAGTGGATTCATTACGATTCCTTCAGATTCGTCATCCATCTCCCATGGATTATAGGTTTCTTCACGCGAATTTCTCAATCTTCTCTGAGTATAGTTTGCAGCATCTTCCGGGCATGCAAATGTCATTTGGTCTGTACTACCATCAGGCTGAGTCCTTGTGACGACTACCGGGCCACAGTTGCTGCTACCCCCTTCTTCAAATACACTGAAATTCTCATACTTTACATTTCCAACATGTTTTCGCCCTGTAGAGCCTCCGGATCTGCCAAAGGTTTTTACAATCCCAATACCGGCTGCCATCATTTTGACATCACGGTTGACCAGGGTGGCTACATCATATCCCCCTTTCAAATCCAGTAAATTAACAGATGACCTTGATTGTAAATAATCTGCGTTTATGAAAAAGTGTGTGGTGCGCCCAAATGGATAATTGACGCTGAGGCTTCCTGAAAATCCGGGAAAATAATTTTTTCCCCCATTATCAAACCGGTACAATGTACGGTTTTCCTGAATCAGTGCCACGTTTACTGTTCCTGGATTGTTTAAGAACACCCCTCCCTGAATATCTGCATTTACATACAATTTCTTGCCAAACCGGAAAGAAGGGCCGATTAATAAGAATCCATTCATTGGATTCCCTTTAGTCAGTCTTATCTGGTCTCCGGTAAAACCTCTTTCAGTCATAAACTGATTGAGCGAATTCTGATTCAAGCTCCCTGCCAGTACTCCTGTAGAGGCAGATATTCCAACATTTCCGAAAAAATAACGGCCAAACATTTTGGTGGCCATACTGTTTCCCCGAAATAAACTGGCTTCATTATTTTTCAAGCTCAACGATGCTCCGGTGCCTAAACCAAATGACCAGTTACCAAAAATTTCCTTTCCATTACCTTGCCATTGACTTAATGAAGGTAATTGCTGTGCCTGAACAGAAGAAAAAAGGAACGAACTGATTACAAAAAGGACAAGTGTTTTGATTGAGGGGTTCATTTTTTAATGAGTTTAGATTGGGTAAATGATCACATTCGCTTCAAAGAATATATATAACGTCTTTGGATAGACAATATTTTTTGAATTGGTTATTAAAATAAAAAAGAATTTCTCATAAAAAGAAGAGAGTAAGAAAATTTTATTTTTAGTGTTGATAAATGCCGGGGATATATCTCCAAATAAGAAAAAAAATTACTCCGGGAGATATGCAAAGCCCGGTTCAAGAAAGTCTTCAAACAGGCAATTTTTAATCAGGGTCTGAAATTGTGGTATGCTTAGGGATATTCACTCCCTCAGGTCTAACCCGAAAAAGAAATCCTTCTGGCATCCAGTTCAAAAACGGCATTTCATGAATGAATACAAATTCCTGAATTAATCCCACATATCCCTTTCTATAGACAAACAATCATTAAATTTGTCTCCGGTCACCAATTTCCACCAGGAATGCCACTAATTGATATCAAACTTCCTAAGACGCTGCGGCATGCACTGAAGATTCCTGATACTCAGTCACCAAAATGGCAACAGTTCAGGGTGCTGAAGAAATTGTTAGGCAAGGCCCGTTTTACGGAGTTTGGCCAGCAATACCTGTTTGACCAAATATTATTGAGCCGGCATCCTGCCAAAACATTTCAGAAATTAGTACCGCTTTTCAATTATGAAAAAATCTATAAGGAATGGTGGTGTCACGCCCGTGAGGGCAAAGCAGATGTCTGCTGGCCAGGAACGATTAAGTTTTTTGCGCTCAGCAGTGGTACCAGTGAAGCCAGCAGCAAATACATTCCTATTACCAAAGAGTTAATTAAATCCAATACACTTACCAGCATCCGTCAGCTTCTAAGCCTGGCAGGATACAGCAATGTGCCAAAGAAATTTGTGGGCAAAGGATGGCTTATGTTGGGAGGCAGCACAGCTTTGCAACGAGGCCCTACCTATTATGCCGGTGATCTCAGTGGCATTCAGGCTAAAAATATCCCATTTTGGTTTCAGGGCATGTACAAACCCGGGCGAAAGATTGCAAAAGAAAAAGATTGGGAGAAAAAGCTAAATGAAATTGTGGATATGGCGCCGGAGTGGGATATTTCTTTTTTGGTAGGCGTACCCGCCTGGGTGCAATTATGCATGGAAAAAATAATTGAACGGTACCAACTTAATCATATTCATGAAATGTGGCCCAACCTTTCCTTTTACGTACATGGAGGGGTAGCCCTGGATCCTTATAAAACTGGTTTCAACCGGTTGCTGGGAAAGCCGATAACCTATATAGAAACCTACCTGGCCAGTGAGGGATTTCTTGCTTATCAGAACCGGCAGGATGCAGAAGGAATGAAATTGGTTTTGAACAATAATATTTTCTTTGAGTTTATTCCGTTTGATGAAAAAAACTTTGATGCTGACGGCAACATGGCAGCAAATCCGGAAACCCTGTTGATTCATGAAGTAAAAGAAAAGAAGGATTATGCAATCCTCATCAGTACAAATGCAGGCACGTGGAGATACTTATTGGGGGATACCATCCAATTTGTGGACCTTGAAAAAAGTGAAATCATCATTACCGGCCGCACCAAGCACTTCCTGAGCATGGTGGGAGAACATTTGAGCGTGGACAATATGAACAGGGCCATCAACATGGTAAGTGAAGAATTAAATATTTCTATCGGAGAATTTACAGTAGCTGGCATCCCATACAATAATTTTTACGCGCATCACTGGTTTGTCGCTACCAACGATTCGGTCAATTCAGAAACTCTACGGACAATGATAGACCTGAAACTTAAAGAATTAAACGACGATTACGAAGTAGAAAGAAAACATGCCCTCAAAGAGGTATTTGTGGATGTGCTTACCGAGGATGTGTTTATGAACTTTATGAAATTAAAAGGTAAGTTGGGTGGACAGCACAAATTTCCGAGAGTACTGAAAGGGAAGCTGCTTGATGAGTGGATGCTTTATTTGAAAAATGTAAAACCGTGAAATGATTTCACCATTTCATCATAAATCTTATCTTTCTGTTTTTAAACTTTATATCTGGGCTGCCGGATGACCACAATAATTGAGGCTATAGGAAAAGGACTTGCAATGGGAATGTTACTGGCGCTTTCAGTAGGGCCGGTGATTTTTACCGTCATCAAGCAAAGTATCAACAATGGCCGTGAAGGAGGATTTAGTTTTATTGCAGGGGTCTGGTTTAGTGATATCTTGCTGATAGTACTTGCCAATTTATTTTCAGAATTGCTAACCCGTCTTTTGGATTTCAAACAGATCATCGGCATTCTTGGAAGTGCATTTCTCATGGTCATGGGAGTGTATTATCTTTTTTTTAAGAAAGTACATATCCATCCGGAAGATGTTGCAATACCCGGATTGAAGAATTACGATCATGCAAAGATTTTTACACAAGGATTTTTGCTCAACACACTGAATCCGGCCGTCATGCTATTTTGGCTTACAGCGGCTACTGCCATTTCGGTGACACACAGCGTAAGAGACAGGATTATTATTTTCGGAACCGCTATGGCCTTTAATATTATGATGGATGTCATCAAGGTCACCCTGGCAGGAAAACTAAGGAAAAAGTTAACTCTGAAGAATATCCGGCTCATCAATAAACTTTCAGGCATTATCTTTCTGATCTTTGGAACTATCCTGCTGGCAGGTGTTATCTTTTTTATTAAGAAAATATGAAATACCCACTGCTCTTTTTTTTACTTCTGGCATGTCCGGCTACTTTATTAGCGCAGGGCAATATGCTTTTGCTAAAGAAGAATGGCAAAGTAATGAAGTCGTATTATGAAGGCAGTGAGATTCTCTTCAACCAGGGTATGGGAACTCAAAGAGCCAACATAGAGCTGCTAAAAGATGATTCTCTCTTTCTGATTCAATACGATGTGCGCACACGCATGACCAATCTGGGGGTGTATATCCTTGACACAGTAGCTACGTACCGATCCAAAATTTCATACAAGGATATTATTTCCCTTGGCAAAATGAAGAAAGGATGGAATTGGAACACAGCCGGCGCTTCACTCTTTGGAGGTGGAGCTTTACTAACCACTGCAGGGTTGATCACATGGGTCGTTGCAAAACCCAATACAAGATATTATGCAAGACCAGCTCTGGTAATAACAGCTGCTGCGTTGACAGTCGTAGGATACCTCCTGATGAAAAGCTCAGGCCAGCATTACCACATAGGTAAAAAATATACCTTGCAATTCATAAGTACTCAATAATCAAAATTGCTTAGCTGTTTTGCCTTCAAATAATAAAAAGAACCGAAGCTGGGCACGCCGTTTGTTCAGACTACTTACCAAGATTTTCGTATATGGATTCCTGTTATCCATCGTTTACATCTTGTTTTGCAAATGGATCAATCCACCATTTACGATCACCCAACTTTCAGCAATAATAGAAGGCAACGGTATTCACAGGGACTATATCTCCTACGATCACATGGGAAGCAATATCAAATTAGCTGTGATGGCAGGTGAAGATCAGCTCTTCCCAGATCACAATGGTTTTGATTTTAAGAGTATTCAAAAAGCCATGAAGCACAATCAAAAAAGCAAATCGTTGCGTGGAGCCAGTACGATCAGCCAGCAAACAGCCAAGAATGTTTTCCTGTGGCAACATGGAGGATGGTTTCGTAAAGGCCTGGAAGTTTATTTTACTTTTATGATCGAACATCTTTGGAGCAAACAACGGATATTGGAAATGTACCTGAACGTGGCAGAGATGGGGCCGGGTATTTTTGGAGTAGAGGCTGCAGCACACCATTACTTTCATAAGGATGCCTCACAACTTTCCAGAGCTGAGGCCGCACAGATTGCAGCATGCCTTCCAAACCCGGTCAAATTTACCATACGCCCGATGTCGGCCCGTGTAAGATACCGTTATCCCTGGATCGTAAACCAGATGAGAAATCTACAGGCAGATCCGGATATTGTAAACATTCTGAAAAAATAATTCCCTAAACCGGATTTGATTTAAAAAAGCATACTGCCAAAGAGCCCGGGAAAAAAGCTCATTCTGTTTTCAACGAATCAACCGGGTTTGCAGTGGCTGCTTTAATGGCCTGAAAACTTACCGTTAGCAACGCAATCAATATCGCCACAACGGCTGCCAACGCAAATACCCACCATTCAATATTGATGCGATATGCAAAATCCTGCAACCAGGCATGCATGGCCCACCACGCCATCGGGAAGGCTAATAAGGATGCTATGAATACAAGTTTTAGAAAATCTTTGCTGAGCATTGCCACAAGGTTTGGGACACTGGCTCCCAGTACTTTTCGCACACCAATTTCTTTGGTTCGTTGCTCGGCCATGTAGGTAACAAGGCCAAACAAGCCGAGGCATGCAATCAGTATTGCAAGAATGGAGAATGCCATGGAAACCTGGCCTACCCGTTGTTCTGCACGATACATGTTATCAAACGCATCATCCAGAAACCGGTAACTGAAAGGCATCCCCGGCGCAAGCGACTTCCATTTATTCTGAATTTGGGCCACCAGCGCTTTGGCATTTGCAGTAGAAATTTTGAAAGAGACATTGCTGTTGTTTTGGCCAAGCTTTAATCCCAATGGGTAAATATTCTGCCTGAGCGATTCATAATTAAAATTTTTCACCTCGCCAATAACCGTATAAACCATTGGCGACGCCTTCGGATTTGAAGGATCATTCTGATAAATTTTCTTTCCGATCGGGTCATCAAATCCCAAAACCCTGGCTGCCGATTCATTGATAATAAATGCAGCAGAGTCTGTCCCAAATTCTTTAGAAAAATTTCTTCCTTTGATGAGTTGAAGTCCCAGTGTTTTTATATAATCTTCATCTACGGTCCAGGTTTGCATCGACAACGCATTCTGTTGATCCATCACAGCTTCTTTTGAATACGTATTGTCATTGCGTGAAGATGGTACCGGTAAAAACCCACTCACTGTCCCACTCTTTACACCCTGAAGTTCAAGGACGGAATTCTTAAAAACAGCTACATTCTTTTCCAGGGCACCGGTGTTGTTTATGATGAGTACCCGGTCTTTATTGAAACCCAGATTGGTATTTTGAATAAACTGAAGTTGTTTATACACGATCACCGTACCGATGATGAGAAAAATGGAAATGAAAAACTGAAAGACTACAAGGCTGCTCCGCAAATTACTTTTTCTGAAACCTGCATTGAATCTGCCTTTCAGCACAGCAACAGGTTTGAAATGGGAAAGAAAAAATGCCGGGTATGCACCGGCGAGGAAACCTACAACGACCGGAAGCGCCAACAAGAAAGGCAGGAATGAATAAGAAAAAATATTTTGAAACCGCATGGATTTGGCAGCCATATTATTAAAGAGAGGTAAAGAGATATAATCAAGTGCAAGAGCAAGAACCAGCGCAATGCTTGCAGTAATGGTGGATTCTGCCAGGAATTGGGTTATTAACTTTTTCCTTCCTGTGCCCAACACCTTTCTTATACCAACCTCCTTGGCTCGTTTGGCACTACGGGCCGTAGAGAGATTCATAAAATTGATACAGGCAATAATCAAAATAAATAAAGCTACCGCACTGAAAATATAGACATACTGTATATTCCCATTGGGTTCCAACTCCGGAAAACGGTGGCTGTACAAATGAATTTTGGTTACCGGTATGAGTGAATAATCCAGTTTATTCCCCGCTTTCCTGAAGTCTTCCATAGTCGTAAGACCGGTCATCAATTGTTTTGCCTGTGGCAATACATATTTTTCCATTACCTGGTTAAAGTTTTTTTCGAAGACATGATAATCAGTACCGGGCTTTAATACGATATACGTATGAAAATTGTGGCTTAAATAATTATTCCAGTCATAATTCACATTTTTCATAGACATGATAAAATCAAAATGAAAATGTGAATTAGCCGGCATGTCTTTGATCACCGCTGTTACCTTGAATGGTTTTTTATCAATCTCAATCATCTTTCCGGCAGCATCCGACGTGGAGAAATATTTTTCAGAAGCGGTTTGAGAAATCACTACCGTATTGGGTTCAAACAATGCAGTTTTGATATTGCCCGATAAAACCTTTTGAGGAAAGACATTGAAGAAAGTAGAATCGGCGTACACGATTTTATTTTCATTGAAATAATCATTTCCCTTCCGTACCAGTTTGTCGCCCTCACTGGCATAGATGCGGGTGTATTCTTCTACCTGAGGATAATCTCTTTTGAGGGTAGGTCCCATAGGGTCACTACTGACCGCAAGCTGGAGTTGGTTGCCACCAAAATTAATATCTGCATCAACCCTGTAAGTCCTTTCTGCATTGGGGTAAAAGCGATCGTAACTCAATTCATCCACCACATACATGGCAATCAGGATAAAGCAGGCAAGGCCGATCGCCAACCCTGCAATATTGATAAAAGTGAAACCCTTGTTTTTCCAAAGATTTCTAAAAGCGATTTTGAAATAATTTTTAAACACGGTATTAATTGCTAATTGTTAATGGATAATTGTTAATTGATAATTCATACCTCATCATTTTCATCACTCTGTTCGCAACGACTTCACCGGATTTGCCATCGCTGCTCTTAATGACTTGAACAAAATAATTATGATTGCCAGGGAAAATATTCCGCCAAACAATGCTGACAGCAACCATACATTCACACCATTACTATATACAAACAGTTTCATAAACATATAACAAATCGCATATCCCAATGGTAATGCTACAGAGGCAGATATCAGCGTGAGTTTTACGAAACTTTTTGACAGCTCTTTTACGATTTGATTCACAGAAGCGCCCATCACCTTGCGGATGCCTATTTCCTTAACTCTTCTTTCGGTATGATAGCTTACAATCCCCAATAAACCCAATAAGGCAATGACCAGCACCACACCGCAAAACATACCCATGAATTTCATATCTCCACCGGGGAAATAACTTTCGTACAAATCTTTCTGATAATTGGAAAATGCCAGCTCATCATGCGGAAAATATTTTTTCCAGATGGTATTCATTTCAGATTTGAACAGTGCATCATCTACTTTTCCTTTCGTCTCAATATTCAACAACCGGAACTGGGCCGGATTATTTTGTATGATGAGTGGCTTTGCCGCAAACTGATAATTTTCGTAAAAAAAATCGGGCAATACACCCTGTATGATAACCGGGTGGGTATCATTCATGTAAAATGTTTTACCAATGGCATCATGTGGGTTCTCTAATCCGATTGCCGTCAGCAACTGCTGATTGACAAATACAAAATCAGATGCACTGTCACCATCTGCAGGAAGCAGGTTATTGCCGGCAATAATCTGAAGGTGCATATTGGTCACAAAATCCGCATCGGCTGCAAAATAGTTAGCAGGGACATTCGTGGACTGGTCATTTCTCTTAATCAGAGCTTGTGCAGAACTACCACCAAACGGTGTGGATACAAAACCTACCCTGACCACATTCTTATTCTTGAGTATATCATGCCGCAACAATTCTAATTTATCCTGAGCGGCTATATTGTAAATGTTTTCACGATTGAAATTGGTATTGTCTGTAGCCATATACCTGAATTGATTAATCAGGGTAAACAATACAAAAATGAAACAGGCGGATGCCACAAACTGAATAACCACTAAACTGTTGCGAAGTCCTGACTTACCCAAAGCAGAAGGTGAAATATTACCTTTCAGCACATTGACCGGCTTAAACCGTGATAATATTCTGGCAGGAATGAATCCGGCTACCGCACCAATGAAAACCGTAAACAATAGAAATAATCCCCAAAGCAGCCAAGGATTGTCCACCTCCCAGATAAACCAATTTACATAACTGAATCTTTGCAATAATTTTAAAATGACATAGCCCAAACCCAAAGAAAGTAAAGCCATCATTACGGCTTCACAAACAAACTGAATAATGAGCTGATAGCGTAGAGCACCTACCGTTTTGCGCAAGCCTACTTCCTTTGCCCTGTTGACGGAACGTGCCAGAGTGAGGTTGATATAATTAAACGTAGCCAGAATCAGCAATGCCACAGCAAATGCGAAATTCAACAACAAGTCTCTTACAGAATCCACATAGGCATTACCTTCCAGATCTTCATAAGCTGGTGCAATATCAATCACTTTTTGTTTGTGAAATGTAAGGGTCTCTTTTTTTGGTAATGATGCAGCATCTTTGTTCATTGCAGTGGAAATACTATTTATCGCCACATCCAACTGCTCACCGGTTGTATGAGGTTTCATGAGCACATAAGTATAACCGGTCAGAGACTCAGGCAAAGTGTCTTTATTAAATTTTTTCCACGTGGACATGGATACCATCACATCGGTTCTGAAAACGGTATTTCTTTTCATGGTTGCCAGCACACCTGTAATAATAAAATTACCATAGCTTGGATGAGATAATGTTTTGCCCACCACATTATCGGTTCCAAAAAAAGCTACGGCCTTGTCGCTGGTAATGGCAATGCTGTTGGGTTCAATGGGCCTTGACCCGGACAGCAAATGAAAACCAAACATATCAAAGAAAGAAGGTTCCACATAGAGCGTGTTTACGGGTAGTGTTTTCAACCTGTTGTTGAGCTCCCATTCATATTCACGTATGGTATATGTTACCTCCTGGATTAATGGATAATCTTTCCCAAGTCGCTCAGCGAGTTGTTGTGGTGATAAGGCATATTTGGTAATACTTCCGCCATTATCTTTCACATCAGTATTGATGCGATAGCTTCTATCAGGATATGGATGAAAATTGTCTGCTTCATACGCACCCTGCACCTGTATTAAACAGAGTAAAGCGAATGGAATCGCTAAACCCAGTCCGATAATATTTATCAGTGAGAAAAATTTATTTTTCCAAATATTCCGCCAGGCGGTTATGAAGTAATTCTTTATCATTTAATGAATGGTGAATTGTTAATGGTGTATTGATAATTGATAACTCATAACTCATCATTTATAATTTATAAGTTTAGCTCATTCCGTTCGCAGTGATTTTATAGGATTTGCCACCGCCGCTCGTATCGCCTGAAAACCTACTGTTATCAATGCAATCAATATCATTGCCACACCAGCCACTACAAATACCCACCAACTGATACTAATTCTGTATGCAAAACTTTGTAACCACTTGTTCATTCCCCACCAGGCTACCGGAAAAGCAATGAGTGACGATATTATAACCAATTTCAAAAATTCTTTTGACAGCATCCCGGTAACCTGCGATACACTGGCACCTAACACTTTTCTGATACCTATTTCTTTTGTTCGCTGTTCTGCTGAATAAGTTACCAGACCAAATAAACCCATACAGGCGACCAGGATAATGAGCACAGAAAATATGTTGAGTATGGTTCCTGTCTTTTGCTCTGCCGAATAGGTTTTGTTGTAGAGATCATCCAGGAATGAATAGGTAAAAGGTTCGCCGGTATTATAGGCATCCCACTTTTTTTTCATTGTGGCAAGCAGGCCGGAAATATCAGTTGTTTTTACTCTGAAAATCAATCCTCCCTCCGGATTTAACGTCATGTAAAGTGGTGTAATGGCCTGATGCAATGATTTGAAATTGAAATTCTTTACCACGCCAATGATGTGGTAGGGAAAATTGTTGCCACGGTCGCTGTTTTGAAATATTACTGTTCTGCCAACCGCATTCTTATTATTCCAACCGAATGCTTTTACGGCTGTTTCGTTTAAGATAATCCCTGATGAATCTGAAGGAAAATCTTTAGAGAAGTTTCTGCCGGCAGCCATTTGCATACCTAAGGTCGGGATATAGTTTTCATCTACACGGTAATTCACTCCATCAACTATTGAATTGGAATTGTCTTTTGGGTAAATAAGCGCATTATTATAATCAGACGGCCCCACCGGTTTGTACCATGATACTGTTGCATTCACCATGCGTGGATCTTCCAGCATTTGTTGTTCAAATGCATTTACATTTTTTCCTAATAAATTAGAATTTGGAATAGTGAGCACTTCGTTTTTATTGTAACCCAAATTTTTATTTTGAATAAATTTTATTTGCCGGTAAACGACAATGGTTCCGATGATTAATACGACGGAAATAAAAAACTGAAATACAACCAGGCTACTTCGCAGCCCAAAGCTTTTGTGATTGTGTGTAAACTTCCCTTTTAATACAGCAATAGGTTTGAAAGAAGAAAGATAGAAAGCCGGGTAAATTCCTGCAACAATACCAACGAACAACCCCAATGCAACAAAGGCAAGAATTGGCTTCATGGTCAAATTGAGTTGCTTACCGGCAAGGTCATTAAACTCCGGCAAGGCCAATTGTACCAAGGCTATTCCGATGGTAATTGCAATTAAACTGATGAGTACTGATTCTGATAGAAACTGCAATATTAGTTGTCCCTTTCCTGAACCCACTACTTTTCGTACTCCAACCTCTTTAGCTCTTTTGGATGCTCCCGCTGTGGAAAGATTGATAAAATTAATGCAGGCCACAATCAGCATAAAGAATGCAATACCGGCAAACAGGTAAACGTAGGTTGAGTTGCCCCCCGGCTCAAGTTCATTTATGTTGTGCGAGTGTAAATGAATAGAAGTTAACGGTTGCAATGCAAGTCCCAATGTATTGCCTTTGGTTCTGAACTGTTCCAGGCTTAAGCCCATTTTTTGTTGTATTTGCGGGCCCATATACTTTGCAATTACCGATGGCAATTTTGCTTCTATCTTTTTTAAATCTGTGCCAGGTTTCAGCAAAAGATAGGTGTAATAACCACTTGTCATCCAGGAATCCGAGGTGGCGTCTTTCCATCCTTTCATGGAAGCAAACAGGTCAAAGTGAAAATGTGCATTGGAGGGAATGTCTTTAATAATTCCGGTAATGAGATAAGTTGTTGAATCATTCTCAATCTTGATTGTCTTACCGATTGCATTGCGGTAATTGTCGTTTCCAAAATATTTTTTTGCAGTACTTTCTGTTAGCACCATCGTGTTGGGCTGTGACAATGCGTCTTTTGAATTGCCCGCCACCATTGGTAAAGTAAAAATGTCAAAAAAGTTTGGATCAACAAAAGCCAGCCTGTTGTTTCTGAATGTTTTGTCTTTAAATGAAATTTCTGGAGTGCCAAAATCCATTACCCTTGTAGCATCTTTAACTTCCGGAAAATCATTCTTCATAGTCTGTGCCACCGGTGGCATTACACTGGCTTCATTTATACTTCCTCCGCTGATATTTGCACGAAAAACAATACGTGCAATGTTATCTGCATTCTTATTGAACTTATCATAGCTCAGTTCATTCTGCACATAAAGCAAAATGATAAAACAAGTGGCTATACCCAGCGATAAGCCTATAAAATTGATGAAAGAAAAAAGTTTATTTTTTCTGATATTGCGCCATGCTGTTATGAAATAATTTTTAAACACGGTATTAATTGGTGATTTTCAAAAAACTTCTGTGACAATCTTTGTCTTCTCGGTGCAACTCGGCGTAACAACAATAAGAATTACAAAGAGAAAATATTGAGGAGGATTGAATTTTCATATAACAATTACTCTCCCCATTCCTACCTACTCCTTTGGCAAGATTGAATAAATTCAGAACGGCAAGCAATCTTTGATGCCATGAAAAATGCAGGGTTGAATTGGAAAAAGGATTCATTTATTATGACAGTTTTTTATGGCCTGGGATTCTGATATTACTTTTTAGTCTCCAGACGAATACTACACTTCCCAATAGCCTTCAATAACAGTGCCTTGGTATAACAATCTGATAACGAGGCGTATATTGAAGACTCAAATCATTATATTGTACGCCTTTGTAACAATAGTGTTCGGTTTTGATACATTTTAATTTCTGAAAAGGTCTTGAATTTGTATTTTTTTAAACTAAACTGGTTTTCAGCTTTGTAGTATCTTCCGATAATATTTGTACTTTTATATCAAGATAAGAGAAAAATTATTTTGAGTATCATTTTTAATTTTTTTAATGCTTCCAACAGTCAAAGGCACATACGATAAAGGCAAAATCATATTGGACGAAATCCCTCCCATCAGGGATAATTCCAAAGTGACTGTTGTTTTACTGGAGGAAAAGAGTCTTGAACCTCGTAAACGTCACTTGGGAAATTTAAAAGGGAAAATAGGCATACCAGAGGATTTTAACGAACCGCTTGAAGACCTAAAAGATTATATGTAATGGCTAAATATCTTTTAGATACCCAGATTCTAATATGGGCATTGGAAGATAATCCAAAATTGAAACCTCAATTACGAACTCTGATAGAAGACCCCGGTAATGAAATATTTTTTAGTCAACTCAGCCTTATTGAAATTTCCATTAAGCTAAAGATTGGAAAATTACCTGATTTTACTGTTGATTTGGAAACCATAACAAGGCAGCTTTTGGCTGATGATTTCATTCAATTACCAATAAAGAATGAACACATTTTTGCTTATTATTTTATTCCCCTTTTAGAAAATCATCGGGACCCATTTGACCGCCTTCTTTTAGCTACCGCCTTCTCAGAGGATATCCCAATCCTAACCGGCGATGAAAAGTTTTTGCTTTACCAGCCCTTAGTTCAAATTATTTCTTAAACGGTCTATTGTACTTTTGCGATAACTTAACTTCCATCCCTTTTTTTTATCTAATACCTATCAAAATTCATAAGCCATAATTTTCAATTGTTTATCACTCCGTCCTCAAACTCTTCATACTAACACTTCGGTTAGCATTAAATCTTTGCTTACTCCATTCGTAAAGATTTGACAGGATTGGCCATAGCTGCTTTGATGGCTTTCATACTAACCGTAAGCAATGCGATAAAAAAAGTAATCAGCCCTACTAAAAGAAATACCCTCCAGTTCACAGAAGTCTTATAGGCAAAATTCTCCAACCATTTATTCATTGCCCAATAGCCGGCAGGCATTGCAATGCATGTAGCGATGATAACCGGTTTTAATAAATCTTTTGACAGAAGAAGCACAATCCCCTTTACCGAAGAGCCTAATACTTTTCGCACGCCGATTTCCTTATATCGTTTGGTGGCTGTGAAAGAAGCGAGACCAAATAAACCAAGGCAGGCAACAAAAATAGCCAGCCCTGCAAATACAGATAAGATGGCTTGCTGCCGGATATCTTTTTTATACATGGCATCAAACTGCTGATCCAAAAATTTATATTCCAACGGATAACCCGGAGCGGCTTTGGCGTATTCTTTCTTGACAAGACTCAACCCTTTCTGAATATTTCCCGGTTTGAGTTTTACCAATGCCATTCGTCTGTCCATTGCGGGTGAGATGACTAATGCATTAATATTTTGTTTCAGCGATTGAAAATTAAAATCAGCCACAACACCTACCACATAACGCTTGGTAGAATCGCGTACTGTATTTTTTATCCATTTCCCGATTGCTTGTTCAGGTGTCCATCCAAATTTTGCGGCAGCTGTTTTGTTTAATAGGACTGCATCAGTACTGTCGGTAGGAAATTGCGAAGAAAAATCTCTTCCTGCAATTATCTTCAACCCCAGTGTTTTTACAAATTCAAAGTCAGCAAATTCTGTATTGGCAATCATCCTTTCGTGATGACCTTCCACATCAAAAGAGTGAGAATCAAAAAACCCACCCGGCGCACCCGACATTAATGATACCGATTGTACATCACTCTCATTTTGCAAACCTGTTTTAAATGCATTCATATTGTTGAGTATTTCATAATTGTCAACCGGCACCATCACGGTCTGCCCTTTATTATAACCCAACTGCTTATTCTTTACATAATTCATTTGGCGTGTGATGACAATGGTTCCAACAATCAGGAAAACAGAAATACTGAATTGTACCACTACCAATATCTGCCTGAACGAAGAACCGCCCTTACCCAGGCGGAGTTTGCCCTTTAACGCCTGCACCGGTGAAAATGCAGATAATACAAATGCAGGATAACTGCCTGCTAAAAATCCCACAACTACAATGGTTCCTGCTAAGAATAACCAAATTGGCAATGTGTTCCAGGATACTGTTATTGAATATCCGAGCAACTGGTTGTACCAGGGCATTGCAAGAAATAACAATCCTATTGCGGCTATGCATGATATGGTAACAAGCAAAACAGATTCGCCGATGAATTGCCAGATGAGACTGTTGCGCAATGCACCCAATACTTTTCGTAACCCCACTTCTTTTGAGCGTTCGGCGGCACGAATGGTGGAGAGGTTCATGAAATTGATACAGGCTATCAGCAGAATTAAAATGGCAATGGAAAGAAAAATATAGACGACGGTTTTGTCACCGTGTTTTATCCCGTCAAATGAAGCATTATCAAAATAAATATCTTTTAAAGGTGTGAGTGTAAGGGTAAAATCAAACCCATATTTCCGCATATCACTTCCCATATATTTTTCCATAAATGCGGGAAACTGTTTTTCCAACTGAGCCTTTGTCGTTTGTGGAGCCAGTTCTATGTAAGTGTACATTCCATTATTAATCCATGTTTTCATAATGCCTATATCCTTATAATTTTCAATGGGCACTATCATATCAAACTGCAGGTGAGAATTGGATGGCACATCCTTAGCAATACCAGCTACCTTTAGCGTAAGGTCTTTATCCAGCATGATCATTTTCCCCATTGCAGCTTGAGTGCTACCGAAATATTTTTTTGCGGTTGATTCAGTAAGCACCACATTGCCGGGGTCTTTCAATATATTGGACGGATTACCCTGTAACAAAGGGAAAGTAAAAAGTTTGAAAAAGTCTGTATCAACATCCAATACCCTTTTCTCGTGAAAAGACTGATTGCCGATAGTAACCAGGTTGTCATTTTGGATGACACGAACGGCTCTATTTATTTCGCCTTTAAAATCATTCAGCAGTGCAGGTGCATAAGGGCCAGACAAATAAGCAACTGCTGAAGATTTGCCATCATGCTTGAAATTGCGCATTACCCGGTAAATGTTCTTTCCGTTTTTATGAAAACTATCCATGCTGAATTCATTCATGATAAAAAGGAATATCATCATGCAGACAGTAATACCGATAGTCAACCCAAGAATATTGATGAGCGAAAACGCTTTATTCTTGGTCAGGTTACGCCAGGCGGTTTTGAAATAATTTTTTATCATTTTTCCTAATTAACAATTAATAATTCTCTATTCAGTTCTCAACGACTTCACAGGATTTGCCACTGCTGCTTTTATTGCCTGGAAACTCACTGTAATCAGCGTAATCATCAATGCACCCAAACCTGAAACAATAAATATCCAAAATGGAATTGCTGTACGATATTCATACTGTTGCAGCCATCCGTTCAGGTAATACCACGCCAAAGGAATGGCTATAAAACATGAAATGAATACCAGCAATGTAAATTCTCCGGAAAGCAATTTCCATAAATTGAATGTAGATGCTCCCAACACTTTTCTTACGCCAATCTCTTTTCTGCGCTGCTCTGCTACAAAAGAGGCTAAACCAAACAAACCAAGGCAGGAAATGAATATGGCAAGAATGGTGAAGAATGAAGAGAGATTGCCTATCCGTTCTTCATCAGCAAACTTTCTCGCATACGTTTCTTCATTAAAAGTATAATCAAACGGTGCCTCAGGGTTGTATTTTTTGAATACACTGCCGATTTTTGTCAGAGCCGTATTTACAGGAATTCCTTTTCTGATAGAAATAGTGATGACGTTGGGCTGCGCGGAGCTATAGAAAAAAACTGTGGGTGTGACCGGTTTGTACGGAGACTCCATGACCATATCCTTTACTACACCAATCACTGTAAAATTGTTGTCATTAAACTGTATGGTTTTTCCAATGATATTACCCTTCATATTTATCTGCCGGACGGCTGCTTCATTAAGTATCATCGCCGAACTATCTGTTGCGAATTCTTTGGAAAAATCACGCCCTTCCATAACATGCCAGCCTATCGTTTTACCAAAATCATCTCCGACATTGATCGTGCCGAATGCCGGCAATGTATTTGGGTCTTTTCCCTGCCAGTTAAATCCGATTTGATTGGCATAAACTGCTGTAGTAGGGCTTGATGAGACTGCGGCATCTTCTATTACTCCTGTTGAAATCAAATCTGTTCTGACAGCATCCAGGTGGTTGCGCAGGTCACGGGTGTTGACTTTTACTGTTATGAGTCCTTCTTTCTTATAGTTGACAGGCCTGTTCTTTGCAAACTGAATTTGTTTATACACGATCAGCGTACCAATGATCAGGGCAATGGAGAATGTAAATTGCACGACCACCAAAATCTTCCGCGGAAGAGAAGATAGTTTACCGGATATGAATGTTCCTTTTAAAACTTTTATAGGTTTAAATTTTGATAAATAAAGTGCGGGATAACTTCCTGCAATAAGTCCGGTGGTAATTGTAAAGGCAATTGCAATAAGCCAGAAATACAAATTGCCCCAGGGGATCGCCATATTCTTATCTGCCAGGTTATTGAAAACAGGCATCAGCAATAACACAAAAAGAATTGAAAAGATAAGCGAGAACAATGCGATCAGAACAGACTCACTTAAAAACTGATTGATTAATTGCATGCGCAGGGATCCAATTGTTTTTCTGATACCAACTTCTTTGGCTCTTTTCTCACTACGCGCTGTGGAAAGGTTCATAAAATTGATACAGGCCAGAATGATGACGAACACGCCGATAATTGAAAACAGCCATACAAACTGTATCCGGCCTCCCGAAGGCTTTCCATTTTTAAATTCGCCATAAAGTCTCCATTGGTCCATCGGAAACAGATAAGCTTCTTCTTTCCCTTCGGTCAAAGCATTTTTATGTGGCATTGCAATGTCTTTGATCTTTCTCGTTTCCTGTTCAATATTGATATGGTCTGCTACCTGTACATAAGCCTGAAATGAATGGTTATTCCATTGTGTTGATGCTCTTTCAAGGCCCTGGGAGGAAGTGATGTATTTTTTCCATGGTAAAAATATCTGTACATCATTGAACGTGGTATTTTCCGCGAAATCTTTAAATACACCGGAGACTTTATAATCATCCCTGCCATCAATGCGCACCGTCTTGTTTACCGGGTCATCATTTCCAAATAAGGATTTCGCAAGAGATGCATTAATTAAAATATTTGTAGGCTCAGATAATCCGTCATCTGTTCCTGAAATCATTTTTAATGAAAACATGGAAGGAAAACTCTGTTCTACCCACATGCCTTTGGCAGTAATTTTCTTTTCGCCAGTCGCAATGACATGATCAAAATTCCATGAAGCCATGGAGACATTTTTGAAATCGCTTCCGTACTTTGTTCGCAATTCATTTCCAATAGGCATACTTACAGCCGGATCGGTACCCACATCCCCATTGTTGATATAAAAAGTTGTCATCACCTGTGCGATTTCGCGGTGATTGCTGAAGTTTTTGTTGTAGGTAATTTCATCCCAAACCCAGAATGCAATCAGCATAGCTACGGCCATACCGGCCGCCAACCCAAGAATATTAATGGATGCAAATACCTTGTTTTTTGTGATATTCCGCCAGGCAATTTTGATATAATTTTTCAGCATCTGAATATTAAATTTTTTGGTTAATAATCAAAGGATAACCGACTTCGCTTCTTCATTAAAATTTGTAGGTTTGAGAAAGGAATAATCATCTTTTTATGGAGCATATTGTTATTGAAGTGAATGAAGACGCAAGTAAAAAGTGGCGTATTGCACCTGCTAAATTTAAAAAAGAAGTTTCTGAAATTATTTCTGAAAGTTTTAGCAAACTGCTTAACGATAAAAGAAAAGAAAACTTTCTTCTTTATCTTGACGAACTGGGAGAAAAGATGAAGCAAAGGGGACTTACGGAAGTAGCGCTCAATGACATACTGAAAGACGATGAATAAATTTTTTGTCGTTGACACGAACGTAATAATTAGTGCTTCACTTTTACCGGAATCCATCCAAAAGAGGGCGATCAGAAAGGCTGTGCTACTAGGTGAAATTGCTTTTTCACATACAACCTCAAATGAGTTTATGGATGTAATTTTTCGTAAAAAGTTTGATAAGTATTTTATTACAGAAGAAGAAAGATTGGAGATATTAGAAGAGTTTGACAACAGCCTCATTGAGTTCTCTCCCACATAGAAAATTACCGCCTGCCGCGACCCCAAAGACAATAAATTTCTTGAATTAGTTGTAGCTGCAAGAGCCTCCTGCATCATCACCGGAGATGATGATTTGCTATCGCTCCATCCCTGTCTGCCGGATAGGCAGGCCTTTCGTGGAATTCCTATTTTAAGTCCTGCTGATTTCATAAAAAAATTTTAGCCATTTCCTCCAAATATTAATTGACCTTTATTAATTTTCCATTATCCATTATAAATTATCCATTCACAATTATCAATAACCTACTCTGTTCTCAAAGATTCCACCGGATTTGCCATTGCTGCCTTTATGGATTGATATCCAACCGTACAAATAGTTATTGCCAAAGCCAAAATTCCCGCCACAGCAAATACCCACCAATGAATATTTACACGGTGCGCATAGTTCTGCAACCAGGTATTCATTGCCCACCAACAGAGCGGAACAGCAATCAGAAAAGCAATGACGACCGGTTTTAAAAATTCTCTGCTGACCAATGCAAAAATGTTTTTGACGGATGCACCCAGAACTTTTCGTACACCGATTTCCTTTACTCTCTGACGAATGATAATGGAAGCCAGGCCAAACAATCCCATGCACGAAAGAATGATGGTGATGAATGCGGCTATCGTAAACAATTTCGCCATCATGTTTTCATCCTGATACAAACGGTCAATATTCTCGTTTACATAAGAACCTTTAAACTCAATCCCCGGCTCTATACCTGCATATACTTTCTTGATCATATTCATAGTAGCAACCGGGTTAGAGGTATTCACTTTCACAAAGGCATAATTCAAACGATCACTCCTGTTAAGAAAAATCACTACCGGCCTTTGTCTGTCGTTAAGCGCTTTAATCTGGATATCGGGTATCACTCCAACAACCGTAATTCTTGGTCCGGAACTATCCGGCAAATACGAAAACCCAATCATGTTCTTTTCACCAAATTGATCTGCATAACTTTTGGTAGCAATAATTTGCATTCCCGTATCTGCCATATTTCCCAAAGAAAAATCACGGCCATCCATGAGTTGAATCCCCAGCGTTTTCAGGATATCATATCCTGCTTCTACCGTTTGGCCGCAAATGGTTTTGTCTTTATAGGTAAAACAGGTAAGGGAAGTGCTTGACCGGTTATCTTCACCCATTCCCAAATTCACATCGCTTCCACTCACAGCTACGACAGATGATTGTGATGACAACCTTGTACGAAGTCTGGATACAATTTCCTTTCCCTGATCATTGTCTTTGATGGGAATACTAATCACTGATTGTGTATTATAACCTAAAGGTGCAGAGCGCAGATAATCAAACTGCTGAAAAATTATTACCGTACTGCATAGAAGTACAATCGCAATTACAAACTGGGCTACTATGAGCGTTGAACGCAAAATACCCGGCCTCCTGATAGTGAGTTTGCCTTTAAGAATTTCAACAGTTTTTAATCTTGACATCACAGAGGAAGGATATCCTGATGCAATAAAAGAAACCAACAACACCAATGCAATCAATACGGTAAGAATGACCGGATGCATCAAAGATTCCATACTGAGTTTGGAATTAAAAGACTGATTGAATCTTTTAATTAATACAGCTACCACACCTAAAGAAATCATCATAGAAACCAAAACCATCAAAAAACTTTCTCCCCAAACCTGCATCCATATTTGCCGTTTGCCGGCACCGAGACATTTGCGGATGCCGATTTCCTTAGTACGCGTAAAGGATAACCCAATGTTGATATTGATAAAATTGAATGAGGCAATAAGGATTATCAGAGCACTGATAAGCATCAATACATACAGTATAGTCTTAGGCAGTCCTCCGCTTTCGCTCATTTCAGGAGTGAAGTGCTCTCTTGTGAAAGGCAATAACCTCAGACTAAAATAATCACCGTTGTAATCCGGCTTGTATCCATCTCTTTTTGCTATGGCAACATCCGTCGGGTTGTACTTTTTAAGGAAACTTCTCAACCGGTTTTGTACCTGTTGTGCTGTGGTATTTTCGGCGAGTTGTACATACACGGAATGATTCCTGCTATCCCACGTATTGCGCATCTCCACATATTGCGGATATATTTCTGTGCGTGCGAGTAAAGAAAATTTAATGGTAGAATTATCAGGCACGTCTTTTACTACTGCTGTAACATCCAACTTGTACCAGTTTCCATCCAACTTCACTTCTATGGATTTCCCAATTGGGTCTTCCTTTCCGAAAATTTTCTTTGCACTCAATTCGCTCAGCACCACATTGTTTGTACTGCTCAACGGATTCTGTGCATCTCCCTGCACCACAGGAAAAGAGAACATTTTCAAAAAGTCCGTATCCACCAGTGTGGATTTCATATCAAAAGTTTTGTCTTTGTATCGTACTAACCTGCCGGTGTTCAGAATATTCGTGGATAGCCTAATGCCGATATCCTCTTTCTCCAATGCAGGGGTGAGAGCGTAAGGCATAGCTGTCGAATTTTCTTCTCCGTTTGGCCCCAATGCGTGCGTGTAAACTTTATACAGTTGGCTTTTATTGACCTGAAAATTGTCAAAAGAAAAATGGTGATATACCATCAGCAAAATAATAATGCTGCATGCAAAAGCCACACACATACCCAGCATATTGATGGACGCATGCAATTTATTTTTGCGAATATTTCTTAAGGCAAGAAGAAAATAATTTTTGAACACGCTATTAATTATTAATAGTTAATTGACAATTCTCCCGATAGCTATCGGGATCATAATTCATATCTCATAATTTATTACTCACAATTAATGATTACTCCCGATAGGACAGACGAAGTCTGTGTATAGAATAATAAATTGATGCCACATCCTTAAAGGCTGAAAATCAAAGGTTAATACAATCAAATTTCCTGTGACTGTACGATTTTGATACACTCTGTGTATCCTTTTGAAACACCGCTATCCAAAGGAATACGATATCCTCAACTCCCAATGAGATATCTTACATGGAAGCCCGGTAAGAAAAATTTCAACTATTTCCGGGGAAAACAAAGAATCTTAAGGTGCTGGGAAAATTATGAGAAAAAAATCCTGATATTTTTTTATGAAACAAAACATCCATTCTCTAACATGAACCATCAGACGAATATGATCAGATTCAAAATTGCCTATAAAAATAATTTCTTCAACCGGTTTTTCGTAATCTTATCCTGCTCATCAGCAGCTATCCTGATTTCTTCCCGAGGGTCATTGATTAATCTTTCCTGAAGCTCGGCGAGTAATTGCTCAGCTGACTTTCCCGGCGCAAACGATATGAACATATAACCAAAAGTATCTTCATAGGTCTGGTTAGCATCCATCAACGACTGTACTATATTTTCATCAGAGGTCAGCAACTTTGCCTGTTCACTGCTGCTGAAGGAAGGTAGATCTTCCTGCTGCAATGCCTCCTTATCACCCAAACGGGCATGATTTTCAAAAGCCTCCAGCCAATCGGCAGGATTACAATCGTACCATTTTTCTTCTGCGTGTTCCAACAGGTCTGCCAGGTCCTGAACCGGGAAAGCTTCCATCATCGATCTTACCCAGGATGTGCAACCGCAGCAATTGAAAAGCAGCTTCTGTTTTTCCGTGTCCGGAAGTCTGTCAAATCGGGCAATGGTCATAATAAATATTTACTTTTCACACATGCAATCTTTGCAAAAAATCTTCAGTGATGTCAATGGCAAGCTGAATATCATCCACAGATACTTCTTCATTCGGATTGTAACTAATCCCATTAAAATCTCTGACAAACAATAGCGAAGCCGGTGCTACCACAGAAAGGATGGTAGCTTCTGTTGCCAGGCCACTGACCACACTTAGTGGCTCTGTTCCCGCCGCTCTCATGGCCTCGGCCAGAAGTGAATTGAGATTTTTATCGCACTCAACAGGAGAAGTTTCCTCAAGCA
>CAYXAL010000009.1:38934-105084 GCA_964463015.1 uncultured Ginsengibacter sp.
GCCAGAAGTGAATTGAGATTTTTATCGCACTCAACAGGAGAAGTTTCCTCAAGCAATTTCCATTCAAAATAGATACCCCTTTTATGGCATATTTTTTCGCAAATGGTATAAAGTTCTTCATAGGCCTCGTTTAATCTTTTGCCATCCAGGCTTCTCATATCCAGCGAGCAGTTTACCGTAGCCGGAATAACATTTACAGCTGCATTGACCACCTTCAATCTTCCCACGGTTGCCAATACGTTATTTCTTTCTTTCGCAGCATATCCTTCTACCTTCAAAACAAATTTTGCAGCTGCTGCAAGTGCATCCTTTCTTTCATCCATTGGTACGGATCCGGTATGGGCTGCCTCTCCCGTAAATCGGATATCAATCCGCTTGTGGCCATAAATAGACTTTGCCAATGCCACAGGCAATTTTTTGCCATATAATTGTTCGCCGGGTTCTATGTGAATATCAAGGTACCCAAGCCACTTATTCGCAGGAATCTGATCTTTTACAATAGATTGATAATCTGTTTTTAGTTCAGTCAGCAATTCCTTCAATGTAATGCCCTTATCATCTTCGAGAAATAGCATCTGCTCGTCAAACAGGCCTGCCACGGCTTTACTTCCCAGGTGAGCTGAATGAAACCGTACCCCCTCGCCATCGCTAAATGCGATCACCTCAAGATTAAAGGGTAATTGTATTTCTTTTCTCTTCAAAGAGGCGGCAACTTCTATAGCAATCAATATTCCTAAAGAGCCGTTGTACTTCCCTGAATTTTCAATGGTATCAAAATGAGAACCAACTACAAATGTTTTTGCATTCTTATTCCCTGAACGTAATACTCCTCTCACATTTTTAGCTGCATCTATACGGGTTTCAAGACCGGCAGCTACCATATAATCTTTGATTTTTTTTGCGGCCTCTAAGAATGCAGGAGTTCCGAATTGTCTGCTCAGATTCTTCTTACTGTCTGTGCTCTCGGCAAGTGCATCTATTCTTTTTTGAACCAGGGAAGCTTTTGAAATTGGCAATGTGATTAGGCTTTAATTTTTACTTCTTGAAATACCGGTGGCAAAATACGCCGATTTCATCCAAATCATTTATCAGAAATTATTTTTTATCTGTAACCAATTCAATGAGCACCCCATTTGTCCCTGAAGGATGTAAAAAGCAGACCAATTTCCCGTCGGCACCGGGTTTGGGCTCAGAGCTCAGAGGTTGAAATCCAAGAGCTTTAAGTCTGGAAATTTCACTATAAATATCCTCTACCTGAAGGGCAATATGATGGATACCTTCCCCGCGTTTATCAATAAACTTATTCACAACCCCGGCCTCTCCGGTATCCGAAATTAATTCGACTTTACTTTCACCGGTTTTAAAAAATGCAGTTTGCACTTTTTCACTTTCTACAAACTCCGTTTTATAACAAGGTGTATTCAACAATTTCTCAAAGAGGGCGACAGATGTGTCCATGTCTCTGACTGCTATCCCAATGTGATCTATTTTCTCCATTTAAAATGGTTGATTATACGGGGTTTAAAACCGGTTTGCCCTTTTCAATTTTCAAAAAATATGAATCAACGATTGAATCCTTTTGCTTTATCCGGCATTCACTTTCGAAGACTTTGTTTCGATAGCACTCAACAACTGTTTAAAAGAATGATTGAATTTTTCTATTCCTTCACGCTCTAATTGGTCACTCACAGCATTCAGATCAAACCCGTTTGCTTTCAGTTGATCGAGTTCTTTCTTTACCTTATCCATATCGGCTTCCAGTGTTTGCTCTACCTTACCATGATCTTTGAATGCCTCAATGGTTTCCAAAGGAAGTGTATTGATTGTATTGGGTCCGATTAAGGCCTCTACATATTTCACATCGCTGAATGAAGGGTCTTTAGAACTTGTACTTGCCCACAATACTTTCTGCTTGTGCGCACCCTTAGCTTCCAGCGCCTTAAAGCGATCGCTTTGAAAAACTTCTTTGTATATATCATAGGCCATTTTGGCGCAGTCGATAGCGACCTCTCCAACAAGGTCATTCAATCCCTTTGCCTTCAACTGAGGGTCGAGCAGCACATCAATTCTGCTCAGGAAAAAACTGGCTACCGAAAAAATTCCTGAAATGGGTTTTTCTTCTTTCACCCGGTCTTCCAATCCCAAAATAAATGCTTCCGTCACTTCACGATACCGATCCAACCCAAACAACAAAGTGATATTGACATTGACGCCCGCTGCGGTTGCTTTCCGGATAGCAACCAGACCTTCTTTTGTACCGGGAATTTTTATCATCACATTCTTTCTGTTTACCTCAGTCCAAAGTTGAAGTGCCTGTTTCAGTGTGCCGTCTGAATCATTGGCAAGGAAGGGAGAAACTTCAAGGCTTACAAATCCATCAGTACCACCTGATGCATCATACACCGGCTTCAGAATGTCGGTAGCTCTTTGAATGTCCTTCACGGCAAAGTCGAAGAAAATATCCTCGGTATTGGTGACTTTGTTAGAAAGTATTCTCACATCTGCATCATAATCCGATCCTTTCGAAATTGCTTTCTCAAAGATAGAAGGGTTGCTCGTGATACCGGCAAGATCTATTTCATCTATCATCTGCTGAAGTTTACCGGTGTTCATAATTTCCCGGTCAAAAAAATCGAGCCAAATGCTCTGTCCTGCCTTATGAAGTTTATTTAATGGGTTCATTTCAATCAAATTAATAGTTCCTGAAATTTTATTTTACTGCGTTTTCTGTTTTTTCCATTTCGTCCATTGCTATTGCCGAATGGGCATAAGCTGCACCTGCTCTCATTTCAGCAGCCACCCATACAGCTTCTAATATTTCCTGTTTGGTAGCACCTTTCCTTAATGCCTGTTTTGTATGTGATCTGATGCAATATGGACATTGTGTGGTGTGCGCCACAGCTATCGCGATTAATTGTTTGGTTTTTTCGGGCAACGCTCCTTCTTTAAAAACAGTACGGCTGAAATTACGCCATGTATCTATGATTTCGGGAGCCAATTCTGCTCTCTTCTTTGCATTTTCTACAGTTGCTTCTGCATATAATTGGTGTTCCATAATGAATAATTAAATAAGTTAACTATGATTTACTTCCTTCTTTCAAAAACTGTCTCAATACATACTGAAGGATTCCTCCATTTTTGTAATAGGCAATTTCAATTTCAGAATCTACCCTGGCTACAACATCAAACATCACTTCAGAACCATCCTCTTTCTTAGCTGTCACCTGAACCTTTTTCAAAGGAGTCAGGTTATCTGCCAGCCCGGTGATAGAAAATGTTTCCTTGCCTGAAAGTCCATAGGTAGCTGCACTCTCACCATCTTTATATTGTAAAGGCAATACGCCCATCCCGACAAGATTGCTCCGATGAATGCGTTCATAACTTTCTGCAAGTACCGCTTTGACACCCAACAAAAATGTTCCTTTGGCAGCCCAGTCACGGGAAGAACCACTTCCATATTCTTTTCCCGCCAGCACAATGAGTGGAATATTATTACCCTTATATTTTTCTGAAGCATCAAATACGCTCATTTCTTCTCCGGTAGGCAAATAAGTGGTATAGCCTCCTTCTTTAGTGGCAATCTTATTTTTGATCCGGACATTGGCAAACGTACCGCGCACCATCACTTCGTCATTTCCACGGCGTGAACCATACGAGTTGAAGTCACTTCGCTCTACACCCCGGCTGTTTAAATATTTCCCTGCGGGTGATTTTTCATTGAACTGGCCGGCAGGAGAAATATGGTCTGTGGTAATACTATCACCCAATACCAGCAATGCACGGCTGTCTTTGATATCAGTTACAGGCAATGGTTCATTTGAAATATTATAAAAGAACGGCACTTCTTTTATGTAGGTAGAATTTTTATCCCATACATACAATTGCTCTTCCGGAGCTTCCAGATGTTTCCAACTGTCATTCCCCTCAAATATTTCACTGTAATTTTTCTTGAAATCTTCTGCAGTAAGCACTTTGTTCATTACCTCCCTGATTTCATCGTCTGAAGGCCAGATGTCTTTCAGATACACAGGAAGCATATTCCTGTCGTACGACAAAGGTTCGGTCACCAAATCAATATCAATTCTGCCGGCAAGTGCAAAAGCAACCACCAGCATAGGCGACATCAGAAAATTCATTCTCACCTGCGGATGTATGCGGGCTTCAAAGTTTCTGTTTCCGGATAAGACTGACGCCAAAACAACATCATAATCTTCAACCGCTTTGGCCATGAATCCCGGCAACGGTCCGGAGTTGCCAATACACGAAGTGCAACCGTACCCAACCAGGTGAAAATCCATCGCTTCCAGATCACCAAGCAGATCCGCCTTTTTCAGATAATCGGTTACCACTTTAGATCCCGGAGCCAAACTGGTTTTTACCCAGGGCTTCACGGCGATCCCTTTCTCTCTCGCATTTCGTGCCACCAGTCCCGCACCGATCATTACGTACGGATTGCTGGTATTGGTACATGATGTAATGGCTGCAATTGCTATCGCTCCGTCACTCACTTCAAACTTTTCGTGTTCCTTATTAATCCAAACTTTTTTGTAACCATTCTTGTCTGACCGTTCTACTTTTACGGCTTCTTCATGCATTGGTTCTTTGTCCACCGGCTGGCTTCCGCCTTCAGCAAACCAATTGGACATCTGTTTTACAGATGGATCGCATGATCTTCCGTACACTTCATTCATCAGGCTGATGAATTTGTTTTTAAAATCTTTCAGCAAAATTTTATCCTGAGGTCTCTTAGGCCCTGCTACGGATGGTTGAATACTGCCAAGGTCTAATTCAATGGTATCTGTATAAGTAATATTTTCTTTTCCGGTACGCCACAGCATATTGGCTTTACAATAATCTTCTACCAACCTGATCTGTTCTGCAGAGCGGTCACTCTTAGACATGTATTCCAATGTCTTTTCATCGATAGGGAAGTAAGTAATGGTACAACCGAATTCAGGAGACATATTACCGATCGTAGCACGGTCAGGCACGGTCAGGTTTTCCAGTCCCGGGCCAAACACTTCAACGAATTTTCCAACTACGCCATATTTCCTCAATGTTTCAGCAATGGTAAGCACCAGATCTGTTGCAGTAGAGCCTAATGGCAATTTGCCTGTGAGTTTCAAACCGATCACCTGTGGCATTATGAAATAAATAGGCTGCCCCAGAATTGCTGCTTCTGCTTCAATACCTCCCACTCCCCAGGCTACCACGCCGATACCATTTACCATCGGTGTATGGCTGTCTGTACCTACCAACGAATCGGGGAATACTTCTCCATTTCTTTCGATCACTCCCTGACTGAGATATTCCAGATTTACCTGATGGCAAATTCCCATTCCCGGAGGAACCACTCTGAAATTGTTGAATGATTTCTGTGCCCACTTCAGAAATGAATATCGCTCCTGGTTTCTCTTGTATTCTTCTTCGATATTCTTACCCAAAGAATAATTTGTTCCGAAATAATCCACTTGCACGGAGTGGTCAATCACGAGATCCACAGGAATCAATGGATTAATTTCTTCCGGATTCTTTCCCTTCCGGGCCAGCTCAGCGCGAAGGCTTGCAATGTCCACCACAGCGGGTACTCCGGTAAAATCCTGCATCAGTACACGGGCGGGTTTGAAGGGAATATCTTTGTCCGATCCCTCAGGGCTCCAGTTGATGAGCGTTTCCACATTTTCTTTGGTGATGGCAAAATCATCAAAATTGCGAAGTGCATTTTCCAGCAATATCCTGATGGAGAATGGCAACTTACTGATGTGATGACCTTGCTTTTCCAGTTCCGGCAAACTGTAATAATTGAACGATTTCCCGTCCCGGGTTTTCAAAGTCTGTTTTACTTTAAAAGCATCCTTCGCCATGTTCTTTATCGATTTTAATTGTTTTTATAGATTGAATCCATGATTGGGCAGAAATGAATTATTATTCCAAAATTCCTGCGATGTCCTTGTTGCAAAGGTAACTCTTATCTGTTTCTCACAGGAATTATATAGACAGGCACGTCACTTTTATGCAACACTTTCTCCGCAACGCTTCCCATCAAAATCTTGTCCAATCCTCGCCGGCTGTGTGTGCCAAGTACGATCACATCTGCTCCCGATTCCTTTGTGGCACTTAAAATCCCATCTGCAAAATCTCCCTCTTTAATAATCAGTTCTGCATCCGGTTTTTTGAATTTTTCTTTAAACCCTTTCAGGAAACAGGTTGCTGCATCGTTGAGATCCTCTCTGGTGCTGCTCTGTACAATATCCATGGTATTGAAATTGTCAAACCCTGTAATCGGTGAATAATTCATTGAACTGTAATAGGTCACATCCGATAAGATATGCACTAACACTACGTTTGCATGCATATCTTCAGCCAGTTCGAATCCAAGCTCTGCCACTCTGTTGGCCGCCGAACTGTAATCAAGTGCTATCAGTATTTTCTTCATGATATTCCAGTATTTTATTGAACATAATTTTTCACCAACTTACGATTGCTATTTCCCAACTAACTTCCTGGCTGAAAGGATTACATTCTCCACAGTAAATCCAAATTCCTTCATCAATACCCCACCGGGAGCTGATTCACCAAACCGGTCTAAACCGATCACTCCCCCATCGTCTGTAATATATTTATGCCAACCAAGTGGGCAGCCTGCTTCCACCGCCAATCTTTTTCTCACACTCTTTGGCAACACACTTTCTTTATAATCATCATCCTGTGCTTCAAACAACTCCCAACTCGGGAAACTTACTACCCTGGCTTTGATATTTTCTTCCTGTAATTTTTCCTGTGCGGCAAGCAACAAATACACTTCACTGCCTGTGCCCATCAAAATAATATCGGGCGATCCGGCTGAATCTTTCAGAATGTAAGCTCCCTTTAGTACCCCTTCCTCAGATGCCACTTTCTTTCTGTCAAACACCGGCATATTTTGCCTGCTCAGCACAATTGCCACGGGCCCGTCTTTATGTAACAGTGCAGCTCTCCAGGCTTGTGATACCTCATTGGCATCGCCGGGGCGAATGACAACTAAATTTGGTACCGAACGCAATCCTGCCAATTGTTCTACCGGCTGATGCGTAGTGCCATCTTCACCAAGGCCAATACTATCGTGTGTATAAACTAAAATCGGATGAATTTTCATAATGGCAGCAAGCCGGACAGGAGGCCTCATATAATCTGAAAAGATCAGGAATGTAGCCCCGTAGGGAATAATGCCTTTGGTAAGCGCCATACCATTTAAGACAGCGCCCATGGCATGTTCACGAATGCCAAAATGAAAATTTCGACCAGAATGATTTTCACTGGTGAAAGATTCATAATCATTCAGAAAAGTATCGGTACTTGGTGCCAGATCGGCTGATCCACCTACGAGCAATGGCAAATAGGAAGCGATAGAATTAAGCACCTTACCACTCGCCTTTCGGGTGGCCATACCCTTTTCATCAGCCGCGAAAACAGGAAGATTCTTTTCCCATCCGTCCGGCAGTTTCCCGCTTTGCAACAATTCATACTCTGCAGCTTCCTGCGGAAATTCCTTTTTGTATTTTTCATACAATTCATTCCAATCCTGTTCTTTACTGATGCCAGCCTTTCCTTTATCACGATAATAGTTGAGTACATCTTCCGGTACGTCAAAACTTTTATCGGGATCAAAACCCAGATTTTTCTTCACCAACTTCACTTCTTCAACTCCCAGAGGAGAGCCATGTGCTTCAGAAGTATCCATTTTGTTCGGACTTCCGTAACCGATCACCGATCTTACGCGAATCAGGGACGGCCTGCTTGTCTCTTGTCTTGCATTTTCAATGGCTTCTGCCAATGCTGCCAGATCATTGGCGTCGTCCACAGACTGCACATGCCATCCATATCCTCTGAAGCGTTCGGATACATCTTCATTAAAAGCGAGTGAAGTCGAACCTTCAATGGTGATTTTATTATCATCATATAAATAAATTATATGGCCAAGTTTCAAATGACCCGCCAGGGATGCAGATTCTGAGGAAATACCTTCCATAATATCTCCATCACTGCAGATCGCATAAATTTTATAATCAAATAGCTTGTACCCGGGTCGGTTATACCTCTTAGCAAGCAATTGCTGGCCGATGGCCATTCCTACTCCGTTGGCAAATCCCTGGCCGAGCGGACCGGTAGTCACTTCTATTCCGGGTAATAATCCATATTCAGGATGCCCTGCGGTACGGCTATGCAGTTGCCTGAAGTTTTTTATATCGTTTAATGTCAGATCATATCCCGTAAGAAATAAATAAGCATATTGCAACATGCATGCATGACCACATGAAAGAATAAACCGGTCTCTGTTTGGCCAATTAGGATTGCGTGGATTATAATTCATCTCTTTTGCCCAAAGAATATGGCCCATTGGCGCAAGCCCCATCGGGGTACCCGGATGCCCTGAATTTGCCTTCTGAACAGCGTCTGCTGCCAATACTCTCACTGTATTAATTCCTGATTGTTCAATTGGTTCCATCTTTTCTATAAATATTTAAGGTTTGTTAAGTGCAATTCTAATCCTCAAAGTATATGCCGTGATGGCAATTACGTTATCGCCAAAATTAAAATTTATAACCCATTAAAATATATTTCCTTATTTAGAAATAACAGGGATTCCAAAATTTTGTTTGAATTCAGTCAATAGATCCGGAAATCGATAGATATCCGGAAAGAATCTTCAGATACCAAAGTGGATCAATTCAATCCTCCATGCCCTTTGTAAAGTTTCAATGGTCCGTCTAACTTCAATCGTAATACGGTAACATATTTATCCAATGATTCCCGGGGCACATCAATAAATACCAGTCCGGGTACAGGGCTCCATGAAATTTTCCCTACGATTTTTGGAGTCAGCTTCACATTGCTGCCTAAGACCGTAATATCTTCAATTTTATTGATCAGCCCTTTAATCATAATATTTCCACCCGAACTGCCATGAAGGAATAAATAAAGGGTGGAAGAATCTTTAGAGAGCGTGGATGGGCCGTAATAATGTCCCTGAGGCAATCCTCCGACTGTATTGAATATGGCTTCACCATTTCTTTTGTTCCATTCACCAAGTTCTTTCAAAACATGTATCTGTTCCTGTGGAATGGTTCCATCAGCCTTTGGGCCCATATCAAGCAACAGGTTACCCCCATTAGCTACCACATCAGCAAAAATGCAGATAATCTCGTAAGGTGTCTTCCAATGATTATCATGATGAAAACCCCAATTGTCATTGGTAGTCATGCACAGCTCCCACCACTTATATTTCGGGCGTGTTACAGGAAAATTTTGTTCCGGTGTTTCATAATCGCCATATCCCTGAAGCCTCCCATTGATAATGGCTTTGGGGTTATGGCTTAAAATGATGTGCCGGATTCTTTGTGATTCCCATTCTTCTGAACTATGTTCCCAATCGCCATCAAACCACCAGAGATCCGGATTAAACATCTCGCTGATCTCTTTTATCTGTCCCTGAAAAAATGCACGGAACCTGTTCCACCTGTCATAATCATCATACACTTTATATCTCGAACTGTCTTTGGTAAATCCCGGATAATCGGGGTAGCTCCAGTCAATCAACGAAAAGTAAGCACCGCACTTGATCCCTCTTTTGCGCAATTCCTTAAAAAAAGGAGCGATCATATCACGCTTTGCAGGTGTTTTCTTTACAATGCTGAGGTCATCCATCTTTGTATCGTACATAGTTACTCCGTCATGATGTTTGGTAGTGATGACCGCATATCGGGCGCCGCTTTCCTTAATCAGATCAGCCCAGGCAGAAGGATCATAATTTTTCAGGGTAAAACCCTTGAGTTGCTTCATATAATCGGCATAGCTGATTTTCTTATTGTAAAAACTCCATGATTCATCTATACCATCCACTGCATAAATGCCTTCATGAATAAAAATGCCCAGCTTGGCATCGGCAAACCACTGCATTTTATCATTAATCGTGGAAGGATCAATCTTTGTTTGTGCATCTGCAGATATTGTAGCAACGATAGCCAATAGAAAAAACACTCTTTTCATATTTTTCAGATTATGTATATAACATTCAGTTCATTTCGATTGTATGTTGGTATCTACAAAGCAGAAATGAGTAAAACCAAATTTAAACCTAAAGTGAATAGATAAACCTTTTCACGAAGTGAAAAAACATGTTCCTACCCATAAAATCCAAACCTATTAAATTTGCACACCTTTCCTTCATTAATTCCTAAGAATGATTTCAAAAAATATCAAGAGTGGGATACCTGTTGCTGTAAGCCTGAAACCTACATTGGAGGCAGAAAATATGCGGCCTCATCTGGGTGAAAACAAAAGGAGGCTTATCACCATTTCTGCACTTGCTGTACTTGTTGCGGTCTTAATAAGTTTTATTGCCAAATTTTTGATTCATCTTATTTACCTCATCACCAATCTGACATTCTATGGGGATTATTCAATGGTGGACGTACCGCCTTCCGGGAATCACCTTGGCCTTTGGGTGATTGCGATTCCTACGCTGGGGGGTGTGGTGGTAGGTTTGATGGCCCTGTATGGGTCCAAGGCCATCAGAGGACATGGCATTCCTGAGGCGATGGAACAAATTCTGACCAATCAAAGTAAAATAAAACCTACAATTACTTATCTGAAACCCATTTCATCAGCCATTGCCATTGGAACAGGAGGCCCCTTTGGTGCAGAAGGTCCAATTATAGCCACAGGTGGCGCATTGGGAAGTACACTGGGACAGATACTTAAGATAACGAACACAGAAAGAAAAATTCTATTAGCCTCCGGGGCTACTGCAGGTATGGCCGCTATATTCGGCACCCCTATTGCCGGTATTTTTCTGGCTATAGAATTATTATTGTTTGAATTCAGTCCACGAAGCATCATTCCGGTAGCTCTGGCATGTATTACCGGAGCAGCAGGGCATCATTTTTTGTTCAGTACCGGCCCTGTATTTCCGGTAGGGCATGAATTGGCAGCACCCAACAACAAGGCCTTGCTTATTTATAGTATTATTGGAATTGTTATGGGATTCATTTCCATATTCATCACTAAAATCGTGTATTGGATAGAAGACGGATTTGAACATTTGCCTATTCACTGGATGTGGTGGCCGGCGATCGGCGGGCTTGTGGTAGGAATTGTCGGTTACTTTGCTCCGCGCACGCTGGGTGTAGGGTATGAAAATATTACAGATATATTATCAGGAAGTCTGGCATTTAATGTCGTACTCTCATTGTGCTTATTGAAATTTGTCAGTTGGGCAATTGCTTTGGGAAGTGGCACTTCCGGTGGTACACTGGCTCCCTTGCTGACTATCGGTGGAGCTACCGGTTCACTCTTTGCCGGTATAATCCTGTATTACTTCCCTGATTCCGGAATCACAATTTCCATGACAGCATTGATCTGTATGTCTGCATTGTTTGCAGGTGCATCGCGAGCGTTATTGACATCGGTCGTCTTTGCACTGGAAGTGACGGATCAGTCGCATGCTCTTTTACCGTTACTTGCTGCTTGTACTGCTTCTTATTTCATTTCATTTTTTCTGATGAAGAATACCATTATGACAGAAAAAATCACAAGACGTGGTATTCAGACTCCGGATCATTATGAAGCTGATATTTTACAATCCTTAACCGTAAAGGATGTAATGAGTGGCAATGAAATAGTAATAGCAGAAAACAATTCAATCGGGCAGGTACGCGAATGGCTCGAAAGAGAAAAAGATTATCAAAGCAATTATTTTGTAATTGTCAACGAAAAAAACAACAATTTCAAAGGGATTATCAGTTCGTCAAATTTATTCAGTGACCACCACCCTAAGGATAAAATTATCAGTGACTTGATTAAGAGAATCCCGGTTTCCATAAAAGAAGAGGATACATTAAGATTTGCTGTAGAATTAATGGCTCAGGAAAACATGGATATCCTTCCTGTACTTTCTTCCGACAACAAGCTTTCCGGCATACTTTCTTATAAGGATATCATTAATGCCTACAAGAAAGATATAGAAAATAATTTTGAGAGAAAACCGGTGATCTCCCTCAAAAGGAGCGGCCTGAGAATACTGGTACGGGGCCAGAAATTAATAGACATCATCAGGAAGTAACCGGTTGAAAAGCATTAATCTGCTTATTTCTTTGTCATATACCCAAGAAAAAGATTCTGCTCTTTTAGATTTTTTGCAATCTCATCGATGGTGGTGGTTGCAAACATCGCCTTCAGATCTGCCTTGATACTTTCATATTTATGGTGCAGCGGGCAGGGTTTGTCAGGATTGCAGTGAGGCAATCCCAATACGCATTTGGTAATCGTCTGATCTTCTTTCATAGCCTCAAGTACAGCCGTCAATGGAAGTTGGCGGCTATTGTCTGAAATATAAAAACCTCCATTGGGACCTCTTACAGAACTTATTATCTTGTTACCCTTTGCAAGCTTTTGTAAAATTTTTGCTGTGAAAGGTTTGGGAGATCCGATTGCTTTGGCAATACTTTCTATGGGCAATTTATTATTAGGGCTTCCCTTCTGAGCCACATAAAATGTAGCGCGCAATGCATATTCAGTGGCTTTGGAAAACATTTGTCGATTCTGGATTTAGTTGATCAAACATTAATTGAAGACACAAATGTATTGTATATTGTTTTTAAACCCTGATTTTGTATCGGGATCCTAAAAGACATCAGGAATGGCTGTGCAGCAATTGGTGATCAACAAAATTTAGCCATGGCATTTCAAAATGATTTGATTTTATCAATCCCTTATCCGGATGTAATTCAGAAAATTTTACTACCCGGGTTAAACAGATACTATGAAAAATGCGGCGATAGCCTGGCACAATAACCCAATCAACAACCCACTCGAAATATCAAAATAAGAATGGTCACTGATCATCAAACGTGAGGTACAAACAAGTCCGGTAAGCGCCAGCACAATCATCATGGGGAGAAAAATACCATCCGGATATCCTGTAAAAATCATTACCAGCAACAGGCCGGCCAGCGCTCCCATCCCAAGTGCGTGCATGCTGATTTTAAAAAACGAATTCGCCACCAATCCAACAGAAGATGCCAGAAAAATGCCCAGCATAAAAGATGTGACGATAAGTGGCACCTCGGGCTGATTGTGAAACACCAAAAAAACCCAGAAGTAAAAAATATTTGCAGCTACATAGGGGATAATCCGCTCCCGACGGCTTTTTAAAAAGATTGATTTGATAAAACCCAATCCTTTCAACAGGAGAATCGTCACAAACGGAAAAAAAATGGTATTCACAGCCACCCTTACCAATATCATCCGTTTGTCAGTGACCGACATTCCAACAAAATATCCCTGTAAAACAAAAGCAAGACATGCCACCGCAATTACCGGAATAAATAACGGATGGAAAATCGTACTGAAAAAATAAGCAAATATCTTTTGGACTACCCCCTGTCCGGGTGCAGCCGTTTCAAGTGTTGTATATTCTTCGGGTATTTTCAATTTATAATTCTTTTCTTAGTCTGGCTACCGGAATGTTCAGTTGCTCTCTGTACTTAGCAACGGTCCTGCGCGCAATGTTATAACCTTTTTTCTGCAAAGACACAGTCAGTTTTTCATCACTCAATGGTTTCTTTTTATTCTCAGCCTCGATCAGATCACTCAATATTTTTTTTACTTCACGGGTACTTACTTCCTCCCCTGAATCTGTCACCAGGCTTTCACTAAAAAAGAATTTCAATCTGTATGTACCAAATTCTGTTTGTACAAATTTACTGTTGGCGACCCTGCTCACCGTACTGATATCCAGTCCTGTCCTTTCGGCAATATCTTTCAGAATCATGGGCTTCATATCTGTCTCTTCACCCGACAAAAAAAACTGTTTCTGATAATCTACGATTGTTCGCATAGTAATCAGCAGCGTGTGTTGTCTTTGTCGGATGGCATCAATAAACCATTTGGCACTATCTATTTTCTGTTTGATAAACAAAACTGCTTCCTTTTGCCTTTTATCCTTCTTACTGCCACGGTCAAAGTCTCTCAGCAAATCACGGTAGCCCTCACTGATTCGCAAGTCCGGCGCATTCTTTGAATTTAGTGTTACCTCCAGAAATCCATTGTTATTGATTACAAAAAAGTCGGGTATTACATAAGTCTGCATTTTATCTGTCTCTCCAACCATACCACCCGGTTTGGGATTGAGCCGGATGATCTGATTGATGACATCCTTAATACCCTCTTCATCCAGGTTGAATGTTTTTTGGATCTTATCGTAATGCTTCTTTGTGAATTCGTCAAAATGTTTTTCCAGAATTTTAATGGCAACATCCACATCATGCCCGTCAGCTTTTTTTCGTCTGAGCTGAATTAAAAGACACTCCTGCAAATCCCTGGCTCCGACTCCCGGCGGATCAAACTGCTGAATCATAGAAAGCAGGTCACGTATCTCTTCTTCCGAAGTAGATATATTCTGTCGAAAGGCCAGATCATCTGCTATGGAGGGTATGGCCCGCCGCAGATATCCATCATCGTCAATACTCCCGGCGATCTGCTCCGCTACCTTCATTTGCCTCTCATCCAGATCCAGCATCAACAATTGATTTTTGAGCGTTTCGTAAAATGTGGTCTCTACCTTGTGTGGAATTGTTTTGTTTTCATTATTTCCATAATTATCATCCCTGAATCTGTAATCGCCGGGCTCATCATCTCCATCCGACACATATTCTGAAATATCTATATTGTCATAATCATTCTCACTACCATCCATTTCATAATCATCTTCTGAAGTACTGTTTTCTTCGAAATCGTCTAATGAATCTTTATCCTTATCCTCATAAGAATCTTCTGCAGTTTCGAGGGCAGGGTTTTCTTCCAGTTCTTCCTTTACACGCTCTTCCAGATGGGCAGTGGGCACCTGCAACAACTTCATCAACTGAATCTGTTGAGGAGATAATTTTTGCGAAAGTTTTTGTTGTAATCTCTGCGTCAGCGCCATCCTGTCTTATTTATTTGAATCACGCCAAAGTTAAGCATTTGCCTTTTGGAATAAAATTTGTGGTATTGGTAAAAAAATTGTAATAATCCAAACAGGATTACGTGCAAAAGGTGTGAATATAAAAAAAATGCAGGCTGTTATTGTCTGCATTTTCTTTTGATCCAAGAGGCTGATTATCCGGCACAAGAAGCATGCAGCATCCAGGCTATTTTTTCATGCTCACGCAATACCTGAGTTGCAAAATCTGCATTGCCCGCATCTCCATATTCATCAAATTGATGAATTAATTCTCTGGTTTTCCGGATGAGCGTGTTGTGATCATTTTCAAGTTCTTTCAGCATTCCCGGAGTGATTTTGCCTCCCGGGATTTCTTTTAAAGAGGTGTCGTTCAAAAACTGTTTCATTGATCCATTGGCAAAGTGTCCAATCATACGAATGCGCTCTGCAGTCTCGTCAATAATTTCCTGGATCTTGTTGTACTGATTTTCCAGAAATACATGCAGATCATGAAATCCGGGGCCTTCAAGATTCCAGTGAAAATTTAAAGTCTTTACATAAAGTGTCATTTCATCAGCCAATAGTTCATTTAAACCGGAAGCAATTTTTTTTCTTACTTCACTTCCCAATCCTATATTCAACTTACCATCTGCTGAATGACTTTTAAGTGATCTTTTTGTGATAGTTTCCATAATAAATAGTTTTACGGGGTGAATATCAAAAACTACAAGATGAGTGCCAGCCTTTGATTTTGACAGATTGACCAACTGTTTCAACCCCTACATCAAAATAACATCCGAATATGTCAGTGAATCAATAATTGGATTGACGGTATGGCGTAATTTTCAAAGACTACTCCCAATTTTCCTGAAAATATCAAAAGCACCGGAATCATATCTTCAAATCATATTTCAGAAAAATAACACTTGCTAAAGCACATCCTCCATTCTACTGTGAGCATATTTGTAGTAGTTTTGCCGTCCCTGAAAATGGCCTCGTAGTACAATGGATAGTATAAGAGTTTCCGAAGCTCCAGATCCAGGTTCGATTCCTGGCGAGGCCACCATCCAAAACAATTAATAATGAAGGTTACACCATTTACCCACATTCATGAAGCCCTTGGAGCAAAAATGGCCGAATTTGCCGGCTACAATATGCCGATCAGTTACTCCGGAATAAATGATGAACACGCAACGGTGCGCACTGCCGCCGGAATGTTTGACGTAAGCCACATGGGTGAGTTCATGATCACCGGGCCCTACGCACTGGCACTGATTCAGAAAGTCACCACCAATGATGTATCCAAACTCACAGCGGGCAAAGCACAGTACAGCTGTATGTTGAATGAAAAGGGGGGCATTGTGGACGATCTGATTATTTATTGTCTGGAAGAAAACGAAAAATATATGATGGTAGTCAATGCTGCCAATATAGAGAAAGACTGGGCATGGATTAAAAGCCATAATGAGGTAAATGCAGAGATGGAAAACATTTCAGACAAGACTTGCCTGCTCGCAATACAAGGCCCCGAAGCCAACAAATTATTACAACCATTGACTGATGTCGATATTCTGAACCTGAAATACTACACATTCCAGCAGGGTACATTCGCAGGAGTACCCGATGTGATCATAAGCGCTACGGGTTATACAGGCTCAGGAGGAATTGAGATTTATTTTGAAAATAAAAATGGCAACCCGGAAAAGATCTGGAAGACCATCATTGAAGCCGGGAAATCTATCGGACTAAAACCCATCGGACTTGCAGCACGCGATACGCTCAGATTGGAAATGGGCTATTGTCTCTATGGTAACGATATTGATGACACCACCTCCCCGCTGGAAGCCGGATTGGGATGGATCACCAAAATCAATAAAGGTGACTTTATTGGAAAGACTGAAGTTGAAAGAGTAAAAGCCGAAGGTGCCAAAAGAAAATTAGTTGGAATTGAATTATTAGACAGAGGTGTGGCCAGACATGGTTATGAAGTATGCAATGCAGCGCAAAAGCCTATCGGGTATATCACCAGTGGCACACAATCGCCTTCTCTGCAAAAACCCATTGCCATCGGGTATGTTGCCATCGGTTGGTCAAAAATTGATACCGAAATTTTCATTAAAGTGAGAGACAAGTATCTCAGAGCAAAAGTGGTAAAAATGCCTTTTGAATAAGGATAGCAATATTATTTAATCAGAATAAATACATGACAAAAAAATCTGCAGGCAAGCCAACGATTCACACAGTCTTATCTCCCGCCTTACTCAACCTGTATGAATTGAGTAACAGCGTGGTAGTCATTATTGACATCCTCAGAGCTACCAGCACCATTGCCACTGCATTGCACAATGGAGCAAAAGAAATCATTCCGGTATCCAGCGTAGCCGAATGCATCCGGTTGGGCAAACAAATGGATGCGATTACAGCAGGCGAACGCGACGGTCAGATTGCAGATGGACTTGAACATGGAAATACGCCTTTTACCTATACCGCAGATTTTATCAAAGGAAAGACCCTTGTATTGACGACTACCAATGGCACACGATTGTTGCATGAAGCGCTCGCTGCCAATGCAAGAGAAATTATTACCGGAGCATTTTGTAACTTCTCTTCTGTTTGCCACTACCTGCATAGTAAACAAAAAAATGTAATCCTTGCCTGTGCTGCATGGAAAAACAGAATCAATCTGGAAGATACACTCTTTGCCGGAGCAGTCGTCGACAGCCTCAGAGATCATTTCGAAATCAAATGCGATGCTTCTCAGATAGCCGCATCGCTTTACCAGGATGCACGGCATGATCTCTTTGAGTATATGAAAGATAAAAATGCCAATCACTACCATAGGCTTATGGGATTCGGGCTTGAAGAAGACATCCGGTATTGCCTGTCAATGGACAACGCAGACGTTTTATCTCTCTACCACAACGGGCGATTGGTAGCAGGGAAGAAAGAGCTTGCCGTCTAAGACAATCATAAAGTTGGGCATAATTTCAAATTTTTCTTTAAGTGTCTTCTTTAAAGTAGTGTTTTTCGTTACTTTTGCAAATTGCCTTTTTTTGACGGGTAACAGGCATTTTCGTTAACCAAAGTTTACTTTTTTGGCTCTTCCTTATTTAATAAAACACTTATACAACAGCGGCACTGAAGAGGTTATACGCAGAGGTAAGAAAATCTATTCCATGAGAAATGTGGAGTTTCTTTCCAACGATGACCTTTTGAGTAATGCCACTTTCAGAGTGAAAGACGATACGTACCACACGTTTTACAAGGTGGCTGTAATGCGATACGATGATCCAAGACAGATACACCTTCGCTGTACCTGTCCATACAACCTGAGCGAAATCTGCAGGCACGAAGCAGCTACGTTACTCCAACTGCAGGATATGCTTGATAAAAACATTCTGAATAAGGGAGACGATACTACTTACAATCAGTCGCATACCATTGCCAAAATAAAATTCATAGACCTCAAGATGGTCAGAATGCTTTCCGGACTTGAAAATTATGCCTCCGCAGAAGCAATCCTCAGAAAGAGAAAATGCAATATTTTATCGGCCGCTAATGAAAAGGTAAAAGCGGAACTGGATGATAACGGAAAACTCTTCCACCTCATCATCGAAAAAAATGAGGATCAATATTTTGACACAAGTTGTACCTGCGCTGATCCCAACCATGTGCTGTGCAAGCATAAGACCGCACTTTTCTTACAATTACTCAATAACTATGGCTCAGGATATTTTAACTCCATCAAAAACTGGGACAGACAAAAAAACAAACTCTTAGAAAGTTACGGCTATACACTTGACGACAATTGGCAGGATAAGTTTGAATTTATTTATAAAGAAGGAAAACCATTTTTAAGATTGCTGGATCCTACCGTGAAGCGGTTACCTTCAGTGCCGGTGACAGCTGCAGAAGTAACTGTTGAAGAGGAGAGTGAAGAAGTAGAAGAAGAAAAGCAGGAAAAGGTCAGGAAACAGGAAAAAGAGGCCGCCCTGGTATTAAACGGCAACATTCATACCTATCCTTACCTGGACTTTGATGTGGTCATTGGCACATTTGACCATGCATCTGGGACGTTTCAGGGCAATATCGAAAAACTGGATCTCTCGAAATTTATCTTTACAGATAACCTGTCAGAGCACTCCAAACAATTGATAGCAAAGACAAGGAAATTACAGCAACACGAAATTCATAAATACCTGAACCGTAATTCTCCATTTAGCGGTATCTGGGAAAATATCATTCATCAGGATGAAGAATTGCCGGAAGAAACCAAATTGCTGATCTGCGAATACCTGCATCCAAAGCTTAAGAAAATTTTTGACCAGGAGGGCGAAATCCCTGTTTTCTATCTTCCAAAAGGAAAATCATTTGTTACCAAAAACCTCATGGAAGTAGAATTAAGCTCCTATTCACCCGAGATTTCATTCGACCTGAGAAAAGATGGGGAGAAGATTGTGATGGAGTCGTTTATAAAACTTGAAAATGGTACATTCTCATTATCCGATAATCAATGGGATTGCGATTTGATGATACTTTCTGATGGAGCTGTGTCTATGTGGTCTGAACCCGAAACCACCCTGCTTTCAGCCAAATTCAGAAACCCACTGCGCTTTAGCAATACAGAATGGCCGGGAATGCTGCAGCAACTGGTGATACCCCTGACAAAAAGTTATAAAGTTCATTTTGAGAAATCACTGATCAGTGAAGTAAAAGATGGCGAGCCTGGCATTAGTCTGCAACTTGTAGAAAAAGGAGAATTTCTTTTATTTCAACCGGTATTTACTTACAAAGGATTCAGTGTAAAACCGGATGACAAGGAAACACTTGTTATCCCTGATGGGAGCAAAGTTTCTGTCATTCACCGCAGGCCTGATCTGGAAGAAGCATTTATCAAGTCGCTGGAAAATCTGCATAGTCATTTTATTCGTCAACCCGGGAAAGGCCTTGTATTAAAGGGCTCTGACGTTTTAAAACAAAACTGGTTTTTTCTCTTCATCGACGTGATGAATGAGAAAAAGATACCTGTCTATGGATTCGAAGCATTAAAGAATTTCCGGTTCAATACATCACGCCCTACTACCAGAATCCAACTCAGCAGCGGTGTGGATTGGTTTGATGCACAGGTAGAGTTATCCTTCGGCGATCAAAAAATCGGAATTACAGAAATCAGAAACGCACTTACCAACAAGCAGTCATTTGTTCAGTTAGGCGATGGTTCCCTGGGCGTATTGCCTGAAGAATGGATTAAGAAATATGCACTGCTGTTTAAGATGGGTGATGGGAATCACGATCAATTAAGACTGTCAAAATACCATCTGAGTATCATTGATGAACTCTATGAACAAAGGAATGAAAACGAAATCAGTTTCGATCTGGATGAAAAATTTAACCGCCTTCGTGAGTTTAAAGAAATTCCAGAAATAGAGGCTCCTGAAGGTCTCCAACTTACTTTAAGGCCTTATCAGCTCTCGGGATTCCGATGGCTCAACTATCTGCAAAATGTAGGATGGGGTGGTATTCTGGCAGACGATATGGGATTGGGTAAAACCGCACAGGCTTTATCCATTTTGCTTCATTTCCAAAACCAGAATAAACATCTTAGAGCACTCATCGTATGCCCGACCACACTGATTTATAACTGGGAAAATGAAATAAAAAAATTCACACCGCAACTTTCGTTCATCATCCATCACGGCACCAATCGCGCACGTAGCATTGATGAACTTAGTGCTCACATGATCACCATCACGACCTATGGCACACTCAGAAGCGACATCCAGATGTTGCTGAAAGCCAATTTTGACTTTGCAATTCTTGATGAATCGCAGGCAATCAAAAATCCGTTTTCAAAAGTTACAAAGGCCGCCTGCCTTTTAAAGGCCGATCACAAGATCTGTATGAGTGGTACCCCTCTTCAAAACAACACGTTTGATCTTTATGCTCAAATGAATTTTCTCAATCCAGGATTGTTGGGGTCTGTGGAATTTTTCAGAAATGAATTCTCTACTCCTATTGATAAATTAGGCGATGCCGAGCAAAAAGAGCATCTGAGAAAAATTCTGTACCCATTTATTCTCCGTCGAACCAAAGAGCAGGTAGCTAAAGACCTTCCGGAAAAAACGGAGACGATCATTTTCTGCGAAATGGAAGACAAGCAGAGAGCAGTTTACGAAACATACCGAAGTGCATTCCGCGAAAAAATTCTTGGCACGATAGAACAACAAGGAGTAGGCAGATCACAATTAACCATTTTGCAGGGACTTATGAAACTGCGCCAGATCTGTGACAGCCCCGCCATCCTGAATGAGGATGAAAAATATCCCAATGATTCCATCAAGCTGGAAGAATTGTCAAGGGAACTCACGGAAAACATCGGGGAACACAAGGCACTTGTCTTTTCTCAATTCCTCGGCATGCTTGCCCTGATAAAAGAACAGCTGACCAAAGACGGGATTGAATATGAATATTTTGATGGTAGCACTTCGCCTTCAGATCGTGAAAAGGCCATTCAGAATTTTCAGTCAAACGATCAATGCAGGGTGTTCCTGATTTCATTAAAAGCCGGTGGTGTAGGCCTTAACCTGACTGCAGCAGATTATGTATATATAGTGGATCCATGGTGGAATCCTGCCGTAGAGCAGCAGGCTATTGACAGAACTCACAGGATTGGTCAGACGAAAAATATCTTTGCGTACAGAATGATATGCAAGGATACCATTGAAGATAAGATCCTGAAACTTCAGGAGAGGAAACGAATTCTTGCTAAAGAATTAATTGCCGACGACCAATCGTTTGTAAAATCACTCACAAAAGAAGATGTAGAATATCTATTCTCCTGATCTTAGCTGGCAATAAAATTTTTCAGCCGCTGAAACTCCCTTTTATCATTTGATTCAAACATAGCCGAAGCATTTCTGGAAAACCAGGTGAAGAACCTGACAAACAGGGAGCGCTTTTGGTAAACTTGATTTTTCATAATCCATACATTTTACAGGTAAACAATTGCTTTGGATTTAATGGGGGAATAAAGTAATTGAGTTTTTAAGGGTTTTTCAATAGCAACATCACTCTTTTTTATAATGCGTAAATTCACCATAATCACAGTTTCACTTTATCAATTCATGGTTGTGATGAAATCTGGATTGTGTCTTCAGCCGAATATATCCGGGATCTTCAAACAATTTAATCAAGACCGCTTTTAGCCGTATCGAAAAGGTTATTCTCTTCAACTTTTTCATGAATATGGGATTTTAATAATACAACGTTCCATGCTGACAAATATTGTAACAGACCCTGTTTACGTCTGAAATCAGTGACGAATGGGTCATACCCTGCAAAGTGGGCAGGCAATATTCTTCAATAGAAAAGCAAAATGATAGTTTGCACTCCATCATTTAAAGGTTCCGATTACATTTGTACCCATTGTCATGTATCCACTTTTAAAAAATAATATTCTCTTTCTTGGCGCGTGGCTGATTTTAGCACTATCTACACTTGTATTTCTGTTGTCATACGATCAGGCAACTTCATTTGCACTCTTCAATCAGATACACAATAACGCCCTGGATCTCCTCTTTGGATTTCTTACTTCTCTCGGAGACGGGTTTGTGATTGTTCCTCTGGTTATCCTTATATTTTTTTTGGGAAAGCGGGTATTTGCATTGCTTGCCATCAGTAGCTATATGCTCTCGGGAATATTTGTACAGACGATCAAGACTTTATTCCCTCATCCCCGTCCTCGCTTGTATTTTGAACTGCACCATATCCCTTTCCCTTTCAGTACCAATATGGAACAGTTGCATACTATTAACTCTTTTCCTTCAGGACATACCGCTTCGGTTTTTGCAATCATTACAGTAGTGGCGTGCATGGTCAAAAGAAAAAACACCTCTCTTCTGCTTCTAAGTCTTGCAGTATTGGTTGGGTACAGTCGCATCTATCTGGGCCAACATTTTCCGGAAGATGTATTGGCTGGTTCTGTGATCGGGGTATTGTCTGCTCTACTTTGCGTAACCCTGCTGCAATCATTTTTCGAAAGAAAAACAGAAAAGAAGAATTTGTGATTGCCAATTGGTCTTAGTTCGAATTCATAGGCAAGAACACCGTAAAAGTTGAGCCTCTCCCTTCTTCACTCTTTATGGAAACAGATCCGTTATGCTTTTTGACGATTTCATTGACCAGAAAAAGTCCAATCCCGAATCCCGGAAAGGTTTCTTTGTTATCCCCCGTCACTCTGTAGAATCTTTCAAAAATCTTTTCGAAATGTGCTTTATTAATCCCGATACCGTAATCTGTAACCGAAACAGCCAGATAGTCGCCTTCTTTACGGGCATCTACTTCCACAACCTTATTGACAGGAGAATATTTAATGGCATTGGTCAGCAGATTAATGATCACCTGGCTTATTCTTTCCCTATCGATATTAATTTCTATTTCATCTGTAGAAGAAAATTGTATTGAATAATTGGGATATGCCGGGTGCAACTCTTCAATAACATTCCGAATTAGGGAGGGCACATTACAAAGCTGCTTTTCCATAACCAATCCATTCGTGTCCAGACGGGTGGTATCCAACAAATCCACAATAAGCCTTGTGAGCTTGTCCACCTGAAAATCCATCCGGTTCAATGAATTCTTCAACACCTGGTCCCGGGTATCATGATACAGGTTCATTAAAATCTGTACATACCCTTTCAGGGAAGTAATCGGAGTTTTGAGCTCATGGCTGGCTCTGCTTATAAAATAATCTTTCTGCTGGTCCTGCTCTTTGATTTCCTGAATGTCTGTACAGGTGACAATCCAGAAGCCTACTTTGTCTGCCTTTTTCATTGGAATAGACCTCGTCATAAACCAACGGTAACTTCCATCAACATTCAAAATCCTTAGTTCATCTACAAACTCCGTAACCGTATCGATCGCATGCTGCCATTTTTCCTGTACTCTTTGTTTATCTTCAGGATGAACAATGCTCAGGAATCCTTCAGAGGTTAACCGTCCTGCATCTCTACCTGTATAGGTTTGCATGGTTTGATTTACAAATTCGAAGTTTCCCTCACGGCTCTCCAGCCATACAAAATGAGGAATAGAATCGGCAAGCAGACGGAATTGTAATTCGCTGGCTTCAATCCTTTTTCTCGTCATGACCTGGTCTGTCACCTCTGTGCCAACTACAATTACTCCAATCACTTCCCCTTTTTCATTGCGAAGAGGGTCATATTCAAAATTTACATAGATCTTAATCATTTTCCCTCCCCTCATCAACCTGACACCATACTCCTTTGCAGATACGGTCTCCCCCTTATAAAATACTACATCCAGCATCTGTTTTGCTGCTTCAACATCCACCTCATTCATCACTTCGAGAATCGGCTTGTCAAGTAAATTTTCTTCTGTTCTACCCAACAACCGTAAAGCCTTTTCATTTATGATCTCCACTTTGTAATCAGGGCCGCGAAGGATACCAATGGCCACCGGAGCCTGCAAAACAAGCCTTCTCAATCTGCTTTCACGTCGTATAAGGTCTCTCTGATTTCTTTTCTCAATGGTAATATCTCTTGTCGTACCTATAATTCTTAAAGGCTCTCCGTCTCTATCAAAAAACATTCTGCCTCTTACACGAATCCAAACAATTTCACCGGCAGCATTCCTTACTCTTGCCTCGTATTGATACACACCGTTTTTCATTGCTGTGGTAAAAGCTTGTTCTGCTACAGGCCAGTCTTCCTGAATAATATTATCCTTAAAAACATTCAGATCTTCTGAATTTTCAATATTCATTAATATGGTGGACAATCGTTCAGAATACGACAGCCTTCGATTTCTCAGATCTACTTCCCACAAGGCAAGTCCGGTGGCATCCAACGATAACTCAAGCCTCGCCTGAGCTTCTTTTCTTTGAAGTTCCAACAATACTGTTTCCGTGACATCATACGCAGATACAGTTATTCCCATCACCTTATCTTCATCATCAAACAATGGCGCAAATTCAAAGTCCAGATAAAATTTACGGATGCCCTGCCCCGTACTGATGTGTGTGGGTGACCTCTTCTCAAAAATGGTTTTCCCGGTTTCGTACACCGTCTTTAACTGCAAATAATTTCTTTGATTTACCATAGCCGGGAAGACCTCCAATAATGATTTTCCCAGTACCTGTTCAGGATCCATCATCCAGATATTTTCAAACAGATAAGTGTTGCCATATTCTATGATAAAATGTTCTCCTTTCAGGATCGCAAAGCCCATTCTGGAATTCTGGATAATCCCCGAAAAACGAATCTCTCTTTCTTTAAAAATGTTTCGCCGGTTTACATTATCTGTTTCGTCCAATACCGTCATCATGATTGAATCTATATCTCCTTGACTGTTCCTGACTGGATAAATAACCAAATTCAAATAAAGCAACTCAGGCCTATCTTTTTTAATAATTTTTACAGGAACTTCATTCCCATAAAAAGCATTACCGCTGGATAATACGCTTTGGAATATCGGCATCAGTCTTTCAAACTGAAACGGGAAAACCGAAAACAAAGGCCTGTCTTTCACTTCATTTAGTTTTCTACCGGTCAACTCCAGCAATACATCGTTGATAAACACGATTGAATAATTATGTACTGAAATATGTGCCAGGCCAACCGGCGCTAATTTAAGAATCTCGCTGATCTGGCTTGATATCTCAGAGGTCGGATGATGCTGATCTCTTTTCTCAGAGGCAACCCTGGCCGTCAGTAAAACACCGCTCACATTCCCATCCGATTCATAAATAGCATTGCAAAGAAAACCGTATTCTCTTATGTCCGGATTCTGATTTTGAATATTCTCTATACCGATATTGCGGCTCACTACTTTCTTATCCAAAATCATTTTAATAGCGGGAATCAACTGATTGCAATCCCCTGGAAGTACTTTATCAAGTGGGTTTCCAATGGCGTCCGGACTGTTTCCAATTTCAGACAAAAAATTTCGGAACGCATCATTATAGATACAAGTCAACTCTCTGCCCCAACACAACAATTTTGGCAATGGAGAATACATAAATACTCCCAAGGCAACCCTTAGTGACACGGGCCAAACTTCCACATCTCCCAAAGGCGTCTTGCTCCAATCTACTGAGGCGAATAATTGGCTTATTTCGGTTTTATCCTTCAAAAAGGGCAAAATAGAATACCTGTCTTCGTTCATTGGGGGTTATTGATATCACTCTAAATTTAGTTTACTTTTTTTGATTTTCTTATTATCACCCATTTATTACATGTTCAAAAGATGAATATGGACAATGATTCACTTTAGTTATTTTTGCGACCCATTTTCGACATAAATTCTATTACCGATACGAAATGCTCAGTATTATTACAGGAAGCATCATTTTGAGCCTGTTGCATGCTGCCATACCCAATCACTGGTTGCCTGTAATTGCCATTGGCCGAAGGGAAGACTGGAGTGTTTCAGAAGTTAGAAAAATTACCTTTTATGCTGCAGCTTCGCATGGCCTCAGCACAATCCTTCTTGGTGTGGCACTTAGCATATTGGGTGCTGCGCTTTCAGAATCGGTGCACTCCTTTACACATTGGATCGCTCCGGTAATTCTGATACTGACAGGCATTGTTTTCATTTACCGGCATTACCATCATAAGCATTTTCACATCAGTCCACCCGACAGAAAAAGGAGGAGTAAGGTGAACCTGGTCATCACTCTGGTACTCGCGATGTTTTTGTCACCCTGCATGGAAATAGAAGCCTATTTCCTTCTGGCGGGCACCATCGGATGGTGGCTTGTGGCATTTATTGCGTCCGTTTATCTGATCATCACCATTACAGGCATGGTCATTCTGTCTTCTATGGCTTATAAAAGCGTATTAAAACTGAACTGGCATACACTCGAACACAATGCCGGGATCATTACAGGAATTACCCTGGTAGCCACGGGGATATTCGCATACTTTGTTCATTGACCTCACCCATTACCCGGTATCGTTCCTGCAAAATTTAATTCATTGAATACCTTTTTGAGTCAGATAACGTTTTACATTTGCCATCTTTGAATCAAAATGAAAGTAACTGATCACATCAAACAAGCGAAGGATACCCTGATTTCCTTTGAAATACTGCCTCCTTTGAAAGGAAAGACCATTGATTCTATTTACAATCAGTTGGATCCATTAATGGAATTCCATCCCGCTTTCATTAACGTCACCTATCACCGAAGTGAGCAGATCTTTAAGAAGAGAGCTGACGGAAGTTTTGAAAAAGTAGAAGTAAGGAAGCGTCCGGGCACAGTCGGTATTTGTGCCGCCATTATGAACCGCTACAAAGTAGATGCCGTACCTCATCTGATCTGTGGTGGATTTTCCAAACAGGAAACAGAAAATGCTTTAATTGACCTTCACTTTCTGGGGGTAGATAATGTACTTGTATTGAGAGGAGATGCTGCCAAAAATGAAACGTTATTTGAGCCGGAACCCGGAGGCCATACTTATGCATTGGATTTACTCAGGCAGGTTGCCCATCTCAACAATGGGATATACCTTGAAGACGATATCCGGGATGGCCACAAAACTCAATTCTGCATTGGCGTCGCCGGTTACCCCGAAAAACATTTTGAAGCACCCAATATGCACAGTGATCTGCAGTATCTCCAGATGAAAGTAGATGCAGGGGCCGAATACATCACTACGCAAATGTTTTTTGACAATAAAAAATATTTTGAGTTTGTAAAATCCTGCCGCGATCTGGGCATCAATGTCCCGATCATTCCGGGATTGAAACCATTGACTTCAAAAAGGCAACTATCCATCTTACCAAGAACATTTCATGTGGACATCCCGACCGAACTCAGCGACGAAATTATGGGATGCAAAACCGATGCTGAGGTAGAAAAAGTAGGTGAAGAATGGCTTTACCAGCAATCCAAAGAGTTGAAAGAAAATGGCGTGCCGGTATTGCATTATTATATTTTGGGCAAACACAAGGTGGTGGCCAATGTGGTTGAACGGCTTCTGTAACCCTGCCTGAACATTCGGGTTACATGCTGGGTACCTCTGTCCATTTCCTGATCACGGAATTTCGCACCAACTCTCTTGAGTTTTCAATCTGAATCAGCATTGTGCTATTTTGTACGCCCTCTGATGGCTGAAAAAACAGACTGATTAATTTTTACAGGATACTTCTTTCTTAGCTGATCTACCCACTGTTGTTCGATGACTTTCTGATAATCTTCTGTCACAAGTCCCTGGGCATCATGAAATGAACGCTGCATTCCGGCAGGATACACTTTGAATATCCGTACGAATGTAGCCGTACCATCATTCGGATTTATCACAGGCGGATAGATGATTGTTTCTAAATCTTTTGAATGCAATGGCAATTGGGCCAATTCAAACCTTCCGGAATCAGCCTGCACGGATTGGGAAAAACTCTCCTTCACTTTTCTCCAGGGCAAACTATTTAATGAAGTGCTACAGGCTTTGGCGGTCGCATCATTATCGCAAGAAAAGATCACGGCATCGGCACTCTTATTCCACAGATATTTCCCGGGATGCTGGTTATAATAATTGCGTAAAGCAGCTGTATCCTTTGAGGCTTTGTTCCAGACCTTTTGCTGCATCATCTCAAACAGCATGTTGCCTTCAGTAAACTCTCTGACCTGCTGTGCATAATCGGCATCAAAAGAAGCCAGTCTTTCCGAATAATTTTTCAGTATCGCAGTCCGGATAAACTCAGGCCAGAGTTTATCATAGGATTCATGCAATCGTCCGCCTTCTACCTTTCCGGAATTTCTGATAAACTGATCCCAGTCTTTTTCGAGCGTTTTGGATTTATCGTTAAATGTAAACAACACCGAATTCTGATTCATATTTCCCGAAGAAATATTCTTGTTTCCGATCAGCGATGTGTCCGATATTTTGTAGAGGTCTGCTTTGTTGAATGGCCCCACAGAAAAACCGGTTTTCCTCCTTGCATCCGCTAATAATTTATCTTTTGCACTTTGAATGCGGCTATCATTTTGCAACTCCTGTTTCACCTGATAAATGTAATCTTCAGAATATTTTTCAGGAACAGGTGAAGCAGATATTCTTTTTAAAATGTGGTAACCAAATGCCGTTAGAAATGGCCTGGATATTTCACCATCCTTCTTCAGCGCAAAGGCCTGTTCTTCAAATGAAGGAATATACTTTCCGACACTAAACTCAGGCATCTCACCGCCATTCATATAGGTACTCCTGTCGTTACTGAATTGCTTTGCCAACACGGCAAAATCACCTCCGAGTTCTATTACATTGTAGATGGAGTCTGCCAGATGTTTTGCGCTTTGTGCCGCGGTATTGTCTCCCTGGGGGAATGCAATCAATATCTGTGCGACTCTGATTCTCCCTGATGCGGGGCGTTCTCCTTCATTCTTCAAAATGTAGTATCCACCATTGATCAATAGAGCTTTGCTGTATTGGCCAGGTTTTAATTGATATACCACATTCTCTACTTCGTAGGGAAGGGTAAATGCTGTGATGTAACCAAAATCTTCCCTGATCAGTTGAACCCCCTTTTTTGCCAGTTCACCTTCATCAATCTTTTGTCCCTTATCAAGGTGCGATTGTACATCTTCTGCCAGTTTTCTCACAGTTTGCGTATCTGCAAAGGGTGTTGGTTTTAGATAATAACCGGAAAGGCGGATATCCACTTTACTTCGACTCAATGCCTGATCCAGCAGGAAATCAAACTGCTTTTTGTCGTAGAGGTAATTATCACGGATCTGGTTTTTGAAACTCTGAAGGTCCGCTTTCAAAGCAGGCAATGTATCTATCCGATGATCCTTTGCATCCTGAACTTTCAATTTAAAAATAGTGTAAAGTCTCAGGTAATCTTCAAGTGCATGCTTACCGGTGTCGGCGGACGTTCTGTTTTTATTAAATGCACTCAAAAATTCCTGTTTGCTCACACTGTGATTACCGTATGTAAAGAGCGTCTGTGCTTCTGAATGGATAAACAGGAAACAGCAAGGAAAGAGCAACCATTTTTTCATCTAACGGGGGTATTTATATGGGTTCTATTTTGATTTATTCAATCGGGCATCGATCACGTCATCCAACTGCTCTATGGTCAGTTTCTTGGCTATAATTCTTTTCTGATCATCCAACAAATAAATGGTAGGCGTCTGGATCACATCGTACAATTGCCTGTAAGAAGGCTTATTTGACTTTGCAACTGCATCCTTCTGCGCATCACTTTCATATACGTTTGTCCAATCGCTCAGGTGATGCTCGCTGATAAACTTCTTCCACTGATCTTTTACACTGTTATCGGTCAGTACAGCAAATATTTTCACTCCTTCCTTTTTCCATTTCTTTTGGTAAATACTGTCCAGAATGGGAAGCTCGTGTTTGCAATGGCCGCACGTCGGGTCCCAGAAACAGATAACGGTAAAAGCCGCCTTTAAATTATAGAGCTGTGTTTCCTTGTTGTTAATATCGGTCATTTTCATTGGAGCCGCAGGATCTCCAATCAAATTGCTCATCACCATATACGCCCGGTCAGAGATTGATTTAAGTTGCTTTTCATTCAGCCAGTTGCTCACTCCTTTTGAATGATATTTTTCGAATAAATGCACGAATACTTTATCCTGGCCCATATACTTTGGATTGTAGTATTCATCTGTAAACCAATTGAGCAAAAACTTATACATCGGAGGTGTCGTCCGGCTCAGCAACAATAAATAATCTATTTCCCGGATCAATGAATCCGGATTCTGATCGGAAACCTGACGGAAATACCGCTCCAGGCGGGGCAGAAAGAATGGAGTCCGGATGATCCTTGCATCGTTAAAAGCAATGTCATCCCAATAATGTTGCTTATAATACCGGTAGTTTTCTAAAGAATCCTGATGGCTTTTAGGCGATCTATGCAGGATTTCCGGCTCTTTCATGCTTCTCAATAATGCGGCAAGCATAGACTCCGGGTGCTCCTTTAATACATTCTCCCTGTAATTATTCAATTCTTTATTGATCTGACTGTAATTTTCCTGATGCTTCAAACTATCTGCTCCGGTCTTTGATGCAAAATAGGCTTTCCGTTCTGCCTCCAGCAGCGGGGCTTTTTCCGCCACAAACTTTTGATAATCCTGAAACAGAATATTCTCCTTTGAGCCACTGACTACGGTACTTTGCATTAGCAAGGCGGTATCTTTCACAAACAAAGAAACCTTTGACGAACTATCCAAAAGCAGATCAAAAGATAACTTCTTTCCGGGAAATACGATAGAATACACTCCCGGAAGCGGCTGGTCTTTTGTCTGAAAAACAGCCGTGCCATCATTGCTTACCGCAGCCGAATCTTCCACATTCATATTCTTACCATAGTAATAAGTAAGGTATGCAATCCCGGTATGGTATTGCGGCGCTTTTAGGTCTAATGTAAAATTTTGTGCTTCAGCATTCGCAATAATGCAAGACAAAACCGATATAATAATTAATCTCATATTCATTGAAGTACCTGACAAAAATATCTAATTTAAACTGCCTGTTCAATGTCTTAATAATCCTTAACATTTTTGTGAAATCTTCCTTTAGGTTCAATTTGAATGAATCGATTGAACGCTCATCTGTAATTTTACTGCCGTATGAGGAAAAAGAAAAATAAAATTTTGAATGATGTAGAGTTCACCACCTACGGCGCCCTTGGAAAAGTAATTGCCCGCCCTGAAGGAAAAGTACTTTTTGCTGAAGGTGCCATACCCGGCGATGTTGCAGACGTCCTGGTTACAAAAGACAAAAAAGACTATGCGGAAGGCAGAATCCTTGAGATAAAGAAATTTTCTGAAGACAGGATTCAGCCGTTCTGTAAACATTTTGGGGTTTGTGGTGGATGCAAATGGCAAATGCTTCCTTATGCAAAGCAATTAAAATACAAAGGAGAGGAAGTCGCAAGTACTTTCAGAAAAACCGGTATTCATTCGGAAGTGAGCCCCATCATCGGATGCAGTATGGATCGCGCCTACCGCAACAAACTGGAGTTTTCATTCAGCAATAAGGAATTTCTGCCGAGAAACGAATTTCTCGAAGCGAATGCTGTCCACAAAAACGCACTCGGTTATCATATCCCGGGATTGTTTGACAAAGTGCTCGATATTCAGAATTGCCATCTGATGCACGACATCAACAACGAAATACGCAATGCAATCCGCACATTCGCATTAGAAAAGCAATTTGAATTTTATGATATCAGAAACCATACAGGTTGGTTGCGAAATCTGATCATCCGCTATTCTACGTTGAAAGAGTGTATGGTCAACATTGTAGTTGCTCATGAAGACAAGAATGCACAAAATGAAATCAAAGATTTTCTTATCCAAAAAGTTTATGGTATTACTACGCTTCTTTTTACCATTAATCCAAAACTGAACTCAAGTATCTATGACCTGGAACCTGAAGTTTGTTACGGACAAGGGTTCATTCATGAGAAATTGGGGAATATGAAATTCAAAATTTCTCCCAAATCATTCTTCCAGACAAATACCATGCAAGCGGAGAAGTTATATGAGGTTACCAAAGATTTTTCAAATCTGTCCGGTAAAGAAACTGTCTATGATCTTTATTGTGGCACAGGTTCCATCGGATTGTTTGTCGCTGAAAATGCGAAGAAGGTAATTGGTGTAGAGTTAATAGACGATGCGGTAAAAGACGCAAAAATGAATGCCCGGATCAATGAAGTAAAAAATGCAGAATTCTTTTCGGGAGATGTAATCAGGATTTGCAATGACGATTTCTTTGCAAAATACGGTAATCCCGATGTCATCATTGTAGATCCGCCCAGAGCAGGATTGCATGAGAAATTGGTGACCAAACTTCTTGAGATAGCTGCCCCACGAATTGTATATGTAAGTTGCAACATCGCCACACAGGCGCGTGACCTGAATTTACTTGCAGAAAAATATACGATTCGAAACCTTCAGCCAGTGGATATGTTTCCTCAAACACACCACATCGAGTGTGTGGCATTGATGGAAAGAACAAATTAATTCCCCCTGCATTCTGACCAACCAACAACCATACCCATCGGAGATACAGTATTTTTAATCATCTTATTTTGATTTCGGTATAAATGACTACCTTAATCTCCTCAACTTATCCATCTGTATCATGCGAAATATTCTTTTATTGGCTGTCTTCCTGACAACCGGCGTATCTGCCCAGAAAAGAAAAACAATGATCTCTGATCAGGTACCGCATTCCCCGATTCAAAAAGGCTTATCAGACAGCGCCTTGTTAGATTTGGTACAACGGCAGACCATTCGTTATTTCTGGGATTTTGCTCATCCGGTCAGCGGAATGGCCCGCGAGCGAAGCAATATCACTCCGTTATATGGACATGAGGTAGTAACTACCGGAGGTACCGGATTTGGTGTCATGGCATTGATCGTCGGAGTGGAAAGAAAGTGGTTGCCCCGGGATAGTGTGGTCAATCATTTACTGAAGATGGTCAGGTTTTTACAAAAAGCAGATGCCTACCATGGCGTATTTGCTCATTGGCTCAATGGCCAGACAGGTAAGACCATCCCTTTTAGCCGCAAAGATGATGGCGCAGACCTCGTGGAACATTCCTTTCTGATGCAGGGGTTGCTTACAGCACGTCAATATTTCAATCAGGACAATCCCAAAGAAAAAGAATTGCACAACAGAATCAATTCACTCTGGAGAGAAACAGAATGGGATTGGTTTACACGTGAGGGAAGAGAAGTGCTTTACTGGCACTGGAGCCCGAACAACGGATGGGCAATGGATTTCCCGTTACGCGGTTATATGGAAACGCTCATTACTTACGTGCTTGCCGCATCGGCTCCCAAATACACCATCTCATCCGATGTGTACAACAAAGGATGGGCAGAAGGTAGATATTTTTTTAATGGAAGAAAATTTTACGGTTATACCTTACCGTTAGGTCCTGACTACGGAGGGCCGCTTTTCTTTGCTCATTATTCTTATCTCGGACTTGACCCAAAAGGGCTGAAGGACAGGTATGCGGATTATTGGGAACAAAATGTCAATCAGGCTTTAATCAACAGAGCTTATTGCATAGACAATCCAAAAATGTTTAAGGGCTATGGTGAAGATTGCTGGGGCCTCACGGCCAGCGACGATTACAGAGGTTATGATGCCCACTCACCTACCAACGACGATGGAGTCATCACACCCACAGCAGCTCTCTCTTCATTTCCCTATACACCTGACTACAGCATGAAAGTTTTGAGGCATTTATATGAAGACCTGGGCAATAAGATTTGGGGAGAATACGGATTCAAAGATGCATTCAGCCTCACACACGATTGGGTAGCCGATTCCTATCTTGCCATTGACGAAGGCCCCATCGTGGTCATGATTGAAAATTACAGAACAGGATTGCTTTGGAAGTTGTTTATGAGTTGTCCTGAGGTGCAGACAGGATTAACGAAACTTGGATTCACCTCACCCTATTTAAAATAGAAAACTCAAAAATAATTAAATGAAAAAGTTGTCTTTGTTTTTTTCTCTTATAGTCTTTGTATTACACGCACAAAGTCAGGATTTGGCTTTATATCAGAAGAAAACATTCATTTCCGGTAAGGACACACTTCCTTACAGATTGCTTTTGCCGGAAAACTATAATTCTAAGAAGGCTTATCCCCTGATACTTTTCTTGCACGGCGCCGGCGAACGCGGTAGTGATAATGAGAAACAATTGGTACACGGAGGTAAATTATTTCTTCTGGATTCCATCAGGCAAAAATATCCGGCCATCGTTGTGTTTCCTCAATGCATGTCTGAAAGCTATTGGAGCAATGTGTTTTTTGTTTACGACAGCCTTGGGAAAAGAACAGGTTTCCAATTTGAAACAGAAGGGACTCCAACAAAGGCGATGTCTTTAGTACTTAAACTGATGAAGGACCTGCGATCGAAATATAAGATTTCAAAAAGTCAATCCTATGTGGGTGGCTTGAGTATGGGCGGTATGGGTACGTTTGAAATCGTGCGCAGAATGTCCGATACTTTTGCGGCAGCATTTGCCATCTGTGGCGGAGCAAATCCTGCCACTGCCACACAAATGAGTACTACAGCCTGGTGGATATTTCACGGATTGAAGGATAATGTGGTGGATCCAAAGTACAGCATTGATATGGCCAATGCATTGAAGAGTGCCGGTGCAGAGGTCAGGCTCACCTTGTATCCGGAAGCCAACCACAATAGCTGGGATTCTGCCTTTAGCGAAAAGGATTTGCTTCCGTGGTTGTGGTCGCACCATTTAAAATAATCCGGATGAAAAATTTTCTCTTTTTATACTTTCTATTACTATTTTCAGGAGTCACACAGGCACAATACAAACAAAGTACTTATTGTAATCCTGTCAATATCGATTATGGTTATACACCCATTCCGGATTTTACCAACTGGGGCAAACACCGGGCTACGGCCGATCCGGTCATTGTTAACTATAAAGGCGATTATTATCTCTTTAGCACCAACCAATGGGGATACTGGTGGAGCAGCGATATGCTCAACTGGCATTTTATCGAAAAGAAATTTTTACGTCCATGGAATGCCGGTTATGATGAATTGTGCGCACCGGCTGTGGGCGTAGTCGGAGATACGATGATCGTTTTCGGAAGCACCTATACACAAACTTTCACTTTATGGATGAGCACCAATCCCAAAGCCAATGAATGGAAACCACTTGTGGACAGTTTTGCCTTTGGCGGATGGGATCCCGCTTTTTTTACCGATACAGATGGAAAATTATATATGTACAATGGAAGCAGTAATCAATATCCATTGTATGGAGTGGAATTGGACAGAAAAACATTCTTACCCATAGGCAGCCGAACTGAATTGATAAAGCTGCAACCGTGGCGGTATGGCTGGCAACGATTCGGTGAATATTATGACAACACGTTTCTGGACCCCTTTATTGAGGGTGCATGGATGACCAAACACAACGGTAAATATTATCTGCAGTTTGGTGCACCCGGAACAGAATTCAGCGGATACGCAGACGGTGTGGCTGTAAGCGATACCCCGTTGGGGAACAGCTTCAAGTTTCAGTCCTTTCCTTTTTCCTATAAGCCGGGAGGATTTTCAAGAGGCGCGGGTCATGGTGCCACATTTACGGACAATCATAACCGTTACTGGCACACCAGTACTATACGGCTTTCGGTAAAAAATAATTTTGAAAGAAGAATCGGAATATGGCCTGCAGGATTTGACAAGGATGATGTGATGTATATGGATGCAGCCTTTGGCGACTATCCGCATTATCTTCCGGACAGTAATAAACCTCATGAAGGAGGCGCAGGTGCAGGCTCGACATTTACCGGCTGGATGTTGCTGAATTACAATAAGCCGGTACAGGTTTCGTCCACATTGGGTGGCTATCATGCCAACAATGCAGTAGATGAAAACATGAAGACCTGGTGGAGCGCCACATCAGGCAATAAGGGCGAATGGATACAAACCGACCTCGGAAGTGTTCAAACCGTATATGCAGTACAAATCAATTATGCAGACCAGGATGCAGAATTTATGGGTAAGACAATTGGCCCATACCATCAATATATTTTATGGAAATCAGACGATGGCAGAAGATGGCAAAAACTAATTGATAAAAGCAAAAATAAAACCGACATACCCCATGAATATGTGGCCCTACCTATGCCTGTCAGAACAAGGTACCTGAAACTTGAAAACATTCACATGCCCACAGGGAAATTTGCTGTCAGCGGGTTCAGAGTGTTCGGAAAAGGCAATGGTAATCCGCCCGACTCTGTCAAACAGTTTATAGTCTTAAGAACTGAAAAAGACAAACGAAGCGCCTGGCTGAAATGGCAGCCGGTAGATGAAGCGTACGCCTATAATATTTATCTGGGCGATGCTCCGGATAAACTTTACAATTGCATCATGGTGTATGACGCCAATGAGTATTGGCTGAAAACATTAGATAGCCAGAAACCCGTTTACTTTACCATAGAGGCTATTAATGAAAACGGGGTTTCACAGAGAAAGAAGGTAGTGAAGGTGGAGTGATTCCAACTAATTCAACCTGGACTATTTATTGATCAACAATTTATTGAAATCCGCACTGTCGCCATAAAACACATTAAAATCCACCGGGGAGCGAATCCCATTTACCCTCCCTGTTTCACTATGCTGCCAGATGATCCAGTTCTTTTCAATTCTTGGTTTGTAGGGTTCCAGGTAATGGGCTATCCACAAAGGATATTTTTCAAATCCCTTGTCAAAATATTTTTCATAAAATGAGATGTTGGTATAAATAAAAGGAACAACCCCGTAATGCTTTTCAACCGCGTCCAACCAGATTTTGACATCATTCCTCATCTGGGCTACCGACAAGTTTCCTGTCCTTTCTATATCCAATACCGGAGGCAGATCACCATTATCAAGGTTCACACGCCTGATGAAATTGGTTGCCTGAAGTAACGGATCACGCCCGGGAATGTAAAAGTGATATGCCCCCCGAAAAATTTGCTTCTCCCCCGTCTCTCTCCAGTTTCTTTTAAACTGCGGGTCTGTCCTGGTAATTCCCTCAGTGGCTTTAATGATCGCAAAACCAATTTTGATACCTCCCGACTCCATTTCTTTTACCTCATTCCAATTTATCTTTTCCTGATAGCGGCTTACATCAATTCCATGAATTTCATATCCTGATGGAATATTAATTTCAAATCCTGGATAGAAAATATGTGGTTTTACAATGAAAACATTTACAACTATCAAGGCGATGATTGCTGTAATACATATCCAGAAAAATATTTTGAAATGTCGGAATCTGCGTTTTTTCCTTCGGGCCACATGCAAAATTAACCACAAACCTTTTCTTAAATTAAAAAATCAAGCCGATCTCAGACTACTCAGAATTTCGCCGGAGGATACACCAATAGCGCGGGGTTTTCCGGTGCCACTTAGAATTTGTTGTCTGCGGAGGCAGGCTAATTCAGTTCGCTTTCCAACCCGGGCAGGTACCCCCGGATTCAGAACCCAAAAACCAATTTCAAAGCCAAAATGTGAACTGGGTTAACAACTTCTTCACATCTGAAAGCGATACTCGTTAAAATAGATTGGGTTTGGGCAAAACTCCAGGAGCATTTTCTGTACTGGCATGGTAATTGCCATTATGGGGTATAATTTCTTTGAAACGGTTGGATAGCGAAAGATTGTATTGCTTGTAAGTACTTAAATATGAAATAGTTATCAACATGAAACCCTATTTCATCCATTCATTTTTTTAACAGATTATTCGTCGAAAAGCTTGCATTAATGGAGTTTGAAAGGTAAATTTGCAAACTTCTAAGAGTACTTAAAGCCCATTTCAATCTGTCCTTAAAGGATTCTGTTTTTTTGAAAATTAATCCCATACCTAAGAAAGTAGTAGCAGTTGTAATAGCGTGAAATAATTATTTGATTTTGTAAACTTTTTAATTCATGAGAAAGCTTCGATCAAAGAGTTTATTAACGTTGGTTATAACCTTGGTTATAATTGGCATTAGCACCACTTCAGCCACCATTTATATTGGTTCAAAAAAAGAAGTGGTATCAGACTCAACGATTAAGAAAAATGACTCGGCGGCATCAAGTCGCAGCATTTACATTATGGACAACCCGAACAGGGTGGTGTATCCGGCTCTCCTTAAAGAGCATCGCAGTGAAAGTAAAGCGTATATTAAGAAATACATCTCCAGAGAGAGATCCTATATTAAGCTGATGTTTCGTCGCGGGAAAAACTATATGCCCATAGCGAGGGATATTTTTGACAAGTACAATGTACCGCACGAATTTCAGGTACTTCCTGCTTTGGAATCCAACTTTTCTGCCAATGCAGTATCGCCGGCAGGGGCTGTGGGGTACTGGCAGTTTATGGGCGAACTGGCACGCGAATACGGCCTGAAAACCGGAGGCAAGTACGATGAAAGAAAAAATTTCAGAAGAAGCACTACTGCCGCAGCAAGATTCATCAGAGACCAGCTCAAAGTCTATAACAACGATCCCCTTCTGGTGGTAGCCGCATACAATTGTGGCCCCGGCCGTGTCAATTATGCGATCAAAAAAAGTGGCCAAAAAGATCCGGACTATTGGAAACTGAAACAATACCTGCCGGCAGAGACACGGCGCTTTGTGATGAACTTTCTGGCATTGAATGTTATTGAAATGAATTACGAAAAGTTTCTAAACAACAATATTGATTTTGAAGAACCGCCAACTATTCAGATCGCAGATTATCATTCCCTGCAAAATGAAATAGTCAAATTACCCGACAGTATGTAAGTAATTTTTTTTTACACAGCAGCACCATCCGGTGCTGCTTTTTTTGTGCCTATAAAAGAATGTTTTATCTTTCTCTCAATGAAATTTTTTAAAGTATTCATCCTTTTTCTTTCCTTATCTCCCCTGCTGACTGTCAATGCACAAGATTTTAAACCTGCGCATCCGCTTGTCGTCGGGATAGCGGGCAATGCACCCTTCATTGCAGATACCACTTTACAGACAGGGATCTCTTTTGAAATATGGAATGAACTGGCACAAAGCATGGATATACCATATCGACCTGTCTATTTTGAAGATATACCTCACGCACTTGCTGCCTTGCAGGCCGGTAAGGTGAATGCAGTGGCCGGCCCCGTGAGCATCACTGCTGAGCGGGCAGAGAAATTCAGATTTACGCAACCTTATTTCCAATCCAGCCTTTCCATTATGTCTGTGCAGGACGACATGAAAATCTGGAGCCGCATCCAGCCATTTTTTTCAAAAAAGTTTTTTCTGGCTTTATCGATCTTCCTGTTTATTCTTGCGATCATAGGATCAATATTATGGATTACCGAAAGGAAAGCAAACCCCAAACAATTCCCCAAAAGCCCCGCACGCGGCATCGCCAACGGAATGTGGTGTGCTATAGCCACTATGACAACTACAGGATATGGCGATGTAACGCCCAGAACATTCTGGGGTAGGTTTACTGCAAGTGCATGGATGATTATTTCATTAATCTTTGCCACTTCTATGATCGCAGGTATATCCAGTACACTTACACTCAGTATAATCCAGACAAGCGCTATTAAAACAGCAGAAGATATGTCCGGAAAAATGATTGCCGTTGTTAAATCTTCTCCTGCGGCTGATTTTGTATTGGATAACAATGGGAAAGCAGTCAATATGGAAAACCTCGACGAGGGCGTACAATTACTCAGGGACAAGAAAGTACAAGGTATTGTATTTGACAGGCCACAACTCTTATACTTTACAAAAACACATCCTGAAATGCATCTTTACATTTCAAAAGCTGAATACAACAAACTTGGATACGGTTTTGCATTCCCCCTGAAACAAGCAGACCTTCACTCATTGAATATTGTGCTTTTACAAATGCAGGAGTCTGGTGATATTGCCACAATCGTGCGAAGATGGCTCGGAAGAGAAGGATTATAATTTGTAGAGTTACTTTTTTTAATAGGTGTTACATTTGAAGAAAACCAAACGTATGCTTCGCACATTTTTGTTCTTGCTTCTGTTATACCTGACCGGTGCAGCCAATGCACAGAACTATAAAAAGATTCATAAACGCGCTATCGTCACCGATTCGCACAATGATATCATCAGTACCTGCATAGAAAAAGGTTACACTTTTGACACAGACCTCTCGGGCAAAACACACAGCGATCTTCGCCGAATGAAAAAAGGAGGATTGGATGTGCAGGTATTTAGTATTTACTGCGATGGGACCCAGGTAAATCCGTATGATTTTGCAAACAGGGAGATAGACACTTTGTATGCCTGGGTAAAACGAAATCCGAAAAAAATGATGATTGTCACCACCCCCGAAGAACTCGATCGTGCAGTCAAAGAAAAAAAATTAGGTTGTATGATGGGAGTTGAAGGCGGACACATGATAGAAAATGATCTGAACAAACTGGATAGCCTGTATGCCCGCGGAGTCAGATATATGACACTCACCTGGAACAACAATAATGCCTGGGCTACCAGTGCAGAATATGAATCAGGCAATCAGATGGTAAACGGAAAGGTAGATACCACTTCCCAAAAAAAGGGGCTGAGTGAGTTTGGAATCCACGTTGTGAAACGAATGAATCAATTAGGGATGATGGTAGATCTCAGTCATGTAGGTGAACAGACTTTCTGGGATGCCATCCGGGTTTCTTCAAAACCAGTGCTGGTATCTCACAGTGATGCTTATGCGCTTTGTCCGGTCTTTAGAAATCTTAAGGACGATCAGATCATAGCGGTCGGGAAAAATGGAGGTGTCATTGATCTTAATTTTTATGCGGCATTTCTTGACAGCACTGCACAGAAAAAGATCGGTGTATTTATGAAAGCGCATCGTGAAGAAAGAGATTCATTAAAAAAGTCAGGTATGTCGGGCGATGAGATAGACGAATATATTCAGAAAAAATATGCCCGGGAAATTACAGCTATCCAGGCGCCTTTTCATCTACTGTTTGATCACATGGAGCATATCATCAAACTGGCCGGGATAGACCATGTAGGGCTTGGAGGAGATTTTGATGGGATTAACGTAACACCCACGAAGCTTACCGATGTCACTAAATATCCACTGATTACAAAAGAGCTGATCAAAAGAGGATATTCGACCGAGGATATTTTTAAAATATTGGGAGGCAACTTTATCAGAGTATTCAAGGCCAATCAAAAAGGGTAACTTACTTAAAAAATTCTGTATGAAAAGTGTATTGCTCTTTCTGCTTTCAGCAATCCCCGGATTTTCCATTGCCCAAAAATCTACCACTGAGGATGTGACTCAATGGACACATCAGGCAAAGCAGGTCACGATTGTTCGCGACAATTATGGGATTCCTCATGTATATGGAAATTCGGATGCTGATGCTGTTTTCGGATTGATGTATGCTCAATGCGAAGATGATTTTCCGAGAGTGGAGTTGAACTATGTAGAAAAACTTGGGAGGCTATCAGAAATTTATGGAAAGAAATACCTGTATGATGACCTGCTCAACAAACTCGTTATCGACTCAGCCGGAGCAGTGCACGACTATCAAAATGCCCCAGTATGGTTAAAGCAACTTTGTGATGCCTGGGCGGCGGGGATTAACTATTTTCTTTATGCACACCCCGAAGTAAAACCCAAACTCCTGAACCGATTTGAAGCCTGGTATCCTCTGCTATGGACGGATGGAAGTATTGGTGCCATCAGTACTGCAGATATGGGAGCACGCGACTTACAACACTTTTATGAAGGCAAGAGTGAAGTGGCCTATCAGGATAACCCTTTCATTGAGGAAAAGCCAACCGGTTCTAATGGATTTGCCTTCTCCCCAAAAATTACTGCTTCCAAAAATGCCATCCTTTACATCAATCCTCATGTCACTTTTTATTTTCGCCCTGAGGTGCATGTCGTAAGCAAGGAAGGGTTGAATGCTTATGGCGCTGTCACCTGGGGACAGTTTTTTGTTTACCAGGGATTTAATGAACACTGCGGATGGATGCACACCAGCAGTTATGCAGATGTATCGGATGCATATATAGAAAAGATTTCAAAGAAAGACAACAAATACTATTACTCCTACGATGGAAAAGAACTTCCTGTTACTGAAAAGGAAGTAAACATCTATTTTAAAGATCAGGACAAGCAGATCATGAAGAAATTTATGGCTTACTACACCGGGCATGGCCCCATCATGGGAATAAAGAATGGCCAGTGGATTTCTGTGAAGTCAGATAACAGAGACATTAAAGGATTGATCCAAAGCTGGAAACGCACCAAAGCAAAGAGTTTTGCTGAATATAAAAAAGTGATGGATCTGCTTGCCAATGCCTCTAACAATACCGTATATGCGGATGCTGAAGGAAATATTGCCTACTGGCACGGAAATTTTATACCAAGACGCGATCCCTCATTCAACTGGAATAAGCCGGTGGATGGCACAACACCCCAAACCGATTGGAAAGGTTTGCACACCGTCAACGAATCTATTCACATTTACAATCCGCCAAACGGATGGATAGAAAATTGCAACAGTACTCCTTTCACCGCTGCCGGAGAATACAGCCCCAAACCAAAGGATTATCCAACCTACATGGCGACAGAAGGGCAAAACTTTCGTGGATTAAATGCTTTACGGATATTACCACAGGAAAAGAGTTATACAATCGACAAGGTAATTGCCAAAGGATACGACACCTATCTTACAGGATTTGCCTTGCTGATTCCTGCTCTGATTAGGTCTTATGATTCACTTTCAGCAAATGACTCTTTAAAAATAAAACTTAAGGAGGCAATTGACCTTTTGAAAAAATGGGACTTCAGGTGTTCTAAAAATTCAATAGCAACCACACTTGCTGTTTATTGGGGAGAAGAAATATTACCCTCTATTTACAAAACAACTGTAGAAGAAGGCGAGGACAATGATATTGTCAACAAATCAAAAACATTTACTGATGAAGCAACTTCTTCTCAATTATTACTACCACTGAAATCCGCTTTGGAAGGGCTGACTCACAAATTCGGAACATGGCAGATACCTTGGGGAGAAGTCAATCGCTTTCAACGGATCAGCGGAGATATTGACAATCACTTTGACGACAATAGACCTGGCTACCCGGTCCCTTTTGTTTCGTCCACCTGGGGGATGCTTCCCTCATACAGCAGCCGAAGTTTTCCAGGCACAATCAAGAGATACGGTATTAACGGCAACAGTTTTATTTGTGCCGTGGAATTCGGAAAGAAAATAAAGGCAAAGAGTTTACTGGCAGGAGGGGAAAGCGGCCATAAAAGTTCACCGCACTTTTTTGATCAGGGGAAAATGTATGCAGAAGGCAAATTCAAGGATGTACTATTCTATAAAAAGGATGTGATGAAGCATGCAGAAAAAATTTATCATCCGGGAAATGAACGTGCGTTGAAATAAAAAAATCAAATAACCTCTGGCTGTTTAAAAAGCCGAAAATGAAAACGATGACGGAATGGTCAATATGCGGTAAATTGATTATTGTGGTTATTTCACTTCAGATTAAACCCCATACTGCCGGAATGAAATGGCATTCAAAAAAAGACCCGCTTTTCAGCAGGTCTTCCAGAAAGATATTTAATAAATATTAAAGCGGATTTTGTGAAGAATTTTCATTGGCATCCAATTCATCCTTAGGAAGCAGGAATTGCCAGATATTTCCACCAGCCGGAACAGTCATTACACTGGCTACAGAAGGATCTGCGTTAGTGCCTGTTCTGTCCAAAGGCAGATTCAATCGCTTTAAGTCATAAAAACGGAAACCCTCTCCCCACAATTCAACACGCCGTTGAAGCATGATTTCATCGATCAGATCCTGTCCTGTATTGGTTGACATTACATAACTTGGATCTCTGTTGACTGCCAGTGTATAGAGCACTTGCTGCGCCTGGGCATCCTTACCGCCTTGTCTGGCCAACGCTTCAGCCTCGATCAGGTACATTTCGGCGGCACGCATCATCGGCACGTCCCCAATGCTGCTTCCGCTTCCGGCAGGCGCTATAAACTTGCGGCTCATATACTTAAACCTGCTACCACCCGGAGGTATCGGGAATGCTGTATTTGTTCCTGTAGGATCCCAGATCCCTTTCCGTACATCCGTAGCTGAAATGGTATTGTACAACAATGAGTTGATACATTTAGGATTACTCCGAATGTTCGTTGAGTTGAAATTGGCCGACATATAGGCAAAGAATGAATAGAAATAGGTAGTCTGGTCCTGAACCTGATGAGACCCCCACATCCATTCCGGATTCTTATAATCATTAAACCCTCCCATATACTGAGCATTGCTCATGAGTGTGAATCCTTGTCTGGCTTCATTAGCAAATTGAGCGGCAGTTGCATAATCCTGCATTGCCATAGCTACTCTTGCCCTCATGCCCTTTGCCACATTCACATTAATATGAGAGGCATTGGTACGGGCAGGGATTCCTGTCAGGTTAGAAATAGCATCTGTCAGGTCTTTTACAATCTGACCATAAACTTCTTCTACCGTTGAGCGGGCAATCTGCTCCTTAGTCGGTACCAGAACCAATGAAAGTCCAGGTCCGGAATTCGCTCCACCCTTCACATACCGCTCGCCAAATAACTGGATCATCTGAAAATAAGCCCATCCCCGGTAAGCCTGTGCTTGCCCTTTGATTGCCTTCTTATCTGTATCAGGGCCTTCTGCATTATCAATATTGGCAATGATCATATTGGCATTGGTGATGATGTCGTAATAAAACTGGAATTCAAAAAAAGTAGTCCATGAATTTTCATTCCGGTGATCTAACCACTGGTAAGTAGATACAAACCAGCCATTGCCTCTGGTTGAGAAAACAAGATCTTCGCCAAGCACGTCCATATCAATCATGTTTTTGCTTTGTCCTCCCTGATCCTGACGACTGTTATATTGGATATAGAGTGATCTGTGAATCCCATTGATTGCATTCCATGCATTCTTGGTTGTTTTGAAAATATCCTGATCACTTACCGAACTATTGGGTGAGGTTTCAAGATAACCCTTCTTACATGCGGGCAAAATTGCAGCGCTGAGCAGCAAGATCGCCAGAGTGTTTATAATAATCTTTTTCATACGCGTCAATTAAAAGTTTACATTAATTCCTGCGGTGATGATTCTGGCAGGGGTATAAGCATTTGAGTTGGTACCATTAAACGACTGGTTAATATTTGTACCCTTTCTCTTTGAAAATAAGTACACATTCTCTGCTCCCAGGAAGATACTTGCGTTTCTTGCATGAAACTTTTCAGTCAATGCTCCGGGCAATTCATAAGAGAATGTAATCGAGCGGATATTGAGGAAAGAGGCTCCGAGCAACCATCTGTCAGATGCTGCGCCAAATGTGCTTAGCATGTTATTCTGCATTCTGGGTACATCGGTGATATCTCCCGGCTTTTGCCATCTCTTCAGAGCGTCGATATGCAATGCTTCTCCGTAATTTCCTGATCCCATAATACCTGCATACGTGTTGTCATACACCAGTCCTCCGAGTTGATATTGAATCAGGAAGTTTAATGTAAATCCTTTATAAGAAAATGTGTTTTCTATACCACCAAACAAATCCGGAATTGCGGTTCCTGCATAGTGGTATTTTGCATTATTCAAATTAGTCGTTACCGTATCAGTTTTGCCTTTGTTGGTAATAAGGCGCACATCAGATCCTGTGGTAATATTAGCTACGAATAGTGCTGCACCATCGGAAGGATCTACACCATACCAGTCGCGCAACCAATAGTCATAAATTGAATGGTCTTTTGCCAGTTTCTTTGTACCGCTGATTTGCTCTGGGTTTTCTGCAGGCATCTTTGTAATTCTGTTCTTAATTGTACTTGCATTAATTTTCATCACCCACTTAAAGTCTCTGCCTCTTACGATATCTCCCGAAAGCTCCAATTCAATACCGCTGTTATACATATTTCCAATGTTGGTCGGGATTGCAAATCCACCATCAGATAATGGAGTCTGTACATCAAAGATCAACCCTGATATTTGACGCTTGTAATATTCTACTGTACCTCTCAGTCTGTTTCTGAATAAAGTGAAGTCAAGACCCACATCAAAGGGTTTGCTGGTTTCCCATGTAATCAATGGGTTTGGCAGTTGCGATTGCAAAGCTCCCGGTTCATCCGCATTGTTTCTTCCAAGGCTATATAGGCTCTGGTAGGCGTAGTATGTTCCCACAGCATCATTACCCAATTGTCCATAAGAACTGCGGAGTTTCAATGACGAAATCCAGTTTATTCCATTCATGAAATTTTCTTTATCAATTCTCCATGCCAGACCCACACCATAAAAATCTGCCCATCTTACATCTTTAAAGAAACGGCTGTTCCCATCTCTTCTGGCATTGGCACTGATAAAATATTTTCCGTCAAAATCATAGTTCACGCGGCCGAAATAGCTCTCAATCCTATGTTCAGATTTTGATGAGCTAAGACTGTTGATGGTAGAAAAGTTAGGAAACTCTACACTTCCCTGCAATACTTCACCCTGCTTGGAGCCGGATAATGAAATGTAGGTATAGTCATAGTTTTCATGACCTACTGTTGCTCCAATATTGTGAACATCAAATTGCTTATTGAAATTCAATACCTGATTGAAAGTATAGCTGATCGTTTTCTGGTTTTCCTTGCTTGCTCTTCCTGCTGGTGCTCCATCACCTACGATTGTATTTTCGTAAGTAGAAGAATTATAGTCTGTAATATCCGCACCAATATTGGTAGCAAAATTCAGCCATTTGGTAAAATAAATATTCGCATAAGCCCTGCCGCTGATAGTATTTCTGCGGAAGTCATTCTTGTTCAATTTCGTTTCTTCAATGACATGTCTTCCGGGATAAGCGCCAGACGGGCGATTCGGAATACCAAGTCCTGAGCCTCCCATATTGCCCAGGTCATATATTTTATTTCCAAATTCATCCAACAGATATTCACCCGTTGTCATATTGTGTGCATGAATCGGATAAATCGGTCCGATCCCTCTGGAGAAGAAGAATGGATTTACATATCCGGTACTGCTTCCATCGCTTGCCTGATTCGATTGGTTGATAGATGCTGAAATATTCAACCCGGTTTTAATCCACTTCTGAGGCTGGGTATTTACCACCAATCTACCGGTAAACCTCTTCCAGTCTGAGCGAATCAGGTAACCCTTCTCTTTCAAATAGCCAAAGGATCCCAAATAATCCGATTTTTCATTTCCTCCTGAGTAGGTGAGCACATACTCTTGTCTCACTCCCTGTCTCATAAGTTCTTTTGCCCAATCCAGATCATCCGGATAAAGCAATTCTGCATTGGGATTCAATGTTCCATCTACTCTAACGATGTCATTGTCTGCAATCCCCTTAAATGGATTGTATGCAAGCTGTGCTTTAATCCCATTGGTTGCGTTTTGAGCAGCCACAGATTCAGATTGCCCTGTTCCGGTAGTCGGATACATCAGTGAATGTTTCATCGCTTCCCACAACAACGGATAATATTGAAATGCATTCACTCTTTCATATTCAGGCAATCCTCTGGAACTGAATCCCTGTGTAGCCTTGATGGAGAGATTGTTTTTATTTCTTGCCCCCTTTCTGGTAGTAATCATGATTACGCCGTTAGATGCACGGCTACCCCAAAGTGCCACTGTTGCTGCATCTTTCAGTGTAGTAATGGTTTCAATGTCATCGCTATTCAGATTAGCCAAACCACCATCATAGGCGATTCCATCTACTACGATGAGCGGACCATCATCTGCTGAGATGGATCCAAAACCACGAATACGGATTCCCGGAGAACTACCTGGGCTACCGCCTGCTGCAGTTGTTTGTACACCGGGTCCGGTTGCTACAATTGCATTCAGAGGATTCATGATACCTCTTGTTTTGAAATCGTCTCCCGATACCTGATTGGCTGATCCTGTAAAATCACCCTTCTTCACCTGTCCATAAGCCACCACAATCACTTCATCAAGGCTTTGATCAGCTCTTTTCAATGAAGTAATAATGGTATTGTTGGAAGGAATATTTACTTCCTTCGTCTCCATACCCACCAAAGAGAAAGTGAGCTTGCCGGAGTTGTTTGGAACAGTGATTGAAAATTTTCCATCAAAATCGGTAATTGTGCCGGTTTTACTTCCGGGGAGCGTAACGGATACATCTGATAACGGAGATCCTGTCTCATCTGTAACCCTGCCCTGTACCTTCTTTTGAGCCGACAACTGCAAACTTAAAGTAATAGCAGCCACCAGGAAAAATAGAACTTTCCTCATAAGTCTGTTGGTTTGGTTTAAAATAATTTTAAAAAAAAAACGCCAAAAAAAATCATGCAGACTTTTTTTGACTGGGTGCAAATATAGAGGCAACTTTCATCATAGCCAAATAAATTCTATTAAAAAAATATCAACAATCGTTTACCTGTTCGGGATCAGGTAATTGTAACACATAAATTATTAAAAAGTACTTTTGTCGGAAATCAACAGGAGGTTTTATTATGAATTTACTAAATGACAAAGTAGCAATTGTTACCGGAGGCAGCCGCGGAATCGGAGAGGGCATCGCAAAAAAATTAGCTGCCAATGGCGCTCATATTGCATTCACCTATGTAAGTAGTGATGAAAAAGCAAAGTCGCTGGAAAATGAAATCGTAGCGTTGGGTGTAAAGGCAAAAGCTTTCAAGAGCAATGCCGCCTCTTTTAGTGATTGTGAAAAAATGGTGAATGAGGTCATCAGCGAATTTGGCAAAATAGATATCTGTGTCAACAATGCCGGAATCAGCAGAGATAACCTCTTACTGCGTTTGACAGAAGATCAATGGAATGAAGTAATTCAAACGAACCTGAACAGTGTATATAATATGACCAAACAAGTCATACGCCCAATGATGAAAGCAAGGAGTGGCAGTATTATTAATATGAGTTCCATCATTGGTATGAAAGGCAATGCCGGCCAGAGTAGTTATGCGGCCAGTAAAGCGGGAGTCATTGGTTTTACAAAATCAATCGCTGCTGAATTAGGAAGCCGCAACATTCGCTGCAATGCCATTGCGCCCGGTTTTATCGAAACAGATATGACCCATTATCTGAAGGAAGGAGAAGCAGCCAAAGAGTTTTTGTCAAAAATCCCACTTGGCAGATTCGGAAGTGCTGAAGAAGTTGCGAATGTCACTCTTTTTCTGGCTTCTGATCTGAGCAGCTATGTCACCGGCCAGGTAATCAGCACTTGCGGGGGATTGAATATGTGAATTATGAATTATGAATTGTGATCCCGTCCGGATATTTATCAGGAGCTATCGGGGAAATTGTGGATAGTGACTTAGAGGGATCCATTATTTTTCTTGCTCCATTAATCATTAATGAATTCATGGTAAAAAGCAAATAAATGGATAATTATTACAAACTTTTAAAGAATAATGAAGAGTGGGCGTCCACACAGGTAAAAGAAGATCCGGAATATTTTAAGCGCCTGTCTTCCCATCAAAATCCTGAGATATTGTGGATTGGATGCAGCGACAGCCGGGTACCCGCAGACAGAATTACCGGAACAGAGCCCGGGGAAATATTTGTGCATCGCAACATCAGCAATATGGTGATACCCACTGATCTCAATTTGTTGAGCGTATTACAATTTGCTGTAGAAATTCTTCACGTAAAACACATCATCATTTGTGGACATCACAACTGTGGTGGTATAGCTGCTGCCATGCAAAGTAAAAGTTTTGGATTGATGGATCAATGGATCTGGAATATTAAAGATGTATATCGGATTCATAAATCTGAAATTGAATCTGCGCCCACCGAGGAGGAACGCCGGCAGATATTTACAAAAATCAATGTCAGAGAACAAGTGCTCAACCTATCAAAAACATCCATCATTCAGAAGGCATGGCAAAGCAACAAATATCCTCATTTGCATGGTTGGGTATATGATGTAAGAGATGGAATCATTCATCCGGTTTTTGAAATGCCCGCAGGCACAAAAATTGATCACATTTATCAATTGAACAACTTAAGTAATGAACCATGAATGGTGTATTCAATTTTTTGAAACGATGCCTGAAGTTTCTATTTGTTCATAAGAAGGAGTGCTGTAAATAATTGTATGACGAAGAGATCTTCCACGAAGGATTGCGACCTCCTTTTGTGCTTCTGAAGATTGCCCTTTTTCAAAGAAATCCTCCGGCCATCTCAATTTGCATTTCAAAATACAGATGTTTGTTTAATCAAGCCGGCAGGTTTCCATCACGAAATGGAAATGAATCGGAGTATCCCTACACATCTTGCCTTATTTCACAACGACGGGAAAATCAACAGGAAATATAAATCAGTTTTGAACCTAACGGAAATCATAAAATGCTCATCCCATTGATCAGAACTTTATATCATATTATATTATTGTAATTGTTTGCTATACAAATCCGACAATAAAATGGCAATAGTTCGAAACGATTGCATCACCTGCAAAGTCAGAAGTTGCTCAATTCTGGGCACTTGTGATATAAATACCCTCCAATCCATCAGTACTTTCAAAATCTCCAAATCCCTCCAAAAGGGTCAGAAATTATTTTCCGAAGGGGATATCATCCAGGGTGTATGTTTTATTAAAAAGGGATTTCTGAAAGTGGAACTCAACGGTAAACAGGGCAGGCCTTTGATCTTAAGAATAGCAGGCAAAGGTGCTGTTTTCGGCCATCGCAGAAGTGCCAATCATCCATGTCACAATTGTTCAGTCACTGCAGTTTCCGATGTACAATATTGTTATGTTCCCAATGAATTGTTTAGTGAAATATCCGGCGATAGCGGAGAATTGAGGGCGCAGATCGTCAATCAATACCTGGACGAACTTGATCTGGTTGAAAAAAAGGCCATAAACCTGGCACACAAATCCGTGAGAGAAAAAACTGCCGAGGCTTTGCTCTTATTGGCAGATGCCTATCAATATTCAGAAAAGAAACAAAGCTTCCGGATTAACTTCTGCAGACAGGATATAGCAGACCTCGCCGGCACTACAAAAGAGCAGGTATCAAAAATGCTTAAAGATTTTGAAAAGGAAGGATTGATCAAATTCTCTGCTAAGAAATTCACTTACCTGAATACACAAAAATTAGAATCCTTGTCCGGACATCCCCCAATCCGGAAGAAAGCATAATAATATTATTCGCTCCAAAGAAATTACGAAAACGTAATTACCTGCACATAATTCCCGTGGCTTATGGCTTCCTGTATCACATCATGATTAGTTTTATGATGGAATATTTAAATCACAGTCAAATCAAATGATATGGAACCACAGCAGCAATCCCAGCCCGAAAAAGTGCCCTTTTACCGGATGATTATGGATGACTTTATGCTATTGTTATTTCTGGGTACAACCATCTATGCAATCTTTTACCTTCTCTGGGGAGTTATGGAATTATCCAATCTGCCTGCCATACCCGATGAAATAAAGAGATCCCTTCTTAAATAAAACTATTCAAAACCAAAATCTGCAATCATGAGTTTGCTAAGTCCCGCCGAAGGGTGGTATTACAAAAGAGTATCCAAAGATGAAAAAATGTGGATGCTGATCGCATTGGCTCTTTGCATCATGCTATTCATCTGGATGGTGCTCTGGCATGTTTATGGTAAACAAAATCCGTCCAGCATTACCTACAAAACAAGCACTACAGAATTTTCTCAACTCGCTGAGGCTTACGTAAAAAAGAATATGGCGGGTGTGGACAACGGCATTCCGGTAGTGAGGCCGGAACCCAACAGTGACGTATTTGTGATGGCAGAAATGTGGCGATGGAGCCCTGTCCTGATCCTTGAAATCAACCAGTCTTACAAAATGCATATTTCTTCCAAAGACGTAGTACACGGGCTTTCCATTCAACCGGTGAATATGAACTTCCAGGTTTATCCCACCTACGACTATCTGTTGGAGTTCAAACCTACTGAAGCAGGAGAGTACCGGGTGATCTGCAATGAATTTTGCGGGATAGGGCATCACACCATGATTGGAAGGATCGTAGTGATTGAAAAAGATGAAGACCTGAAAAAATACGGGTTCAACAATCTGAAAAAAGTAATCGCTCCGGTGACTAAAGATGCCAATCAGCCACTTTCGGAAGCAGACAAAATTATGCTGGGTGAGCAGGTCTTTACCTTAAAAGGATGTGGAGCATGCCATAAAACAGACGGTACTGTTTTGATCGGCCCCTCATGGAAAGGGCTTTACAGCAAAGAAGAAAAGGTAAAAGAAAATGGCAAAATAAAAACCGTAACTGTAGATGATGAATATATAAAAGAATCTATTCTTGAGCCTTCCAAAAAAATTACCGTAGGCTTTGAGAGTACACCCATGCCACAGGTACCAATGACTCCTGAAGAAATGGACAACCTCATTGCCTATATCAAATCCTTAAAAAACTAACTCAAAAACTTTGCTTATATGTCAAATACAATAGAAGGGGCTTTAGCTTTTCAGGGATCTGTTCCGGAAAGTTCAGTGTCTGCCACACCCATTTTCAGAACGTGCGATATTACAGGTTTTAAGGTGGATCTGCGAGGAGAAAAACTCATCAGAATAAATGCGGTAGCGGCTGTTGTGTCTTTGTTGTTGGCTGTAGTAGCTGCCATTTTATTGGTTTTCACCCGATACCAGCCGGTGCATCTGCTCAATGCAGAATGGTATTACCGGTTGGTAACTTTCCACGGATTGAATGCCCTTATTTTCTGGATTATCTTTTTTGAGATTGCCGGATTATACTTTGGCTCTACAGTCATCTTAAATACACGATTCTGTTCACCAAAACTGGGATGGGTAGGATTTGGTTTGATGGTGGCAGGAATGATTATGTCCAATTATATTATTCTGATTGGCAAGGCAGATGTAATGCTCACCTCTTATACTCCGCTTAAAGCACATCCTCTGTATTATCTTGGAATTATTCTATTTGCTGTAGGTGCATTGATCGGAGTTATTCTCTTTTTTGGAAATCTGATGATAGCCCGTCGGGAAAAAACCTATGGAGATTCACTTCCCTTAGTTGCCTATGGATTAATGACTGCTGCGATCATTGCACTCATTACGCTCGCTACAGGTGCTATCATCTATATTCCAACTTTTCTTTGGTCTCTCGGATTGGTACAGAATATTGATCCTGCCATGTACAAACTGATCTGGTGGGGGCTGGGGCACTCCTCTCAGCAAATCAATGTAGCAGCGATGGTGTCAATCTGGTACATGGTTTCCTTTCTTTCGGTAGGAGGCACATCCATCAATGAAAAAGTATCACGTACAGCATTTGTACTTTACATTCTTTTCATTTGCCTTGCATCGGCTCACCATCTGCTGACAGATCCCGGTGTAAGCAGTGCCTGGAAAGTATGGAACACAAGTTACGCCATGTATCTCGCTGTGCTGGCCTCTATGATTCACGCTTTTGCAGTTCCATCCTCCTTTGAATCTGCACAACGCAGATGGGGATACAACAAGGGAATGTTTGAATGGCTTTCAAAAGCCCCCTGGGGGAATCCCGCTTTTTCTTCCATTATTCTGGCTGTGATCGGTTTCGGATTTATCGGTGGCACTACCGGTGTAATATTTGGAATGGAGCAAACCAATATTATCGTTCATAATACCATAGCCATTCCCGGGCACTTCAAAGGAACCGTAGTCATTGGCACCACCCTGACCTTTATGGGAATCACCTATTATCTCATACCCCTGATTTTCAGGAGAAAAATTGTTGGAATGGGATGGGCAAAATGGCAACCCTGGCTCTTCTTTATCGGGATTGCTTTGCTTTCCATTTCAATGATCGTACTCGGACAGTTGGGAGTACCACGCCGCCACTGGGATTCTACATTCTCAGGTGGGCCGTTTACCTATAACTTTAATCCTGCTGTAGATTTCTTCTGGGCGCTGATGATGCTGGGAGGAAGCATTGCTTTTATCTCAGTTTGCATCTGGATCGGAATCGTTGTAACCTCTGTATTCTTCGGGCCACGGGTATTGGGACCGCAAGACATGCAGCTGAAAATTTCTCCATTGGCACCGGTAGCCAAATCCCACAAAGGATTTGAAGCTCCGGGCACACTTGTGTTAACCTTCATATTCCTGCTTGTATTCTTAGCCTTATTTTTCCTAAACTGGAAATGGCTGGCTGCGACCTGGAATGTGAACTAAATTTCATTACTCCGGTGGTCTTCATGCCAGGTAAAACCAATGCTGAGACTGCCGGATTTTTTTTAAAATGAATAAATGGCGCATATATACGATAACTGCCCTGTTGTTTATCTGCACCGGGTTTAGGCTGCCTGATGAAAAAAAACATCTGGGAAGAAAGATACCTGATGCCACTCTGATCGATGCCGGCGGTAACCGGCTTCAATTATATTCTCTAATCAAGGGCAAACCGCTAATCATAATTCCCATTTATACCAAATGCCCTTCCATTTGCGGAGTGATTAGTAATGGCGCCCGGGATGCAATCATTGAACTGGGAACTCTGGGAAAAGACTTTCGTATTATCAGTTTTTCATTTGACAGTACAGATACCCCGAAAGATCTGAGAAGCTATGAACATCGGTGGGCAATGGATGGGGAAAATTGGAAAACAGTTTCAGCAGATCAAAAAACTATCCGCAAGATTATGTCATCCATTGGCTATGATTACGACGTAGATTCTATAGGAAAACAATTTAACCATCCTCCAATCCTGATTGTTCTGACACCAGAGGGTCGTATTTCAAGATACATTTATGGCGTCAACCCTACGAAAAGGGATATACGGCTGGCAACGATGGCTGCAATGGCAGAAAAAACGACTCCCGGAATTTTTTCAGGGATATATCTGAGATGTTTTGGCTATGACCCTCTTACAAAAACTTACAAAGTCGATTGGAGGTTTATCATTTCCACGTCTGCCGGAATGATCATGATCGTTCTCGTTTCTGCCATTTTCATAAAATCTTTTATCCTGTCAAAACCAAAAATGACATGACTCAAAATATTGACATCACGCATACAATCAAAGAAAAGCACAAGGGCCATCAGGTCTTTCAAAAGATTGCGTCCTGGCCAGGGAGAGTCTTCTCTACTGCACTCAATCCGATGTATAATCTGGGTGGCATCGCTGTACTCATGTTTATCATTGCCTGTATTACGGGTATCTATATTTTTATTTTTTACAACATCAACCCGCGCCACGCCTGGGATTCAGTTGAGGCTATCTCAGGCAATTTCTTCAACGGATGGATGAGAAGCCTTCACAGGTACTCTTCAGATCTTCTGGTTGTATTCATTTTGCTGCATTTGGCTCACACACTGTTTACCAGCAAATTCAAACGGCTAGTCTCCTGGATCAGTGGAGTCATTTCATTTCTAATCGTCATTTGCATCGGAGTCACCGGCTACATTCTGGTTTGGGATCAGAAAGCCAAACTTACAGGATACCTTACAGCCAAACTCTTTTCCGGGCTGCCGATCTTTGATCCATCTATCATGGGGGCATTTTTATTAAATGATCTGACCATTGTAGGGGGCTTCTTCAAAGTGGCCTTATTCGGCCATATCGCACTCTCACTGATCACAGTCATCGTCATCTGGATTCATGTATTGAGAATATCCAAACCAAAAATTTTTCCACCCAAAAAGCTGATTATTTATGCCAGCATTGCGATAGGAATCCTTGCCATAGTATTTCCTGTAAAAAGTGACCCGCCTGCTCAGATGTCCAACCTGCCTGCATCAACGACATTCGATTGGTTTTACTATTTTGGATATTACCTGATGAAAGTATTCAGCGTCGGCCAGAATTGGGCAATACTTATTGGATCAGGATTGATACTTTGTATTATCCCATATCTGATCAATAGAAAAAACAGGCCTCCCGTCCATATTGATCTTGACAAATGCAATGCCTGCAATCTTTGTTCTTATGATTGTCCTTATGGAGCTATCGATATGCTGATATATGAAGGAGAAAGAAAGGCAATCCTTTCTCCTGATAAATGTGTGGGATGTACGATTTGCATCGGATCGTGTGCTGAGCATGCCATTACGCATCCGCAGTTTCCTGTTTTGAACCTGATGCCCTCGCCTCAGCAAAAAGTGACTCTATTCTCATGCAGCTATTTCCCGGAATCAGAATTCCCCTCCGAATTGGATATTACACAATACAAAGTGCCTTGCCTCGGAAGTGTTATGGCAAAAGACGTTCAAAAAATGTTGGACAATAACAGCTCCAAAGTTGCACTGCTAGGATGCGAAGACTGCTATTACCGTTATGGGAAAAACTGGGCTGTACAGAGATTGTTGCATAAAAGAGCCCCTGCCTTTTCCAAAAGATATGACGATTCGAAACTGAGGCTTTTTACACTAAATCAATACACTCCCGAACGCCTGCTTCAATTTGCTACGGAGAAAGAAGATAAAAACAACAAGACTTCACAAATCGCAGATTACCATAAAGAAAAACCTGTACTGGCAACCCTGATGCTAACGGCGTTCTTCACATTGTTCATTCCGTTTACAAGTACCAGGGTCCGGTTCTTTAATCCAAACGACAAGACACTGGTTGTAAATTTCAAATACATATCAAGCCCGATCGCCTTTGAACAAAACAGTTCAACCATGAAACACATGCAATCTTTAACACCCGTTGTGAAGCAGCGTAGCCCGGTCAGCCTCAGGGTTTACGGCTCCAGAAGCAAAAAACTCCTCTTTGAAAAACAATATACCCCACGCGGACTACGGCACGACATCGCTATGTTTATTTTCACCCAACTGAACCTCACAGAAGATTTTGTAGATGTAGAACTCACCGAAACAGCCATTCCTGACAAAAAATTTCAAATCAAAGATGTCGGCTTAAGAAAAGGAGACGGCACTTTCATAATATTCAAAGAAGGCAAACTCACCGTTGCAGATTCACACCAATAATTGCACTTCACACTCCTGCCCCATTCCATACCAGCCACACGGGTCATTTAGCATATCAGTGCCAGGGCTTTGCAGAATAATGAAATTCGGTTAATTTTGTGGCAGAGGTGGATTTGTTTATTGTTCAACCTCATCTGGGATATAATAAACAACTGAACTAATAAACGATCCTACTCAGCAAATGCAGTTTCGTTTATCAATTCGTTTTCATACTCAGATGACGTTGGCCCTCCCGGCAATGCGATTGTATGCAAATTACTAAGACATTTAAAGAATTTTTTGACAGTGAAAAAAGTGGCGTCCTGCTGATTGCGTGTACCCTCATTTCATTATTGATTGCCAACTCATCCTTTGGAGAAAATTATGTTCATTTCTGGCATAAGCAGGCCGGAATGCTGAATGTCGAACAATGGGTCAATGACTTGCTCATGGCCGTTTTCTTCCTGATGATCGGGCTCGAATTAAAGCGTGAATTGTTTGTGGGTGAATTGTCCTCTGCCAAAACAGGATTGCTACCGGTCTTCGCCGCTATTGGCGGTATGGTTTTCCCGGCATTGATTTTTATCGGACTGAATTTTGGTGGTGATACCATTCATGGTTTCGGGATTCCAATGGCTACGGATATCGCCTTTGCAATCGGTGTGTTGTCGTTGTTAGGCAACAGGGTTCCTGCTTCTTTAAAAGTTTTTCTTACGGCTATCGCTGTGATTGATGATTTGGGTGCCATTCTGGTTATAGCATTTTTTTATACGACGGATCTATCCTTACTAAACTTACTTTGGGTTGCCATCCTTTTTGCAGGATTACTTCTATTGAACAGATTAAAGGTGAATCGGATGTGGATTTATTTGTTGACCGGAGCAGTCATGTGGTATTTTATGTTCAGGTCAGGCGTTCATGCCACGCTTGCAGGGATACTACTCGCCTTTGCAATTCCATTTGATAAAGGTTCTGAAAATGCGTTGTCCTACAAGTTGGAGCATTGGCTACATAAACCAGTGGCACTAATCATACTCCCAATATTTGCTTTAGCCAACACAGCGATAGTTTTTGAAACCGGCTGGGACAAAGGGCTTCTGACTACGGCAAGTTTGGGAATTATTCTTGGCCTCGTAATCGGCAAACCTCTGGGCATATTTTTGTTCAGCCTCATCTCCGTTAAATCAAAGATTACAGAACTCCCCGGCGACCTCAAATGGAATCAGGTGTGGGGAACCGGACTGCTGGCCGGAATTGGTTTTACCATGTCAATTTTTATCACATTACTTGCTTACGATAACTCATTTCTGATTACAGAATCAAAAATTGCCATATTGTTCGGCTCGCTTATTTCCGGATTTGCAGGCTATATATGGCTAAAAAGTATCCTAAAGAATCCGGATAAAAATTTATCAGACAAATAAAATTTGAAATGAATGAAAACACATCCCATTGAAGAACTTTTGAGTAAACGCATTCTGATTATTGATGGTGCAATGGGTACACAGATACAGGGATTCAAACCCACCGAAGCAGACTTTCGTGGAGAAATACTGAAAGATCCCAAAAAGGATTTAAAAGGGAATAATGACTTGCTGAGTATTACCCGTCCGGATATCATAGAGTCTATTCATAAAGCCTATCTCGATGCGGGAGCAGATATTATCGAAACCAATACTTTCAGCAGCACCTCTATCGCACAGGCAGATTATGAACTCCAGCACATGGCTTATGATTTGAATATAGCCTCAGTAAAATGTGCAAAAAAGGCAATTGAGAAGTACATGAAAGAAAACCCGGATGCTGAACCAAAGTTTATCGCGGGAGCTATTGGCCCACTAAACAAAACACTGAGCCTGTCGCCGGATGTGAATAACCCGGGTTACAGAACGGTCACATTTGATGAAGTGGCAGATGCCTATTACGAACAGATTCGCGGCCTTTCTAACGGTGGCGCTGATTTACTTCTGATAGAAACCATCTTCGATACCCTGAATGCAAAGGCTGCCATTTATGCCATCAAAAAATATTTCAGGGATACGGGTAAACCTGAACTTCCTATCATGATTAGCGGTACCATTACGGATGCCAGTGGCAGAACGTTGAGCGGACAAACACTGGAAGCATTTTATGTTTCTGTATCTCATGCCAATCCTTTGAGTGTGGGATTGAACTGTGCATTGGGAGCAAAAGAAATGCGCCCCCACATTCAGGAACTGAGCGGCCTTGCTTCATGCTACACCTCAGCTTATCCGAATGCCGGACTTCCCAATGCATTCGGGGAGTATGATGAGCAGCCGGAAGAGACAGCGCATATCATTGAAGAGTGGGCAAAAGAAGGTTATCTGAATATTGTAGGTGGATGCTGCGGCACTACACCAGAACATATAAAACACATCGCAGAGCATGTCAGGAAATACAATGCACGACCATTGCCTGAAATGGCGGATATATAACTACTAAGAACACACGAAAATATTGAAACAATGAGTACTATTCATCCTTTTTTACGATTGTCGGGGCTAGAGCCTTTGGTTATCAGGCCTGATACCTTGTTTGTCAACGTAGGGGAACGTACCAACGTAACAGGTTCAAAAAAGTTCGAGAGGCTAATCAAGGCAGAAAATTATGAAGAAGCGTTGTCCATTGCACGGCAGCAGGTAGAAAACGGTGCACAGGTGCTGGATGTAAACATGGATGATGCGTTGCTGGATGGAGAGACTGCCATGGTGAAATACCTGAACCTGCTTCAGTCTGAACCGGATGTGGCCAGGATTCCCATTATGATTGACTCTTCCAAGTTTCACATTATTGAAGCCGGATTGAAGTGCGTACAGGGCAAGTGTATTGTGAATTCTATTTCATTAAAGGAAGGCGAGGAGAAATTTATTCATGAAGCCACGGTCTGTAAATCTTTTGGTGCAGCCGTTATTGTAATGGCATTTGATGAGACAGGTCAGGCTGATAATATTCCAAGAAGAATTGAAATTTCCAAAAGAGCTTATGATATCCTTACAAAAAAGGTGGGGATGGACCCGCAGGATATTATTTTTGACCTTAATATTTTTCCTGTAGCCACAGGCATTGAAGAACACAACGACAATGCAGTGGACTTTATAGAGGCAACCAGAGAAGTGAAAAAACTGATGCCACTGACCCATGTAAGCGGAGGGGTCAGTAATCTTTCTTTTTCGTTTAGGGGAAATGATACAGTGAGAGAAGCCATGCACTCGGTATTTCTTTATCACGCCATCAAAGCCGGGATGGATATGGGAATCGTCAATGCAGGTCAACTGCAGGTCTATGAACAGATAGAACCGAAACTTAAGGAATTGGTAGAAGATGTTATCTTAAACAGAAATCCGGAATCTACTGACAAGTTGCTGGCATTTGCAGAAACCGTGAAAGCGAAAGGTAAAGTGCAGGTCAAGGATGAATCATGGAGAAAAGAAGGTGTAGAAAAAAGATTATCACATGCCCTGGTAAATGGTATTACTGACTACATAGAAGCAGATACAGAAGAAGCCCGGCAGAAATATCCCAAACCTCTTGATGTGATTGAGGGACCACTCATGGATGGCATGAACGTAGTAGGCGATTTGTTTGGAAGTGGTAAGATGTTTTTGCCTCAGGTGGTAAAGAGTGCCAGAGTGATGAAGAAGAGTGTTAATTACTTATTCCCTTTTATAGAAGCTGAGAAAGAAAAACTGAAAAAAGAAAATATTGAGAAAGGTATACTTAATGAAAGCGAAGAAGGTGCAGCCAAAATACTGATGGCAACAGTGAAGGGAGATGTACATGATATAGGAAAGAATATTGTGGGTGTGGTATTGGGTTGTAATGGATATGAAGTGATTGATATGGGGGTAATGGTACCGGCAGAAAAACTTTTAGCCAAGGCTAAAGAAATCAATGCTGCAATGGTTGGAGTGAGTGGGCTGATCACACCTTCACTCGATGAGATGGTGCATGTAGCCCAGGAAATGAAGCGCAATAATTTTGATATTCCGCTTTTGATAGGAGGCGCTACTACCAGCAGGCTTCACACTGCGGTGAGAATAGCGCCGGAGTATGATAAGGGAGTTGTTCATGTGCTGGATGCCAGCCGGAGTGTGACGGTGGTCGGAAGTCTCCTGAATAAGGATACCAAAGAAAGTTATCTGAACGATATCCGGAATGAATATCAAAAACTGAGAGAAGACTTTAGTAATAAACGGGCTGCAAAACCAATGGTGACTTTTCCCGAGGCTCAGGAAAATAAATTTAAAACCGATTGGAAAGATTACCATCCAGTGAAGCCCAAAATGATGGGTGTACAGGCATTCAGGGACTATGATCTGAATGAAATTGTAAAATACCTTGACTGGCAGCCCTTCTTTATTGCGTGGGAAATGCATGGAAAATTTCCACAAATTTTAAAAGACGAAATAACCGGCGAAGCAGCCACAAAACTGTTTGAAGATGCGCAGGTACTTCTGAAAAAAATTATTGACGAAAAATGGCTGACAGCCAACGGAGTCATTGGATTGTGGGACGCAAAAGCTATCGGTGATGATTCTGTAATTATTACCACACCCGAAGAAGAAGTGACGTTGGAATTTTTGCGCCAGCAAATGAAGAAAGCTGCAGGCCAGCCCAACCTTTCTCTGGCAGACTTTATCAGCCCGGAAAAGGATTATATGGGCGCCTTTGCAGTTTCCATCCATGGCATTGAACCTCATATCCAGCGATTCATAGATCAATTGGACGATTACAACAAAATTATCCTGCAGGCACTTGCAGACCGCCTGGCAGAAGGGTTTGCAGAGTTAATGCACACCCGTGTCAGAAGGGAATTCTGGGGTTACGCAGCCAATGAAACACTGAATAATGAGGACCTGATCAACGAAAAATATGAGGGCATTCGTCCGGCACCCGGATATCCGGCATGTCCTGATCATACCGAAAAACGCAAGCTCTTCAAACTTCTGAATGCTACTGAAAATGCAGGTACCATACTGACAGATGCATTGGCGATGTACCCTGCTTCTTCTGTATGTGGCTGGTATATCGGGCATCCGGAGAGCAAGTATTTCGGCGTAGGGAAAATATCCAAAGATCAGGTAGAAGACTATTCAAAAAGAAAAGGTGTCTCCACAGAAGAGATAGAAAAATGGATCCGGCCTCAATTGGGATACGATATCTGATAAATATAACGATAATGGATATACGAATTATTAGTTATAACGTAAACGGAATACGGGCAGCAATCCGGAAAGGATTTCCGGAATGGCTAAAGACCAATCCGGCAGATATCATCTGCCTTCAGGAAATTAAAGCTCAGGAAAGTGATATCGATAAAAGTGTATTTGAAAAAGCGGGATACAACTCCAATTTCTTTTGTGCAGAAAAAAAAGGATACAGTGGTGTAGGTATTCTCAGCCGCATACACCCTGACAAAGTTGTGTATGGGCACAACAATCAACAGAGCGATTTTGAAGGAAGAGTGATAAGGGCTGATTTTGGCGATCTGAGTGTGATCAGTGCCTATTTCCCTTCAGGGACGACCGGAGATGAACGTCAGACTTATAAATATCAATGGCTCGACGACTTTCTGAAATATCTGAAAAAGTTGAGAAGAGAAAGAACACAATTAGTTGTCTGCGGTGATTATAATATTGCCCATAAAGAGATTGACATTCACAATCCCAAAGGGAATAAAAATTCTTCCGGTTTCCTTCCCGAAGAAAGAGCATGGATGGATGCGTTTTTTAAAAATGGATTTGCGGATGGCTTCAGATTGATCAATCAGGAACCACATCAATATACATGGTGGCATCAACTACGACCATCAACCAGAATAGAAAACAAAGGATGGCGGATAGACTATATCAGCGTAACGGACAATCTGAAGAACTCTGTGGCAGATGCCCGTATTTATCCTGATGTAAAGCACAGCGATCATTGCCCGGTGTTAGTAACACTTAATATCTGAGTTATGTACACAGTGAATATCACATTTAAGGTAGATCATCAGGTCTTTGATGAATGGCTCTTGTGGATGCAAAACACCTGGATACCGTTGGTAACTTCCCTGAATGGAAAAGGCGAGACGAGCCTGAGTAAATTATTGGGTCATGATGATGAAGGCGGTGTTACATTAGTGTTTCAGTTGTTTCTTCCTTCCCGCGGCCTGTTAAACAGCTATCTTGAAATCAGGCAATCAAAACTGCATAATCTCATCGCTGAAAAATGGGGAGAAGATGTATTGTTCTTTCAGACAGTGCTGGAAAGGATTTGAGGGGCATTTCACCTGCTCCGGTATTCTTATTTAATCTGGCCAAACAAAAGTGCATAGTAGAGGTGATGGAGGCACCGGTATGTTTGTACTCATTCTGAAAATAGATGAATTACCTTTTACTCAAAAACTGTTACTCCATATCAAAACGATATTCCAGGTGCCCTTTTTATCCGTATTTTTCCTGTCCGGCAAATGGGATGGTTTCTCAAATCCTTTATCCTTGCGGATTTCAGAGGATAAAAGGTGCAAAAAATATTTTTACGAAACCATTGTTTACATTAAAAAGCATATATATTTGCCACTGTTTAAAAAAAATATAAACATTTCAAAACATGAACAAATCTGAATTAATCGCGAAGATGGCAGATGATGCAGGAATCACCAAGACTCAGGCTAATGCTGCTTTGGATGCTTTCACAGGTGCTGTCGCCAAGACGCTGAAAGGTGGTGGCAAAGTTACTTTGGTTGGCTTTGGTACTTTCTCTGTAAGCAAGAGAGCTGCCCGCAATGGCCGCAACCCACAGACTGGTGCTACCATCAAAATCAAAGCAAAAAAAGTTGCAAGATTTAAGCCAGGTAAAGAATTATCTTCTAAGATCTGATCGCTGAAATCAAAAATTTAAAAGCAAGATGCAAAATTTGTATCTTGCTTTTTTTATAGATTCAATTCAAAAAAATTACAAATGGGAAAAGGAGATAAAAAAACCACCAAAGGAAAAATATTCAAAGGTTCGTTCGGGAAGAAAAGGCCCGCCAACAGCAAGAAGAGCAAACCGGAAGCCGGGAAATCCAAAAAATAATCTCACGGGGCCAGTCGCTCCATCTTCCACTGATTATTCTCTCTGGTATATAACAACCGATCGTGCAGCCGTCCCGGCCTGCCCTGCCAGAATTCAACTTTATCCGGAATGACGATGTACCCTCCCCAGAATTCGGGTCGTGTTATTTCGGTGTCTTTGAATTTATTTTCTACATCCTGCTGCATGGCATCAAGATAATGCCTGTCGGGAATCACTTTACTTTGCGGAGAAGTCCATGCACCGATCCTGCTTTCCAACGGGCGGCTCTTAAAATACTCATCACTTTCTTCCGGAGAGATTTTGGAGACTTTCCCCTCTACCCTTACCTGGCGTTCTAATGCTTCCCAAAAAAATAATAAGGCTGCATTCGGATTTTCCTCCAGTTCTCTGCCTTTGCGGCTCTGGTAGTTGGTAAAAAATACAAAGCCATCCTTGTGAATTCCTTTGAGCAATACAATTCTTGCAGAAGGTTTGCCTTCCTTATTGCAGGTAGCCAGTGTCATCGCATTGACTTCGTCCAGATGAGAGGCCACCGCCTCATCCCACCATTTGCCAAACTGCTCAATGGGATTGGCTACGACATCATGTTCATCAAGTTGCTTTTTTTTATACACTTTCCGGATATCTGCAATCGTGGAATGATCGGGCATGATTTATTTTTTTTACAAAAATAAACTATGCCAGATTCATTCTGGGTTATTTGTCCGGATCCATCAGCGGCTTTGCCCATTCTATAGCATCGGCATAACGGGTTACAATCTACGGGTTACTCCCTGTGGATGAATTGTCAGCGTTTCCTGTATTGCCCAATTTATCTTCTACAGATTTTTTGAGGCTATCAAAACCTCCCTTCAAGGTATCACTGAGCGATCTGAACATAAACGCTGAAGCCACCAATGCAATAGAAGCAATAGCAGTTATGTAGGCTCCAAACCCAATAAACTCTGTACCCATAAAGCTATCAGAAGCTTTAAAATAATAAATCACCACAATCAGAAGCGGGATAATCCCTAATATCAAAGTCAGCATCCACAAAGACTTGTCAATGTTTTGTTTTTGATTGCCATAGAGTGCAATGAGTCCGGCAATAATAAAACAGAAAAATCCAAGAACTCCCCATCCATGCATACCACTTGTGGATTGAGAGAATCCCATTACTGAAATTGAGAACCAGGGTAAGAACATTGAAATGACTCCGACGGCAGAAAAAATCAGAACATACTTTCTTTGTTTGCTCATAGTTTTAAAGTCCATAACGGCAAAATTTTTAGATTAATAATAGAAAAGCAAAAGAAGATGCAGGCAAGCAGATGAGGTCTTTAAGGAAAATTGGCAGGTAAATATATTAATTACATGCCATCTTATAAAAAAAAATTACAATTAATCCGTCAGGAACTAAACAGTAACCTTTCCGATTACGGTAAAATTAACGGCCACTGCTTTGCGTTCGGTAGGGCATTTGGAAAACATCAAGCCAGGAACTGCTGCTGACCGAAGTTACAAAGGATAAGAATATATTCTATCGCTCATCTGTGTTCAGTAAGCGGATATGTAGCTGATAGTAGCACTAAGATGAGGATTTATTCGTCGCCCTCTGCTTACGCAAAACTGAATGTTGAACTAAACCTCCGGTAGCTTTCCTTAGCAGTAGAAGTTGAACTTAGCAATTATTTCATTTTAAAAAACATATTTAT
>CAYXAL010000010.1:0-32880 GCA_964463015.1 uncultured Ginsengibacter sp.
CTGCTTTCCTGAAACCTTCCCGACCTAAGGTCGGGATACTCTATTCAGTTAAGCTACGGGGCCGGTTCGTTTTATCTTTTAGAAGCCAAACGAGGACTTTTTCTATACTCTTTCACCCGAATTCAAATGGAGCGCAAAAATAGCAAAATATTGCCTTTGTTACTGTCATGTTTTAAAAATTTTAGCAAGCTGCCCGGGGTGGTGAATTAATTTTAGGACGCTAAAGCGGTAAATTCTGTGTCAGTCGCAGCTTTTCGGTAGTCTTCAGGGATGCCGATGTCTATGAAATACCTGTCTTGCCGGCATCCAAAAACAGATCCGTTTTTGTCTGCAGATACTTTCAGAAAATCGTTTTCAAAAGAGTAAGATTTTCCCTTTTCAAAGGGCAATGACCCCGGCTTTTTGAGGATATATATCCCCCCGTTTATGAGCCCGGAATTGCAGAAAGTCTTTTCATTGAATGCTGTAATCCTATTGTACTGATCCATCGTGACCGATCCATATCTTTCAAAATTCGTCATTGGCTTCAGCGCAATGGTACATTCAGCATTTTTCTCAAGGTGAAATTCTGCCAATTCGGTAATATCTGCTTTGTAAAGTGTATCCCCATTACAGATAAGGACATTTGTTTCAGTAGCTTTCTCGCCGGCAAGCCTGATGGCACCTCCTGTGCCAAGCGGTTGATCTTCTGACGAAATTGAATACGAAAGCCCTTTATATTTTCTTTCAAGAAAATCAATGACCAGTTCTTTCTTGTATCCTATTGAAAAAATATAATGCCGGATTCCTTCCTGTGTAAGGTATTTGATCAGATAGGATAAAAAGGGTATGCCATTCACAGGGGCCAGGCATTTGGGTACATCGCTGACCTCACTTCTCAAACGGGTTCCCAGCCCACCGGCAAGTATGATAGCCTCATTAATTATTGGCATTCTGGAAATATAATTCTTCTACAAGTTGGCAAATGATGTGTCCGATGGTGATATGTCCCTCCTGGATTCTTGGTGTATCATCCGATGGAATATTAATAAGCAGATCTGCCACATCTCTTAACTTTCCACCGTTCGCTCCGGTAAATGCGATTGTCTTCATACCTTTTTCTCTGGCTGCTTCAAAAGCGTTGACTACATTCTTACTATTGCCTGAGGTGCTTAGCCCAACAAGAATGTCTCCGGGTTTGCCGATCCCCAGTATCAGGCGGCTGAAAATGACATCAAAGCTGTAATCGTTGGCTACAGCTGTAAGATAACTGGTATTGCAATGCAGAGCCTCCGCAGGCAATGCATCCCGGTCTTTATAAAATCTACCACTGAATTCTGCTGCAAGATGCTGGGCATCTGAAGCACTGCCACCGTTTCCGCAAAAGAGCACTTTATTTCCATTCTGAAAAGCCGAAACGATCAATGTTACACTCTCTCTGATTGTCTGAATCAGGCCTTCATCATTCAATATTTTTTCTTTGGTAACAATTGAACTCTGAATCAGGTTTTTGATCTTTTCCATTTTGCTTGTTTCTTTAAAAAATATTATGCTGTCCAGGTGGTCAATCCATACTTGGTAAAAGCATACTCTCGTACACTGCCACCGATATTTTTCAACCTTCTGATGACTTCAAATCTATTATTTCCCGGGCAATAAAAGATCATAAATCCACCTCCTCCGGCTCCGCTTATCTTTCCACCAGATGCCCCTGCTTTCTTTGCTTCATCGTAAATAGATTCCAGAAATGAATTGGATATGTTATGAGCCATTCTTCTTTTCTGTTGAAATCCAAAATCCAGGATTTCGCCAAATTCGTTCAATTTTCCTCTGAGAAGTGCTTCCTTCATCATTCGCGCTTGTTCTTTAAGCTGATGCATAGCTTCAATACTCCGGATGTTCCTTTCGTTTACATTCTTTACCTGTTCATTAATAATGATCGCACTTTCTCTGCTGGTTTCTGTAAAATATAAGACAAGGTTATTTTGTAATTCATGAATATATTCCGGTTTAATGCGCAATGGATTTACGATCACCTTGTCATCTGCATAAAATTCCATAAAGTTTACACCACCAAATGTGGCTGCATATTGATCTTGTTTTCCACCGGCCAGATTGAGATCATTTCGTTCTATCTGATAGGCATAGTGTGCGAAATCATAATCACCCAGCGCGAGTTTTTGCCATTCTGCAAAGGCTCCGAGTATGGCCACCACAAGGGTAGAGGAGGTACCCAAACCCGATCCGGAAGGAGCGTCCACATAAGTAGTCAGGCGAAATCCCTGTTTTATGGAATTGTATTTTTTCTGAAGGCTGTTGTAAACCCCTTTCAAAAGATCGAGTGTGCCATCAATCGGCAAGGTGTCGCTGAAGTCAAATTCCTGCTGTTCATTCCGGTCTGCTGCCTCAAGTATTATTTTATTCTCCGGAAGAAGTTCAATATTTGCATAGGCGAATAACGACACAGTGGCGTTTAAAATAGCCCCTCCATATTCGTCACTATAGGGGCTCACGTCAGTTCCACCTCCGGCCAGACCAATTCTCAGTGGCGCTTTACTTCTGAAAATCATGAAGAAATTTTATATAGAATCAAAGATAGCTATTGTTCTATTTTTGAATAGATGCGGATGTTTTTATTTCCCTGAAATCGAGATTTGGCAAGAATATATAATCTCGCCCATATTTTTTAGATTGCGCTGATAGAAAGTAATTTTTTCCTGGAATGAAGATGTTCACCCGGGTATAATATGCAAGAAACCGTACCAATTTTCATTGATACGGTTTCTTTGGATTTGATTCGTTACCAACCCTTTTTTGCCACTCCGTCCTTAATGGCCTGGTTTGCTTTCTCTTCACTGAGCATGGTGGTCATTTTGTTTCCTTTGCCATCATGACCCTGGGCCATGTAGCCGCCTCTTGAAGTTTTAGTGATTACTGCATCCTGCATGGGTACATTTTTTTCTTTGGTCTTCATGCAATAGGCGGTTATGTGTTTTGACATAATGAAAGTTTTTTGGGTTTTAAATGAGTTTAAATATTGCCTCAGCTTGAAAAGTGAGATGTGTAAATTTAGGGTTTTATGATTATTCGGGTGAAATATTTATAAACGTTTGGACAAATGTTGTGGATAATTATAATATGTGAATTCTAAATACGACTTCTAAGTCAGTGATGAAAATGTAGCAAAAGGGGTAGTGTGGTGTAGATGATTCTTTTGAAACCCATGCCACACTTAGGTTGAGGAGTTGGGATGGATTTAGTGAACGCTTATTCTGTAATAGGGGTACCATTGAAATATTCCCATTGGCCTTTCAAACTCTTTATCCACAAAAAAAGCCTCAATGGGTTGACGAGGCTTTCTAAATTCATTTAAGGATAAATGTTATACATAATGATAATAACATTCTCTTTTATCAGGATCTGCCGTGACAGTTCTTATATTTTTTTCCGCTTCCACAAGGACATAGATCATTTCTTCCAATCTTTGGTTCGGCTATGACGGGTTCTCTTCGTACATTTTCAGAAGGGTCTATATATTCATTTTCCCCGCCCACATATTCAGGACCTCCGCCAGCTGGAGCACCAGCATAGGCTTCTTTGCGCTGGTGCAATTTGCTCATATCTGTTTTGCGTCTCTTTTCATCCAATACACTGCTTGGCCTTGCCTGTTCCACAGGTATCTGGCAATGAGCGAGGAAGCTGACAATATCCTTATTGACTGTATCATTCATTTGTTTGAAAGCACTGAATGCCTCCAGCTTATAAATAATCAGTGGATCTTTTTGTTCATAACCTGCAGTGGATTGCACGCTGTGTCTGAGATCGTCCATAGCTCTCAGATGTTCTTTCCATTGGTCGTCAATCAACGCCAGGGTAACGTTTCTTTCCAGGGCATTGATAAGTTCCTTACCTCCGGTATCGATGGTTTTGTCAAGGTGTGCAATGATATTCATTGCCTTCTTCCCATCGGTGAATGGAACAGCTACATTAACGATATTGGCGCTTTGCTCTTTCCGGATATTTTTGAGTACAGGAAGTGTATTTTCGGCTAATTGATTTGTTTTTTGCCTGTACTGATCTTTTGCTTCGTAATACAATTTATGGGTTAGTGAATTTGCATCCTCATTGGCTAATTCTTCAGCAGTAATAGAAGTATCAATTCCAAAATTCATGATGGCACTCAATTTGAATTCATCATGATTTTCAATTTCCTTGAATGAAGCAATGATACCATCGGCTACCGAATAGAATGCATTATCAAGGTCAAGTGCAAGCCTTTCCCCAAACAGGGCGTGGTTTCGTTTTCCATAGATGACGGTTCTCTGCTTATTCATCACATCATCGTATTCCAGCAATCTCTTTCTGATGCCAAAGTTGTTTTCTTCTACTTTCTTTTGAGCCCTTTCAATACTTTTTGAGATCATGCTGTGCTGAATCACTTCGCCTTCCTTGTATCCCATTCTATCCATCAGGGATGCAATCCTTTCACTTCCGAACATACGCATCAGGTCGTCTTCAAGCGATACGAAAAACTGTGAAGACCCCGGATCTCCCTGTCGGCCTGACCGGCCACGAAGCTGTCTGTCCACACGGCGGCTTTCATGACGTTCAGTACCCATGATAGCAAGGCCACCTGCTTCCTTTACTCCAGGCCCTAATTTAATATCCGTACCCCGACCTGCCATGTTGGTAGCAATCGTGACTGCGCCGGCAAGCCCCGCTTCAGCTACGATCTGTGCTTCTTTCGCATGCTGTTTTGCATTCAATACATTGTGAGCAATCTGTTTTTGCTTCATCATCCGGCTCAGCAGTTCACTCACTTCCACAGAAGTTGTACCCACCAATACAGGCCTTCCCGCCTGGATCAGTTTTTCTACTTCATCAATGACGGCTTTGTATTTCTCTCTCTTGGTCTTATAAACAAGGTCCTGTGCATCAGTACGTATAACCGGTACGTTAGTTGGTATAGAAACGACATCCAATTTATAAATATCCCAGAATTCTGCGGCTTCGGTCTCGGCTGTTCCGGTCATACCTGCCAGCTTATGATACATCCTGAAATAGTTCTGCAGTGTAATGGTGGCGTATGTTTGAGTAGCACTTTCGATCTTCACATTTTCCTTGGCTTCAATGGCCTGGTGTAATCCATCAGAATAACGACGACCTTCCATAATACGGCCTGTTTGCTCATCCACTATCTTAACCTGTCCGTCAATTACCACGTATTCGTCATCTCTTTCAAAGAGTGTATAAGCCTTGAGCAGTTGCTGTACCGTATGGATTCTCTCTGCCTTGATGCTGTAATCATTCATCAATTGTTCTTTCTGCTCCAGCTTTTTTTCTGCTGATAAATCGCTCTTTTCGATTTCTGCGAGTTTCATGCCGATATCAGGCATGATAAAGAATTCCGGATCTTCACCGCTTCTGGTGATTAGTGCAATCCCCTTATCCGTAAGTTGCACAGAGTTGTTTTTTTCATCAATGACAAAGAAGAGTTCTTCGTCAACAATATGCATATTCTTTTGCTGATCTGCCAGGTAATGGTTTTCTGTCTTCTGTAACTTCACCCTCATGCCCGGCTCACTCAGGTATTTGATCAATGCATTGTTTTTTGGAAGCCCTCTATGAGATCTGAACAATGCCAGCCCTCCGCCATTCTCCTTTGGATCGTCGTTTCCTTCTGCTATTTTTTTCTTTGCTTCTATCAGAAAAGCATTGGTTACTTTTCTTTGTGCTTCCACAATTTTTTCTACGCGGGGTTTCAATTGGTCAAACTCCTGTTTATCTCCCTGGGGAATCGGACCGGAAATAATTAATGGTGTACGTGCATCATCAATCAATACACTATCTACTTCATCCACCATGGCAAAGTGATGTTTGCCCTGTACCATTTCTTCCGGTGAATGCACCATGTTGTCTCTCAGGTAGTCGAAGCCAAACTCGTTATTTGTTCCGTAAATAATATCACTTTGATACGCCTTCTTTCTTTCAGCGCTGTTAGGCTGATGTTTGTCTATACAATCTACAGTAAGGCCAAGCCATTCGAAGATGGGGCCGTTCCATTCACTATCGCGTCGTGCGAGATAATCATTGACGGTCACGATATGTACTCCCAGACCGGCGAGTCCATTCAGATAGGCGGGTAGGGTGGAAACAAGGGTCTTACCTTCACCTGTGGCCATTTCTGCTATTTTGCCCTGATGCAAAACCATACCGCCTATCAGCTGTACATCATAATGCACCATATTCCATGTGATTTCATTACCACCCGCCATCCAACGATTCTTGAAAATTGATTTATCGCCTTCTATTTGAATATAGGGTTTAAGAATACTCAACTCTCTGTCCAATGCCGTAGCGGTGGATTCCATTTCGGAATTTTCTTTAAATCGCCTGGAGGTTTCCTTCACGACAGCAAATGCTTCCGGCAAAATCTCTTTCAAAACTTCTTCTATCTTTTTATCACGGTCTTTCTTCAGATTGTCAATATCGTGATAGAGGGCATCCCGGCCGGAAATATCTGCAGAATCCAGCAGTTCGGCCTGCTCTTGTTTTGATTGGATTTCGGAATCAATGTCCTTTGTATGATTCTGAATTTTTTGTTTGAAATATTGGGTTTTGTTACGGAGTTCATCATTTGTCAACGAATGGTATTCATCAAAAAATGAATTGATTTTTGCCACCTGAGGTAGAATGGCTTTTACGTCTTTCTGACTTTTATTTCCTCCAAACAACAGGGATAAGATTCCTGGCATATTCTGATTTAAGATTTTCTAGATAAATTGTATATCAAACAGTCAAATGCTGTGCAAATTATTATTCAACAGCCACATTGACAGGGGTGCAAAGTTACGAAATCCTTAAGTACCTTATTGTCAATCTGAAACAGGAATATTAAAAATTCCACGTTAAAATCTTTACTTTGGACATCGGCTGCACAGGATGAGGAATTAATATTAATTTTCAGGATAGACATTATTAACCAATACTAAACGGGATTTGAAATGAAATCTGTCAATCAATGGCTTTCAGAGTATGGCCAAAGTCACCAAAATAAGACCAACAAAATGATTCACTGGATTTGCGTTCCATTAATATTTTGGTCTATTACCGGGCTTTTATATTGTATAAAGATTCCTCTTGTGTATAATGCCGCCATGATCGCGTTATTTCTGGTGATGTTGTATTATTTCAGAATGTCTTTTACCCTGGGAGTCGGCATGCTCTTTTTTGCTCTATTGTGTCTGGGCATTTGCCATTTCATTGTCAAGTATGTGGTATGGCCGCTGTGGCTTGTATGTCTTGTTGTTTTTGTATTGGCCTGGATCGGACAGTTTTACGGGCATGGGGTGGAGGGAAAGAAGCCATCTTTCTTCAAAGACTTACAATTCCTGTTGATTGGCCCGATGTGGTTGATGAGTTTTGTTTACAAAAAATTGCGCATCAGCTACTGACCTGTTCAAACAATCCGTGATGTAATTGAAGCAAGGCTTTTTCCTTGAACTCTTCCGGAACCAATATACTTACATTGTGCTGACTGCCACCGAAGCTTACCATTCTTACCGGAATATCGTTGAGACTGTCAAAAATATTTGTCAATACATTGGGTGTGCCCGCAATCTTATTTCCTACAATACAAATAATTGTCTGGCCTGAATCGATCATGATACGACCATACATTTCCAACTCTTTACTGATTTCCTCGAGATAGGTATCGTTGTCAATGGTGAGCGAAACCGCCACCTCGGATGTGGTTACCATATCGATCGGAGTCATATACTTTTCAAAGACTTCAAAGATTTTCCTGAGAAATCCATACGCCAGCAACATTCGGGTACTCTTGATTTTTATGGCGATGATGTTGTCCTTGGCAGCTATTGCTTTGACTCCTTCAGAATCGGCTTCAGATTGAATCAGTGTGCCGGGTGAATCGGGCTCCATCGTATTGAGCAGCCTGACCGGAAAATTAAAATATTGTGCCGGCCAGATACTTGCAGGGTGAAGAATTTTTGCTCCGAAATATGCAAGTTCAGCTGCTTCATTAAAACTGAGTTTACGAATAGGGTAGGTGTTCCTGACGATTCTTGGGTCGTTGTTGTGCATTCCATCTATGTCAGTCCATATCTCACAAACAGAAGCATTGATGGCTGCTGCAATCAGCGATGCGGTATAGTCACTTCCACCTCTCTTGAGGTTGTCAACTTCTCCTCGCGCATTCCTGCAGATGAAGCCCTGTGTGATGAAAAGTTTTTCGTCTGGATGTTGCTTCAAAGTTTTAGCAAGTTTCACTTTAATACTGCCTACCTGTGGCTCATTGGCTGCATCAATTGTCATAAATTCAAGGGCAGGAAGCCATGAATGTGCAATGCCCGCCTCAGTAAGGTATGCACTGAAAATTTTTGTACTCAGCAATTCACCCTGAGCCAGGATGTCTTTATTCAACGACTCGCTGTAAGAGATTTTCAGAATGATATTGAGAAACTCAAAGTGTTCTTCAATGATTCGTTTTCCTTCTGCATATCCTTTTTCGGTTTTGAGCAGATTGATGATAAAGTTCTGGTAATGCCTTTCCAGTTCTTCAATCCGCTGCCTTGCACTTTCTCTGTCTCCTTTACTTAAAGCATTGCTGATTTCTACCAACGTGTTGGTAGTGCCGCTCAACGCACTCAGTACAACAATTTTTGGTTCGTCTTCTTTGGTGATCAGGCCTGCTATCTGGATCATTCTTTCAGGACGACCTACACTGGTGCCACCAAATTTCATCACTTTCATTGGAAAGGGGTATTTAATTTTTTAGGGGAATAATTTTTCCGGAATGCAAAAGTAAAAAGGTTAAATCAATATTTTCCGTGTGTTTTGAATGGGCATAACCTTAGTTAATAAAGTAAGCGCACTTTGATGGTATTGGGGACTTCCTTCAAAAGCTGTAATGCATTTTTTGAAATTTTCTTGTCGACATCCAGGACTACGTATCCAATGGTTTCGTTTGTTTTTAAATATTGTCCGGAGATGTTGATCTGATGTGATGAAAGGCTTGAGTTTATGGAAGAGAGTACGCCGGGGACATTATGGTGTATGTGTAAAATGCGGTGTGTGCCGGGATGCAACGGTAGGTTGAGTGCAGGCACAGTGTGTGATCCGGTCGTGATCCCCATTTCCAGGTAATTGAAAAGTTTCTGACTTACATCTTCACCAATATTTTGCTGCGCCTCTTCAGTGCTTCCACCGATATGTGGGGTAAGAATGACATTGGGAAGGCCCTGTAACGGGCTCTTGAAATAGGCTCCGTTTTTTTCAGGTTCTTCAGGATAAACATCCACCGCCGCTCCTGTGAGATGGCTTTCAAGAATAGCGTTTCGGAGCGCATCAAGATCAACTACCTGGCCACGGGCGTAATTGATCAGGATTGCATTTTTCTTAAAGAGTTTAAGATTATTTTTATTGATCAGATTTTTTGTAGTTGGAAGTTCGGGTACATGCAAAGTCACAATATCGGATTCCTGAATCAATTCTTTCAGGCTCTTCCTTGCTGAAGCATTTCCTAAAGGCATTTTAGTTTCTACATCATAAAAGATCACTTTCATTCCCAGCGATTCAGCCAATACACTCACCTGGCTGCCTATGTTTCCGTATCCGACGATCCCCAGGGTCTTGCCTCTCAGTTCGTGGCTGCCCTTTGATTCCTTTAGCCAGATGCCTTCATGGGCAGCTTTGTTTTTATCGGGAATCTTTCTGATGAGCATAATGCTGCTGGCCAATACCAGTTCTGCGACAGAGCGTGTGTTGCTGTAAGGGGCGTTAAATACGCAGATACCACTTTCTGTGGCTGCTTTAAGATCTACCTGATTCACACCGATGCAGAAGCATCCTATCGCCTGCAATTTGTCAGCTGCCTGCAATATTTCCTTGTCGATTTGAGTTTTAGATCGGATGCCAAGCAGGTGTGTATTCCTGATTTGCTTTTTCAGTTCTTCAGGAGAGAGGCTTGACGAGATCGTAGTAATCGAGGTATAACCTGCCTGAGAAAATTTTTTAGCAGCGGATGGACTGATGTTTTCTAAAAAGAGGATATTTATTTTTTCTTTAGGAAAACTGGTTAGATTTTTTTCAACCATTTTTTAATTGTAATGTAATATTGCAAATATAAATCCTTAATCCAATTGAAATCAACAGTGATACATTTGAATGTTTTAAGAATTCTTTTTTTCTACTTTATTGTTTCTATTTTTTTCTGCTCCTGTCAGTCAGGAACAAGCCGACAACGCCTTCCGGAAATAGATTCTACCGTTTATCATCCGCCGGTACCAGGGGTGATGCCCGAGGCAAAATTGAAGTATTACAGTGATCAGATCGGGGAGTTTTATCAGAAAACACTTTTAAGATTCGGGTTCAACGGGGGAATACTGGTAGCAAAGAATGGGCAAATCATCTTTGAAAAGTATCACGGTTATTTTGATCTGAAGAAAAAAGACTCGCTCACGCCACATAGTGCGTTTCACCTGGCATCTGTTTCCAAAACCTTTACGGCAATGGCTGTTTTGAAATTGGTGCAGGATGGTAAGTTGTCGTTGAATGACAGTCTTCAAAAATTTTTTCCTGGATTTCCTTATGAAGGAGTCACAGTGAAATTGCTGTTGAGCCATAGAAGCGGTCTTCCGAATTACCTGTATTTTATGGAGAAACTTGGATGGCCGAGAGACTCCTTCTGTTCCAATGAAACTATACTGAAGTATTTGATGGAGTTTAGACCACCGGGCACAGGGCGGCCGGATACCCATTTCAGTTACTGCAATACAAATTACTCTTTGCTCGGATTGATTATTGAAAAAGCATCGGGAATGTCGTATGAAGATTACCTGAAAAAAACTTTCTTCATTCCCATTGGTATGAAGGATACCTATGTATTTAATATGAAAAGAGATAGTGCAAGGTCGATGGCATCCTATGATTATCGGGGAAGGAAAGAACCTTACACGTTTCTGGATCAGGGATTTGGTGATAAAAATATTTACAGCACACCGGAAGACATGCTCAGGTGGGATCAGGCGATGTACTCTGATTTTTTCTTTTCCAAAAAAACACTTGAAGAAGCCTATACACCCTATAGCAATGAAAGGCCCGGCATTAGAAATTATGGGTATGGATGGCGTATGAATGTATTTCCGGATGGAAGAAAAGTTATTTATCACAATGGATGGTGGCATGGTAACAATACTGTTTTCATCAGAAGCATCCAGGATTCCGTGACCATCATTGTTTTGGGTAATAAGTATAACAGGAATATTTATCAGGCGAAGAAGATCGCCGAAATATTTGAAGGTGGGCGATCTATAGAGGATGAGTGATTGTTAAATCTTGTATGCATTGATTCTCAATAGAATTTCACTTAGTGCAGGTTTTTTTAAATTTTTTTTTGCAGTTTTTGCAAGTTTTAACGTAATGTTATTACATTTGGTAATTCATATTGCCAGATATGCAAAAGAACGACCGCCAAGACTATATTATCCATCAGGTTAACCTTCATAATAAGGTATTGCTTAATGACCTGAGCGATCAGTTGCATGTCAGCAATGATACGATTCGCCGAGATTTACAAGAGCTTTCAGAAAACGGGAGGATTATAAAAGTACATGGTGGAGCAGTGTCACTTTCTTTTCATAATGGCAACCAGTCAAGTAAGGAAGTGTATGCCTACAATCAAAAAAAAATAATTGCAAAAAAAGCAGTCGGGCTTATTAAGGAAGATATGTTCATTCTTTCCGGGGGCGGAACTACTATTATAGAAATGGCCAAGGAATTACCACTCGATCTGAATGCCACTTTTATCTCAGGAAGTTTGCCCGCATTGATGGAATATAGCAATCATCCATTGCTCAATGTGATTGCCATTGGAGACAAAGTAAGTAAGACATCACGGATTACCGTAGGATCAGAAGCTATTTCTAAGATTAAGGAACTGAAAGTGGATATATGTTTTATGGGAATAAATGCGATAAGCATTGAGGAAGGAGTATCTGACAATGACTGGGAAATTGTGCAAATTAAGAAAGCGATGATTGCTGCGTCCCGCAAATTGGTATGTCTTACTATTTCAGAAAAGATAAACTCCCGGCAACCTATTCCGATTTGTGGTATCGATAAGATTGATGTATTGATTACAGAATTAGCCCCCGATCATTCAACCCTGCAACCCTATATAAAGGCTGGAATTGAAGTTTTATAATTAAAATTTTTCAAAATCAAAATCACTCATCATGAGAAAACTCTTCAAATTTCTTGTTGTAATTCTCGTGCTGCAATTGCAGCAAACGGTATTTGCTCAGGAAAGAACAGTCACCGGAACTGTACTTTCGTCTGACGATACACCCATCAATGGTGCATCCGTTATCATAAAGGGAACTGCTACAGGAACTCAAACAGATGCTTCCGGAAAGTTCAGTATTCGTGCTTCCAGTGGCCAGATACTGGAAATTTCATTTATTGGATTTGAGACCAGGCAGGTCACAGTTGGTCAATCCAATGTCATTAATATCGTGCTATCGGCAAAGGATAAGTCAATGGAAGATATAGTGGTATTGGGTTATGGTACTCAAAAGCGTGGCGATGTGACCGGCGCAGTTTCTACCGTCAATGTAAAGCAGACTCTTACGGCAAGGCCTATTGCAGATGTTGGAAGAGGATTGCAAGGCGCAGTGACAGGATTGAACGTAATCATCCCAAGTGGTGAGGTGGGGTCTGATCCCATTCTCAAAATCCGTGGGGCGATGACTTCTTTCAGAGGTTCAAGCGCACCGCTTATCCTTCTTGACAATGTGGAGATACCAAGTATTCAGATTGTAAATCCAAACGACATTGCAACCATTTCTGTATTGAAAGATGCAGCAGCGGCATCTATCTATGGAGCCAAGGCATCCAATGGCGTCATTCTGATTACCACAAAGAAAGGATCGGGCACGAGCAAACCACAAGTAGTTTACTCCGGTAATTTATCGTGGCAGAATGTCTGGAAAGATTTGAAGATGGGTGGCGTAGATGCTTTAAAATATACAGTAGATGCGGCAGAAAGAGTAGGGACATTTACACCTACAGGGGCATTCTATTATGTAGATAGAAACTCATACAATAAAGCGGTAGAGTGGCAAAAACTTTACGGAAGTACGATTTCTTCTAAAGACCCTACCGTATTTGGACGCGACTGGTATGTGCAGGGAGCCAGCAATCAGAAGATGGGGATGAGAACATACAATCCCTATGATTATATGATCAAAGAATGGGCACCTACCCAGCAGCATGATATTACTGTTGGTCAAACGCTTGGTAAAACATCCTATAACATTGGATTGGGCTACCTCGATCAGAGTGGTATGATGAAGCCGGCAAAAAAAGATGATTTTACCCGGTACAATGCGTCTTTAAGACTCTCCAGTGAAATCAATAAATACATTACAATTCGCGGTGGTACGATTTTCTCGCGGAGAAATAAAGATTATGCTTATGTCACAAATTCTACTACTGCCGACCCGTGGCTTTATCTGTACAGGTGGGGGCCTTTATATCCTTTTGGTAATGATCAAAATGGAAACCCCATACGAAGCCCGGTTAGTGAAGCGGCAGCAGCAAATACAGCCAATATCTTACAGAACTATGTAAACGTTTCTGTAGGAACTACTTTAAGGTTTACCAAAGACTGGACGTTGGATTTTGATTACACATACAGCAATCAGGAAGAAAACTGGAAGAGACCGGGTACAAGATATACAGCGGCCAACTCATGGTCTGCTCCCAAACAAAGATTTGACAGCGATGGAAATCCGGTATATGTGGACAGTACAGGAAATGTAGTTTCATCCTCCGCACCGGGAGCCATGAAAGCATTTGATTTGTCTTATGACACTTACACTTCCCTGGGAGCCAACCCTGATCATATCATCAGAAGTGCTACCAATTTTTTCAGCACCACCATCAATGCCTTTACGACATACAATTGGGCGCTCAATACAGATCATCATTTTAAATTCATGTTAGGTATGAACAGGGTAGCTGCTACCACTGAATGGCAATCACAACAAGTGAATCAATTGACAGACATTAACAACCCAGAATTTAATTTTGCGGTGGGTACACCTCCGATTGTGTATGGAGATAAATTATGGGAGTCACAATTGGGTTATTTTGGTCGTATCAACTATGCGTATAAGGATAGATACCTGATTGAGGGAAACCTTCGCCGTGACGGGTCTTCCAAGTTTCCTTCAAACCTTTGGTGGAGATGGTTCCCTTCTGTATCCGTAGGATGGATCTTGAGTAACGAAAACTTTATGCAATCGCAGAATGTTTTGAATTTTGCAAAGATTCGCGGTTCATGGGGTTCAATCGGTGACCAGACCGTACCGAACACTTTATATATGCCTTTGATGGAAAGCGGGTTGTCATCCTGGATTGCTGCCAATGGATCAAAAGTAGTTACGGTGGGTACTCCGCCGGCTATTGTACATGATATTACCTGGCAGGATATTGAAACAAAAAACATAGGTCTGGATTTGGGAATTCTTGATAATAAGGTAACCGTAACCTTTGACCTTTATCAGAGGGATACGAAGAATATGATTGTCCCGATGGAAGGAATTCCTTTAACTTATGGTACTGGTGCCCCACAGGGAAATTTCGGATCGCTTCGTACCAATGGATGGGAGTTGACAGTAGAGTTGAATCATCGTTTTGCAAATGGATTGGGAGTTAATTTCAAAGGAAATATTTCTGATTCCAAAACAAGAATTCTTGAATACGGTACCTCAACCGGTATTTACAATAATTACAACGGAAAAGATATTGGTGAAATCTGGGGATATCGTACAGACAGGCTCTATCAGCTTAGTGATTTTGAATTGGATAACAATGGCAAGCCACAATTGATCACCCTAACTGCAGATGATGTACCTGCAAAATATGTAGGTAAAAAAGCCTACAAACTAAAACCCGGAAAGAATGGGGAGAAGCCGGTTTATCAGGTGTTTCTGCAAAATTCATCCAATTTCTTCTTTGGCCCCGGCGACGTGAAGTTTAAGGACCTGAATGGTGATGGTGTCATAGACAATGGAAGTGCTTCTTTGGACGACCATGGAGATCTGGAAGTGATCGGAAATGATAATCCGCGCTATGATTATGGATTCAGGATCGGCGCTGATTTTAAAGGGTTTGATTTCAGTGTATTCTTTCAGGGAGTTGGAAGTCGTCAAACCTGGGGACAAGGGTTTTTAGCCATACCCGGATGGCAATCTTCTGATGGAGCCATGCCGCAAGCAATTGCCGGAAATTACTGGACTCCCGATCATACCGATGCATTTTATCCGGCGGCATACAATAATGGCGGAAGCAATTCTGCAAACAACATGCAGGTTCAGGACAGATATTTGTTGAATATGGCCTACCTCAGATTAAAAAACCTGACGATTGGTTATTCTCTTCCAAAGAATCTGATTAATAAAGTTGGTGTAAGTTCTTTTAGGGTATATGGCGCTTTAGAAAATTTCATTACCTGGGATCACTTGAGAGGTTTACCAATAGATCCTGAATCAATCAGCGGATACTCAATGTGGAATACATCCAATTATAATCTTGGTCGTACCGGTATTGGAACACCCGCATTCAAGAGTATTTCTGTTGGCGTTCAATTAACCTTTTAAATCTATAACAATGAAAATAATTAAATATGTTTTTGGCCTGGGAATAGCAGGTTTGCTTTTCACATCGTGCAAAAAAGATTTTTTGGACAGGCCACCATTGACCAGTTATGTAGATGCTGACGGGCAGTATTGGCGAAATGAAGATGATATCCGCATGTTTGCAAATGGATTCTATACCAACTATTTTGTTGGATACAATACATCATTTACGGCCGATTACACGCCAGTGAGAGGTTTTACATTCAATGATGATCTCACAGGCAAGAATGTGCAGTCGAACTTTGAAAGCTCAGTACCTTCGTCCAGAGGGTCAACTTCTGAGGCAGCTGCCTGGCTTGCTCAATATGCAGGGCCTACATGGGACTTTGCCTGGGTACGCAAAGCAAACATCTTGCTCGACCGGGTAAGCACCATTGCCAAGCCAAACCTTTCTACAGAGGCCTTGAATCACTGGACTGCAGTTGCCAGATTTTTCAGAGGGTATGAATATTCCAGACTGGTAAGCGTTTTTGGTGACGTACCTTATTTTGGAAGAGTCGTGAAAGAAAATGAGCTGGATACACTATATAAGGACAGAGACCCGAGAGGGTATGTGATGGACAGAGTATATGAAGATTTTCAGTATGTCCTGGCGAATATGCGTGAAAATGATGGCGCTCAATATCTGAACAGATACATTGCGGCAGGGTTTATCTCAAGGTTTATGTTATTTGAAGGCACTTATGAGTACTATCACAATCTGGATGCAACCAGAGCTCAGAAATATCTTCAACTGGCTGTTCAGTCAGCAGAATATGTGATGAACAGTAACAAGTGGAAATTCACCAGTGATTTTAAATCCTTGTTTACTTCTGATAATCTCGCCGGCAATCCGGAGGTATTGATGTATAGAGCGTATGATGCGGCGCAAAATGTGACCCATAGCATTGGCTCTTATTCCAACGGAACTGAAGTGGTGGGGGTAGATCCGAATCTTGTTTTTGTAAAATCTTTCATCATGAATGATGGAGATGTATGGGAACATTCATCCAATCCGGATGCTGCAAATTTTTCTATTGCAAGTCTTGCAAAGACAAGAGATCCCCGGTTTGAAGCCTCTATTATTGATAAAGTAAATCCTGCATCCGCTACTTTGTTTTATGGATATAAGTTTGCTTCACGGGATGCCATTACCTACATAGGGAAAACCTATCCCGCTGCCTGGGGAAGCAATACAAACACCAGTGATGCACCTGTGATGAGATTGGGTGAGGTCGTATTAAACTGGATAGAAGCAAAAGCAGTGCTTGCACAATATTTTGGAGGACCTGCAATTTCGCAGGCAGATTTAGATCGCTCCATCAATGCGATCAGAGACAGGCCGCTGGATGCTGCAGCCATTGCCAAAGGTGTTCAGAAAACCGCTCATTTAATGCTTGCTGCACTTCCGGATGATCCTGAACGTGATGGAGATGTTCCGGCCCTGATATGGGAAATAAGAAGAGAGAGAAGAATGGAATTTTTACAGGAAGGATTCCGCCTGCTGGATATCAAGAGATGGAACAAAATTCAATACATGGATTTCAGTACCAATCCGGATTACTTCCTCGGCCCATGGGTGAATCTGCCTGTAGAACTTCCATCGGCATTAAGCGCCGGGACAAAAGGCAAAGTAAAAGTAATGCTGGCTGATGGTACTATAGTGACATGGGATGGTACCAATCAAAGCAGTATGGTGGGGTATTGGGTAGTACAAGGTGCCGTGAACCGGAATTCATTTACAGACAATGTATATATGTCACCTGTCGGTCAATCGCAGATAAACGATTATCAGGACAAGGGTTTTACCCTTACACAGACAGTGGGTTGGCAATGAGTTGATCCTGTTTAAAACCACATTCTCTTAAAACCCGTGCTCATAAAACGCTCGGGTTTTTTTGTGACTATACGAAAAACCTTCATTACTCATCATGAAGATTGGACATTTATCTATATTGAATCTATTAGAGAAAACGAATGCCTTTCTTGGGCTCCCGGAATGAAGATAATATCCGATTGAAAATGAATTATTCAAGATCCGGTATTTACGATGATTTCAAATGCGTGATCTTTGCGCGCGAAATCAAAATTAAAGTCAGAGAAATGGATGCAAATGAATTGTTGAAAAAATTTGATACTAAGGCTGTGATTTTCGATCTTGATGGTACGTTGTTAGACAATAATTACTACCATAGACTCAGTTGGATTGCTTATCTGGAAAAAACAGGAAGGCACATTACTGAAGAAGAGTTTAACGAAAACATGAATGGCCGGACCAATAAAGATGCGATTGAATATATTTATGGCAAAGGATTGAATGATGATCAGATACTCAAAACTACACTGGAGAAAGAGGCGGTTTACAGAAAAGTTTATCAACCATACATAAAACCCGTGCGCGGTCTGTTGGAATTTCTCGCTTTTTTAAAAGGTAAAAATATACCTATGGCCATTGCCACATCCGGCGTACAACCCAATATTGATTTTATGTTTGAGAATGTGCCGATAAAAAAGTACTTCAGTGCGGTAGTGAATTCTTCTCACATCAAAAAAGGTAAACCCGATCCCGAAATTTATTTGAAATCTGCTTCCTTGTTAAAGACAGAGCCTGCGCATTGCCTGGTATTTGAAGATGCTGTGGTTGGAATACGTTCTGCCATCGGGGCCGGTATGAAAGTAGTAGCGCTTAGTACTACCGAACAGGAGGATGAACTGTCTTTGGCGGATCTCATTATAAAAGATTATACTGATTTGGAGATTTGAAGATGGGAACCTTGATTTCTATGGCATTTTAATTCAGGAAAATATCCAAATATTTTTTTCATAATTTAGAATTATGTTGTCAGGTTCATTTCATTTATCAGGTTTGCGTGTTTGTACCATTCTCATTACATTGATGTTACTGACTGTAAAAGCAGAAGCCCAGTATAAGAGCAGACCCAATGTGATACTACTTTATACAGACGACTTGGGTTACGGAGATATCAGTTGTAATGGCGCTACACATATACAGACACCACATGTTGATTATTTGGCAAAACATGGAATTAATTTTTCCAATGCACATACTACTGCATCTACGTGTACACCTTCCCGTTATTCCATAATTACCGGCAGGTATGCCTGGAGAGAAAAAGGAACCAACATACTTCCCGGCGATGCCAATCTGATAACTCCAACCGGTATCACCACACTTCCCAAAGTGTTTCAGATGGCAGGATACAGCACAGGTGTGGTAGGGAAGTGGCATTTGGGGCTAGGCAACCATTCACCCATAAACTGGAATACAAAAGTATCCCCTGGGCCGGCAGATGTTGGTTTTGATTATTCCTTTATTTTCCCTGCTACTGCAGACAGGGTTCCTACCATTTTCATGGAAAATCAGTTGGCAGTCGGACTTGATTCTGCTGAACCTATTTCTGTAAATTACCAGCAGGCATATACCGGTGAGTTTACCGGAAAGAATCATCCTGAACTTTTGAAACAGAAATCAGATCCGCGTCAGGGGCATAACGGGCATATTGTAAACGGAATAGGGCGTATTGGTTTTATGAAAGGTGGAACCCGGAGTGAGTGGACAGATGAAGAACTCGGGTACACATTTAATACCAAGGCATTAGAGTTTATTGATAATAGTTTAAGGAAGCACAAACCTTTTTTCCTTTATTATGCCATTCATGATATTCATGTGCCAAGAATGCCAGCAACAGAGTTTAAAGGTAAAAGCCAACTCGGTTAAAGAGGAGATGCTATTCTTGAAATGGATCACAGTGTGGGTGTTATTTTGAATGTGCTCAGGGAAAAGGGAATTCTGGAAAATACGATTGTAATATTCAGTAGTGACAATGGCCCCGTTCTGAATGATGGGTATCTCGATAATTCTGAAGAAACGGCAAATACATTGAAATATAGACCCGGTGGTATATACAGAGGAGGAAAGTACAGCGCTTTTGAAGCCGGAACCAGAGTTCCCTTTATTGTATTTTGGCCTTCGGTCATTAAGTCCGGCAGAGAATCAAGAGCCATGGTATGCCAGATAGATCTGCTGGCATCATTTGCGGAATTGTTACACGTGAAGTTGCCGGAAAATGAATGGACAGACAGCCGGAATTATCTTTCTAAATTATTGGGCCGAAGCAATATATCCAGAGATTTTATTGTAGAGCAATCTGCCAACAGTGCATAGAGTATCGTCAGTGATGGATGGAAATATATATCACCCTCCAATGGCAGACCATTGATGGAAGAAGTAAATATTGAAACAGGTTACAGCAATTCAGATCAATTGTATGACCTGAAAAATGACCCGTCCGAAAAGCATAATGTAGCTGCTCAATTTCCTGAGAAGGTAAAGCAGCTCAAAGCGCTTTTGAAAAAGGTGAAAGAAGAAGAAAAATAGTGAGGATCGTTTGGATTATCAGCTATTGTTAAAGTGAAGAACTGACTTCAATTGATGAGAGAAATAACTATGCGCTATAAATGAATTCACATATTGTAATCATAATGCCGTATTCAAATGAATTTTATCAGAAAACATTGGTTTGATTTGGGAGGTGTACTGGCTATTTTAGTGTTGCTTTTCATTTTTATAAATGGAACGGCAACTCCATTGCACCTCATAATGTGGCTGAGTTTGGTCTCCCTGTTTTTTCACCAGTTGGAAGAATACAGAATTGTGGGCACCTTCCCGGGTTTGATTAATAAGTGCATATTTCATAGTGACCAGCCTGACAGGTATCCACTGAATACCAACACCTCATTAATTATTAATGTGTTTATTGGCTGGGCAACTTATTTTTTGGCTGCCATCTTTGCTGAAAGAGCCTTATGGCTTTGTATTGCTACTTTAATGGTATCGCTGGGAAATATCATTGCCCACACTGTTGTTTTCAATATTAAGGGAAAGCGTTTTTATAATGCAGGTTTATTCACCAGTTGGCTCTGTTTCGCACCATGTATATATTTCTTTTTGAGAGTAGTACTTCAAAATAATCTGGTCACTGCATCGGATGTTTTGGTAGGAATTCCTTTGGGAATCTGTTTTAATGTATTTGGAGTATTTAAATTAATACATTGGCTGGCTGACAGAAATACAACCTATATTTTTGATCAAAGGAATTTATTACCGGAAGACAGAAATGTGGAAGGATAAAATATTTTTCTTCTGTTGAAACTTGCTCAGAGATTTCACTACACACTGCTTCCAAAGAATAAATAAGCGAGTAAGATTGCCGTCACGATTCCCACCAGATCTGCCAGCAACATTGCGCCAATGGAATATCTTGTATTCTTTACAGATACGGCACCAAAATAGACAGCCACAATATAAAATGTCGTATCTGAAGATCCCTGTAAAACGGAAGACAAACTTCCGGCAAAGGAATCACTGCCATAGGTTGTCATGGTATCGATCATCATTCCTCTTGCTGCACTACCGCTCAGTGGTTTTATCAATGCGGTGGGTAATCCTTCAACAAATCGGGTATCCGTACCCAGCATCACAAAGAAACTTCTCATTCCATCTATAATGAATTCGAAAGTTCCACTGGTACGCAACAGGCTGATGGCTACCAGCATGCCCACGAGGTAAGGAATAATCTTGACTGCAATCTCAAAGCCTCCCTTAGCGCCTTCTACAAACGCACTGAAAATATCAATGTTTTTGTAAAGCCCACCAAGTATGATAATAAAAAAAATGAAGAGTATGAGCCCATTACTTAATATGCCTGAAAAGGTCTGAACACCTGTGAACGAAAGGCTCTTCAGATAAATAACCAGGGCAGCTATGACGGCGGAAATACCCAATACCCAAAGGATGATCGCCGGTTGGAATATATTGATCCTTTGTTTGAACGACACGATCAGCATAGCTGCCATCGTGGCGGCAAAGGTGGCTATCATACATGGGATGAAAATATCTGTGGGATTGGTGGCATGGAGTGAAGCTCTGATGGCAATAATACTTACCGGAATAAGTGTGAGCCCGGATGCATGCAGACACAAAAACATAATCTGTGCATTGCTGGCAGTATCTTTTTTAGGATTTATTTCCTGCAGGCTTTCCATCGCTTTAATTCCGAACGGCGTGGCGGCATTGTCGAGGCCGAGCAGGTTTGCCGAAAAATTCATCACCATGTGACCCATGGCCGGATGGTTTTTGGGTAGTTCCGGAAAGAGCTTTGAAAAAAACGGGCCGATTATTTTTGAGAGTAACCGGATGCCTCCTGCTTTTTCTGCTATACTCATAAATCCCATAAACAGAGCCATGATACCGATCAGGTTGATGGAAATATCCACAGCCGTTTTTGAAGTACCAATGATGCCATCTGCTCTCTGCTGATGGTAGGAGATGAAGCGGCCTGCACTGTCTTTGTTATATACCGTAGTGCCATCTACATATTTTTTGCCGCTTTGAATGGTCTTTAATACAATAGATCCAAAGGCTGAGGAATCTATGGTTTTGGTCTGTGAGGTATCACCTGCACTTCCGGTGACCATTCTGTTAAAAATGCCGGAATTATTTTTGGTAAATATTGCCTGGAAAGTGGCAGCAAGGATTGCAACGATGAAGAATGCTGCCCAAATTCTGCTTAACGCCATAGTGTGATTTGAAGGTATCTAAGGTAATTAAAAACAACATTTGTAGTTGCCTTTATTTTGAATTGTGCTTTGCATAACCCTGGAGCCTTTGGATAACTTATTGTAATTTGTGCAGCAAAATAAAATCAAATATTTGTGTATGGGTAAGAAGACGGGTGGGAAAAAGTCGCAGTTTGTGAAAGGTGTGGTAGATATTACAAGGTCCGGAATGGGGTATGTGATTGTAGAGGGAAGAGATACGGATGTATTGGTGAGGCCCAACGATCTCAACAAAGCAATGGATGGCGATACAGTGAGGGTGCAATTGAAAGATAGGAATGGAAATAAAAGGATTGAAGGCGTGGTTACGGAGATTGTAAGCAGAAAGCAAACAGAGTTTATTGGCCGTATTGAAGTCAGTGACCGGTTTGCATTTTTTATTCCTTCTTCAGATAAGTCACTTCCGGATTTCTATATCCGAAGGGAAAATCTGAATAACGCAGTGAACAATGATCAGGTGATTGTAAAATTGATCGGATGGGAAAAAGATGAAAAAAAGCCTGAGGGAAAGGTGCTCACTGTGCTGGATACAAAAAATTCCATTGACCTTGCCATGAAGGAAATTATTGTGCAGGGCGGTTTTAGCCTTCAGTTTCCGCAGGAAGTATTGGATGAAATGGCTTTGTTGGATGCATCTGTTACTTCGGAAGAGTTGAAGAAGAGAAGGGATTTCAGAAATGTGCTTACGATTACCATTGATCCTGCAGATGCAAAAGATTTTGATGATGCCATCTCGATCAGGAAATTAGAACATGGTGATCTGGAAATTGGGGTACACATTGCAGACGTAAGTCATTTTGTAAAGGAAGGTTCAGCATTGGATGAAGAAGCATACAAGAGAGCGACCAGTGTATATATGCCCGATCGGGTGGTGCCAATGCTACCTGAGAAAATTTCAAATGAACTTTGTAGCCTGAGGCCCAATGAAGATAAATTCTGCTTCTCTGCAGTCTTTGTCATTTCTGAAAAATTCAATATAAAGGATTCGTGGTTTGGAAGGACGCTTATTCATAGTGATCACAGATTTACTTATGAAGAAGTGCAGGAAATAATTGAAACCGGAGAAGGAATTTACAAAGATGAAATTTTTCAACTCAATCATATAGCACGGTTTTTCCGGAAAGAACGATTCAAAAAAGGAGCGATTAATTTTTCAAGTATAGAAGTGAGGTTTCTGCTGGATGCAGAAGGGCGCCCTCGCGGTATAGTCCTTAAAGAAAGTAAGGAAGCCCATCAGCTCATAGAGGAATTTATGTTGCTTGCCAACAGGGAAGTAGCCGCATTTGTTCAAAAGGTCAGAGTGAATAAGGAGCCCATCCCATTCCCTTATAGGATACACGATACGCCGGATGAAGAGAAGTTGAAACCATTTGTTGCCTTTGCCAAAAAATTCGGATATCATTTTGATATGCGGGATGAAAAAGCAGTGGCACAATCCTTCAATCAGTTGCTGAAAGATGTAAATGGCAAACCGGAGCAACATGTATTGGAGCAATTGGGAATACGCACGATGGCTAAGGCAGAATACAGTTCTGACAATATCGGGCATTACGGCCTCGGATTCAAAGATTATTGTCATTTCACTTCACCCATACGTCGTTATCCGGATGTGATGGTACACCGGATTTTGCAGGAAGTGTTGGATGGTAAACCCGAAGTGGACAAGAAGATGGAAAATAAATGTCGTCATTGCAGTGAGCGGGAGAGAGCAGCGATGGAAGCAGAACGTGCAGGTAATAAATATGAACAGGTATTGTATATGAGCGATAAGATCGGAGAAGAATTGGATGGAGTCATCAGTGGAGTTTCTTCTTTTGGTTTTTGGGTGGAGACTGTGAATGAAAAATGTGAAGGCCTGGTGAGTGTTAAGGATTTATCAGATTACGACGATTTTCGTCATGATGAAACAGATTATTGTCTTGCAGGGATTCACACCGGCAAGAAATTTAGAATGGGAGATAAGGTACGGGTTTTATTGACTGCTGCCAATCTTGAAAAGCGTCAGTTGGACTTTGAATGGATTCCGGATATCAGAAGCCTGAAGCAGAAAGCCGCCCATCCGCAAAAAAAATTAAAAAAGTAATTTTCGAAATAAAATAAAATGAGTAATCATCTGACGGAGTTTGATGAACTATCAGAAAAATTTGAGAAACAATTTAATGTACGACGCTTTCCGGAGAAACCCGAGAGCCTGTATAACGCTGCACAACACTTGTTATCCCTTAAAGGAAAGAGAGTAAGGCCGGTGCTTTGTCTTATGGCGAATGAACTTTTTGGGCCATTGATGGAAGATGCATTTTTAGCTGCAAATGCGATTGAACTGTTTCATAATTTCACGCTTGTACATGATGACATTATGGATAAGGCTCCTCTGAGAAGAGGCCAGCCTACCGTGCATGAATTGTATGGAGAGTCAACTGCACTTCTCGCTGGGGATGTGATGTTGGTTCAGGCCTATGAATATCTTTCCAGGATTGACACTACTTATCTGCCACGGGTGTTGTCCTTATTTAATGATGCTGCAAAGAAGGTGTGTGAAGGACAACAATTGGATATGGAGTATGAATCTGTGAGTGAGGTATCCATGGAAGACTATGTGGAGATGATTGCACTCAAGACATCTGTGTTACTGGCAGCTTCATTACAGATAGGCAGCGTACTTGGTGGAGCCGGGGTAGCCAATCAGCAAAACCTGTTTAATTTTGGAAAGAACCTTGGAATTGCATTTCAGATCCAGGACGATTATCTGGATGCGTTTGGAGATCCGAAAAAGTTTGGTAAAAAAACTGGTGGAGACATCATGTCCAATAAAAAAACTTTTCTTCTGCTCATGGCAATGAATGCAGATCATGGAAGCTACAGCAAAGCGATTGATGAAGCATTGGCAATCAATGATGAGAGCAAGATAGGCCGGGTGATCGACATTTATAAGTCCTGTGGGGTGGACGAAAGTGCACGCGAACTCAAGAAGAAATTTTACCACCACGCTTTGGTAGCTCTTGATGATGTAGCAGTGGTGAGTACCAGAAAAAAACCTCTGATGAATTTAGCTATCCATCTGCTCGATAGGGATCAATAATTTTATGAAACATTTGAAAATGCAAAAGATATTTTTTCTGGTCGCTGTTTTACTAACCGGCATTGCATTTCCGGGCTGGGCACAGAAAAATAAACTTGCTGTTATTGCTTATTATGCCGGGAGGCCTGAAGCGTTGGATAATTATGAAATTGATAAGCTGACGCATTTAATCTACTGTTTTGGCCATTTGCGGGGAAATGAGTTATTCATTGGCAATGGTGCGGTTACAGTAAATAAGATGATTTCCTTCAAGGAAAAGAATCCTGATCTGAAGGTACTGCTGAGTCTTGGCGGTTGGGGAGGTTGTGCTACCTGCTCTGATGTATTTTCAACGGATTCGGGCAGAACAGAGTTTGCCCATTCTGTGAAATCAATTCTGTCAGACCTTAAGGCGGATGGAATTGACCTCGATTGGGAATATCCGGTTGTGTCCGGGTATCCCGGCCATAGCCGATCTCCTGAGGATAAGAAAAATTTTACATCGCTGATGAAGACTTTGCGGGATACTCTGGGAAAGAAAGCAATCATCTCATTTGCAGCCGGTGGATATCAGGATTATCTTGATTCTGCGATTGAATGGCGTAAGGTGATGCGGTATGTAGATTTTGTAAATCTGATGACATACGATTTAGTCAATGGATATTCTACAGTGACCGGTCATCATACGGCCTTGTATTCTTCCGGCGATGAAATGGAAAGTGCCGATAGGGCTGTCCGATATTTGTTGCATAAGAAAATACCTGCAAAGAAACTTGTAATCGGTGCAGCTTTCTATGGACGTATCTGGAGAGATGTACCCGATTCTATGCATGGGCTTTATCAGTCCGGTAAGTTTATGCATGGTGTGAGTTATAAGAATATTGATTCTCTTTTTACAACCAGTCTGGGCTACACTCAGCACTGGGACTCTACAGTGAATGCACCTTATGCCTACAATGCCGATTCGTCATTCTTTCTCACTTACGATGATAAGCGTTCTATCAGGCTTAAAACCCGATATGCATTAAAGAAAAAACTTGGAGGCATTATGTTCTGGCAGTTAGGGGATGATAAGCCAAAAGATGGTTTGCTTTCGGAGATTATTGAAGTGAAAGAAAATCATAAAAGTTCCCTAAAAAATCAGTGAACCCGTTCTTAACTTTCCCAGGTATATTGAAGATTTAATTGAATATCCGGATGCAGGCTTTTTGCTACCGGACAATTGTTTCCGGTTCTTTCAAGAATAACCCGGGTCTTTTCATCCTTTTGCAGAGGTAAAGTTACGGCCACATCTATTGCTGAAACTCTGCGGGGATCAGCAGCCATGTGCTTGGTCACGGCTGCTTTGGCACCATTGATATTCACTCCCATGTCTGCCGCTTTAATTCCCATTGTGGTAAGCATACACGTAGCCAGCGATACACATAAGGTATCGGTAGGAGAGAAGCGTTCCCCCTTTCCACGGTTATCGGTTGGAGCATCTGTTTCAAAAGTACTGCCACTTTGTATGTGCGTTGCATCGCACCTGAGGTCGCCCTTATATTCTATTTGTGCTGTCATTGTTTAATTTTTGTAAATTTACGGCACATTATCAATAATTGCCAATGCGCTATTTCGTACCTCTGATTCTATTTGCACTTATCCCATTTATTTCGACTGCCCAACATTCACGAAAAGATCGCCAGGAGGAAAGGCGTGAACATATTAATCAACTCATCCGGCAGGAAGAGGAAGGTGTGATTACCTACAAAAAGAGTTTTGCTTTTGGTATTAAATTAACCAATGATGGCTATGGTGGTTTCTTTGAATTAGGCCGGGCAAGTTCTGTGAAGAGAGCTTTACTTTATCAATTGGAAATTACAGAACGGAAACATCCAAAAGAAGAAAAGTTAGGAAGTAAGTATCCGTACTCTACACCACTTATTTATGGAAAAATCAATTTCATATACCCTGTAAAATTAGGTGTGCAGCAGCAAATCCTTTTTGGAAACAAATCCAATAAAAATGGAGTAGTGGTGACGGGCAATGTGGGTGGGGGATTTGTTGCATCCCTGTTGAGGCCATATTACGTTCAGGTCGAGAACGGGAATCAAATTGATTATATCAAATATAATTCAGCAGACAGTATTCTGTTTATGAGCAGCCCGATCGGAGGACCTTCCTTTGGAAAAGGTTGGAGTGATCTTACCGTAATTCCCGGAGTATATGGTAAAGCAGCACTCAGATTTGATTATGGCCGGTTTAATGAAATGATTACTGCACTTGAAGTAGGTGTCACCGGAGAGTATTATACCAAAAAAGTTCCTCAGATGGTGTATAATAAGGAAAAACAATTTTTCTTCGGTGCATACGTCTCTATACTCTTTGGCAAAAGAAAATAATCAGTGGGAATGAGAAAAATCAAGCTGGTCTTTTTTCTTACATTTCTTTACGGATATTCTTTCGCCCAAAGTACTCCGCCATTCTGGAATGAAATCGTTTCCTTTAAAAAAAGTGACTCGTCAGACTTTCCGCCAAAACATTCTATCCTTTTTGTGGGCAGTTCTTCTTTCCGGATGTGGACAAGCATCAACACTGATTTTTCCAATGATTCCATCATAAACCGGGGATTTGGAGGCTCTACACTTCCTGATGTGGTTCGCTATTTTTATGATATTATTTATCCTTATTCTCCCTACAAAATTTTTATTTACTGCGGTGAGAATGACCTGGCTGCAAAGGACAGTATATCAGCTGCTGAAGTTTTTCTCAGATTCAGGACGTTGTATTGTATGATACGACAAAACTTCCCGAGCACAATTGTCAATTTTGTGAGCATTAAGCCAAGCCCGTCCCGAAAATCGGTGCAAGGGAAGGTGCTTGAAGCAAATTCATTGATCAAAGATTTTTTAAAGGACGAAGCGTTTACAAATTTCATTGATGTGTATCATCTTATGGTAGATGGAAATGGCAATATGAAAAGCGATATTTACCGGAAAGACCTTCTCCATATGAATAAGAAAGGATATGCCTTGTGGATTGGAGCTATCCGTCCTTACCTGACACAATGAATAATCCTGAATGATGAAATATTTATTACTGCTTTTGGTTTTAGACTGCACTAACAGTTTTGCACAAACGAATTGGTTAAATATCGACAGTCAGTACACACCTCTTCCTGCATCCGTACATGTTTATAAATCTGCTGACTCTGTGGAGGGAAGGCCAAATATTATGTATTACGTAGTTGCTGACCTGAATAGTCCGGTTCTGAAATTTTCTGCCGACACTTCACTCAACAGACGATTGACCCCGACCCAATATTATGCAAAGAATCATAAACCACTTTTGGTGGTAAATGCCGGTTTTTTTTCATTTGCTACCAACCGTAATCTGAATGCGGTGGTGATAAATGACAGGGTGGTGGCTTACAATGAACAAAATCAGAAGGGAAAAGGAGCCGACAGCTTGAAATACCTGCATCCTTTTTATGGAACATTCGGTATTCTCAGGGATGGAAAAGCCGATATCGCCTGGACGTATTCCGACTCCTCCAGTCCGGTTTTGTATGCGTCTCAAAAACCGGTGCCTTATATCATTTCTTCTCATAAGAAATTGGGGAATGGATTGCTTTTAAAAATGAAGAATTCCCGCTTTAAAAAATGGCATGTGATGACGGCGGTTGGTGGAGGGCCTGTTTTATTACAGGGAGGAAAGGTGAAAGTAACCAACAATGAGGAAAGAAAATTTCCAGGAAAAGCAATAGAAGACAGGCATCCACGCACATCCATTGGTTATACCAAAGACAACAAATTAGTAGTATTTGTGTGCGATGGAAGAAGTGATTCAGCTGCAGGGCTTACCCTACCACAAATGGCTACGATATTGCAGAAAATCGGATGTGTGGAAGCGCTTAACCTGGACGGCGGAGGAAGCAGTTGTTTGCTTGTCAATGGAAAGGAAGTGAATACACCTTCTTCAAAAGGTATTCAAAGAGCTGTGCCGAGTGTATTTCTGATTAGCAGGAAAGAACCTGAGTAATGGGAATTGCGTATTACAGAAAGCCACATGGTAAGGTATCGAGGTTTTTTCTGAATAACTGATTTTCTTTAAAAGATTGTTTTTTAGGAGGTATGCATTTATGCCGGATTTGATACCTGGAGCTTTATTCCTTCAGTTTTCTTTTACAGTTTTAACACAAAAACAAACACTGAATCCCTGGTAAATTTGTAAGAGTCCCTCCTTTTGGAGTCAATGCTGAACAAAATCTAAATTCTTAATAAACTATTCTAATTTTAGGAAGTCAACTATATTTTAGAGTCAAAAATTTAACCGAAGAAGTATTGATTGTTTCCCGATAATTATTGGAATTGTATTAAATATCAAAATATGCCATCCCTACCACTCATTACTCGTCGTGGGATTACAGGTATTCAGCCTTACACTGGTGAATGGGCACAGCCAGAGGTACTGCATTTATTGCGAAGAACATTATTTGGCGCTACTGTAGAAGATGTGAAATTCTTTCAGGGAATGAATCTTAATGATGCAGTAGAATACCTATTGACGGTTCCTGCCACTCAGCCGGATCCGCCTCTGAAAACATACAAAAACTCAAGTAATCCTGCTGATCCCGATGCTACAGCTCCTTTCGGAAGTACCTGGGTGGACACCAATACGACCGAAGGAGGAATCAACAGCCAAAGGAGAGCCGGTTTCAAAAACTGGTGGATGGGGCAAATGATTAATTCGGAAAGAATCATCCGTGAAAAAATGGTGTTGTTCTGGCATAATCATTTTGCTACTGAAACTACCGATATTGGAAGGGGTATCTGGTGCTATCAGAATAACCGTACCATTCGAACAAATGCACTCGGCAACTTTAAGGAATTTATTAAGGCCATTACAATCGACACCGGAATGCTGAGGTATCTGAACGGATACCTGAATACGAAGAATGCTCCGGATGAAAATTATGGCAGGGAATTGCAGGAATTATTTACGGTCGGGTAGGGGATTGATGGTGCTACTCAAACTTATTCAGAAGCCGATGTAAAGGCAGCAGCAAAGTTATTGACCGGATGGACCGTAGATGGAAACACCAATACATCTGTATTCAATCTTAATAGACACGATACTACAAACAAAACCTTTTCAGCATTTTATAAAAACAAGGTTATAACCGGTAGAAATACTGTCAACGCCGGGCTTGAAGAGCTGCAAGACCTGATCGATATGATTTGCGCTGCGGATGAAACAGCATTGCATATTTGCCGGAAACTTTACCGTTGGTTTGTATATTATGAAATCAATGCAGAAACTGAAGCGAATGTGATAGCCCCGTTGGCTCAGGTTTTCAGGTCAAACAATTATGATATTATTCCGGTATTGTCGGTATTGCTCAAGAGTGAACATTTCTTTGACCCGCTCAACAGAGGATGTCTTATCAAAAGCCCGATTGATTTTATTGTTGGTTTTGCAAGAGTGTTTTCATTACAATTTCCCCCGCTTTCAGATTTATCGAATTGTTATAACATGTGGCAATTCCTTCAAACAGCCGGAACCAGTATGCAACAAAATATTGGGGATCCTCCTGCTGTGGCAGGATGGCCAGCCTATTATCAATTGCCGCAAATGCATGAACTCTGGATTAACAGCGACACATTGCCGAAAAGAAATCAATTCTCTGAAATTGTTATCAATACAGGTTACACCCGTGCAGGTAAGGTATTGAAGGTCGATCCTGTTTTATTTACCCGCTCACTTTCAAATCCTGCCGATCCAAATATTTTGATTAATGATGCAATCAATTATCTATTGACACTTCCGTTGACTTCAGAAAGCAAGACACAAATTAAAATGGATATATTATTGGGTGGGCAAATTTCAGATCATTATTGGACGGATGCATGGAATAAATATGTGAGCACACCGGGAGATACCGCCAATACTGAAATTGTAAAATCGAAATTATCGGCATTGTATCAGTATCTGACGAGCCTGGCTGAGTATCAGTTAAGTTAATTTGTAAAATCCCTCAACCATGAAAAGAAAAGAGTTTTTACAGGGCGCTTTTTCAGGAGCCATTCTGCCGGGACTGCTGCATGGCTTTTCGCTAAAGTCTTTTGCTGAGACCAGTCCGCTTGCAAAGCTGCTGAGTGGCAGTGAGGATAATGATCATGTGCTTGTGATCGTACAGTTGCAGGGCGGAAATGACGGCCTGAATATGGTAATACCCATCGACAATTATTCAAACTACTTTAATGCCCGGCCTAATATAGCGATTGCAGAAAAGCAGGTCCTAAAGATAGCGGGCATTTCAAATACCGGATTGCATCCCTCACTGTCCGGAGTCAGGCAATTGTATGAAGATGGCAAGCTCGGAATTGTTCAATCTGTAGGATATCCCGATCCGAATTTTTCTCATTTCCGTGCCACTGATATCTGGATGAGCGGTGCTTCAAGTGATCAGGTATTGCTGAGCGGTTGGGGTGGACGCCTGTTGGATTATGAGTTTCCGAATTTTCCGGTAGGATATCCCAATAGTACCATGCCTGATCCTTTGGGTATTCAGATTGGTTCGGTGACTTCTCTTGTTTTTCAGGGACCTATGGTGAGTATGGGGATGAGTATCAGCAATCCGACCAGTTTTTATAACCTTGTCAGTGGGGTAGAAGATCCGGCACCCAATACGCTCGCAGGAAAAGAACTAAAGTATATTCGTGAAGTCGCCAGTCAGACTGAATCTTATTCCACAGTTGTGAAGAATGCTGCACTTAAAGTGACACAGCAAGCTGTATATCCGGATAAAAATCCACTTGGCGACCAGTTAAAGATTGTAGCTCGCCTGATTAAAGGAGGATTAAAGACAAAAATCTACATGGTGAGCTATGGGAGTTTTGATACGCACTCACTCCAGGCGGATGCTACGAATACCAGTATCGGCCGTCATGCAGATTTGCTGAAGAATGTGAGCGATGCACTGAAGGCCTTCCAGGATGATCTGAAATTTCTTGGAATAGAAGACCGTGTGATGGGAATGACTTTTAGCGAATTTGGAAGAAGAATCAAAAGCAACAACAGTACCGGAACCGATCATGGTGCTGCGGCACCCCTGATCGTTTTTGGAACCAATGCGATGCAAATGATCCATGGAAAGAATCCTGATATCCCTGCCAATGCATCGGTGAATGATAATATCCCCATGCAATTTGACTTCAGAAGCGTCTATGCCACCATGTTACAAAACTGACTTTGTGTGAAAAAGGAAGATATCAAACAAATATTGTTGAATAATTATCATGATTTGCCTCTGATTAAAACAAGTGCCTGTGGTGCTACGGTGCCGGTAGATTCAGGCAAGAGTCTAATCAGCAATTATCCGAATCCATTTACTGAATCCACCAGGATTTCTTATACGACCACCGGAGACCATACGCTGATTCAGATTATGAATACATCCGGTCAATTAATTGCTACTCCGCTTGATGGAGTGATACCGGTTGCAGGTACATACAATCTGAC
>CAYXAL010000010.1:32980-44291 GCA_964463015.1 uncultured Ginsengibacter sp.
TAATTGCTACTCCGCTTGATGGAGTGATACCGGTTGCAGGTACATACAATCTGACCTGGTCATCCGGAAAAATGAGTTCGGGAATTTATTACCTGAGATTACAAAACGGAAATATTCAACAGGTAAAGACAATGCTAAAGGTCAAATAGCATTCAGTAAAGAATCCGGCATAGGATGATATAATTGTGGAATGCCTCCATAACGGACCTCAGGGAAAGAATCTAAAAGTCAATTTTCCTTATGGCCTTGCTTCGTAAACCTGCTCTCCGTTACTGAATGTTCGGATCACCTTTGTCTGGAGAATCTGATCTTCCGGGGCTTTCATGAGGTCTTTGTCTAACAACACAAAATCGGCGGCTTTTCCTTTCTCCAAACTACCTTTTTCTTTCTCGTCAAAAGACGCTTTGGCGGCCCAGAGCGTCATCCCTAACAAGGCCTCCTTACGACTTAGGGCATTGTTCATCTCAAAACCTCCGGGAGGAAATCCTTTGGCATCCTGACGAAATACTGCCGCATAAAAAGTTTTGAAAGGAGAAATATCTTCAACAGGAAAGTCTGTGCCCAACGGAATCCATCCGTTTTGTTCAAGCAATAACTTGTTTGCATAGGCATACTTTATTCTTTCGTCACCCAACCGGTCTTTTGCCCAGTACATGTCTGAAGTAGCGTGAGTGGGCTGTACCGAGGGAATAATATTGTTGTCTTTGAAGTAATGAAAATCGTCTTTATTAATGACCTGAGCATGCTCTATCCGCCAACGCAAATCATTCTTACCATTCAGATACTTTGCATAAATTTTAAGCATTACCCGATTGCCGGAATCCCCAATGGCATGGGTACACATCTGAAAACCATGTTGGTGTATGATATTTGCTACAGAGTCGAAATGACTTTGTGAACTGAGCAGGAATCCATTCCATCCGGGCGAATCTGAATAGGGTTGCAACAAGCATGCGCCTCTGCTTCCTAATGCTCCGTCTGCAAAAACTTTAAATCCATTGATATGCAGTCTCTCAGTTTTTACCGGGCCCTGCTTAAACAACCATTCGTAATTGGCGGGTGCATCACTAAGTAATACATACAGTTTCATTTTTAACTTCCCCTGTTTTTGCAGAGTGTCAATTTGCAATGCTTCTTCAAATGACAGCCCGCAATCATCGAGAGAGGTGAGTCCGGTGGCAAAGCAATTCTTTTGTGCATCCAGTAACGCCTTTGCTACGGTTTCTTTTGATGGAGCGGGTACTTTAGAATTAACCAGGTTGATTGCATTGTCAACCAGAATACCTGTAAGGGTTCCATTCCTGGTCTCTACCTTGCCTCCTTCCAGCGTAGCTCCGGCATGCACACCTGCAAGTTCAAGAGCCTTCTTGTTGGCAATGGCAGCATGCCCGTCTATGCGCCCAAGCAATACAGGCCGGTCAGGAAATAAATCATTAAGTGCTTTGTTGTCAGGGAAGTTTTTATTTTCCCAGTCGTTTTGATCCCAGCCGTTCCCGATGATCCATCCATCGGGATGTTGTTTCGCATATTCTTTGGTTTTTCTGACCACATCATCCCAACTGCTTGTTCCCACTAAATTTACCTGCTGCAGAGTCAGTCCATAACCCAAAAAATGAGAATGGGCGTCAATGAATCCCGGAAAAATGAATTGTTTGTTGGCATTGATCGTTTCCTTCGCATGGTATTTTTTCTCAAGATCTGCGGTGGTTCCTGTTTCCAGAATCTTTCCCTGATTGACTGCGATGGCTTCTGTTATGCTAAATGCACTATCACACGTATATATAATACCGTTAGTGATAAGCAGGTCTATTTTTTCTTTTGAATCGTTACAAGACAAAATTAGTACAGCAGATAAGATTAATAAAATGATTGATTTCATCAGGTTGAATAGTTGAGTGATAATTGAGGAGCGAAAATTACACTATTTTTTACCCCAATTCATTTTCTCTTTATCAACAGTTTGTACAGTCTTTTGATTTCATCCTTTTCAGTATTGGACAAAGATTGCTTTTCTGCCTTCGATTTCAAAAACAGGATTCGTTTATGTTCCGGATATTTTTGGAGAATGGCGTCTGTTAGCGATCCGGATTCATTGTCTTTTACAAAGAGCGGTTTGTTTTGAGGCTTATCTGACTTTTCTCTTACCGGCATTTTCCTGATCAGAGCTTCCAATGCAGCAAGTCGCCCGGGAGGTATTCCGTTTATTTTACTCGCCTTATCGTATAACCCGGACAGTTGTTTCCTTGTGAGCCATCCTCTTTCTCCATATTGCTTATAAAGGCTGATAATGAATGTGGACAGGGGGTATGCCATGATGCAATCTTCAAGCAACATATTGATGATGTCGATACGCTTATCCATTAGTCAGGATGATTGTTATGTGGTGAAAGATAAAAAACAATTCAAGTCGCAGCCGGAAAAAGTAAAAAATTGTTGAGTTCAATGACAATGAATCACATTCGTTGCAAGATGTGGACTCAGATAAGGAATATCAAGATCCATCCCCCGGAGAATCAGTAACAATCCCATGATTCCCAACAGATAGGGAAGCGATTTTCTGATTTTATTCCGGGTACGAAGTGAGATTGCCCCGGCTGCGAAGGAAGCCATGACCATTGCCGGCAGAGTGCCTGCACCGAATCCCGCCATAAACAAAGCGCTATGAATGATGTTGCCGGTTGCAATCGCTCCGGCCAATGCCATATAGACCAATCCGCAGGGCAGCAGGCCATTTAAGAATCCTGTCAGGAATAGAAATCGTTTCTGTGGTCTTTGCATCAAAGGATATAATTTTGAAATGATTATTCTATTCCAAAGAGGTATTTCCGCATTTTTTTTTATTGATAATCTGAACCCGAAAACCTTAATTAAAAAAATAAGAATGAGAAGCGAACCCATGGCAACAGACAACAATTGCTGCCAGCCGAAATATTGAAAGCTAAAACCAATTGCTCCGAAAAAGACTCCGAGCAATGCGTACATCGTTACTCTGCCTGTATTGTATAGACCGATACCCAACATCTTTTCACTTCCCTGAAGATGCTGTACAGGCAGTGATAAAGCAATCGGCCCGCACATTCCTATGCAGTGAAAACTCCCCAAAAATCCAAGGACCATAGCGCTTATGAGGGTCATGAATATCATCCGTTATCTTTTTCCACATAAAAACTTTGTTCTTCATAGTAGCTCAAACCATTCATTTGCCAATCAGCCTTCAATCTGTAAATTCCCGGAATAAACTTTTCTTTCTCTATCACAATATTTCCATGATTGTCGGGAGAAAATTTCAAATGCAGATCATTTTTTTGAGCGGACGGCCTGTATAGTAATATGTTTCCTGTAGCCCCGGATACGATACATTCTTCGGGTACATGAATTGTGATAAACTGATGATCTTGCACAATCTGAATCTTTGAGGATAATAGCTTTGCATTTTGGGTGGCCTTGATTTTGTCATTGAATTTCAGTTCCTGAGCATAATAATCCTGCTCTGCCATTTCAAATTCAATGGTGGTGGTTTTGTAAACTAGAAAAGTCATCAGACCAATAGCGACAGCTATGGTAATGGCAATACCGGTTCCCCAGTTCCAAAAGCCGTAATTTCTTTTTTCATTTGTTGTTGGGATCATTGTATTTTGGTTTTAGTCGTCGTCGCCCCGGTTTACAGGCCCGAGAAAGGTGGAAGTGAATTCATTAATCCGTTCACCATCTTTGTAAAGTCCAATGGTGACTTTTTCTTTTCTTTCTTTAATATTTTTTGTGGGGATAATAATGAAAAGCGTTGCACTGGCCTGTTGCTCCGGCTCTATTCTGATTTGTTTATTCCCGACGAGTTCTACAGTTCCCTCAAAATTTTCAGGTTTGATTTCAAGATTGAATCCTTTGATACTCTTGTTGGTGAGTTTTAGATTGTACAGATTGCTGATACTGTCTTTTCCGCGCTCCTGATAAAGCATTCCGGAAGTACGCATTAAAGTACCATCTACATTTTTTCTTGTAATCAGGAGGCCTACAATTGCGGCAGTCAATACAGTAAGTACAGCTGCGTAGCCTTTAAGTCTTGGTGTAAAACGGAACTTGATTCCTTCAGCAATATTATTCTCTGAGTCGTACCTGATAAGCCCTTTTGGCCGGTTTGTTTTTTCCATGATGTAATTGCAGGCATCGATACATGCAGTGCAATTGACACATTCAAGCTGAGTTCCGTTTCGTATATCTATTCCGGTTGGGCATACATTCACACAGGCATTACAATCAATACAATCTCCATCCTCTTCTTTTTGTTCTTTCCGGAATTTTGCTCTTGGTTCGCCACGCTTGTAATCATAGGCAACCACAATACTGTTCTTATCCAAAAGTACACTTTGCAGCCTGCCATAAGGACAAATATTCGTACAAACCTGTTCTCTCAGGAATGCATAAACGCAAAAGAACACTGCAGTAAAAATCATTATGGCAGCAAACCCGCCTACATGCATACTGATTGGTTCAGTCATGATCTTGAAGAGTTCATCTACACCGATAATGTAGCTGAGGAATGTATTGGCAATGATGAAACTCAATAGAAAATAAATTGTGTACCGGATGATGTATTTTCTTGTCTTCTTGCCATCCCATGGTGCTTTTCCGAGTAGCCTCTGTTGTTGTGCACTTCCTAAAACAATGTAATCCACACGCCGGAAAAGCATTTCCATGAAGATCGTCTGCGGGCAAATCCATCCACAGAATATTCTACCGTAAGCATTGGTGAATAGAGCGATAAATATGATGGCTGCCAGCATCAGGAGCCCAAAAATGAAAAAGTCCTTTGGCCAGAAGGTGTAACTGAAGAGAATAAATTTTCCTTCCGGAAAGTTGAACTGCAGGAAGGGACGCCCATGCACTTTTATGAATGGCGTGATAAAAAAGATCGCATAGAAAAAAATCGCCACTGCGGCCCGGTAGTTAAACCATTTACCGCCGGGCTTCACAGGGTAAATCCACTTTCGCTTTCCGTCTTTTGTGACTGTACTCAGGTTGTCTCTGAAGTTTTCCTGAATAAGGGATCTGATATCTATGGGATCGGATGATTTCATTATTCCAACCTACAATTTTTTAAGTTTATTTTCAAATACTTTCTGAGTGTTTTATTCTACTGCATCACCTTGTGGCTCCTTAGGGTTCGCAGGTTTTGTTCCTTTGATGCTCATTATGTAACTGGCCAACTGGGCGATCTGTTTGGGAGTGTAATCGTCTTTCCAGCTTTTCATTCCTTTTTCAGGTACGCCATATTTAATTGTCTTAAAAATATCATTGATTGTGCCCCCATGAAGCCAGTACTTGTCTGTGAGATTGGGACCTACCAGCCCACCTCCGTCTGCTCCATGACAGGCAGCACATACACTGGTAAAAATTTTCTTTCCTTCACCAATATCTGCGGCATCATCCAGGTAGGTGACCGTTTTTTCATCAATGTTGTTGGCGCTTGTGGCCATATATGCCTTGATTTGTTCTTCTGCTTTTTTATTGGCAATTTCTAATTCCTGAAACTGATTGGGTGCTGAATGCGAAACAAAATATACCCACAAATAAACTACTGCAAATATTCCTGAAAGAACAAACCCCCATTGCCACCAGGGTGGAGTAGGATTGTCCAACTCTTCAATTCCATCATAGTTATGGCCCAGACTGTACTTTGATTCAGAATCTGCATCAACCGTTTTTGTATTGTTAAGTTTCTCAAACCAGGCAAATTTTTTCTTCTTCACCGTGACGGTTTCCGGCTTTTGCAGTTTAATAAACGACCTGAAGACACTGGCCATGTAGAAAATGATAATCAATTCCAATACAATAATTGAAATCATGAACAGGAAGGCTGTGTTGCTGAGTCCGGTGATCCAGGTGCCGGCTTGTGTGGTTGTTGTTTCAGTTGTCGCAGCATCCTGAGCTAAGGTATGTTGACTGATTAAAAGAAGGAAAAGGATTATAACAGGAGCTGCCTTTTTGGATGCGTTGGCTATTTTTTTCTTATAGATTGGATAGGCAGACAACATCACTTTTGCCAGTAATAAAATAACAAATGCCAACAATCCGATTACACTTAGAAGTACAATAGCTACCGGATGGGAGGCTGAGGAAGTTGCGGGAGCCTGTGCCATTGCCGGCGTTGACAGGAGGGCAACAAAAATCAGAGTAATAAATGGAGATAATTTCATAAAAAATATGATTAGTCTTCTAATGGTAATTGTTCGATTTCCCGGATGGTCTTCTTGCTTTTTGAAAAAACGAGAATAGTGGCCAGAATAAAGATGGTAACAAATAAAATCAGCGTGATGATTGGATAGATCTGTACATTATGAATGTCTTTCAGATAATTAATAAATTTCATAATTGTAAATTTTTATTTTAATGCAGATCCATTCTGTGAATCCTTTTTGATATCGGTACCAAGCCTTTGCAGATAAGCAATCAATGCCACGATTTCATCATTCTTGCTTACTTTGATTTTATCCTTTGCAAGACTCTGTTTTATTTTTTCGGCTTGTTTGTCCATGTCAGCGTTGGCTGTATTCTCAAAACCCGCAGGATATGGAACCCCCAGTTTTTTCATCGCCTTGATCATGCTGTAGGTTTTTGATTTATCGATTCTGTCGGTAAAAAGCCATGGGTAGGCCGGCATCAGCGACCCTGATGTCATACTGGTAGGGTCGAGCATGTGGTTATAATGCCAGCTGTCCGGATACTTGCCACCTACTCTGGCAAGGTCAGGCCCTGTTCGTTTAGAGCCCCACTGGAAGGGATGATCATAAACAAACTCTCCCGCCTTGCTGTAGTCGCCATATCTGGCTACTTCATCCCTGAATGGACGGATCATCTGCGAATGGCAGGTATAGCAACCTTCACGTACATATATATTCCTTCCATGCAATTCAAGCGGGGTATATGGCTTTACACTCGTAATGGTCGGGATATTTGATTTTACCAGGAATGTAGGAATCATTTCTGCAATTCCACCAATACCTACGGCAATCAGTGAGAATACAGTAAGCTGTACGGGTCTTCTTTCGATCCAACGGTGCCAGTGTTCTTTTTTGCCATGGGATTCATATTTCTTAGGAAGAGGTGCTGCCTGTGATTCTTCGTTAGCGACGAGTTTCCCTTTTCTGACGGTTTTGTAAATGTTTACAATCATCAGAATCAGACCACTGATATAGAGACAGCCACCAATAGCACGCAGCACATACATTGGCTGAATGGTCATCACGGTTTCCATAAACTGATATTGTAAAATTCCCTCTGGTGTAAATTTCTTCCACATGAGGCTTTGAGTCAGCGCAGCCCAATAGAGAGGAATTACATAGAAAATAATCCCAAGCGTACCCAGCCAGAAATGGGTGTTAGCCCATTTTTTAGAGTATAAGGTAGTATTGAAGATCCTGGGCATCAGCCAGTATAGCATGGCAAACGCCAGAAAACCATTCCATCCCAATGCGCCTACGTGCACGTGCGCAATCGTCCAGTCGGTGTAATGACTGATTGCATTCACACTCTTTAAAGAAAGCATTGGCCCCTCAAAAGTGGCCATTCCATAACAGGTTAGGGCTACGACCATAAATTTTAGTGTAGCATCTTCTCTGACTCTGTCCCATGCACCGCGAAGGGTTAGTAACCCATTCAGCATTCCGCCCCATGATGGAGCAATCAACATGATCGAGAATACCGTCCCTAATCCCTGAGCCCATTCCGGCAGAGCTGTATAAAGCAGGTGGTGAGGCCCGGCCCAGATATAAATAAAAATTAATGCCCAGAAGTGAATAATTGACCATCGGTAAGAATAGATAGGCCTGTTGGCTGCTTTGGGTACAAAGTAATACATCAACCCAAGGAACGGTGTGGTAAGAAAAAATGCCACCGCATTATGGCCATACCACCACTGCACAAGGGCGTCTTGTACACCTGCATACCAGGAATAACTGTTCAAAATTCCTACAGGGATAGAAATGGAGTTGACAATGTGCAACATGGCAACAGCTACCCAGGTACCAATATAAAACCAGATCGCCACATATAGGTGAGAGACTCTTCTCTTTAAAATGGTGCCCAGCAAATTTGCTCCAAAAGCAACCCACAGAAGAGTAATGGCAATATCAAAAGGCCATTCCAGTTCAGCATATTCTTTTCCTTGCGTATAGCCTGCCCATAAAGACAATGCCCCCAACAGGATCAGAGCCTGCCAGCCCCAGAAATGAATCTTGCTCAATTTATCACTCCACATCCTTGCTTTACAAAGACGCTGAAGCGAATAATATACTCCGCAAAAGATGGCGTTGCCAACAAATGCAAAGATGACGGCATTGGTGTGTACAGGTCGCATACGGCCAAATGTGGTAGGTGCAAATCCGAGGTTTACTTCCGGGAAGGCAATCGAAAAGGCTGCCCACAAACCGGCTAACATTCCTACCAATGCCCAAAAAATGGTTGCATAGGCAAATTGTTTTACGATCTTGTTGTCGTAATAGAATGTTTCCAGTTGTAAGCCGGAGGTAGCGCTTTGGGCAATGGATGGCTGAGACGCGGATTCTGATCCTTGTTTAATTTCTGAACTCATAATTGATCAAGAAGGGTTATTTGGTTTTTGTTGATTCTTCAAAAAAAATCTGGTTAGCCGGAGTGAAGTCGTCATCATACTGCCCGTCCTTTACAGACCAGATAAAAGCTGCCAGAAAAATCAGGGAGACTACCAGGCTCGCACCCAATAAAATCAGCATGACACTCATGTGTGTTTTTTTTTGTGCACAAACATAAAAAGCAGATACAGATTGGACTATGAGACATATCAGCCCAAATGCTGACAATGATCATTGATTTAATAATCCACAGTTTTAACCGCTGATTTTCAGTGCATTCGCCCGGGCATTCCTTGTAGTGGCAATCCAGGTAGTCGCTACGATGGTCAGCGTACTGAGTGGCATAAGGATCGCTGCAATCAACGGGGAAAGAGTGCCCTGAACGGCAAAATACAATCCGGCAATATTATAAATTACCGATATGCCAAAGCAGAGGTAAATAACCCATCGGATACTCCTGCAAAAATCGATAAAGTGATCCAGCAGGTGGAGATTTTCTCCGTTCAGAATCGCATCTCCGGCAGGCGTAAACCTCCTTATATCATCCGAAATACAAATACCCAGGTCGCTCTTTTTAAGCGCGCCGGCATCATTCAACCCATCGCCGGTCATAGCCACTTTTTTTCCGCTCATTTTGAGCATACTCACAAGTGACAGCTTCTCTACAGGAGATAACCTGAATTTCATATTTTCTCCAAAATATTTGCTGAAGAAACCGGCTTGCTGCGCATTGTCTCCTGAAAACAGATGAATGGAAATTCTTCTTTTTATCCGATGCAACATTTCTTCCAGTCCAGGGCGCAGTCCTTGCTTCAGGATAAATGCTCCCCGTTCAATTCCATTTTTAAAAATGTAGATCAATGTGCCTTGATTATTGTGGGAATGATCTAAACTAAAAAATGCTGCGGTACCAATTTTGAATGAAGTTCCGTTTATGACGGCCTCGATCCCCAATCCCGGTGTTTCTTTAAAATCTATTGCCTCATATTTCCCTTGATTGCCCAGCAAGGCGATCACCGTATGTTTAAAAGCGTGAAGGCTTGGCCGTACCGCCGACACGATCATTTCTTTTTCCTCATCAGTAAGTGGGCTGCCGGAATAATCAGCGGTCATACTTTCTGTAGAAGTAAGAGTGCCTGTTTTGTCAAATACCACCTTTCCTATATTTCCGAATTGTTCAATAATCGAAGCATTGCGAAGGTATAGGCCGTTTTTATTCAGGATGCGCAATACATGACCATTCGTGAAGGTGGAGGTAAGCAGCAGGCCGCAAGGGCAGGCGATTATCAGAATTGCAGTAACTGCCGGCCATATTTTTGATGTGTCGTGTTGCCACCAATAAAAAGCACTGAAGGCAGCGATGCTCAATACAATAAAAGTGAAGTTTCTTGCTAGCCCATGTACAAAGGAATTCCTGTTGTTCAATTTTTTATCATGTTCCTGATCGAGTTCTTTACTCCACAATTGCATTAAATGACTTGCAGGTGTAGCCTTTACCACTTGAAGTTCAATAGCACCTCCCAATTGTCTGCCGCCTGCATAAATCAGGTCACCGGGGCGTTTTTCCACCGGCAACGACTCTCCTGTGACAAAGCTGTAGTCGATAAGGCTCTTCCCTCTGAGGAGCAGGCTGTCGGCAGGAATGAGTTCATTATTATGAATGGCCAGCCGATCGCCCTGGGCAATGTCTGAAAGCAAGGTAGCTCTGGGTGAATTGTTTTCATCCAAAACCATGACTGCCATAGGGAAATAGTCTTTGAAATCTCTGTCAAAGTACAAATACTTGTGTGTTCTTCCCTGTAATACTCTACCGGCCAACATGAAAAATACGATTCCGGTCATGGCATCAAAAAACCCACTGCCATTGTGGATAAATACATCTGTCAGGCTTCTGATGAACGTGGCGGCTATTGCAAGTGCTACCGGCACATCAATATTCAGATGCCGTTGCCTGATTCCTTTCCAGGCAGAAATAAAAAAAGGTGATGCACTGTAAAAAAAAACCGGTATACTGAATAGGACATTCAGGTACCTGAATACTCCTTCAAGGAAAGGCTCACTGGCCGCAGATCCAGAAAAATACTCCGGAATGCTGAAAAGCATAATGTTTCCGAAGCAGAAGCCGGCAACTCCTAATTTGTATATAAGGCTTCTGTCATTTTTTGGTTTCTTGTTTTTTTCTGTTTGACCTTGACTGATGTATGGCTCATAACCGATCCGGTCTAAATGTTCTGCGATTTGTCTTAAACTTACTTCAGATTCATTGAATATGATGGCGACTTCCTTATTTAGGAATCGCACATCTGATCGTATAACGCCTTTGCATAGACGATGAAAGTTTTCCAACAGATAGATACACGAACTGCAGTGTATCCCCGGGATATACAGGTTTACATAGATCTGTCCATTTTCTCTGAAAGTAATTAACTGATTGCTTACTTCTTCAGATTCTAAAAATGCATATTTGTCTTCCCGGATGTTTCTTCTTTGGCTGGCGCCAGCATGATTATTCAGGTCATAGTAATTGCAAAGACCGGCATTGTTTAAGAGACTATAGACACTCAGGCAACCCTGACAGCAAAAAAATTTTTCATCCAGAAAGTATTTGCGATCGGGGCAGTTTTCACCACAATGGTAGCACACGGCCTGAGTCATCCGGACTTCCGTGGGTACTTCAGATTCTACTACAGTTGGGGTGGAACTCA
>CAYXAL010000010.1:44391-47471 GCA_964463015.1 uncultured Ginsengibacter sp.
GTCATCCGGACTTCCGTGGGTACTTCAGATTCTACTACAGTTGGGGTGGAACTCATAAACCGGCAAATTTATTTGCTTATTGCAGGAGTTCCTATGAGCATGGATAGGATTTACCATGAGAACGATCAGTCCAATTATTCCTAATAAGACCAGTCTGCGATGAACACATTCGTGTCGTGCGTGCCGCCATTATTCCGGTTGCTACTGAACAGTATCCTTTTCCCATCGGGGCTAAACATTGGAAATGCGTCAAAGCCATTGTCCCGGCTTACTTTATCGAGTCCCTTCCCGTTAATATCTGTGATGTACATATTAAACGGAAAGCCGTGTGGATATTCATGATTGCTGCAAAAAATGATGTGCTTCCCATCGGGCATAAAGTTGGGAGCCCAGTTTGCCTGACCGAGATTCGTTATTTGTTTGGCGTCACTTCCATCGGCATTGGCGATCCATACTTCCATATTGGTAGGGGCTACCAGTCCTTTTGAGAGCAACTCTTTATAATCAGCAATTTCTGCTTCTGTGCATGGGCGACTCGCACGCCATAATATTTTGGTGCCATCCGGGCTAAACCATGCACCACCATCATATCCAAGCATATTGGTGATTTGCTTCACATGGTTTCCGTCGAGATCCATTGTGTAGAGATCAAGGTCTCCATTGCGCATGGATGTAAATACAATCTTATCACCTTTTGGGGAAATCGTTGCTTCGGCATCGTAACCGGGTGTATGAGTGAGTTGTTTGATTATATGACCATTGGTATCCGCTTTGAAAATGTCAAAAGACTCATAGATAGGCCAGATATAGCGCTTCATTTTTTTCTTGTCAGGTACTGGCGGACAATCTTTCGATCCGAGGTGTGTGCTGGCATAGAGTATATGTTTGCCGTCCGGGTAGAAATAGGCGCAGGTAGTACGTCCTGTGCCGGTACTGACCAATTTGGGATGAAAGGTCTCACCGGCTTCGGGAATTTTTCCCATCCAGATCTGGTCGCACATAATTCCATTCTTTACATCTGTTCTCTGATAAATCACATATTTTCCATCAAAGCTGAAGTAGGCTTCTGCATTATCTCCTCCGAATGTCAATTGTCTGATATTCTTAAAATGATGTTCGCCCGGATATTGGATTGTGTCTGACTTAGGGCTCTGTGAGATCTGAATATTCTTGTTTGGTATAAAGGGAATAAGAAGAAAACTCAGGAATAATATTTTCAGAATGTTCATTTTGTTAGTTTTATGATGTCGCAAATTTAACCTTTAGGACATATTCAAATGAATGCATTATGTCACTATTTCGTCAGAAAAAAGGATTTAATGTTTGTTCTATAAATTTGCTTAATGAGCAAACTTAAATGTGTTACATACCTTCTGATTCTTTGTATTGCTGTTTCCTGTACCAATCGTGACCGGTCTGAGGTGAAAGCACCCAGGGAGAAAGTCGATCTGATCAAAGATTTGCAGAATGCTGTTGCACAATATCCGGATTCAACAGTACTTCTTCAGGAATTAATTCAGGCATATCGCAACTCAGGTGCGTATGATAGTGCCATCTCCCTGACGAAGAGACGAATCGGGGTGGACACCTCCAATGCCTATTTGTACAATGTGCTGGCCACTCTTTATTTTGAAAATGGAGATACAATAAATGCCGTCAGGTCTTTGGAAAATGCTATCGCCATCTATCCATTGCCGGAATATTATGTGGCATTGGGTACAGTCTATGCCGAAATAAAAAATGACCGTGCTCTTGCTATTGCAGACCTGCTGCTCGATCGCCTTTCAGAGAAAAATTATGATGATGCCTACTTTATCAAGGGGCTTTACTATAATTACATGCATTTGCCGCGAAGTGCAATCAAAGTGCTGGATAGTTGTCTGAATCTGAATTATTCTTACATGTATGCCTACAGGGAAAAAGCGATAGCGCTGTCTGAAATAGGAAAAAATGAAGAGGCACTGAAGACATTAAAAAGGGCTGTTACCCTTCAGAATAATTATGATGAGGGTTACTTCTGGATGGGGAAGATTTATGAGAAATTGAATCAAAGAGACAGTGCTATTCAGAGTTTTCAGAATGCTTTGCTTTATGACAACACCTATACCGAAGCAAGAGAAGCATTGGATAGCCTTACCAATCAACAGCAACAGTTAAAAAAATAAATATGCCATTAATAGCTCCTTCCTTACTCAGTGCAGATTTTTTACATCTTGAGCGTGATTGCAGAATGCTCGATCGGAGCGAGGCAGATTTTTTTCATCTGGATGTGATGGATGGACGCTTTGTTCCGAATATCAGTTTTGGAATGTCCGTCATCAAACAGATGAGAAGCATGACTAAAAAGTTTTTTGATGTCCACCTGATGATTCTGGAGCCTGAAAAATATGCAGAAGCATTTAAAGATGCAGGTGCTGATGGCCTTACAGTGCATTTGGAGGCCTGTGTGCACCTTCACAGAAATATCCAGCAGATACATTCTCTGGGAATGAAAGCCGGAGTTGCTATCAATCCCCATACACCGGTCATTTTATTGCAGGATGTCATCAAAGACATTGATATGGTTTGCCTGATGAGTGTCAATCCCGGCTTTGGTGCACAAAAATTTATTCCTCATAGTATTTCTAAAATCAGAGAATTGAAACAATTAATCAATGATTGCAATTCTGATGCAAAAATAGAAGTCGATGGAGGAGTTTCAATTGAAAATGCCTCGGAGATTGTTGCAGCAGGCGCAGAGGTGTTGGTCGCTGGCAATGCGGTATTCAGTGCTCCAGATCCTATGGAAATGATTCACCGGCTGAAGCATTCGGCAAAATAGAAAAAGTGCCCGGTCATAAACTATCTCTCATCTGAACCAGCACTTTAGAACTTTGTTTGATCCAGTCGGATTCATTCGGGTCCCATTTAAATTTTTTGAGAATCACATGGCGAATCATCGCGTATGCTTTTGAAGCATCTTCCTCATTGTTAAAGGCGTCTTTCCATTTTGGATTCAGATTTTTTTCAGATTGCAACCCGATGCCACCGGTGTACCAGTTGAAAATGTTGGGAAGTCCAACAAAGGTGATTTTATCGGC
>CAYXAL010000010.1:47571-51968 GCA_964463015.1 uncultured Ginsengibacter sp.
TCTAACGTCCAGTATTGATAAAGCAAAGAGGCTGTGTCTTTTCTGTTTTCTGCAGTAAGAATGTCTTTATCTTTTTTTTCTCCGGTAGAACATTGAATCAGGAATACCAGCAATAACAAAGGAAGTTTTCTCATGCGAATAAAAGTAGGATTTTTTTTCAGAAGTAGTTTTAAAGTGGGGATGGTAATCAGTTATTCGTATTAAACCGGTTCGTTAATCGAATGGTAATGAAATCAGGAACTATACAGGAATAGGGCTGCGATTACTATTTTACCGTTCTTTGCAAAAATTATTTCAGATTATGGGATATACAGTGGCGATTGTAGGAAGGCCTAATGTGGGCAAGAGCACTTTTTTCAACCGGATGCTCGGACAAAGGAAGGCCATTGTGGATGACCTGAGTGGTGTGACCCGCGACAGGCAGTATGGAGTGGCTGAGTGGGATGGTAAATCGTTTAACCTGATTGACACAGGGGGTTTTGTGTCCGGAAGCGATGATGTCTTTGAAAAGGAGATTCGCAAACAGGTGCAGACGGCAATTGAAGAAGCCAATGCCATTGTCTTCATTACAGATGTGACTACGGGCATTACCAATCTTGATGATGATATGGCTGCACTGTTGAGAAAGGCAAAAAAACCGGTTTATCTGGTAGTCAACAAGGTGGACAACTACGAAAGACAGTTAGAAGCCAGTGAGTTTTATGGGCTTGGTTTTGAAAAGGTCTTTTTTATTTCCAGCATATCGGGAAGCGGAACCGGTGAGTTGCTGGATGAAATCGCAAAGGATATTCCTTCTGACGAAAAAATAGAAGAGAAAGATCTTCCGAAATTTGCCATCATCGGTCAGCCCAACGTAGGCAAATCCTCCCTGCTGAATGCATTGATCGGAAATGAACGAACCATTGTCAGCGACATTGCAGGCACTACACGAGATTCTGTTCATACTTTGTATAATTTGTTTGAAAAGGAGTTCATATTAATTGATACTGCGGGCATCCGCAAAAAAAATAAAGTGGCAGAAGACCTTGAATTTTACTCTGTCATCCGTGCGGTGAAGGCAGTCGACGAAGCGGATGTATGCCTGCTTTTGCTGGATGCCGAAAAAGGGATTGCAGCCCAGGATCTGAATATTTTTTCTACAGCATCCAAAAAGGGAAAAGGGATCGTGGTATTGGTCAATAAATGGGATTTGGTGAAGAAAGAAACCAATACGGCAAGAGATTATGAAAAGCAACTGAAAAAGAAACTCGCTCCATTCAATGACGTGCCTGTCATCTTCATTTCGGCATTGGACAAGACAAGAATCTTTCAGGCAATAGAGACCGCATTGCAGGTATATCAAAACCGGCAAATAAAAATACCTACATCCAAACTTAACGACACCATTCAGAAGGCTATGGAATCGTATCATCCGCCGGTAGTGCGCGGCCATGCCATAAAGATCAAGTATGTGACTCAACTGCCTAACATCGTACCGTCGTTTGTATTTTTCTGCAATTTTCCGGATGAAGTAAAGCAACCTTACAGGAATTATCTCGAAAATCAATTAAGGCAACATTTTGAATTAACCGGTGTGCCGGTCAGATTGTTTTTCAGGAAGAAATAAGCAGGCCTTTCGCTGAAAGGCAATGGGCTATCGCAAATTGAGTTTCCTCAATTTAAAAAATTTCTAAGGGTATTTCCTGTGTCGTGAATCAAACCCCAATAAGTTGTTGATTTCGTGTGAGAAAAAATTTCCTAATTCGATACTAAACTTGTTTATACTATTTTGTATAAACAGGCCGATGGGGTATCTTTGCCGCTCAATCATAAATCAAATCTGAATGAGTGAAGAACTGCAGTTGCTTGAAGAACGGGCAAACAGAGAATATGAATTTGGTTTTACTACCAATATTGAGACTGAGACTGTTGCCAAAGGTCTGAATGAGGATATTATCCGGTTGATATCTGCAAAGAAAAATGAACCCGAATGGTTGTTGGAATGGCGCTTAAAAGCATTTCATCAATGGGAAAAAATGGAAATGCCTAAATGGGCCAATGTAAAATATCCGGAGATAAATTTTCAGGATATTATTTATTATGCTGCTCCCAAAACCAAAAAGGCAAAACCCGGAAGCCTGGATGAAGTAGATCCGGAGTTGTTGAAGACATTTGATAAGTTGGGTATCAGCATCAACGAGCAAAAAAGATTGTCTGGTGTGGCAGTAGATGTAGTGATGGATAGTGTGTCGGTCGCCACTACTTTTCAGGATCAATTGGCCGAAAAGGGAATTATTTTTTGCTCCATGAGTGAGGCAATCCAGAAGCATCCTGATCTGGTGAGGAAATATTTAGGCACGGTTGTTCCAATGACAGATAACTTTTTTGCTGCATTGAATTCCGCAGTCTTTACTGACGGTTCGTTTTGCTTCATACCAAAGGGTGTACGCTGTCCGATGGAACTCTCTACCTATTTCCGGATCAATCAGGAAAATTCCGGACAATTTGAACGCACACTCATCATAGCTGAAGATAATGCCTATGTAAGTTACCTGGAAGGATGCACGGCTCCAAGAAGAGATGAAAACCAGTTGCATGCTGCGATTGTTGAATTGATTGCAATGGATAGTGCAGAGATTAAATACAGCACCGTCCAAAACTGGTATCCCGGAGATGAAAATGGGGTAGGAGGTATTTACAATTTTGTCACCAAACGCGGAATGTGCAGAGGGCACCATTCTAAAATTTCCTGGACTCAGGTAGAAACAGGGTCTGCCATTACCTGGAAGTATCCAAGCGTGGTGCTTAAGGGTGACTATAGTATTGGTGAGTTTTATTCTGTGGCATTGACTACAGGATACCAGCAGGCGGATACAGGTACCAAGATGCAGCATATCGGAAAGAATACAAAGAGCCGGATCGTTTCCAAAGGCATCAGTGCAGGGAAAAGCCAAAACAGCTATCGCGGTCTGGTGCGGGCTGCCAAGACAGCAGAGAATGCCAGAAATTATTCGCAATGCGATTCGTTGTTATTGGGCGACAAATGCGGTGCGCACACCTTTCCATACATTGAGTCAAAGAATAACACTGCGGTGATAGAACACGAAGCCACTACTTCCAAAATCGGCGAAGACCAATTGTTTTATTGTGAACAACGCGGGCTGGATGCAGAAAAAGCAGTAGCACTTATTGTAACCGGATTTGCAAAAGAAGTCATGAACAATCTGCCGATGGAGTTTGCGGTGGAAGCGCAAAAACTTCTGGCAGTAAGCCTTGAAGGAAGCGTCGGATAAAAAATTTCAAATAACCTTAAACAAATAAATTAAACAAATCAAATGTTATCAATTAAAAATATTCATGCCTCCATTGAGGAAAAGCAAATATTGAAAGGATTGAATTTGGATATAAAACCTGGTGAAGTGCACGCCATCATGGGGCCCAATGGAAGTGGAAAAAGTACACTGGCTTCAGTATTGGCTGGAAGAGAGGCGTATGAAGTGACCGAAGGAAATATTGAATTTGAAGGAAAAGATCTGCTGGAGTTATCACCGGAAGACCGGGCCAAAGAAGGATTGTTTCTTGCGTTTCAATATCCGGTAGAAATACCCGGAGTGAGTACCACCAACTTCATCAAAGCAGCATTGAATGAAAAGAGAAAATATCAGGGACTTGAGCCACTGGATGCAGCATCCTTTCTAAAGTTGCTGAAGGAGAAAGCTGCATTGCTGGAATTAGACAAGTCTTTGCTCAGCCGTTCTTTGAATGAAGGATTTTCCGGAGGGGAGAAAAAGCGAAATGAAATTTTTCAAATGGCAGTACTCGATCCAAAGTTGACCATATTGGATGAAACAGACAGTGGATTGGACATTGATGCCTTGCGTATCGTGGCAAAAGGAGTGAACACCTTGAGAAATGAAGATCATTCCATTATCGTCATCACACACTATCAGAGATTACTCAATTATTTGCAACCTGACTTTGTTCATGTATTGATGGATGGAAGAATTGTAAAATCCGGTGGAAGGGAATTGGCTCTTGAACTTGAAGCCAAAGGTTATGATTTTATCAAGGAAGAAATGAAGGAAAGTTTGATCGCGTAATTAAGAAACAAAATGAATACGATACATACAGATTATCTAAAAGAGAGTTTTGAATCGCTGCAAACCGGCAATACCGGGGGAATTCTCTATGGTTGGAGAAAACAGGGATTCAGCGATTTTGAAAGACTCGGACTTCCCACATTGAAAAATGAAGACTGGAAATATACTGGAATCGGAAACCTCTTTACCAAAGATTACAAAGTGCCCGACCAAAAAGATGTTTTGGATAATAGCATTATTCAGAAAGTAGCTATTCCGGGAGCGCAGCAGTTTCATCATCTTGTATTTCTAAATGGTAGGTACAGTGCTGCAGATTCT
>CAYXAL010000010.1:52068-84188 GCA_964463015.1 uncultured Ginsengibacter sp.
AAGCCGCAATTGGAAATTTTTGCCGATGATGTGAAATGTTCTCATGGTTGTACGGTGGGCCGCCTGGATGATGAAGCTCTATATTATTTAAGAGCCCGGGGTATTAATAAAGATCTTGCGAAGGCTATGCTGTTGAAGGCTTATGCCGATGAAATCGTTCTGCAGATTAAGATTGAAAGCCTTAAGGATTATGTGCACGATTTGATATTGGAGCGGCTGAATATGAATGAGTAGCTATTATAAATTAATTATTTTCAAATGGAGACCGTAGCAAGTGTACCGCATATTTTTGATGTACAATCATTGAGAGATAGGTTTCCTGTCCTGGCAAGATCTGTACATAACAAGCCTTTGGTTTATTTTGACAATGCGGCTACTACCCAGAAACCTGACGTGGTGGTTGATGCCTTGAATACTTATTATCGGGGTTACAATGCAAATATTCACAGAGGCATTCATACCCTGGCAGAAGAGGCTACAAGTGCCTATGAGGCTACAAGAGATGCTGTACAGAATTTTTTGAATGCTCCATACAGGGAGGAAATCATTTTTACAAGTGGCACCACAGAGTCTATTAATCTGGTAGCGCAGACCTGGGGAAGAAAAAATATCGGCAAGGGAGATGAAATTATCATCTCAGCGATGGAGCATCATAGTAACATAGTGCCCTGGCAGATTTTGTGTGATGAAAAGGAGGCGGTATTAAAGGTAATTCCGGTAAATGAAGAGGGTGAGTTGGATATGGAAGCCTTCAACGCTTTGCTTACCGGAAAGACAAAACTTGTATCTGTCGTTCACGTCTCAAATGCTTTGGGTACCGTCAATCCTGCAAAAGAAATTATCCGGCTCGCACACCAGGCGGGTGCTATAGTATTACTGGATGGTGCACAATCTTCTGTTCATCTGCATATTGATGTGCAGGATTTGAATTGTGACTTTTTTGCCATGTCAGCCCACAAGGTTTACGGGCCAACCGGCGTAGGTGTGTTGTTTGGAAAGAAAGATATTCTTGAGTCAATGCCGGTGTATAAGGGTGGGGGGGAAATGATTAAGGTGGTGACTTTTGAAAAGACAACTTATAATGAGTTGCCTTACAAGTTTGAGGCGGGTACTCCGAATATTGGTGATGTAGTAGCCTTCAGATATGCGCTTGATTTTGTAAATGAGACCGGGCTTCAGCAAATTCATAAATATGAAAATGAATTGTTGGAATATACTACAAATGCTGTACTGGAAATTGATGGACTGAAAATTTTTGGAACTGCCGCACAGAAAACCGGTGTTATTTCTTTTCTGATTGATCGCATTCATCCGCAGGATGTGGGTGTGCTTTTGGATCAGCAGGGAATTGCTGTGAGGACAGGCCACCATTGTGCGCAGCCTTTGATGAGTCGTTTCGGAATACCGGGTACTGTACGCGCTTCATTTGCTCTGTACAATACTCATGAAGAGGTAGATAGGTTTGTTCAGGCTTTGAAGAAGGCAAAAAAAATGTTGCAATAAAATGTCGTCAGGAAGTATTCAGGAAAAAGAGCAGGAAATCATAGAAAACTTTTCTCTGTTTGATAATTGGGAAGAGAAATATGAGTATCTGATAGACCTGGGAAAGAAGTTGCAACCATTAGATGAGAAACATAAAAGAGAGGAAAATATTATTAAGGGATGCCAAAGCACTGTCTGGCTGGTAGCAGGCTATAAAGACGGCAAGGTGTATTATCAGGCAGATAGCGACGCTGTAATCGTAAAAGGATTAATCAGTATGCTGATTGAAGTTTTATCTGGAAATACTCCGGAGGAAATTTTGTCGGCGAAAATGGATTTTATTGGAGAAATAGGAATGATGCAGCATCTGGCACAGACGAGGAGCAATGGCTTGTTGAGCATGATAAAGCAGATGAAGCATTACGCAATTGCGTTTCAGACGGTTCAGTCATAAAAGATATTAAGTATGGAAACAGAAGACTTAAGAAATAAAGTAATTGAATGTTTGCAAACAATTTATGATCCTGAGATCCCTGTAAACATCTGGGAATTGGGTCTGATTTATGCAGTGGAGATATTACCCATTAATAATGTGCAAATATCAATGACACTAACAGCTCCAAGCTGCCCGTCAGCACAGGAAATTCCTTTGGAAGTAGATCAGAAAGTCAGGGGTATAGAAGGTGTAAATGATGTGCACGTGGCTGTGGTTTGGGATCCGCCATGGGATAGAAGCATGATGAGCGAAACGGCCCTGATTGAATTGGGATTTATGTAAACCTTATTTTTTTCAAATGTCATGAAGATATCATCACAGGAAGAATACGGAATGAGAATATTACTTAGAATCGCCCGCAGCAGCGCTACAGACAATATGAGCATTCCGGTATTAAGTCAGTTGGAAGGATTGAGTCAGGCGTATGTGGGTAAATTGACAGGTATATTGAGGAAGGCAGATTTTATTCATAGCAATCCTGGTAATATTGGTGGGTACATCCTAGCCAGACCGGCAAAGGAAATCAATGTCAATGAAGTGTTGAAGGCATTGGGTGGATCACTTTTTGACAAAGAATTCTGTGGGGATTTTTCCGGTAATACCCGGTTTTGTACAAATTCATTGGATTGCTCCGTTCGCTCTCTGTGGAGAATTATTCAATTTTCGGTAGATAGGGTATTGAATAAAATTACTCTCGAAGATTTGATTCAGAGTGAAAAAGATTCAGTTAGAACGTTGATAAGCTATCTTTAGGAAACTTTCCCGGATTACAGGTAAGATTTTACGACAGCATAGCTGATGATGATCAGTAGAATGATAATGATGATGAAAATATAGATCCAATGGAAATCTTTAATTCTTCTTTTTGACTTCTTAATCTCAGATTTTTTTAATTGCTTTCTGAGCCTGTTTTCAATTTCTTTCTTTATTTGCGGCAATTGCTCTTTCCCCTTCATCAACTCCAGTCCTTCCGCAGCATCGTTCATGAAAACTGAATCCAACATAACCTTCTCTACTTCATGAGCCATAGACTGGCTCAGTTCTCCCCTGAGATATTTCATCAGCATCTCCTCGCTGATGCCTTCCGGGTTAATATAGCTATCTGGGTTGTCTTGCATCCGTGTAATTTTTATTTATTGTTTTCATTCAACATGATTTCAAGATTTCGTTTCCCATTCTGAAGATAACTTTTTACCTGTGATAAACTGAAACCGGTCAATTCACTGATTTCTGCATAGCTTTTTTTCTGGAGGTAAAAGTAATCAAGACATTGACGTTGTTGGGGTTTTAACCTCGCTAAATTTTCATGAAGGTTGCTTATTAACTTCTCCTTCTCGATATGCGTTTCATTTTCCTGTGTGTCTGCTGCTATTTGCAGGTTGTCTGTCCATTCAGCCCTATTATTCCTTCGGCTCCGGATCCACATAAGGCAATGGTTTTTTGCCACCATGTATAGCCAGCTTTTGAAATAGGTAACTTCATATTTATTCACTTCATTGATTACTTTCAGAAAAATCTGCTGCACGCAGTCCTTTGCGTCTTCTTCATTCTTCAGGTATTTCATGCACACCCCGAATAACAATAGCGAATAGCGTGGTAGCAATTCTTCAAGCCATTTGTTGTTACCATCTGCCCTGAAGTGTTTCAGCAATTCTTCATCACTGATATTCGAGTATTGAGAATGATGCAATTTCTTTGATTTTATTTGACAATTGCTATAGAATTGTACTTGCCTTTCGTATAGATGGAAAATTAAGCAAATTCCATATTACATTTGCTTTAATAAAGCAATCTAAAGAATGGACTACAGAGTGAGTTGTGTGCCGGTGTGCCATGTGAGGAAAGAACCGTCGCACAGAAGTGAAATGATTTCACAGTTATTATTTGGTGAAAAATGTATTTTGTTGGAGTTGAATGGGGATTGGGCAAATGTCAGATCGAAATATGAAGGTTATGAGGGATGGGTACAAAGAGGGCAGATTACAGCCATTGATGAACATAAATACAAGAAAAAAGACAATCTTCTTACACTTGAATTAGTCAATGAAATAGATTTTAACGGGTATAATATGCTGATCCCGATGGGTTGTTCATTGAGCGCATTTAATAATGGGTTGACACCCTGGAATAAGAATAGTGTAAAGTTTAAAGGGGAAACATGGGATACAGAGAAGGCTGAATTTTCAGAAAAGGCAATACGACAATTATCCTATAAATTTTTAAACACGTCCTATCTGTGGGGCGGTAAATCTGTATTTGGAATAGATTGTAGCGGATTTGTTCAGTCGGTATTTAAATTTTTTGGGAAGCAAATTCCCCGTGACTCCTATCGGCAGGCAGAAGAAGGTGATACGGTAGATTTTCTACAATCTGTAAGATGCGGTGATCTTGCATTTTTTGATAATGCTGAAGGCCGGATAGTTCATGTAGGAATGTTGTTGAATTCAAATGAAATAATCCATTCATCTACCAAGGTCAGGATAGATAAAATAGACAATCAGGGAATTGTCAATCGGGATACCAATGAACGCACACATCAGCTAAGAATCATCAAAAGATTTTTTTAAATTTCGGTAAATAAAAAAAGGCCACCCTTTGAAGGCGGCCTATCATCCAAATTCAAAAACTGATAGTCCAAAAAAAGTTTAATTAGAGAATAATGCTTTCGTGATGAAATCACTTCCTGTACTTACTCTCAGATAATATATTCCTGTGGAGGGCAATGATATCTGTTCTGAAACGACATTGCTTCCCGGTACTATTTGTTGTTGCTGCCGGTAATAGGTTCTTCCGGTAACATCTGTGATTGAAATCTGTACTGCATTTTCCGTAGCACTGTTAATTTCCATATTCACTTTTCCGGAAGTTCTGTTGATGATAGCAGACTTCAGCACAAGTCCTGGTGCATCCTTTAATTGTACGGATACAGTTTTACTTAATGAATTGCTTCCATCCAGATCTACCATCTTAAGTCTGTAAAAGTTGTTGCCTTTAAGTGGCACATCGTCTCTGTAATAATATTGTTTTATAGCATTAGAATTACCCGCAGCTTTCACAGTGGCAATTTTCTGATAGTTCTGGCCATCTGAACTCTTTTGAATTTCAAAATGGCTACTGTTGGATTCAGAGGCAGTATGCCATTCCAACAAAACATCATTCTTATCTGCCTTTGCATTGAAATAGTCCATAGTGACAGGCATTGCACTCATTTCAGAAGAGTGAAGTGCAATCCATTCATATACGTTTACCGCCTGGCCATTCACATTAAATTTGTTAGGGATTGTACCGCCTCCTCCGTAAAACTGGCTCCAGCAGCAGTGTCCTCCACCTCCAAAATTTGTTTCTACATATTCTGCAGATCCGGGAGTCCAATTATTCATCGCTGCAACGGCTATATCACCCAGTCTGTAATCATTGATTTGTTCAAAATTTGCCATTTTCCCACCAGAAAGCGAAAAGTCTTTCCAAAGTTGATTTACATCTGTACCATAACCGATGTCCACACCTTCCACACTTACGATATTTCTAAGTTCTGTAGGATATGCAGTGGCATAGGTCATGGATGCCCAACCTCCCATGCTCAATCCTGTCATAAACAGATCGCTCATCCGGTATTGCGATTTCAAGAGATCAATTCTGTTTTTTACAGTAGAAGCTCCGGGCCATGCGGCAGGTGGTTGCAGGCTGATAATAATAAACTTAACACTGTCGCTATTTCCCACTTTTACATTTCCATTCCAGCCTTGTTTGATATAGGCACCTGGACCATTTGCAATGACAGCGCTGGCATTGGTACCTATCTCACCAAGACCCGGTATGAAAATAATCGTGGGGTACTTTTTGGTTGGATTGGCATTGTAATCCCATGGGAGATGTACATAGGCATTCCAGCCATTTACTGAGGTCAGTGTTTGTTGTGAAAATGATGTTGTCGAAATGAGTGTCAGGAAACAAAACATTACGCATACGGCATAATGCCTTAAGGGTAAAGGGTTTTTCATATTGGTTTTCTTTAGATTTAAAAAACTACATTTTTCTCACCTAAATAAGGTAGCAATCAGATTAGGTTGGGAACCGCGATATCGGATTCTTGAAATAAAAACGGCCTGCTGTCGTCTTTATTTTAAGTGGCGCGAAAATAGAGTATTTATGCTTTAAAAGCAGGTTTAGATCGTAAAGTTTCTGTAAAAATATCGGTTGATTTACCTAAAGGAAATGTGAAAAATACGACTCCTTTTTTCCGAACCATTTGTTCTAAGGTTTCACTATTTGAAAAGTAATGCGACTGCATACGCACAGGCAGCAGCTACAGCCCCGATAAGCATAATTTTAGCGGCCCCCATCAATACCGGTACACCTGTCATTTTACTCTTAAAAAATCCAAATATATATAAGCTGATGAGTGTGGCAATTACAGAATAAATCAGAGCCTCCCTTGAGTTTTCAAGGAAAAAATAAGGTGACAATGGGATAATGCCGCCTACAGCATAGGATGCTCCGATATTTAGCGCACTTTTTCTGGCTCTTTTGGGATCGGGCTTGTCTAATCCCAATTCAAACTTCATCATAAAGTCAACCCATTGTTTTTTGTCCTGCGCAATTTCTTCTGTAGCCTGATGTTGAATCTGTTCACTCAAACCAAGATTCCGGAAAAATTCACGCACTTCCTCACGTTCAATATCCGGTACTCTCTCTACTTCATCTTGCTCGCGCTTAAGTTCATTAAGATAATGTTCTTGCTCTGTTTTACCTGCAAGATATCCTCCTAAACCCATTGCAATACTACCGGCGGCTATTTCAGCAAGGCCGGCAATGACTATGATGGAGCTATCGCTGACAGCGCCTGTCAATCCTGCTGCCAGGGCAAATGGTACGGTAAGTCCATCGCTCATACCGATGACAACGTCTCTTAAAAAATCTGAACTAAGTAAATGTTCTTCTTTGTGTTCATGCATAATGGATCAATCAGATTTGTAAAGTTAATTCTACCCAACTGAATTTTTTATTGTATATTTTTAATACGGGGACACGGCAATTCCAAATCAACTCCGGAGTAGCAAATCGTTCTTACAGGAAATCCGGACTTCAAACCACTGACAGGCATTGGCCTGAATAGAATAAGTTTTATGATTTGAATCCTTACTGTAAAACCTATCCTGGTTTAGCAAAATCACTCTTCTTAGCGAAAAATATTTTTTCCAAAAAGTACAATTATGCAGGAAGATTATTTCTGATTCTAAATCCTGCACTTTGACCACCCTCACTGCTATATTAAAATAAGAGTTGTAACCCTCGTTGGAATTTTTGTTCATGTTCCAATAGCCATTTTTTTCTGAATAGCCCGCCGGCATAACCTGTGAGTGAGCCATTGCTCCCGATTACCCGGTGACAAGGGATAATGACAGCCAATGGATTTTTCCCATTTGCAGAGGCGGCGGCACGTATGCAAAGCGGGTCTCCAAGTTGTATAGCCAGATCTCTATAACTGATGGTTTTTCCGTAGGAAATCTTTGTCAATTGGCTCCAGACCTGTTTTTGAAATCCGGTTCCAATCAATTCAATCGGAAGGTCAAATGAAAATCTTTTTCCGGCAAAATATTCATTGAGTTGTTTTTGGCATTGGTTGAAAATTTCAACTTCTTCAGGGTCACCTTCATTGAAGGTTAGCTCTTTCTTATCTGAAAAATCAACTTTCAGTAGTTTATTTTTTTCAATAACAATTTCGAGGCTTCCAATGGGAGTAGAAAGGAAAAATAAAGACATAGCCAATTATTCGTCTAATAATTTAGCAAGCAGGAGCATGTCGGATTTCTTTTGTTTTTGAGTGGGGCTATCAAAACACTTTGCCAATTCCTCAAGAAGATACCGAATGATTTGTCTGTTATCAAGAGATCGATAATAGGAGGGCACTGATGGAACCGATATTCTCTTGAAGTAATTATCTACATCCTTTTGACTATATACCTGGCCATTCAATGGGTCGATAAAAAAACTTATTTTTTCTTCCTGCATTTTCTCCGGATGGGAATATCTATAATTGGTATCAAAGAAGGCAAGGATGAACTGCCGGGGAATCTGAATTGCCCTGACGGGTACGTCCAATATCTGGCAGAGTGATAGATAAAGAATACCATTTGACAAGGCATTGCCACGTTTATTTTCTATGAGCTTTGTCATAAGGAAATCGTCTGAATTGTCATAGCTGATCTCATTGCCCTGCAATTTGTAATAGCTGAACAAAATACCGGAAATTACACTGATTTGCTCAAGAGATGTCAGGTAACTGTTTAATTCTAACCAGATATTTCTTCTTATTTTCTCTATTTCATGAAGGGTGTGATTCACCTGTTGGTCGGGATAGATTAATTTAGACACCAACAGTGCACCTTGTAATAACTCAGTATTTCCATTTTTCCAGGTAATAAATTCTTCCTGAAGGTCTCTGAAATGAAGTTTGTGAATGATGAGTTCGATACGTGCTTGAAGGGCTTCATCCGGTGTACTTTCCCAAAGGTTTTCCAGGTTGGGGATTATTCCTCTTCCAAATGAAATAATTTTGTCTGAAACTGAATGAAATACCTCCTCATCAGGGTCATCAATAAGGTGAAAAAGCGCTGATATTTCTTTGTTTTCAATCATGCTATCATCTTCAGGTAGCAACGTGCGGGTAAAGATAGAAAAAGAATTTTTGCAATAAAAGCAATTCGGCAGGTAAATTTTGGCATTTCTCCTACTGTTATTTGAGTGTCAACTCATTATCCGGCCACCAAGTACAATTATAGTTTAGTTTTGCAGGGTTATGACCAAACTTTCAGTAAATATCAATAAAATAGCCTGGCTTCGCAATGCCAGAGGTGGCAATGTTCCTGATGTGATTCAATGTGCAGTTGACATCCAGAAATATGGTGCGGATGGCATCACAGTACATCCAAGACCTGATGAAAGACATATCCGGTACGCTGATGTATATGAATTGAAGAAGGTAATTACAACAGAGTTTAATATTGAGGGAAATCCCCGGGAGCAGAAATTTGTAGATCTGGTCCTGGCCAATCGGCCTGATCAGGTAACGCTTGTGCCGGATGAGGAAGGGCAACTAACTTCCGATCATGGATGGGATATTGCACGAAATATGGATTATCTCAAAGAAATTATCCGTGTATTCAAAAATGCGGGTATCCGAACAAGTATTTTCATTGATCCGAATCCTGATATGGCTACCCTGGCAGCTGAGACCGGTACAGACAGGGTAGAGTTATATACAGAGAGCTATGCTGTAAATTTTATGAAAGGGGAACGACAGTCAGCAATAAATCCCTTTATTCTCTCAGCAAATGCGGCCATCCGGGCCGGATTGGAAATCAACGCCGGGCATGACCTGGATTTGCAAAACCTTCATTTTTTTTCGCATAATATCCCTGAAACAAGTGAAGTGTCCATTGGTCATGCACTCATTGCAGATGCGTTGTATTACGGATTGGAAAATACAGTGCAGCTTTATAAGAGGCAATTAAGTTAGGGCAGTTCAATAACCTTGCAGTTTTTGATATCACTTCCATTAATGTCGATGGTAACAAGCGTCTTCACCTTATGCCAACCCTGTTTGCCCGCAGCACCCGGGTTAATATGGAGGCAATCCAGTTTTTGATCAAACATAATTTTCAATATGTGCGAATGGCCATCTATGAACAATTGTGGCTGATGGATTAATAATTCCTTTTTTGTTTCGGGATTGTATCGCGGCGGATAACCTCCGATGTGTCGCATCATTACCTTTACATCCTCACAATAGAAAACCAACTGCTCAGGAAATTGTTTTCTTATAGCCGGAGTATCGATATTGCCATAAATACCTTTCAGAGGCTTGAAGTCTGTAAGTTGTTCAGCCACACTTTCGCCAAAATCTCCCGCATGCCATACCTCATCACAATCTTTGAAATGATCATATACTGAAGGATGCAGAAATCCGTGTGTATCTGAGATGATTCCGATATGTTTCATTTTCTTAAAATGAGTTCAATTGAAGTTGGAAACCTAATGACCACTATTCTGCAAAATGAATGAATTAATTTGAAAAATAAGTCAATATTAGTAAGGGCAGGATATTCTTAAAATTCAGGGGAGCCTGATTGTGAGATCTCTTAAAAAATAATGGGAGTAGTATCTGTTGTAATAAATCAAATACAATGGATCACTGTTTTCTGGAGATAAGAATCACATGATGTCTAAGGATTTCAAAGGCCTCTATTCAGGTTTGTAAACAAAGATTTCTTTTTTATTGTCGCCTATCTTTTGAAAGAGTACAAAGGTGCCATCTTCTTCGATTGAATCTATTTGAAGATGCCGGTAACTCATATTTGTTGTTGACCCTCCTGTCACCGAATTATCCCAGATTGGAAAAGAAATTGTATTATCCTCGTTGGTAACCACTGAAATCCCATTGGTTGGAACAATCGGTCCGGGGCCATACAAGCAGGAGGATTTGGCTTTGACTATTTCCGTTGAAAAAACCAATCGGTTGGGGTTGAAGTTTCCATTCTCACCTCTGGATGTTATGAAATTATACGCATCACCATAAGTGCAAGGCAATTGTGCTCCGGATTCGTAGGTTTTTATTCCGTTTTCCAAATAATATCTTTCATCAAGTTTGTAATGTTTTCCAATAAGTTGATCTGCTATCTTTCTTACTGTGCCGGTTTTGTATTTCAGAAAATCCTTTTCCTGATCATTGGTTGGGAATGCTATAAAATCCAGTTCTACCCAATTTCCGGTGCTATTTGGAAGACTGTTATAGGTTGCAATCTTAACTCCTTTTGAATCCAAAACCTCATAAATACAACCTCCCTTATTAGTAACTTTAAACTTTACGTACTCACCGGGCGTAGCAAGTATTTTAATTTTCTTGTCGCTCACTCCACCTATGATAAACGTCTTCTTCTTATCAATTGAAGTACTGACGGACAATTCAACTTCATTTACATTGGTGTTTGTGACAAGTATAAAATAGGTTTGGTCGGTGAGTTCATCTTCCACTCCCTGTTTGGTGCAGGAGCAGCAGAAAATTATGACCAATAATGACAGACAGGTGAATTTAAGTATTCTCATAGCAGCAGAATTGCACAGGGTTTCACGAAGATGATAACTGCGCAAAGATACCCGTTTATCCGCGATTGGCTGTGAAGTCCATATTGGAGGTGTATCCTTAACTAATTTCTGCGGGAGTTTGCCTGTTCCTGTTATTTTTTGAAGAGAATTCAATTGCAGAAAAGCCATTTGTTTGAGGTGAAATGATTCTCAAATAAAGGATAGGAAAGACTAAAATTTCTCAGAGAATTAATACGGCTTGACCTATCCTGGAAAATTCTTTTTTTTCAAAGTAAATTGAAACTTTCAACTTTGATAATGAAAATTAAAATTAGCCATTGATATGAAAGCATTCTTAAATGCTGTAATTTTTACCGGAAAACGTTTTGTAAAAAATCAATCTCTATTGATTCATGACAAGACCATTCAAAAGATTTGTCCTGCAAGTAAACTCCCGAAAGGCATTCAAAAAATTGATTGTAACGGCGGCTACCTTGTTCCCGGATTTGTTGATCTTCAAATCTACGGCACAGGCAAAATTCTTTTTTCGCAATACACTGATCTGAAGTCTTTAAATTCCATAGCTGATAAGTTGGTAAAGGCCGGTACAACTGCATTTTACATAACCCTCGCTACCAATAGTTTTGAAGTATTTGAAAAGGCAGCAGAGGTAGTGAATAATTGCAGACATCCGGCCGTAAGAGGTATTCATCTTGAAGGACCGTTTATTAATCCGGAGAAGAGAGGGGCACACATTGTGGAGTATATCAAAAAGCCTGATTATCATGAGTTGAAAAGTTTTTTGAAAAAGGCCGGTGGGGTAGTCAAAATGATGACCTTAGCACCGGAGATGTGTGACAAAAAGATTTTGGGATTGTTAAGAGAGAATGGAGTTCTGATTTCTGCGGGGCACAGCAACGCTACTTTTCAGGAAGGCCAAAAAGGGTTTGAAGGCGGAATACGAACTGTTACACATCTGTACAATGCGATGTCACCTTTACATCATCGCAAGCCTGGCCTGGCTGGCGCTGTGTTTTTAGATAGCAGGGCAATGTCAAGCATTATACCCGACGGTATTCATGTAGATTTTAAGATGGTTGAAATTGCCAGGAAGCAAATGGGAGAGAGGCTGTTTTATATTACCGATGCTGTGGCAGAATGTAAGGAAGGACCCTATCAGCATATCCGGCAAAAAGACAGGTATGCCCTGCCGGATGGTACTTTATCCGGATCGGCAATCACCATGGTGGACGCCGTCAGAAATGGTGTGAAATATGCCGGAATAGAATTGGAAGAATCATTGCTAATGGCTTCTGAGTATCCTGCACGATTGGCAGGATTTGAAAAAGATGGAGAAATCTCCTGCGGAAAATCTGCAAATCTGAATTGCCTTTCTCAAGATCTGAAATTGAAATTTACAGTGTTTAATGGTGAGATTGTATGAAAGTGTTTATGAAATATCTTCTCATTTTTTTATTTATCGGATCTCACGTTAATGCACAAACGAATTTTACCCGATCGTATGGGGGGATCATTCGTGGAGATACTTCAATGAAAAATATTGCATTAATCTTCAGTGCGGATATTGATGGAGAGGGAGTGCCGTTTATAGATAGCACTCTTCATTCAATGAGAATTAACGGCTCGTTCTTTTTTACCGGAAATTTTCTGGTAAATAAATCCAACCGGAAGCCACTGAAAAGATTGATTGATCATGGGAATTATGTAGGGTCTCATTCTTACGGTCATTTGTTGTACTGCGATTGGACAAGGAGGGATAGCCTGCTTTTAGACCACGCCGATTTCCTTTCAGACCTGGAGAAATCGTATAATACCCTGAAGAAATTCGGAATTGAAAAACAGGAAGCAAAATATTTCTTACCCCCTTATGAATGGTATAACGATACGATCGCATCCTGGGCCAGAGGCTTTGGTTTGCAGGTTATCAATTTTACACCGGGCACTTACAGCAATGCAGATTATACCACTCCGGATATGGGTAAGAAGTATTTACCCTCAGATACCATTTACAATAGAATACTCCGGTTTGAGGTGACCCATCGAAATGGCCTGAATGGTTTTCTGCTTTTGGTACATGCCGGATCCAATGCAGCCCGGACTGATAAGTTTTATTGGAAACTCCCATCACTAATTACTGAATTAAGAAAAAGGGGTTACCGGTTTGTGCGGGTGGATGAACTGCTGAAAAATTAAACTTATCTAAGAATGTGCTGACGCCATTCCTTTATTGGCCAATTGCCCACAGGCTGCATCGATATCTTTGCCACGGCTGAGACGGAGTCTCACATTTACCTTGTGTGCGGCCAGATAGTCCATAAATTTCTGAATTACATCTCTGTCAGGTTTTTCAAAAGTGGCGTTGTCGATGGGGTTGTATTCTATGACATTGATCAGACGTACCGGAATTTTTCTGTATAATTTGATCAGATTATCTGCGTCTTTGAATGAGTCATTTAAATTTTTAAACAGGATATATTCAAAGGTGATATCATTCTTTGTTCTGTCGTAAAAATAATTCAGGGCATCCACCAATGAAGCGATATTGTTGGAGTCATTGATCGGCATAATCCGGCTTCGCTTTTCATCATCGGCGGCATGGAGTGAAAGTGCAAGATGAAATCGTACATCATCATCACCCAATTGCCTGATCATTTTTGAAATACCGGATGTAGAGACTGTAATGCGGCGTGGGCTCATGGCCAGCCCGTCGTTGGCTGTAATCCGCTCAATGGATTTAAGCACATTCTTATAGTTAAGAAGTGGTTCGCCCATTCCCATATATACGATGTTGCTAAGTTTTTTCCCACTTTTTTGCAGTGCCAGATCGTTTAGCCATACTACCTGATCGTAGATTTCATCAAAGTTCAGATTACGTTTGCGATCCAGAAATCCTGTGGCACAAAATCGGCAGTCTAAGCTGCAACCAACTTGCGAACTTACACAGGCCGTTTGCCTTTCGTCAGCAGGAATCAATACACCTTCCATCAGGTTGCCGTCGTATGTCCTGAATCCGGCTTTTACAGTGCCATCTTCACTGTGTTGGGAGGTGTAAAGCGTGATCGCAGGCAGTGAAAATTCTTTCTTGAGATTTTCTCTTAATTCATGACTCAGATTGGTCATATCGTCTATACTGAGTACATGTTTTTTCCAGATCCATTCCCATACCTGAGCAGCCCTGTATTTCTTTTCTCCATTTTCCAGAAACCAGGTAGTTAGTTCTTCAAGAGAAAGTGTACGTATGTTTCTATGGGCATGCATTGAGTGTTGTTAAGTTGTTGGGTTGTTTAAAATAAATAAAAAAGGCAAGTTACTTACATCGCACCGCTCAACCGCATTACCCTTGCTACCTTCCGGTCCTGGGGGAGTTGAGCAGGAGCTGGTCGTATAAGACTTGCCGCTGCAAATATACAGTTATTCATAATGATAAGATTCCAGGAAAACAAAAAGTCAGTTGAAATTTTTGTGAAATTCCAACTGACTTTATTTATCTAAAGAATACTTTATTGTTTCAGGAAAGATACGCTCTTGCCATCGGCCTTAATAAAATAAATACCCGGGGATAATTCAGAAATATTGATATCCACTCTGGAGGTGTTTTGAGGTGAAATTTTGACTTTCAGAGTTACATTCTGACCCCTGGAGTTGAAAATTTTCAGATTAGAAAAGATACCGGAATTTCCTTCTACGGTCAATTTATTTCTTGCCGGGTTCGGATATGAAATAATGGACAGTCGGCTATCTGCAGTTTTTACTGTATTAATTTTTGATGCGGACATTTTGCCGTCAATGTCATATTGCAGGAGACGGTAGAAGGATTGCCCTGGAATTGGAAATCTATCTGTGGCTGTGTATTGATGATTTTGACTGGAAGTACCGGAACCTTTTACTTTCTGAACTGTTTGCCACTCGCTTCCATCCGATGAGCGTTGCAGTAAAAAATAATCGTTATTGATCTCATTGGCGGTTTCCCAATTGGCTACCACTTCATTAGACCGGTTAACTATTGTCGTAAAGGATATCAACTTCAATGGAAGAATTTGTTCGCTGGTGAGTGAAAGGTCATCAAAATATCCATCTACCGAAGGTCCGTTGTACACATAGCTTTTCAGGATTATCTTCACCTTTCTTGTACCAACAGGGGCAGTCAATGTGGAAACGTATTGGGTCCATACCCCCTTATCTTTTCTGATTCCGGTATTGTATGAGACAAGCAAATTGTCGGAAGCTGAAAGGTATTGAACGATCATTTGTGCTCCATCTGCCGGATTCTGATTGTAAACCATCATGTATCCCGAAAAAGTAAAGTTTCTGTTACTGGCATCTATGTCTGTAGCTAAAGAAGAAACATCAATGGTTTGGTTTATTTCTCCATTGACACTATTACATCCTGAAAAGAAAAAGTAGCTACCTCCATGTGCCACAGGAAACCCACTCTGATTCCCTTGTATTCTCCAATCCGATGAGGTATAGCAGGATGTTCCCTGGGTGATGATGGTCCATCCTGTGGATGTTGTAGATTCAGCACCGGGATTTACTATTAAATTCTGTGCCTGTGAATTGACCATGAAAAATATTCCAGCGAATGCTGAAAAATAAAATCTGAAATTCATAAGTGTAAGTTTTGTAAGGTAAAAACAGAGTACAATGTAGCATAAAAAGCGGTATAGTTGTCTGTTTTTTACCGTATTTTTACGGATAAGTTACATTTATTGATTATTCCCACCCAATATTTAGATTGAATGGCGGAAGTGACTTTTCGTAAGTGGGTGGCTTAGCTGCTTATTTAAATTGGTCAACGTAATCGCAGAACTACCTTAATCTCTTAAAATTATCTCGACTATAAGTGCCGGGTGATGCATGATCACCCCGTGGAAAATCAAAATTGACAAACTTCACATTGGTCAATTCTGTAAGATTATACACTGTAGAAGCGAGATAATTGTATGCGCCGGTATTTCCTAATTGGTTGGAGAAGTATTCGCTGTTTGGTATGGCAACAAATACGGTGTCATTAGAAATTTTTTTCAATTCCAATTGTATTTCCGGATAGCTCGCGTTCAATGCTTCCACCAGTTTTTGAGGAGTTAATTTGCCTAATTCATCATTGTCCGGTTTTTTTAATTTTTCAGATACCTGATTGTCTTGAAGCTCTACTTTCCACAGGGATGGAATGTTGACGATGTTATTCGTAAAGTCTGAAGAGTCAATTTCTACTGTGCCGGAGTTAATGGTATCTGTCTGAACATCATCAGGGTTCGAACTGTTGGAAGAGTTACAGGAAGCCAGAAACAGGCCCATCCCAAGAAATAAAAAATAGAAATACTTCATAGTAGTATGATGTTTAAACAAACTTATACTTTATTCACTTTTTGAGGTGTCAAATTTATTACAATGTTTTGGTCAGGCACGCTGATTCTATCCGTATTTTCCTGACCGGATTCAACTTCAGTCTTAAAGAGAAAGAATCCGAAAAACTGCCAGGTAAAGTTGCGGTCTCTGACGTACTGTTCATTTGCCAGAAGCAAAAGAAACATCATTCGCGCAGATTTCAAAGCAGGGCAAAAGAAATTTATTCATACTTTTAAATTCACTAAACATCAATCTCGTATGAAAAAATTACTACTGCTTTTCTCGTGCTTTTTGACTTCGGCACTTTTATTTGCTCAGGAAAGCGACAGTTCGTGGTTTTTAAATAATTATAAAAAAATCGAACAATACATTCCGATGCGGGATGGAATCAGACTTTTCACTGCTATTTATATTCCGAAGGATACTACTCAGTCTCATCCTTTCCTGATGACACGTACGCCTTACAGTTGCCGGCCTTATGGTGAAAATAATTATATACAGCTTTGGGGAAGTTATAAGATGAAACTGGCAAGACTTGGATATATTTTTGTTTTTCAGGATGTGAGGGGTCGTTATATGAGTGAAGGAAAATTCATAGATGTCCGTCCATTTAATAAAAATAAAAAAGACAAAGAAATTGACGAAGCCAGTGACAGCTACGATACTATCGACTGGCTTGTAAAAAACATAAAAAAGAATAACGGTAAAATGGCTGTGACAGGTACTTCCTATCCGGGATTTTACTCAACTGAAGCTGCACTCAGTGGGCACCCTGCATTGGTGGCAGTAAGTCCGCAGGCTCCGGTTACCGATTGGTTTATGGGCGACGACTTTCACCATAAAGGTGCATTTTTTGTGATGGATGGATTTTCTTTTTACCCTTTTTTCGGAACTCCACACCCCAAGCCTTCTACAACCTACACAATGGGCTTTTCTTTTAAATCAGACGATAATTATAATGCATACCTGAAAACAGGAGCTCTGAAAAATTTTGCAAAATTGATGGGAGATAGTATTCCTTTCTGGCAAGAATTGTATCAGCATCCGAATTATGATGCCTGGTGGCAGGAGCGTAATGCAAGAGTAGGTTTATATAATGTAAAACCTGCAATGTTGTGGGTTGGGGGATTATTTGATGCAGAGGACTGCTTTGGTGCCTGGAATTGCTTTAAGGCAACACAAACGCAAAGTCCTGAAACCAACAATAAAATAGTCATGGGACCGTGGTATCACGGTCAGTGGAGTAGGGAAGGCAGCTTTTTGGGTAATGTACGCTTTGGCAAAAACACTTCTCAGTATTTTCAGGACAGCATAGAGATTCCTTTTTTCAATCATTACCTACTCAACAGGCCTGATCCGCAATTGGATAAGGCTACCATATTTTTTACCGGAGAAAATACATGGAAACGATTCGATCAATGGCCTCCCAGGAATGTGAGGGAAGAGAATCTGTATCTGATGGATAATTTCAGGCTCTCATTGGATAAATCTCCTTCCTCGAAGAATAGTTATGATCAATATGTAAGTGATCCGGCTCATCCGGTTCCTTATACTTCCGGAATTCATTTCAGACGCACACGCGAATACATGACCGATGACCAGCGATTTGCTTCCCGCAGGACAGATGTATTGTCTTATGAATCTGATACGTTGACAAAAGATATTACGCTTGCCGGCCCGGTGATAGCTGATCTCATGGCTTCTATCTCCACATCGGATGCAGACTTTGTGGTGAAATTAATTGATGTATTTCCGGATAATTTCAGTTATCCTTCAGATTGGAAAGGCAATGGTGAAAACTACCCGATGGGCGGCTATGAAATGCTGGTGCGCGCAGAGATCATGCGTGGCAAGTTCAGGAATAGCTTTGAAAAACCTGAGCCCTTTCAACCTGGCAGAATTACTGAAGTAAAATGGGAATTGCCTGATGTGGCTCACACATTTAAAAAGGGGCATAAAATTATGATTCAGATTCAGAGCAGTTGGTTTCCGTTGGCCGATAGAAATCCACAGAAATTTATCGACATCTATAAAGCCGATGACAGTGATTTTCAAAAATCAACGATTCGTATTTACCATGATGCTCAGCATCCTTCAAAAATTATTTTACCTGTTATGCAATAAGCGCAATGAAAAAATTATTCCTGTTGAGCTGTATTATCCCACTTATTTCCTTTGCACAACAAAGCATGGATTATGTCAGGGATAATTATATTAAGATAGACACGACGATTGTCATGCGCGATGGTGTAAAACTTTACACCATTATTTATACTCCGAAGGATCAAAGTCACACCTATCCGATATTGATGGAGAGGACACCATATTCTTCAGGCCCTTATGGCAAGAATAATTTCAAAAGTAAAATAGGGCCGAATGTCGAACTGATGAAAAATAAATACATTTTTGTATATCAGGATGTGAGAGGTCGTTACATGAGCGAGGGACAAAATAAAGAAGTCACTCCTTACATCCCGGAGAAAAAATCAAAAAGCGATGTAGATGAGAGCAGCGACACTTATGATACTGTGGATTGGTTGGTTAAGAATATTCCCGGGAATAATGGTAAGGTAGGGCTTTATGGGATTTCATATCCGGGATTTTATGCTACCACGTCTCTTCCCGGCGCACACCCTGCCATCAGGGCAGTAAGCCCTCAGGCGCCGGTTACAGATGAATTCATTGGGGATGATGCCAATCACAACGGTGCATTTTTTCTGATGGATAATTTTTTCTTTATGAACTATTTTGGAAAAAACAGATCTGGTCCCGTAGAAGATTACGGTGGTTCATTGTTCGAGATAAATACAAAGAATGCCTATGATTATTTTCTAAAAATCGGAACAATAAAAAATACTCAAAGTGTTCAGTATTTCAATCATCAGTCTTATATCTGGAATGAATATCTGGCACACGACATGTATGACACCTATTGGCGTAGCCGGAATATCAGGCAATACCTGAAGAATATAAGTATTCCAACTCTTGTGGTAGGCGGATGGTTTGATGCCGAAGATTTGTTTGGGGCATTGCATACATTTAAAGCAATTGACCAGCAGGGCGGATCAAATAATTATCTTGTCATGGGTCCATGGACACATGGGGCATGGGCTTCGACTGCATGGGAAGGATTTGGCAGTTACCGGTTTGGAAGTAATCCATCAGAATATTTTCAGGATAGCATACAAACGAGATTTTTTAATTACTACTTGAAAGGAGAAGGAGATTTCAATAAATCAAAAGCAACTATGTTTGAAACAGGGAGCAATACATGGAAACATTTTGATGCCTGGCCTCCCCGGGATGTTGCAGAGACAAGATATTATCTGGCAGACAAGAAATCTCTTTTCGAACAAAAAAGCAAAGTCAAATCTGGTTCGGACAGTTATGTCAGCGATCCCGGAAATCCTGTGCCCTACACCGGAAGAATAATGGGGAGGAGAAATAATGAATACATGGTCGAGGATCAATCGTTTGTGAATAATAGGAATGATGTATTGTCTTATACATCCCAACCCTTGAAAAGGGACTTGACCATTGCAGGGCCAATTGGTGCCGACTTGTATGTAAGTACCAATACAACAGACGCCGATTTTATAGTGAAATTGATTGAGGTAATTCCATTACCCTCTGCCGATGTGCATTTGAAAACCGGTGAAAAACCCGTCGGGAATTTTCAGCGATTAATTCGTGCGGAGGTAATGCGTGGAAAGTTCAGAAACAACTATGTAACCCCTGAGCCGTTTATTCCCGGACAGCCTTCGCTTGTTCACATCAATTTGAATGATGTGATGCATACATTTAAAAGTGGTCATCAGATTATGGTGCAGATTCAGAGTTCATGGTTTCCGCTGATTGACCGCAATCCGCAAAGGTTTATGAGAATTCCTGATGCAGAAAATAAAGATTTTCAAAAAGCAACAATACATATTTACAGAGATGCCAGATATCCTTCCTCAATCACGCTTCCTGTTCTTAAATAAGTGTATCCATTCTCAGAAAATATTGCTCCCGTTTATTGAATGATTATTTCCAAAAATTAGGTTAAAGAATCAGGAATAAGACTCAAGTATGACACGATGAAAGGTATAGAGGAAAATTTATCTCTAATTTTGCCGCGATTTTAAAAACAGTATCAGTGTTTTAAGGTCAAGACTGGAAAGGGTTTTGCTTATTCAGTCTATGTAAATCAAAAAAGAAAACATCAATTATGAAAAAGAAAATCATTTTTACATTGCCTGCAGAGGCTGTTGCTGAAGCTACAGAAGGATTGTTGCTTGGAGATTTTAATGACTGGAAACCCGAAGAGGGTGTAGTAATGAAAAAGCAAAAAGACGGATCTCTGAAGACATCTATCGAATTGGAAACAGGTAAAAGTTATCAATACCGCTATTTATTGAATGATGGCAGATGGGAGAATGATTATAACGCACAGGAGTATGTTTTTGCAGATGGTTATTCTGTTGACAACTGTCTGATTACAATCCCGAAGAAGACTGAAGAAGCGAAGAAGACTAAAACGGTAAAGCCTTCTGGCAGTAAAGAGACAAAGGTAAAAGCTACAGCGGGTACAAAAGTGAAAGATTCAAAATCAGCAACTACAAAGGCAAAAACTGCCAAGGCTAAAGTTATACCAGTAAAGGCGGTGAAAGAAAAGGAATAACCGATTTCAACTTTTGGCGAGAGTAGGTTATTTGTAAAGTTGTTGCATTTTTTTACTGTGACGGCAAAGGCATGATGTACCTGATTGTCTGTGAAATTTTTTCAAACAGGTTGCTGCTGTGTTTGGTTTGCAACTGAGATTTATTCTTGAGATCTGGGAATCACCATCAGTTGGAAATAAGTAGTGGGGTTAATTTTCCTTAGAAGGTTTTCTGTTGAGAAATGAAATTTACTTTTATTTTTAGGCATCCTTTACGGGTAGATTTGTGCTTGCCATATATGGCAAAACCTTATTTTGCCTCCTTGGTATTATTATTCTTTACCACCAAAACTTTGTAGAGAGTAGTCATCTTAGAATACATAATTTTTTGTTCTCTTATTATCCTATCCGGGGGAGATAGCGAAAATTACACTCTTGATTTGATTTCCTGCATTTTGAAATTATCTATTTTTGCTGCTCCTGTTGGAAAAACAGTAAATCAATTCTAAAATGAGTAATCATCCATTCAAGAAATTTATCGATAAAAAAAGTAATGCAGCTATAAAAGAAAAGCATAAGCAGGATAAAAAAGCTGCCAAAAGAAAAAGGGCTGAAGAAATAGAAAAGCATTTCAGTGAAAAGCGGGCTAAAAAGGAAAGGGAGAAGTCTTCAAAAGAAGAAATTAAATTGTATGTAAAGAAGCCTGTTGCTGTTGCAAAAAAAAATGTAGAGCCAATGCCTTTGAACAAGTTCCTTTCGCATTGCAATGTGTCCTCCCGGAGGGGGGCTATAGAAATTATTAAAGATGGGAGGGTGCAGGTAAATGGCGTGGTGGTGACAGAGCCTGCATATAGGGTGTCGGAAAATGATCAGGTGACTTTTAGTGGGAAAAGATTGTTTATTACCCAAAACCTTGTGTACATCTTACTCAATAAACCTAAAGATTTTCTTACAACGACTACGGATCCCAAACAACGGAAAACCGTTTTGCAGCTTATTAAAAACGCTACGGAAGAAAGGGTGTATCCGGTCGGCAGACTCGATAGAAATACTTCCGGCGTATTACTAATTACCAACGATGGTGAACTGACGCAGCAGCTTACGCATCCTTCCTACAATGTAAAAAAATTGTATGAAGCAAAGCTGGATAAGCCACTTACCAAACATCATTTCACAAAAATATTGGAGGGAATTGTACTTGACGATGGCGAGATACATGCAGATGCTTTGGGTTACGCAGATGAACAAGACTACAGTGTCATCGGAATAGAACTGCACAGTGGCCGAAACAGAATTGTGCGGCGGATTTTTGAACACCTCGGTTATGAAGTGAAAGCACTTGACAGGGTTATGTATGCCGGACTAACCAAAAAAAATGTAGAAAGAGGAAAATGGCGCTTTTTGAATGAAAAGGAAGTGCGCAATCTGAAACATCTCAGCAAAAAGAAAAAATCAGGTGGTCAATGAAGCCGGAAATTCTACTGGAAACTAATGATATCATAGCCGTCAACAAACCTTCGGGGTTGCTTACCATTCCAGATCGCCATGACCCCAATCAATCATCCCTTTCCCGGATACTCAAAAAAAAGAATGAAGAAATCTTTGTGGTTCACCGGTTGGATAAATTTACCAGTGGCGTTATTCTTTTTGCAAAAAATCCCGAAGTGCACCGGTTCCTTTCTCTTCAATTTGAAAACAGACAAGTCCGGAAAGAATATACGGGAATTGTAACTGGTAAAATGAACGAATTGTCCGGAACTGTTGAAGCACCTATTGAAGAAAATCGCTTTCGGAAAGGGGAGATGATCGTCAGTAAAAGAGGGAAATCAGCAATCACCCATTTTGAATCTTTAGAGGTATTCAACCTTTTTTCAGTGGTGAGATTCATGCCCGTTACCGGGCGTACACATCAGATTCGTGTACATGCACAATACATTAATCATCCGCTTGCCTGTGATCCTTTGTATGGAGATGGTAAAGCAGTGTTCTTATCTTCTTTTAAGAAAAAGTATAATCCCGGTAAACAACATCAGGAGGAGCGGCCTTTGCTGAACAGGGTAGCGCTTCATGCTTCATCTATAACCTTTCAGGATTCTTCAGGCAATCGCATTAGCATAGAAGCACCCTTACCCAAAGACATGCATGCGCTGATAGAACAGCTGAAAAAGAATTTGTAATGAATGCCCTGCTGGTTGTTGCATTTGTTTTCATTCTGAGTGAAACGAAGAATCTCAGAATCTTCGCTATCAATTTGAAATTCATTAAAGGCCCTATTCTTTGCAGTTCAGTTGACATTCTTCTCTTCGCCCGGAATGACAATTCAATTTATAGCACTAATTCGCCAGTACCGGATCCAAATTTATTCATAGAAGTTACCACCTGTCTATCGTAGATATTTTGACCTTGTGTGACTGTTCTGATTTTCATTTCATTTCCCTGATCGAAATCGCTACACCGCCACTCGCCGCTAGTTTCTGATTCAATCTTGTTTTTGAATTCACCACCTTTTGATAAATATGATAGCTCTGAGGATTTGTAATGTAATCCGCATCTTTACCGTCTTCATAAATAGTAGCTATCCATTTTTTTGAAGGATCAAGAAAACTGAAATCAATGGTAAGTGTTCTTTGATTTTCATCGGTGATGCCTCCGACAAACCATTCGTTTTTCCCTTTTGCTTTGCGGGCTATCAAAATATAGTCTCCGGGATAAGCCTTCAGAATTTTTGTATCGTCCCAGTCCACAGCAACGTCTTTAATAAATTGAAACGCATCCGGAAATCTTTCATAATTTTCTATCAGATCGGCAGCCATTTGTAACGGACTGTACATAGTCACATACAAGGCAAGTTGTTTTACCAGTGTAGTCTTCACAAACCGCTTATCTCCCGGAAAATAATAATCTAACCTGGTCTGAAAAATTCCTGGTGTATAATCCATTGGACCACCCATCAGACGGGTAAATGGAAGAATGGTCGTGTGATCCGGATTGTTTCCACCAAAGGCATCATACTCTGTGCCGCGTGCAGCTTCTGCCGCTACCCAGTTTGGATACGTTCGGCTAAGTCCGGTCGGATGTACCGATTCGTGCGAGTCCACCATCACTTTATGTTGTGCGGCTTTCTTCACCACTCTGAGATAATGCTCTATCATCCATTGACTGTAATGGTGTTCTCCTCTGGGAATGATATTTCCTACATAACCGGTTTTTACAGCATCATATCCATAATGATTCATCAATTTGAAAGCAGTATCCATCCAGCGTTCATAATTGACTACCGACGATGATGTTTCATTGTGCATAATCAGTTTAACACCTTTGGAATGTGCGTATTCATTGAGCATTTTGATGTCAAAGTCAGGGTAGGGGGTTACAAAATCAAAGACGAATTCTTTGGATTTCCCAAACCAGTCTTCCCATCCTTCATTCCAGCCTTCTACCAAAACTGCATCTATTCCATTTCTGGATGCGAAATCAATATATTTTTTTACATGGTCATTATTCGCTCCGTGCCGTCCATTGGGTTTTAATTTTGAATAATCAGTTATACCAAGATGTACATTGTCGAGATCGGTATAGCTCCAGGTAGATTTACCCATAATCATTTCCCACCATACACCAATGAATTTGGTTGGTTTGATCCAGTCTGTAGTAGAATAATTTGTTGGATCATTAAGATTTAAAATAAGTTTGGATGCAAGAATGTCTTCTGCTTTGTTTGAAATGACGATAGTTCTCCAGGGAGACGGCATCGGGGTTTGGATGTAACCTTTCTTGCCTTGTGCGTCGGGAGTCAGATGCGTTTTCAAAACGAATGTTTTTGGATTCAGTTCTACATTCATTCCTGCATAATCGATCAGGGCCGCCTCATGAATATTGATGAAAATTCCACTTTTGCTTTCGAGCATCAGTGGAGTTTGCAGGGCCATAGGTACAATGGTTTGCGAAGCATTGCCATCATAACTGTGATCAAACAGTGCGGGAATTTCAGAAAGTCTGGAAGTGGTATATTGATATTCTTCCGTATCGTAATCGCCCGCTATCCACCAGGCTTTGTGGTCTCCATTCAGTGCAAACTCGGTTTCTTCTTCTTTGATTACAAAATAATTCAGATTCTTTTGCTCGGGAAATTCGTACCGGAAACCAATCCCATCGTTAAATACACGAAATCTGATCAGGATGTGCCTGTCTGTAGATAGCTGATAAAGAGTTACCTCCAGTTCATTGTAGTTGTTTCTGATTGTTTTGACCTCGCCCAATACAGGATTCCACAATTCATCCTTTGAGGTTTGATTTTCATCTTTCACGATAAATCCTCCTGATAAAGAAGGCAATTTGTCCAGGGTTAATCCTAACCGGCTTTTATTGATAACAGGAATCCCATGATAGTCTATGGAATAATAGGGTACACTGTCTGTCAGTTGAAAATGTAAGGCAATGTTCTTGTCCGGTGATGTGATCGTTTGGGCTGTGACTGCAAATACCTGAAACAGGATAACTAACAACAGGATCAGTTTTTTATTCATGCGACTATTTTGGTTTGTAATTGAATACTTTTTGTGGGTAAGAATATACGGAATTACCTCTTTTTTTGTGTACAATTTACACATATTATTGTTTCCCGAAAAATGAATTCAGAAAAATGACTATTGAAAACACGGCCTCAAAAAAAGAAGGCAGCCTACAGAAAAACCAAATGTGACTGCCCTCATACGGGTATCAAAAACCAATAAACAGATCTATTCGGGAACGGCGGTGTACCTTAAATAAGGTTTCACTTCTCTCACGCCTTTCGGAAATTTCTTTTGTGCATCTTCTGTAGAAATAGCGGTCGATACGATCACATCCTCTCCCTGCTTCCAATCAGCAGGAGTTGAGACACTGTGTTTGGATGTTAATTGCAGGGAATCCAGAACACGAAGTACCTCGTTGAAATTTCTTCCTGTAGATGCCGGATAAAGTATGATCAGTCGTACCTTTTTTGCAGGATCGATAATAAACAATGAGCGTACAGTATGACTGGTTGAGGCATTCGGATGCAGCATACCATATAAGTTCGCTACTGTTTTATTTTCATCGGCTATGATTGGGAATCCTACGGTGCAATTCTGCGTTTCATCAATGTCTTTTTGCCAATTTATGTGAGAATCCAATGGGTCAATACTGACAGCCAGTACTTTCGTATTTCGCTTTTCGAATTCCTTCTGTAATTGTGCAGTTCTTCCCAATTCGGTTGTACATACCGGCGTAAAATCTGCTGGATGACTGAATAGAATACCCCAACTGTCCCCCAAAAAATCATAGAAATTAATTTTACCTTGTGTTGTTTCTGCTGAAAAATCGGGTGCTGTATCTCCTAATTGTAAACTCATTGTTTTAAATATTTTTGTGTATGAAGGGCACAAATATATAATTTCCTACTAATTTAGTAGGATTAAATTTTAAAAGCTGTATGCTTTCAAAAAAAACAGTGTATGCATTCAGGGCATTGGCACATCTGGCAAGTCATCATGAAGACGGCCCGGTAAAGATTTCAGATGTCGCAAGGCAACAAAATATCCCTTCAAAATTTCTGGAGGCAATTCTGAATCAACTAAAGCAGGAAGGAATTCTGGTCAGCAAAAAAGGGAAGGGTGGTGGATACAACCTGAACGTTTCTCCAAAGGAAATTTCTCTGGCAAGAGTGATACGATTGATCAATGGCCCAATAGCTTTGGTGCCTTGTGCCAGTTTGTATTTTTATGAAAAATGTAAAGACTGCGATGAACTGACCTGCGGCTTTCGGAAAATGATGATTATTTCAAGAGATGCTACATTGGCTGTTCTTGAAAAGAAGACTTTATACGACATGATAAAAGAATAGTCAGGAATTTTTATACACTTCCAGCAACCCGTCAGGCAATTCTACAATTACTTGTTTCTTGCTTTTGTTTATCTGCTTCAGAGAGGCTTCGTGCAATGGTATCCATGCGTCCTTTCCGTCAATCACCACCTTACAAAGGGTTTGGTGGGGTTGCTCTACTACCTCACTTATTGTTCCGATAGAAACGCCCTGATGAATGATTTGAAATCCTAATAGTGAAATGGGGGTCCCGGATGCAGCGAGCGCATGGAAATCTTCTTCGGTAAGCCAAATTTCTTTTTGTAAGAATTTGGTAGCCGTTTCTTTCGAAACTATTCCTTCCAGTTGCACCAGTGTTTCCTCATTATTTCTTGCCTGGGAATTCTGAATGAACCAGGGAAGCAGAGAGTCATTACGATCTTCTAAAAAGAGTGCTTTGGTATTATTGAAATTGTATTTCCTCCCTAAAGAATGCTTAAGAATCATCTTGCCTTCAACGCCATACGTAGCTACTATCTTACCAATTTTGAAGTATTCCATGCGATTGCAAAAATAGAAAATCAAATCAGCAATAAGGTGAATCGGATTCAAACAAGAGAAATCAGATACATTTTGAAAAGATTAAAACTTTGGACAGGCATCTCCCCGTCAAATTTGTTACCTTTGCCCGCCAAAAAAAATGAATTCGCCAATGGCAGATTTATCCAATTTTGACCCTAATTCAGCCGGTAATCCCAATAACAATATATTCGGTTTACCATTCAGTGAAGAAGAATCAAGAGTAGTAATCCTACCTGTTCCCTGGGAGGTTTCGGTGAGCTATAAAGCGGGTACATCCCGTGCACCTGAAAGTATCTTTAAGGCGAGTTTCCAGGTCGACCTGATTGATAATGATATTCGTGAAGGATGGAAGCAGGGGATTTTTATGAAAGAGCAGGATAAGTCTATTCTTCAGAAAAGCGATTACCTCCGAAAAGAGGCCGAATTGTACATCAAATATGTGACGGAGGGGCAGGAATTGGATGATAGTAAATTCATGTGTAAGGTGCTGAAAGAACTGAACGAAGGTGGCCAGCATCTGAATGATTGGGTATATGAACAGACGCGTGAGTTGTTAAATCGTGGAAAGCTTGTTGGATTGTTAGGTGGCGATCACAGTACTCCATTGGGTTATTTTAAAGCCCTGGGAGAGAAATTTTCTTCTTATGGTATATTGCAGATTGATGCACATTGCGATTTGAGAAGGGCGTATGAAGGCCTGGTTTATTCTCACGCTTCTATTATGTACAATGCACTGAGTGAAGTGCCTGCCATCAGCAAGCTGGTACAGTTGGGTACCCGTGATTATTCAGATAGTGAATTTGGATATATTCACGAAAGTAATGGCCGTGTTTCTACTTTTTTTGACAAGGATATCAAAGAGCGGATGTTTGAGGGCACTTCCTGGAAGACAATTACGGATGAAATTATAGATCAGTTGCCTGAATATGTTTATTTAAGTTTTGATATCGATGGGCTTGATCCTAAACTATGTCCGAATACAGGTACTCCTGTACAGGGAGGCCTGGAAACAGAACAGGTTTATTATCTCTTGCGAAGCATGTTGAAGAAAGGGAAAAAGCTAATCGGTTTTGATTTGAATGAAGTGGGCATCAGTACAAACGAATGGGATGAAAATGTGGGGTCAAGAGTTCTTTTCAAACTTTGCAATCTGTTAATCCTTAGTAATGAAGGCTAAGGATCGTTATGTGATTATTCTGCAAAATGAGAAATTGACGACTCATAAACGGCTTGCTCTTGCACTGGCCGCAGCAAATCTGGTACCCTTCCTCATTTTTTGCTTTTTTCAAAAGACCATGATGACCGGTATTTTAGGTATCGCATGCTTCATCTTATATTTTGTAGTGAAGTATTTTTTGAAAAAGAAATATCACGGAATATATGGTATCGATGAATATATATTTTTTCTCATGGCATCGGTTTGGTTACTTGAAAGTGGTTTTCTGGCCGTGTTGTTATTGCTGACCGGATTGTTGTTTAAATTAACATTGCAAAAATTCAGGTTTATCTTTACACCCGAAGGGATCAGCAAAGACTTCTTTCCAAAAAAGAAGTACGATTGGGATGAACTTGAGTTTGTTATCCTAAAGGCCGGAATGCTCACAATGGATTTTAAGAATAACAGACTATTGCAGGGATTAGTCGTGAATCATTATGAAAATGATGAACAGGAATTCAATGCATTTGTTAGGGCACATTTGAAGAATCAATAAGTTTTTTATGGCTGAAGCTCCTTTCTTGCTTTACAGTGATGGTAAAGGAAATATTTTTGAGGATACTACATTATACGCCACAGGCCGTTCAGGGTGGGAAGCGGTAGATGTACCTGAGTCTGAATGGATTCAATTACCCGAAGGTGGTTCATTGTACGAACTTCCGGGCAGAAGGGGTATCGGAATAGATGTGAACACAGGTGAGATGCGAATTTGTGAAAAAGGGTGGGCTGTGGCAGCATTTATTCCTCCGGCTTATACAGGTACTTATCTCGCAGCTTATGAAACCCTTCCCGGGGCCGAAACGCTTCCACTGTTTTGTTATACTGCAGCAGGATGGTATCACGATCGGTTTTTTGTTACTGCATTCCGCATAGAACAAGATATCAGACAGGAGTCTTCGGGATTTAATGATCTTACCATTCAGCAAGGCATTACAGATTTGCTGCAACAGCACAATGAGAATCGTTTGCTTCAGCATCTGGCAAATAATTGTGCGCTTACATACCATTGTCCGGCAGCACGAAATTATTTTATGGGCAGATGGGAATGTCCGATTCCTTGTTCACCGGCTTGTAATGCAAATTGCCTTGGATGCATTTCATTCCAACCCCAGGAAGAATCTATTACTTCGACTCAGGATCGCTTAACTTTTAAGCCCACTGTGGATGAAATTTTGGAGATAGCGGTACCTCATTTGCAGAATGCTCCATTTCCAATTGTCAGTTTTGGACAGGGATGTGAAGGTGAACCATTGCTCATGTGGGATACCATCCGAAAGTCTATAATTGAAATAAGAAAAATAACTCAGAGAGGAAGCATCAACATCAATACCAATGGAAGCAATCCGTTAGCTGTTAAGCGGCTGTGTGAGGCCGGATTAAACAGTATCAGAGTGAGCACCAACTCAGTAAGAGAAGAAATTTACAATCCATATTACCGGCCGAATAATTACAAATTTGAGGATATACTGGAAAGCATTAAAGTAGTGAATAGTTTTGGCGGGTGGACGAGTATCAATTATTTTGTTTTTCCGGGAATGACCGATGCTGCAGATGAATATGAAGCCCTTAGAAAAGTGATAAAGGATACCGGATTAAAGATGATTCAGTGGCGTAATTTTAATATCGATCCGGATTGGTATCTGGGTAAAATCAATATCTTGGATACCGGTACAGGTATTGGTATCAGAAACCTGATGTCAAAGTTGAAAGAGGAGTTTCCCAACCTTAAGTATGGGTATTTTAATCCTTCCTCCGAGCGCATCAAAGGAGATTTTGAGAAAGATTTTGCGGGCAAAAAATAGTGTGAAGTTTTTTGCAGTTACCAGTATTCTTTTGTCTTGTGAATTTGACGAATCCGATCCGTACCCGGAGAATGGTTGATGGTATTTGCAATTTTGAATCTCCTTTCCTATAGGGTTCCCCGACAATTATTTATCAGAGCAAAATTAAAAAGCCGTACCAATTCTCTTGATACGGCTTTGAATTCCATCAGAATATCTTAATTATTCTGAATGTTTATTTAGCTGTTTTCTTCTTCAGTATTTCCGGCGTCTTCAGTCTTTGCCTTACCTGAGGATTTAGCTTTCGGAGTTTCTTCCGTAGCGTCATTGTCCAGCTTTTTCCTTAAATCGGCTAATACGCCAAGATCTCCAAGCGTTGTTTTCTCTACCTTGCTCTGGATATTTTTCACAGCTCTCTTTGTCGATGCTTCTTCTGCTCTCTTCTCTTTCAATACTGCATCTTTTTCTTCTGCTTTTTCTCTTTCCCAGATCCGGGTATGGCTAAGGATAATTTTCTTTTCGTTTCTGTCAAACTCGATCACCATGAAAGGCGCTGTTTCATCTACAGTGATTGCCTTGTCGTCTTCACGACGCAGGTGTCTGCTTGGAGCGAAGCCTTCCAGGCCGTATGGCAATTGAACAATTGCACCTTTATCGTCTCTCCGGGTTACAGTTCCTTCATGTACACTGCCAATAGGGAACGTTTCTTCCAAAGAGTTCCAGGGGTCTTCTTCGATCTGTTTGTGACCTAATTGAAGTTTACGGTTTTCTTTGTCAATGCTGAGAATGATCACCTCAATCTCTTCACCCACTTTCGTATATTCATTCGGGTTATTGAATCTCTTCAACCAGCTCAGATCACTGATGTGAATCATACCACCGATGCCGGGAGCGAGCTCTACAAATACACCATAAGGAGTTATATTCTTAACGGTTCCTTTGTGCTTGCTTCCTTCAGGGAATTTAGTTTCGATGCTATCCCATGGGTCCTGAGTCATTTGTTTGATGCTGAGACTCATTTTTCTGTCTTCTTTGCTCAATGTCACTATCTTGGCCTCGTATTCGTCACCAAGGGTAAAGAATTCTTTGGCATTGATTGGAGTATTGGCCCAGGTGATTTCGCTTACATGCACCAGACCTTCCACTCCTGGCAGAATTTCCAGAAAAGCTCCGTAATCTTCAATGTTTACTACCTTACCTTTTACTATTTCTCCTTCTTTAACATTTTCAGGAAGGGTATCCCATGGGTGAGGAGTTAATTGTTTTAAACCAAGACTGATACGCTTCTTATCATCGTCAAAATCAAGAACAACTACATTCAGTTTTTGATCTAATTTCAACACTTCAGATGGATGGTTTATACGTCCCCAACTGATGTCGGTAATGTAGAGAAGACCATCCAGACCGCCAAGGTCAAGGAATGCTCCAAAGTCTGTAATATTCTTGATAGTTCCTTCCAGTACCTGGCCTTTTTCCAGTTTACCGATGATTTCTGCTCTTTGCTGTTCAATGTCACTTTCAATAAGTGCCTTATGACTTACAACTGCATTCTTGATGGCTTCATTGATTTTCACAACTTTAAACTCCATTGTCTTACCTACAAACTGATCATAATCAGTCACCGGCTTCACATCAATTTGAGAACC
>CAYXAL010000010.1:84288-102072 GCA_964463015.1 uncultured Ginsengibacter sp.
AGTTCACTGTCGTTGATTTGTTTAAAAGTCTTGTCGTAAACTTCATCGTACTTCTGGCGTTCTTCTTTTTTGTAAACTGTGACATTTCTCTTGTCGATGTCCCAGTCGAAGTCATCATGAGCAGATTGAAGTGCAGAATCCTGAACTTCGGTTGCTGACGGCTGTGGTTCTAATGCAGCCGCTGTAGATTCTGTATCCGGAAAGTCGGGATAGGGTACTCCCTCGATGCCACCCTGCGGCATGTCTTTTACAGAAAGTTCTTTTTCGGCTCCTGTAGTCTCCTGATTGTTATTTTCCATTTGTTTTAAATCAGCAGATATTTTTTTTGTTGCTGTATTCCTTATTCCGGAATTCTGCCTATCAGCATTTTAGGTTAAATAATGAATACCTCATTTTTTGAGGAGTGCAAAGTTAGGTAAATCTGCCAATAAATGACAGAATATGACTTTTTAAAATGGTAAAAATATCGCAATAAACACAGGATTTCCTGCGCGGAATTTCAAGGATCAAAGCTTTTGATTTTTGAAATAGTTACTTTTAGGCCTTGAGAACAATTGTTTTTCATGAGTGAATTTTCAAAAAAGTTAAAGAAATCCCGGTTTTTCAAATCTTTGATCTATTTCCTGATCGGCATTGTCAGTTATCCGGGCCTTGCAGTGGTCAATCGTTTGAAGATATCGGGTACGGAAAATATCCGGAAACTACCCAAAAGAAATGTTTTGTTTGTAAGTAACCATCAAACCTATTTTGCCGATGTGATCACCTTTCTACATATTTTCTGCGCAGTGAAGTGGGGTAAGAATAACAGATTGGGTTTACCTTATTATTTATTGAATCCTTTTACCAGAGTATATTATGTAGCAGCTGCCGAGACGATGAAGAAAAATTGGCTAAGTCGCCTTTTTACAATGGCCGGAGCGATTACAGTTAAAAGAACCTGGGCAAAGGGATCACAAGAAACTCAGAAAGGCTTGAATCCCGGGGATACCCGGAATATTACCAAAGCGTTGGAAGATAATTGGGTCATTACTTTTCCACAGGGTACCACTACACCGTTTGCGCCGGGAAGAAGAGGAACCGCCTATATCATTAAAAAGGATAATCCAGTAGTTGTTCCGGTAGTTATAAATGGATTCTCAAAGGCTTTTGGTAAAAAAGGACTCAAATTGCAAAATTGGGGTGTTAGACTGACAGTAACTTTTAAGGAACCTTTGAAATTTTCAGGAGATGAATCAATTGATAAAATACTTGAAACCGTTATGAATTCAATAGAACAAAGCAGGACTTTCGAAAAACCGGAGGGGTCTTAGTTTTTATTTCCTTCAAACAGAGCACGAAGTTCATTTGCTTCTTCCACTTTCATCTTTCCCCCAAGAATAAGTCTTAACTGTCTGCGTCTAAGCGCACTGTTATACAGATCTTTTTCTTCGTCAGATTCTGGCAGGATGGCCGGAACCGGTCTGGGTTTCCCATTTGGATCCAGCGATACAAAAGTATAATAGGCTTCGTTGCTTTTATACTTGTATTGCTGCACCATATCTTCACCCCATACAGTCATGTGTACTTCCATGCTGCTGTTAAACGCTCTGGTCACTGTGGCTTCAATATGCACTGCATTACCCAACTTAATGGGGTTCATAAAGGAAATATTATCTACGGAGGCAGTTACCGTGGGACTATTGCAATGCCTTGTGGCGGCTAATGCGGCTGCAATATCCATCCAATACATCAATCTGCCTCCCATAAGATTTCCAAAAGTATTGGTATCATTTGGCAGTACAATCTCAGTCATGGTTATTTTACTGTCAACAACTCTCTTCTCTTTCATGAAAATTTTTGCAAATATAGACGATCGGATAGTTTAAATAGAGATCGAAATCAGGGCACATAATTAAAAATTATTTTGAATTTCCATATTAAATTCTAATTTTACGCTAATTATCCCTTTCCTCTTAATTACCACTTGCCACAAATCCTCCTTTCCAGAAAGGCCCGATAGCTGTTTAACTTTAAGTATTTAGGTTTAAAAATCAATTGTTAATCTTACATGTATGAAGAAATTTATACCATTTCTGTCCTTTCTTTTTTTGATAGCCATTGTTTATCCTTCTTACTCCCAACAAGTAAGTGAGGGGTTTGAAAAACAATATTTTCCTCCATCAGGCTGGAAATCTGTAAATCTGTCCGGTTATAGCTGGAAAACCAGCGTCGTAAATCCGAAGTCGGGTTTGAAATCTGCATTTATTGCAAATCAGGACAATAAAAACGGCTCTTTGGGTCAAGGCGATAACTGGCTGATACTTCCGAAAATATATAATGTAAAATCAACGGATAAACTTAACTTCTCCATCGCTGCTCAGTTTAATGACCCGTTGAATATAAATCAGGGCTATTTTGACAAGCTCCAGGTTTATGTAAGTACTTCAGACGATCAGATTTCCAGTTTTACTAACCTCCTTGGTGAGTATTCATCAGACGGATTCTCGCTGTCCTATGTGTCATACGCTTTGTCATTGACTCCTTATGCGGGACAGAATATTTATATAGCCTTCAGAAATTTTCAGAGTTATGGAAATGGCTGGTATCTGGACGATGTATCTGCAGGCAGTGCTCTTCCAACAGATGTAGGTAGTATGAATATCAATCTGAAAGGAGATGCGATTTATGCGACCGGAGCTACCATTAATATTACGGATACAATAAAAAATTATGGAACAACCGCTTTGCCAACAGGCATTCCGGTAAAATATACAGTTAATGGCGGATCACCCGTGACATTGGCTACTACATCTGCTCTTTCTTCAGGAGCAACAACTTATGTGGAGTTTAAGAACAGTGATGCCTTTGTACCAACCTTGCCGGGTAAATATCTCTTAAAAATATTTACGGATTATCCATCAGAGGTGAATAGAGCCAACGACACAATTATTCATGAAATTACGGTTCAGACACCCATCAGCAGTTTCCCTTACTTCCAGGATTTTCAATCACCGGGTGATTGGACTTTGGCAGGATCAAACTACTTTAGTTATAAAAACTCTTTAAACCTGGCCGGGGTAAACCATAATTTGGTGAATCCGGCAGGCGATAATGACAATGCTGCTGTGGCTATCACGTATGTATCCTACGATGAAGATTTTATTCTGAGATCTCCCTTGTTGAATCTTACAGGCATCAGTAAGCCTATGCTTAATTTTTATGTGGCTGCCGGTCGTATTGATAATACATTTTACGATGGATTGCAGGTGCTCGTCTCTACGGATGGCGGTCTTACCTATGATGCACCCCCATTGTATAATAAATCTCAGGTGACTTCTTCTAAATTGGTTACAGTTGATCCTGATCCGAATTATTTATATATCCCTGAGAATGTCAGTGATTGGAGGCATGAAATAGTTGACCTTTCCAAGTATGCCGGCAATCCGAATGTGATTGTAGCATTTAAGGTGCATTCCGGCGGTGGTAATAATGTATGGATAGATAATGTGAATATAATCAGTCAACCTGCACTTTATTACAATGCTGCAAAGGTTACCACCGCTGGTCAGACAGTGACAGGTGCCTTTAATACACAAGTGAAATTTAATACTGTACCTGTAGCCGATTCTATTCGGATAGAAGGGAATAATGTGATTCCTTTTAATAATGTATTTGATCCGAATTCTACAGCCACTGCACCGGGAGGGGCCATTGAAACACCAAACTTTGTTTTGGCCAGATACTTTACCATTGCTTACTCCGGCAATTCCTTACCATTAAATCGGGCCAATTATGACATCTCAATGGATATTTCAGGGATGTCAGGATTCTCCCCAGCAGACATAGACAGGATGTATATTCTAAAGCGTGCAGATGAGTCGGATGCATGGACAGCTTTGAGCACCACCCGATCCGGAAATATTTTAAAGGCATCGTCGCTCAACCGGTTCAGCGATTTTGCTATTGGTTACTTTTCTACGGCAGTACCGGTGACTGTTTTGAGTTTTGATGCCAATCGTAAAGACAACAGAATAGAACTGCAATGGAATACTTCTCAGGAGGCAAATATTACCTCTTATGAAGTACAAAGATGGGACGGAGCTTCATGGCAAGTGCTTGGCAGTGTCAACTCTTTGAGGAGCTCTATGCAAAATCAATACACTTTTGATGATAATTATCCTCAGCCGGGATTAAACCTGTATCGCCTGAGAATAGTGAGTGAGATTGGTTCGTCTGCTTATTCTGATGTTGCAAAGGCAATGTTTGAATCCTTTGTCAACAAGGTTTACCAGAATGTGCCGAATCCATTCAGAAACCAGACCCTCATCAGGTTTGATGTCGGTAAGACTTCCAAAGTTCAGGTAATCGTTTACGGTGTTACCGGAAAACAAATTGCCGTACTTGAAAACAGCATAAAGCCGGCAGGGACTTACCAGGTAAATTGGCAGGCTGGAAATCTACCGGCAGGCACTTACTTCTATAAGGTTATTATCGATGATGAAGTACAGACCAGAAGTATGTTGAAGGTTTATTAACAGGAAAGATATTCAAAGTCACTTTTTCTAAAACCCGCCACCGGCGGGTTTTTTGATGATACAAAAAAAGCATGGCAAATAGCCATGCTTGAAAAATTTGATCGGTGGATTTTTACATTCCTGTGAGGAAGGCAATTGCTGCCATGATTGCAAAAAAGCCCAATATAATTCCGATGGCAACAAAAGTATCCTGCAATTCTGTAGAGTAACTTTTTTTCATGATCTAAAAATTTAAAGTAAACAAATAAGGTAATTGAAAGGATCTTGAAAAATCGTTCTTTCTGAGGGAGGCTTTCTATAAGGATTGGAATGATACAAATTTAGAATAATTATTTTGCATATACAAATTCCGGCAGAAGAAGAATTTTTTATTTTAAGATAAACTTTCAAAACTCCCGGCAGGAATCATCTTTTAATTAATAATTTGAAAAAAAAGCCTTAATTCATCTTAATATTATATAATCCGAATAACTTCGCCCGCAATGAAAACCAAATACCCATCTGCACCATTGATTATCATCGGAATGATGATCTTTTCTGCCTGCAATACCGGCCAATCGGCCATTGATCCTGCATCGAAAGAAAAGGGATTAAAATCGGATACATCCATCAAAGCTGAGATTGTAAAAACTACAATTGACACTGTTCTGTTCAACCAGCTTAACCTAAAACTGGCCAATGGCGATACCACAGGAAAGTGGCCTGCTAAAATGCCTGTACCCCTGCCGGGTGCTATCTTACCTTTTAACAGGATTGTGGCGTTTTATGGGAATTTATATTCCACCAAAATGGGTATTCTTGGAGAAATTCCAAAGAAAGAAATGTTGAAAAAATTACAAAGTGAGGTAGCCAATTGGCAAAAAGCAGATACGACGCTCAAGGTGATCCCTGCATTGCATTATATTGCTGTAACTGCACAGGCAGCTCCCGGCCCGGCCAATAAGCACAGGTTGCGAATGCCTTTTCACCAGATAGATACAATACTTAACTGGTCGAAAGAAATCAATGCACTTACTTTTTTGGATATACAGGTCGGACACAGCACCGTGCAGGAAGAAGTTCCCGCCCTTGATTCATTTCTTAAAATGCCAACAGTTCACCTCGGTATCGATCCGGAATTTTCAATGAAGGGTGGCCATGTGCCAGGAAAAAAAATCGGCACTTTTGATGCAACCGATGTGAATTGGGTAATTGAACATTTAGCCTCTGTTGTGAGAAAGAATGATCTTCCTCCAAAAATTCTGATATTACACAGGTTTACCCAGGGTATGCTGACCAATTATCAGAATATAAAGAAAGTTCCTGAGGTACAGATAGTGGTAGATATGGATGGGTGGGGACCAAAATTTTTGAAACGCTCTACCTGGCTGAGGTATGTTTATAAAGAGCCAGTGGAATACACAGGGTTCAAATTGTTTTATAAGAATGATACCAAGACAGGCTCCGATCAATTATATACACCCGAAGAACTTCTGAAATTTATCCCTCAACCTATTTATATTCAGTATCAATAATGCCAGTACTTTTTATTCACAAGAGATTATTTGCGATAATTTTCACAGCAATCTCCATATTTTCATTCTCATGTTCCGGAACGGATAATGCAGCACCAAAAACCTCTCCCTCTAAAGCAGAGAAAAATGACACATTGAAAGTTTCTGAAAAACAACCGAGGCCAGTGGCTTCACCGGAGATTATCATGGCCAGAACTCAGGTGCCAGTGCTTTGCTATCATCACATCAGAGAGCCTAAACCGGAATGGAGTGAAACATTCAAAAGTTATTCCGTATCCCCTGAACAATTTGCTGAACAAATGAAGGCTTTGCACGATAGCGGCTATCAGACCATACTGCCTGAACAATTATACAATTACCTGGTCTATGGAGATTCTCTTCCTTCAAAACCCATCATGCTCACTTTTGATGATACGGATGAAGAACAGTTTTCAATTGGAGCTAAAGAGATGGACAAATATGGGTTTAAAGGTGTATTTTTCATAATGACGATTTCGATCAATAAGCCCAGATACATGTCTGTAGCACAATTAAAAGAACTTTCTCAGAATGGCCATGCAATAGAATCTCATACCTGGGATCATAAGAATGTGAAAAGGTATGATAGCAGTGATTATGAAAAGCAACTGTTGAAGCCAAGAAAAACGATAGAAGACATCACGGGCAAGGGCGCTTATTATTTTGCCTACCCTTACGGCCTGTGGGATGAAAATGCAATCCAATTATTGAAAAAAGCAGAATTTAAACTGGCCTTTATTCTCTCCACAAGGAGAGACCCTGCCAATCCGCTCTATACAGTAAGAAGAATGATTGTCCCGGGTACCTGGAGTACTAAAGGAATGATACAGGCCATGAAAAAAACTTTTGAGGAAAATAAATAAACTAACAATGAAAATTTTAGTAGTGGTTATCGCCTTGTTTCTATTCAGTTGCCAGTCAGGCCAAAACAAAAACCAGAACAATGAATCCCAACAACCGTCAACGCAAATTCAAAAATCACCTGAAGAAAATATCATTGGGTGTTATGTATCGGTTTTCGGAAGAGATACATCCATCTTAAAAATTACATCAACTCAGGGGGCGGACTCAGTAAAGGGGACACTCCTGGTCAATTTGTATGAGAAAGACAAAAACGAAGGTACCTTTGTTGCCAGTGTGAAAGATGGTATGCTGTCCGGATGGTACAATTTTCAATCAGAAGGAATGAATTCAGTCAGACAAATACTTTATAAAGTACAGTCTGATACCTTATTTGAGGGCTATGGTCCGGTGAATGAAAAAGGAGACTCTGTAATATTCAAGGAAATTTCCGGGATTAAATTCCTGACCGGTAGGCCATTGGTAAAAGGCGATTGTAAATAGCCGGCTATCTTGCTGCTGCAATCTTTACTTTCAGATTCTTAATCTTCTGCTCTCTTCCTAATCCGATCAGATAATTCATTGAAGAACGACGGATGGCTACGAAGGAATAAAAGTCTTTTACTTCTATCAATCCTACATCTTCTTTTTTTAATCCTGCTTTTTGCATCAGGAAGCCTGCAATATCTGTTTTATTGATTTTGTTTTTCTTGCCTGCTGATATAAAAGCCGTACCCCATGCAGGTTTGGGAGGAAGCGAAACTGTATTTTCTGTAGGAAAAGTTTTCAATTCTTTGCCAAAATATTCAGGTGCTTCTTTAGTTACTTTTATAAAGAGGACGACATCTCCACTTGCTTCCATCCTTGCCGTTCTTCCGTTTCTATGAATGAATATTTGTTCTGTTTCAGGTAAATCATAGTGAATGACGAATCGCACATTTGTTATGTCAAGTCCCCGGCTGGCCAGGTCAGTCGTGATAAGAAAATTGTTGCTGCCATTCCGGAATTTTGCCAGAGAGGTTTCCCTGGCTTGTTGTTCCATAGAACCATGGTATATTGTTGCAAGGAGGCCTTCGTCTCTCAGCCATTGATACAATGCATTCACTGTTTCTTTTTGATTTACAAAAATGATTGTTTTCCTGTTGCCGATTTGGCAAAGGAGGTTAAGCAATTTGATTTGCTTATTTTCTGAATCCACATTGATCTTATACAATTCGGTTCGTTGTGGCATAAATTCTGAAAAGTTCAGAATTTGAGATTGTTCCATTTTCAGGAATTCTGGCAATTTCATTTCTGGAGTAGCGGATAGGAGAATCTTGTAACGCAGAGAGGGAAGGCTATTCAGCAAGTATTTCATTTCTTCGGTGAAACCCAATTCCAGACTCTTGTCAAATTCATCAAGGACGACCATTTGAATCGTGCGGGTGTCAATGTTTGCTCTTCGAATATGATCGCCCAATCTTCCCGGTGTACCGACGAGTATTGATGGGGCTTCTTTGAGATTGTTCTCCTCAATTTCTCTTTTGTGTCCACCATAGCAGGTGGTAATCTTAAGGCCTGCTTTCAGGGATTGAAATACATGAGTAATTTGAAGTGCCAGTTCGCGGGTGGGGGATATGATCAGGGCGTAGGTCCCTTTAAATTGTTTGGGAAATACTTTCAGGAACATCAGAAGAAAAGCCAGCGTTTTTCCTGAACCGGTTGGGGCAGAAAGAATGATTTCCCTATTGGTTGGAAAAGCATCCAGAGCAGCTTTCTGCATTTCATTTAATTGCTGAATAGATAAGTTTTCTAAATACTTTTCAGGAGAGAATTGTTCGTCTGACATTCTCCAAAATTAGTGAATGCAGGTAAGTTATATCGTATTCGGTTGTAGGTGACCACTTGAATTTTATTCAGATGATACATTAATTTGGTATTAAAAGTAAAAAAGTGTGGGGTTTTTGTGATGGTGAACAGATGTCACAATATCTCAGATTTTGGTTTGCTCATATTCGTTCAGGTTTTCTCTGTCAAGCAAAATGTACATCACAGCCGGGTACTGTTGCTGATTTGAGATTTGGTAAGATTTTTATCTGTTTGATGGACGGATGATTGGCTATTTATTGAGTGCGTTTCGATTTTGCGTAAAATTTTTGTCGAATTCAAATTGAATGAATTCTCTTTTGAAATTTATATCCTCCGGATATATATCTACTTTTGCCAGCTATTTAAATATTGAGACCAGAGAAGGATGAAGCATAAGAATAAATTCAAAACGATTTTTACTTTAGGTCTGCTATCTGCAATTGGCCCTTTTTCAATTGACATGTATCTTCCGGGATTTCCGGACATAGCCAGGAGCCTCCATACTACAGTGTCTCATATAGGACTTTCACTTTCAAGTTTTTTTATAGGAATTTCATTTGGTCAATTTATTTATGGTCCCCTTCTCGATCGGTTTGGCAGAAAGATACCGCTTTATGCCGGACTCAGTATTTACTTGCTGAGTTCAATTTGGTGTGTATTTGTCGGCAATGCTGACCTTTTGATTACAGTAAGATTTGTGCAGGCCCTCGGTAGCTGTGCCGGTATGGTGGCTGCCAGGGCTTTGGTGCGTGATATTTTCCCGGTAAAAGAAAATGCAAAAGTATTTTCGTTATTAATGTTGGTTATCGCCGTGTCGCCCATTGTGGCACCTACGCTGGGCGGGTATGTGACTGCCTGGTTTGGATGGCATTTTATTTTTGTAGTGCTGGCATTGATATCTGCCATTACATTTCTATTGGTATATTATTGGCTGCCCGATGACCAGCAAGCAGACTCTGAAGTTTCTCTGAAACCGGTTTCCATCATGAGGGGTTTCTGGAATGTAGCCAGAGTGCCAAAGTTTTTTACTTATGCTCTGACGGGGGCCATCGCTTCTTCAGGCCTTTATTCATACATAGCGGGATCTCCGCATGTGTTTATGGAAATCTATGGTGTCAACGAGCGGCAATATGGATGGATTTTTGCTTTTATTGCCATGGGATTGATTGGGTGCAGTCAGTTGAATACACTCCTCCTGCGAAAATATTCGAGTGAAAAAATCACCCTTGTTACACTGGCATGCCAGGTGTTTGTAGGTATTATTTTGTTGGCTGGTACTTATTTTAATTTGTTGGGCCTTTATGGAACGATTCTGTTGATCTGGCTCTTTTTGGGTACGCAGGGATTTGCTTTTCCGAATACATCGGCTCTTGCCATTTCTCCTTTTTCACGCAATGCAGGGGCTGCATCTGCACTGATGGGTGCAGTGCAATTGGGTATTGGTGCCATCACGACCTCCTTGGTGGGTATCCTGAGCAACAATACGGCTATTCCGATGGTTTTGCTGATGAGTGCCTGCGCTCTTATGAGCTTTGTATTGTTACTTTTTGGCAGGCGTTGGATTAAAAAAGAGTCCGACAAATATATCAGAGGGATGATTCATTCCGGAGTTGGATTTAAAGATTAGCAAATTTTCTTTTCTTGTACCCCGTTTTTTCCATCTGTTGTACTTCGATACTGAAGGCGCCGAAGTCTTCCACTACTTTTCCTGTCAGTCTGTAAAACCCTTTTCCATTTAGTGGATATCGTCTTAGTGAATCCGGAAAATGGACGGTATCAATCCAATCCAGGTTTTTGTCGAGAAAAGTACCAAAGGCCATACGGTCTTTGTTTGCCGTAGTTACCCTTTTATGATCTATAAAATAGCCGAATGCAGTGATTGTTTTCCCTAAGTATTTTGAGAAATTGCGTGCGTTCGTATAACCATCCATGTTAGTGTCTGCTATTTCAAATGGATTGCAAAGCGGAAAATCCAGCAACTCTACCTGATCGAATAGGTCGTCCAGCCGGTTATCGGGCAATGCCGGTAATACAAAATGCACTGGGCTTTCATGAAAAAGCGGCGGAGCGGTATATGCCGGAATACGTTCCTTTCTTTGAAAAAAGTTGGCTTCCCACAGTAATGTCTTTTTTGACTTACCGGTAAATCTGAATGCGCCACAGTGAATGAGAATATTGAGCTGCTCAGGGAGTATGGCTGTGCGCTCAATAAAATCCTGCAGATGCATAAATCTCCCTGACCGGCTACGCTCTGCAATGATTTTCTCTGCTGTATCCTGCTGTAATGACTTCAGATGAACCAACCCGGTATAGACTTCGTTGTTATGAATAGTGGTGAAGTATTCACTTTCATTCACACAGGGAAGATGAATGTTGGCTCCTGTTTTTCTTAATTCCAAAAAATACAGTTCTGTACTGTAGAAACCGCCGAAGTTGTTGATGACAGCTACCATAAACTCTTTTGGAAAATAAGTTTTCAGATAGAGGCTCTGAAAACTTTCCACAGCAAAGGAAGCTGAGTGTGCTTTGGAAAAGCTGTATCCTCCAAAACTTTCAATCTGCCTCCATATCTCTGCAGTGATGTGATCGGGATAATTTCTGTCTTTACAGTTTTCAAAAAACTTATTTCTGATGCGCATCATCTCTTCATTTCCCCGGTATTTACCGCTCATGGCCCGTCGCAGTATATCGGCCTCACCCATATCGAGGCCGGCAAAATGATGAGCTACCTTGATTACATCTTCCTGAAAGACCATGACTCCGAATGTCTCTTCAAGCAATTCTTTCATCACCGGATGGATATAATCTATTTTGTCAGGAGAGTGATATCGTTCTATGTAGGCGCGCATCATACCGCTGCTGGCAACGCCGGGCCTGATGATAGAACTGGCTGCTACCAGTGTGAGGTAATCATCACATTGCAATTTTTGAAGCAATTGCCGCATAGCAGGCGACTCAATGTAAAAGCATCCAATGGTGTGCACATTTCTTATTTGATCACGTACTCTGGGATCGTTCTTGAATTTCTGAAACGCATGGATGTTTATATCTACTCCTTTGTTTTGTTTTACCAGCCGCAGACATTCTTTGATATGCCCCAATCCCCGCTGACTGAGAATGTCAAGTTTTGAAAATCCGATATTCTCTGCTACAAACATATCCATCTGAATGGTCGGAAAGCCTTTGGGTGGCATAAACAGAGCGCCATATTCTGTGATGGGGTTTTCTGAGATAAGAATACCTCCGGGATGGATGGATAAGTGATTGGGGAAATCTTTTATCAATGCACCGTATCGTAATATCAGTTCATGAATGTGGTCTTCAGGTGGTTGGCCATAAGCAAGATTATCCATTTCTTCTTTTGGAAGCCCGAATACCTTTCCCAACTCACGCACAACTGCCCGGTATTGAAATGTAGTGTACATACCAAGTAGTGCCACGTGATTTTTGCCATATCGTTTGAAGATATAATCGATCACTTCATCCCTGTCGAGCCATGAAAAGTCTATGTCAAAATCGGGTGGGGAAGTGCGGTAAGGATTGAGAAATCTTTCAAAATACAGGTTCAATTCTATGGGATCCACGTCAGTGATCTGCAGACAATAAGCTACAATGGAATTCGCGCCACTGCCTCTTCCTACATAATAAAACCCACGTGATTGCGCATAACGGATAATATCCCATGTAATGAGAAAGTAGGCATTGAATCCCAGTTTATTGATAATGCTCAATTCCTTTTGTATTCTTTTTCTTGCTGTTTCATTCTCACCGTATCGAAATGAGAAGCCATCTTCTGCTAATTTTTCCAGCAGAATACGGTCGTCTTCTTCTGAGGCACTAAATACCTTTTTATTTTTGTCAGTGTTGAAGTCCGTATCCAGGCTGCACGACTCCATCAACTGATAGGTATTGGTGATGATCTGCGGATAATTTTTGAAAGCCTCAAGAATGTCTGAAGGAGCAAGGAGTTTTTCGTTTTCTTTACAGGTGCTCTCAGCAGTGAGTTTGGAAAGCAGTGTATTCCGGTCGATAGCCCGCAAGAGCCGGTGTATGTTGTAACCCTGCCGGCTGAGAAAGGTTACCGGTTGAAGTACTACAAACCGGGATGCATATTTTTTATAGGGTAACTGCAGCAGTTTGTGTACCTCTGCCGGGCGAATGCCAATGCGTTCATGGCTTGCGAGCAGTTCAGGGTCTTTTCTGCCAAGCGGATAAATGATGTAACCGTCATTTTCATTTTCAAAAATGCCCGGGTAAACATTAGCAAAATCGGGGAAGTGTTGCCTGCATAGCAAATGCCCGGATAGAAAGTGGTTGATGCTTGCCAGGCCCCGATGATTGGCAGCAATCAGGATGTACATACAATCGTCGTCATTTCGTATCTCGGCGCCTGCGATTGGCTTGAGGCCTTCCTTCTGACAATCCTTTACAAAATCCCATACATCACAGGTATTGTTGATGTTGGTAATGGCAAGTGAAGTAATTCCCTGATCTGAAGCGGCCTTTACCAGGGTAGATGACGACATGGTGCCGTACCTGAAACTGAAGTATGTTTTGCAATTGAGATACATTACCGGTAGTTTTTTTGAGCAAAACTAATAATATTAGTAATATAAAAACTAATAAATTTAGCTAATGCAAGTAATTTTTTCCATTACATTTGAATCATGCAAAGAAGAAAATTTTTGAAGATGAGCTCTATGGCAGCTCCCTTATTTACAGTGATACCTCTGCGAAAGCAATCTGTTACGAAGCCAATTATTGTTTCGACCTGGGCTGACGGGAAGCAGGTAAATGAAGAAGCGTGGAAAACATTGGGAAAGAATGGACGGGCATTGGATGCTGTAGAAAATGGAGCACGGTGGATGGAAGACCAGCAGAATTGTTGTGTGGGCTTGGGTGGCAATCCCGATCGGGATGGCGTGGTCACACTTGATAGCTGCATAATGGATGAGTACGCCAACTGTGGTGCAGTAGCTGCCATAGAGCGAATAAAACATCCGGTATCTGTAGCGCGGAAAGTAATGGAGTTAACACCGCATATCTTGCTGGTAGGTGAAGGTGCTCAGCAATTTGCATTACAAAATGGTTTTAAAAAAGAAACGGGGGAATTGTCAGCGGCTGCAAGAAAAGCCTATGCAGAATGGTTGAAGACAAGTCGGTACAATCCTGAGATTAATATTGAAAATAAGAAGCAGGGGAGTGGCCCCTTTGCACCCATGTACTTTGATGACGGCTCTCCCAACCACGATACCATGGGGATTGTAGCCATGGATTCTTCAGGAAATATGAGTGGTGCAGTTACAACCAGTGGTATGGCGTTTAAAATGCATGGCAGGGTAGGCGACAGCCCGATCATAGGAGCGGGATTGTTTGTGGACAATGAGGTGGGGGCGGCTACTTCGAGCGGATTGGGTGAAGAGGTGATCAGAATTTGCGGAACGCATTTGGTGGTTGAGTTTATGAGGCAGGGGTTTTCACCGGAGGCTGCGTGTCGCAAAGCAGTGGAACGGATAGTAAACAGGGATAGAGAAAAAGCGAAAGGAATGCAGGTAGGTTTTCTGGCTTTGGATAAGAGAGGAAACTATGGTGCATTCGCTATTCAGAAAGGATTTGTCTTTTCGATAAAAAGTAATAATGAAGAGAGAATTGTAGCTGCAAAATATATCTACGATTATGGGGTAACGTAGGAAATGGAATTGTGTCTGCCTGAGGCGGATGAATTATAAATTATGAATTGTGAATTATGAATTGTGGTAAAGCGTCTCAACCGCCTCAACTACCTCAACCACCTCAACCACCTCAACCACCTCAACAATAAACTCAACCTTTGCTAAACCCTAAACCCAAAACCCAAAACATGAGTCGCATCTTAGAAGTAATCGGTTTCAATATAGAGAGTTGTATTGCGGCACAGGAAGGTGGCGCCGGTAGAATAGAAATGTGTGCTTCGCCAGGAGAGGGTGGTACCACGCCTTCATTGGGTTTTATCAAATCAGCACGTAAGGTGCTTCAGATTCCTTTGTACGTGATGGTTAGGCCGCGGGGCGGTGATTTTCTTTATTCTGAAGAAGAGTTCAAAATAATGCAACATGAAATCAGGTTTATAAAAGAGGCAGGGTGTGATGGGGTAGTGATTGGTATTTTGAATAGTGATGGTACTGTAGATAAGAACAGATGCGCTAAGTTGGTAGATCAGGCATATCCTCTGGGGGTTACCTTTCACAGGGCATTTGATAGGGTAGCAGATCCAATACAGGCGTTGCAGGATGTTATCTCCGTAGGATGTGAAAGGATTCTGACATCCGGTTTACGGCCCAATGTCAATGAAGGACTGGATATGATTAAACAGTTGCAAACAAGTGCAAATGATGATATCATCATTATGCCCGGTTCTGGAGTAAGGTCGGCAAATATTCAAAAGATTGTAAGGGAGACAGGCGTTTTTGAAATACACAGTTCTGCATCGGCACAATGGCCATCATCCATGCATTTCATAAATAGTGAAATGAAAGAAGATTTGAGTGTTGTGACAGTCTCTCTTAACGAAGTGAAGAAGATGGTGGCTGCACTGAATGAAATATCCTGAGTGGTTAGCAGGAGTCGTTTTCAGGAAAAATAATTTAATAAACTCAAAAAATTCTTATCCCTGATATGGAAAAGGGAAATTCATATCCTTTAACTTCTGTATGATTCTGCTTACCGGCAACCCCATCACATTGAAATAATCACCTTCAATCAACTTTACGCCTGCGACTCCGATCCATTCCTGAATAGCATAACCACCAGCCTTGTCAAACGGATGGTATTTGCTAATGTAATAGTTGATTTGATCGTCTGAAAGCTTATGAAATTCCACACTGGTGGTTTCACAAAATATTTCCTTATCATTTTTGTGAATCAGGCAAACACCGGTGATGACTTTGTGTTTCTTTCCGGACAATTCTTTCAGCATCACAAAGGCTTCTTCTGCGTTGAAAGGTTTATTCAGAATTTTGTCGTCCACTACAACTATGGTGTCGGCAGCCAGGATAAAAGCAGACTCTTCAATAGTTGTGTTTTCAAACACTGCAAGTGCTTTACGTTCGGAAAGAATTTTTACTACCTCTTCAGGTGAAATATTTTCTTCGAATTCTTCGGGTGCATAAGATGGCAATACAGTAAAAGAAAGATCTGCCAGTTCTAATAATGCAGCACGGCGGGTAGAGGCAGATGCCAGAATTAGTTGTTCCATGATAGTACAAAGAAAAATGAAATTGACAATATTCCCGCCAGCATAATCAGTTTAACAATCCTGCTGAGTTTGTGAAAGTCACCTGGTAAAGCAGCAATGTATAGCTTTCTCAGTACCTGGAGTAATGGCAAAACAATGAGTATGAATCCATATAAAGAGGCCGGCCACCATCCCAAAGGAATGATATAAACTGCCAGAGCTGTGACCATTCCTGCCAAAACTATTATCCAAACTCCGCAATATGCCTTGCTTACCTGCAAGCCCCAAACGACAGGCATTGTGGTGCATCCGTATTTCATATCGCCATTCATGTCTTCCATGTCCTTGATCGCTTCGCGTATAAGGGAAATAATAAAAGCGAAGCCTCCGTAAATAATAGAAAACTTTAGAATAATCTGCCAGGTGTGATTTATAGTCGTGGAAAATCTGTATTCTGCTAAAGGAAGAATCAATATCGTCCAGGCAGTCAGCATAGAAATAATGACATTTCCGATAAGGAGTTTTCTCTTAAAGGTAGTAGAGTAGAAGAGCAGAAGTAAAACAGTAAAAAAATTCGGAAACAGGATATAAATGTTTCTGAGCATATAGGAGGCAAGCGCACTAAACAACAATCCTGTCAGTGAGAAGAGTGCGTGCAATAAAATGGCCGTTCTTCGATCTACATATTTCCCCACCAATACCTTTTCTGATTTGTTTACCTGGTCTATGTTAATGTCAAAATAATCATTGATAATATATCCTGCGGAAGCTATAAAAACAGATGCAATCAGGATAAAAAGAAAAGGCTCTGGTTTTAACTGTAATTCCTGAATATTCCTGCCTGTTGATTTGTAGGCATATTCAAACACGCTGTAATAAAACAAAATCTGTGTAATGGCAATGAATAGAATATTTGGCCAACGGATTAATTGAAGAAACCTGCCTTTCAAAATCATTTGAAAATATTTTTTTAAGTGGAGGTTATGCCGGTGTTTTGAATCCACCGATGTTGTATCTTCAATACCATCTCAATTACATCGCGGACGCATCCTTCACCCCCTTTTTTGGGAGAAATATAATGCGCTTCATTGAGGATTTCCTGCACAGCATCTGATGGACAGGTAGCAATACCGCAGTAAGCCATAGCGTCTTTGTCAGGGATGTCGTCACCCATATAGAGAGTATTTTCCGGAAGAATATCATTCTTCCCAAAGTATTTAATCAGGAATTGTTTCTTTTCTCTTATTTTGAAATAGACTTCAGTAATGCCTAATTTTTCCAATCTGATTTTTACAGAAGGAGCATTGCTGCCGGAGATTATGATAATTCTGAATCCATTCTTTACAGCTAACTGCAACGCATACCCGTCCTTTACGTTCATCCTTCTGTACCATTCTTCATCTTTGAGTACAATCAGATTGCCGTCTGTCAACACGCCATCCATATCAAATATGAATGTATGGATGTCTTTGAGTCTGTGCAAATAGGAGTTGTCCCTTGATTCTGCCATAAGTTTTGTAAAAGGCAAATCTAATAACTATTGTTTCATTTGTTTCAATTACCTCTTACCGTGTGTGTTGATAATACTCTCAGTAAGCTTCAGATAGATATATTTCAGATCCGGATAAGGAGAGAGTGATTCCAGATGTTTGCTCATGGTGAACGCATCATTTCGCATGGCAGGACCTGTCTGAGTAAGGTATGGTGAATACCGGTTCACTTTGGAACAGATTTCATTTATCAATGGAAGCATTTGCTTAAACTCCAGGTTTTCTCTTTGGCAAAAAATCTCTGCAAGAGCATACATGTGATTGGAGAAGTTTGCCGAGAATACCGC
>CAYXAL010000010.1:102172-104006 GCA_964463015.1 uncultured Ginsengibacter sp.
AAATAAAACTTGCTAAAATTAAATTGTTTGAATTTTAAATTAATATTGCACACTTATCACAAAGCATTTTTTTGTACGAATAAATGTTTTGAACCTATTAGAATTGTGCTATGGCAAAGAAGAATTTATTAATTGTTGAGTCTCCTGCGAAAGCGAAGACCATTGAGAAAATATTGGGAAGTGATTTTTTGGTAAAAAGTTGTTTTGGTCATATCCGCGACCTGGAAAAGGACGATATGGGGATTGATATTCAGAACAATTTTAAGCCCAGATATAAGGTGCCGGCAGAAAAACAGAAGGTTATCAAAGACCTGAAGCAATCCAGTGCACAGGCCGAAAAAATATGGTTGGCATCGGATGAAGACCGAGAAGGAGAAAGTATCAGTTGGCATCTTGCCGAAGTACTGGGTCTGGATATTAAGACTACGCCAAGGATTGTATTTCATGAAATTACAAAGCCTGCGATCACGGCAGCCATCCAGAATCCGAGATCGATCGATATGAACCTGGTCAATAGCCAGCAGGCACGCCGAGTGCTTGACAGATTGGTTGGCTTCGAATTGTCGCCTGTTCTTTGGAGGAAAATTGGGATGCAGGGCGGGTTAAGCGCCGGTCGTGTTCAGAGTGTTGCAGTCCGGTTGATTGTGGAGCGAGAAAGGGAGATTAATCAATTTATTCCTCAAAGCAGTTTTAAAATTGAAGCTCAATTAAGTGCTCCTGATGCTTCAGGCAATAAGTCAATCACATTTAAAGCAATTGATGGAAATCCGAATAAGGAAGAGGAGGCTATTCAATTCTTAGAAACTTGTATCGGTGCGGATTATATAGTCAGGGATATTGCAGTGAAGCCGGGGAAGAGGAGCCCTGCCGCACCATTCACAACATCGACTTTGCAGCAGGAAGCAAGCAGAAAGTTGGGGTATGGAGTAAGCCGTACGATGCTTCTGGCCCAAAAGCTCTATGAAAGCGGAAGAATCACCTATATGCGAACTGATAGTGTAAATCTGAGCCAGACGGCAAAGAGCCAGATCAAAGAGGCAATTCAGAAAAATTTCGGTGAGAAATATTTTCAACTCAGAAATTTTAAAACAAAGAGTGAGAATGCACAAGAAGCACATGAAGCGATCCGCCCTACGGATATGAGTGTTGAACGTATTTCAGACTCTGATACAGCCAGGTTGTATGAACTCATTTGGAAAAGGACAATTGCCTGCCAGATGAGTGATGCAGAAATAGAAAAAACAACTGCTAAAATTGAAGTCACTACAAATCGTGCTGAATTGACTGCTTCCGGAGAGGTATTGGTGTTTGATGGATTTCTGAAAGTATATTATGAAGATAGTGATGATGAGGATGATGAAAAGAGTATAGCGGGAATAGAGAGCAGGCTGCCGCCATTGCAAACAGGGCAGAAGGTTGAGTTTATCAGTTTCACCGCAACACAAAAATTCACAAGACATGCTCCACGTTATACCGAAGCGAGCCTGGTGAAAAAGTTGGAGGAGCTTGGTATCGGGAGACCAAGTACCTATGCTCCGACGATCAGTACGATTATGAAGAGAAATTATGTAGAGAAGAAAGACAAGGAAGGAATGCAAAGGGAGTCAGTCATAATTACTCTGAATCGTGGGGGGGAAATTCTTAAAGAAAAAGTTATTGAAAACACCGGAGCTGAAAAGTCAAAACTTTTTCCAACGGATCTGGGTTTGATTGTTACGGATTTTCTGAATCAATACTTTGAAAATGTAATGGATTATTCCTTTACGGCCAATATTGAAGAAGAGTTTGATAAGATTGCAGAAGGAAAAATGCTTTGGAATAAAATGGTAGCCGA
>CAYXAL010000011.1:0-12652 GCA_964463015.1 uncultured Ginsengibacter sp.
TTTATTCCTTATCAATCGTCAAATTCATCAGCTTACCCTTTTTCCATGCCTTGTATTCCCGCTTATAATTTTTCCGGTTTTGCCGGGTCAGATGTGGATCATCCAGCGTGAGTAATTCCGGTTTACCTGCATTGACCCATGCAGTGTACCAGTAACAAGCCACATCATAGATTGACTTGCGTAACTGATCCTCTACCATATTCCCCAGTTCTTTGTTGAATGCAGCAGCGAATGCATCTGAGAAAACCGGATTGTTATAAAATAAAATCTTTTCTCCGTTTTCCGCTCGCTTATACATTGAAGTCGTATCAAATTTTTGCCTGACAATGCTTTCAGCGTTTAATAAGGGTGAAACAAGAGCATGGGATTGTTCGATCATTTTCCAGGTGTAACCGGATATATCAGAAATGTATTGAGGAGTATTCGTGTGAAAATTATAGCTACGGCCGAACATAGGGGGCAATGTACTTTCCCAAAGTGAGTGCACACCCTTTTGTCCGGATAATTGTCCGTTATAATTGGTGGTGGTATGCAATGGCATGTGTGCATCGGCAATGTAGTGGGCGATGTCGGCAGATAAAAAAAGTATTTCAGATTTATTGCGTGATTGGAAAGCTTTGGTCAGTTTATCCATCAGGTCTTCAATGTTCCATGGCAGTGTTCCGCTCTTTTTAAGAAATGCCTCACCATATTTCTGTTTTGCTTCCATCATCGTTTTTGGAAAATCGGCGAATGGGATTTTCCCAAAATCCTCCACATCAAGAAAGTGCTTGGGTGCTTCAGTAGGATCTCCGATAAGTGGCCGCCTGAGATCAGGCACCACAGCGCTCTCCGTAATGAAATCAATGTGGTTATAATAAAAGACCCGCATCTCCTCAGGCAATGAAAAAACTGCAGAACGATTGATGTGTTTGTGCCCCCAACTTCCCCATGCCCAGACAATACCTGATGCGATAAGCAGAAAAATTGATAAAAATGTAGCGTTAAGAAGTTTTTTCATGATTCAATTTTAATTTATGAAAAAGCCAATTTACAGTTTTCGGAATAATCGCGTATTAGATTGGCATGTTTCTTTATTTAGATATTTCAATTAAATTTTGTGCTGTCATGAAAGGAAATAAATCAAATCCGGATCCCGATCCTGAGCCTCCTGAATTGAGGGCTGAGGGTTTTCCCACATTGAAAAAAGTATGGAAATCTTGGGCCATTGGAGTCGGATCATTGTTAATTGTTATTCTGATCATTGCGATTATTTTCCATTCTATGGATTATTAATAGTCGCTTTCTTTCTTTACCGGGCGGGGCTTTGATGACTCCTCCTTTTTGGGCATTATTGCTTTTGGTTGCACAATAGGCTTCACTGTATGGTTTTCTTTTTTCTTCTCAAGGGTATCTGAGGCTTTCTGTGGTTTTTTGTCGTCAAAGTCAGATTCTACCGGAACGTATGTGGAAGGTGCATAGTCACTTGCATCTCCATTGCCGGCATCATCGGTAAAGTCGCTGCCTGAGCCTTCTTGAATAATCTGAGAGAAATTCTGATCTGCAAAAATCGGATCGTTGGTGAGCTGGGCAGGTTTCTCGAATTCCGCATTGGGATCTATACCGAGGCTCTTGTTGCTATAAACTTTTTGCATAAAAAATGCGAATTCAGGCATGGCCATTTCGTTACCACCATAGGTTTGTTTGATTCTGAGAAAAGGATCATCACATCCTACCCAGACACCGGCCAGTAATTGCGGAGTATAACCAATGAACCAACCATCTGTATTATCGTTGGTAGTTCCTGTCTTGCCACCCATCTGACTGTGGATGCCGTATCTGTCGCGCATAGCATGACCTGTGCCATAGTCCACTACTCCCTGCATCATTCTATACATCGTGTAGGCATCGGCTTCGCTGATGACCTGTTTTACCTTAGGCTGGAAGGTTTCCAATACATTCCCATTCTTATCTTCAATCCGGTTTAGCATAATGGGTTCTGTATTGAAGCCTCTGTTTGGGAACATCGTGTAGGCCCTGAGCATTTCTATCAGTTGAATATCTGCAGATCCCAATGCAATGGATGGCACGATAGGAATATTGCTTTTGATACCACATTCATGGGCAAATTCTGCTGTTTTCTTCGGGCCGATTCTTTGCATCAGATCATAAGCCGCCACATTGATGGATTTGGCAAGGCAATAAGCCATTGTACCTCCTCCTCCGGAAATTGTTTTATTTGCAAGGGTAATTGTTTTACCGCCAATATAGGATTCAGGGGTCATACCGGCATCTGTGATTGCAAGAGTGTATAAAATAGGTTTGAAAGTAGAACCAACCTGCCTGTTGGCAGTGACATGATCATATTTGAACCACTTGAAATCGATTCCGCCAACCCATGCCTTGATTTCTCCTGAAACCGGATCCATCGCACAGAAAGCCGTTTGCATCATCTGCTTCAGGTATTTAATACTGTCAATGGGTTTCATGATGGTATCTGTCTCGCGTTTGGCATTCCATGTAAAGATTTTCATTTTGACCGGTTTGTCAAAGGATGACCGGATTTCACTTTCACTAGCTCCGTCTTCTTTCATATTGCGCCATCGCTCACTGTCTCTCATTGCTCTGTTGAGGATATCATCGTGACCTTTCCATACATTCTTACCCAATTGTCTGTTGAATGTTTTCTGCATGGACGTCATGTGTTTGATGACAGCCTCTTCTGCATACCGCTGCATTTCCGGATCGATAGTGGTATAGATTTTCAGTCCATCTCTGTATAAATCGTAGTTTTCATCGGTCTTTGGGTTTTTGTGTGTACTGCACCATTCCTGCAGTTTTTTTGTCAATACAGATCTGAAATAGGGTGCAATACCTGTTTCTTCTGTAATCTTTTTATACTTAATACCGAGGTCTTTCTTTTTGTATAAGACAGCAGCAGATGCCGTGAGTACATTGTTTCTTACCATTTGATCAAGTACCACATTTCTTCTTGCCAACGCAGCCTCAGGATGCATTACAGGATTATAGGCCCCGGGGCCTTTCAGCATTCCTATCAAAAGTGCAGACTCATCAATTGATAATTTTGAAGGTTCTTTCTGAAAGTAAACCAATGAAGCATTTCTAATGCCATAGACATTCAGCCAACTCACTCTGTTCAGGTATAAGGCCAGGATTTCCTGCTTGGTAAAATTCTTTTCAAGTTTGATGGCTACGATCCATTCCTTGATTTTGTCAATTCCTCTTTTTATAAAATTACCTTTTCCCTGGCCCAGAATATTCTTTGCAAGTTGCTGTGTGATTGTACTTCCTCCTCCATCACGGCCCAATCCCCAGACTGCCCGGGCAATACTTCTGGCATCCACTCCTGAGTGATTGTAAAATCGTTCATCTTCTGTAGAAACCAATGCGTCGATCACACCTGGAGCAATGTCTTTGTAATCAACCGATACTCTGTTTTCGGCGTAGATTTTACCCATCAGGGTTTTGTTATCATTGGCATAGATTTCTGTAGCAAGATCAGCTTCAGGATTTTCTAATTGCTGCAGGGAAGGTAGTTTGCCGAAGAGTCCGAAGTAGGCTCCGGCAAAGACAAATATTGCTAAACCGATTCCGGTCAATACGACGGTCCATAACAACTTTATTGCCGGTTTTATCGACGCCTTCGATGTTTTTTTATTTTGAGAACGGTTCATATTAATTAGATTACAGCAAACAAGGTATTTAAAATTTACCCGGGAATTTTTCCTTTAACAAATCCAGATAACTTTCAAGCTTCTTATTTTCCTTCAGAAGTTGCAGGTTATCATCAGAGATAATATAAAACGAATACTTATTAGCCGGAAGCCAGGACACTTCTGAGGGCGCATCATACCTGATTTTATCAAGATATTTCATAGCTGCCTCTGCGCTGATAAATTGGCTGAAGACCAGGAGAGTTCTGTCTGCATCCAAAGTGTCCTTGGTTATTTCTATTGTCTGATTATAAAAATTTTGTTTGTTGTACCGTATAAATGCATTTCTGGCTTCGCTGCTGTACACAGGATCTACTTTATTTAAGATCATTACGACATTTTGTGAAGAATATGGATCAAAAACAAAGTTCTTGTTCTTCAGTGGAGCCGGCAATTTCTTTTCAGGAGTGAGCTCAGGCACATCCACAGTGGTAATTTTCTTTGGCAATAGGTTGCTGTCGTTTCTTACCGGCTTTTGAGCAATATTTCCATAGATGCGTGTATCGTCAAAGACCACGATTTCGGAGTCTTCCTTCAATCGTTCTACTTTCAGATTCGCCAGGTAATTCTCAATGCTGTCCCGCTTGCTCAAAACATGAATCATCATAGATGCTTTCTCCTTCATGGGTGAGGTGGCATACTTTATTTCTATTTGCTTCAGAACGGCTATTGCCTGACTATCTTTCCTTTGTTTGATGTAATACACCGATTCAATGTATAAGAGTTGCGGATTCCAATAGGTAGATCCGTAAAGACTATCAGCGGCCTTCTTCTCATCCACAGCCTCCTTAAAATTACCCTCAATAAACTTGGTGTAGATTCTGTCATATCGGTTTCTGGCTGCAGTGTCATTGGCCGGTTCTGCATACTTTTCAGGATGCAGGATGCGATCGGCATATATCGAGGAAGTAAACCGGGAGGTTAATAAACTTTTGTATTTGTCAGCCATGGCTATATTTCCGATTTGCTTATAACAGGCGCTTAAGTTCATGTATAATTCACCCTGGTATAGACTATCAGGAAATTGGTGCAGGGATTGCTCGTAGGTTTTGATAGCGGCTTTGAAATCTTGAAGAAGATTCTGATAATTCTTACCCAATGCAAATAAAGCTTTCGCCTTACGCGAATTGGATGAATCAAGCAAAGGTTGGGTGAGAGGTAAATTTGTACGTAAACCTTCTACAGAAATATCCTCCTGCACTGGTGGTGATAGGTCTGGTGTCTGAGCATTCACTTCCACAGGCGACATCGGATCTACATTGGGTGCATTGTTGTTAGGTTGATTTCTTTTGCTCAGGGAACTAACTAACCCGCTTCCGGCTACTCTTCTCCAGTTGTCAACATTTTGTCTTGGTCCCCACTGCTGTACAAAGGTTGTATATCCTTTCGATTTCTGACTGTTGTCGTAAAAGTACCAGTCGCCTTTTTTATTATTGGATGCAAAGAGATCAATATTCCCACCTTTATCCGTTTTAAATACATCGAATGAATTTTCCTGAATAAAATCGGAGTTGTCTTCAATACCTCTTTCATTTTTTAGTTTTTTTGATAGCTTTTTCAGGAAGGCCTCTCTGGCTTCCGTAGGCATGGCGGCAATCGTTTGCAGACTATCTTCACGGTCAATGATGTTCAGTTCCTTTACAATTTGTGCAAGGCCTGATTTCTTTTCATTGATACCTGTCATATCGATTGTACTGTCAGTGGTCTGTAAGCTGTCGTAATAATTGTAGGCATCCTTATATTTTCCAATATCATAGCTGAGGTCAGCCATTTTCAGGAAGGCTTTGTTTTTTAGTCTCGGATCATTGTGATTGTATTCTGTACTCCTTTTATAAAAAGTAAGCGCGGCACTCGTATCAGGAATTTCTATGGCTAATTCTCCGGCTGCAAGAAAGATAATGTGTCGGAAATCATGGTACTTATCCTTCTTTGCCATTGAAAGTAAATGAGAAATACTGTTGTGAATAGCCTCCGGATTTTGCTCACGAAGCAATTTAGCCTTGTTCAGGTTGGCATAAATATCCAGCATTGGATTTGTGGTATGGCGAATGGCTCTGGAATAATAATAGGCAGCAGTATCTATGCTTCCTTTTTGTTCATAGAGTTGCCCCAATAAATATTCTCTTCTGGCCTGATCCTGAAGGTCAAGGGAATTGGGTAGTGCCAACTCTATATAGGTGATGGCACTGTCATAAATATGCTGTGCATAAAACCAAAAGCCCTGTACTTCGTTCAGCTGATCTACGAGTCTTTCCGGAAAATTAGGGTCATTCCTTAAAGTATTCATCAACCCGGATGCCTCTGCATAGTGTGCCATCCGGGTGAGCGTAAGTGCCTGCCATACCAATGCATCATTGCGGCTGGGTGGCTTGGAGGTTAATTCGTCAATAATTTTCCTGTTCTCTTTTGACGATACAGACAAAGCGCCCCTCTCTTTGTTTTCATTACTTCCTACTACCAATTGATCGTCCTTGTTCTTTTTGGTTCGGGGAAAAAGGTTGTAATTAATAAATTGAAAAGCCATATAGGCAGAGTCAAAATCTTTTCTCAGATAGTATGCTTCGCCAATGAGCAGGTAGAAATTGTCAACCCAGTTACTTCTCAGATCGTGGAGCAATATGCCTGCCGTTGCTTTCTGAATTACAGAATCCAATTCGTTTTTCTGAGAGGAGGTATTTTCAAGGGAATAACTATAGTAAGGCAGGAGCTTGGTATAGTCATCCTGCTGGGCTAACCGGGCTTTTTCGATTATACTGTTGATTTTATTATTGGCGTTGAAATAATAGTTGTAGTGGCTTACAGTATTCTGAATAAATCTACGGGGTACCGTGAATTTTTTCTCTCCAGTCTTTTCGGATCTCAGTTTCCGGTTTTCGTATTTTTCGGGTTTTTGTTTGTCAAGGTCTATGGTGATCTTGTCTAATTGCCCGATCGATCGAAGCGCAGGGAGGGTAAACAAAAAAATCAGACAAATTATTTGGCCATACTTTGGGGTCATTCAGCAGATTTTAAAATAGCAAGGATAAGGATAAATAGCTGTAATTATAATAAACTGTGTTTTGACAAAAATATTTTAAAATTACGGTTATTTTAATGTATGGAGTCATTAAAGATGATTGCCAATATATTTTTAACCAGCATTTTGCAGAGCCTATAGCCGATTACTTCCTGACTTTGGATCTTTAATTTAAAATCGAATCAGTGATTGAAAAAAGTCTGAGTTTGCAAAACGTTTTTGGAAATAATTCGGATATTCAGGTTCTTAAACCATTATGATGTCAAAAGACCGGAAAGATTCAAATAAATTGTTGATGCGATATGCGGGTATGGGAGCTCAATTTATTGTAGCGATTGGTTTGGGTTTATATTTAGGGATGAAATCTGATGATTGGTTGAATTTGCACTTCCCTTTGCTTGTGTGGCTGTTACCTTTGCTCATTATTTTTGCATTAATTTATAAGATCATCATAGAAACAAATAAAAAATAATATGAACCGGTTTTTTCCTGTTGCAGTAATCTTTGTTGCAATTTCCATTTTGTTATTCCTGTTCAGGAAAACCCTTCAGTCAGCCGGTATTGATGGCGATTTCTTATTGATTGCCAATGGGTTATTATTTATTTTGAGCCTTTTAGGGTTTTTTATTCAGACCCGCCATGTGGGTGCTGCCAATGTGCACAAATTCATTCGTGGGGTCTATTCCTCTGTTTTAATGAAAATGTTGTTGATTATTGTGGCTTTATTTATTTTTATCCTGGTTTCGGAAAAGTCTGTGAATACAGGGGCGATTCTGATATCCATGGGAATATATATTTTATATTCTTCCATCGAAGTATTTCAATTAATGAAAATGGTAAAGAAAAAATAGGAATGGCAAAACAAGAGGTACCGTTAAACTACTTGAATACTTACTTACCCAGAGGCGCTTATGTACATGTAGAAAAGTACCTGAGCAAATACAAAGTACATCTCACGGTTACGCGTGAACGAAGTTCTGTATTAGGAAATTATCAGGGAGGTTATACCGGGAAAAACCATCGGATCAGTGTCAATGGTAATCTGAATAAATACGCCTTTCTGATTACCCTGCTCCATGAGCTTGGCCACATGATGGCTTTTGAGAAATTTGGCCCTCGCATACCCGCACATGGTACTCTTTGGAAAAAAGAATACAGTAGAATCCTCTCGGTGTTTCTTGCCCGGAATCTTTTTCCAAAAGATATCGAGGCTGAATTGATGTCGACACTTAAAAATCCTGCAGCCTCTTCCTGCGCTGAAACTTCGTTACTCAGGGTCCTGAGAAAGTACGATCCGCAAAAACCCGGGTATTTTTTGCTTGAAGAATTGCCTGAAAGAAGCTATTTTAAAACAAAAAATGGTACGGTTTATCAAAAAATAAGTCTGAAGCGAATCCGTATTTTGTGCAGAGATGAAGCTACACGAAGGCATTTTCTTTTTAGCCCGGTTACAGAAGTACAACTGGTAAAAAAGAAGGCTGTCTGAGTAAATAGGTGATGAGGTAACAGCGTTGAGCTTTCTAAAAGGTAAGTTAGAATTCAATCATCATAGATTTCCCGGATCAATCCCCTGCAAGCACTCCCAACAATTAATTATCTTTGCCGTCCGCAAAATTTTTACTCGAAAATGTTTGAGATTCAGACCACAAGACTACACGATGAAAGCAGGCAGGGGGAGGCTTTAATGGAAAAAGAGCATTCTGAGGGATTGGTATTGAAGCATTTCTATATCGAAAGCTATGGATGTGCCATGAATTTTGCAGATAGTGAAGTAGTGGCCTCTATTCTAAAGAAAGAAGGAATGGGGATCACACAAGACTTTTCAAATGCTGACCTGATATTCATTAATACATGCTCCATTCGTGAAAAAGCAGAAGCCACTGTCAGAAAACGTTTGACAGAATTCAGAAAGATCAAGGAAGCTAATCCGGGATTGCTAATCGGGGTGTTGGGATGCATGGCTGAGCGGTTAAAGACTAAATTTCTTGAAGAAGAAAAACTCGTAGATATCGTTGTAGGCCCGGATGCATACAGAAGCCTTCCGGCATTGATCAGAGAGGCAGAGAGCGGACAAAAAGGAGTGGATGTGTTGCTGAGCCGGGAAGAGACATACGGCGACATATCTCCCATACGGCTCAATAGTAATGGTGTCACAGCTTTTGTTAGTATAATGAGAGGTTGCAACAATATGTGCAGTTTTTGTGTGGTGCCCTTTACACGGGGCAGGGAGCGCAGCCGCGATGCCAATTCAATCATCAGGGAATGTGTGGAACTTTTTGAAAACGGCTATCGTGAGGTGACTCTCCTGGGGCAGAACGTTGACAGTTATCAATGGTACGATCAGACAAATAACAAAACCGTTTCTTTTGCCAATTTGCTGGAGATGGTTGCCCAAATATCGCCACTGCTCAGGGTGAGATTCTCTACTTCTCATCCGAAAGACATAACCGATGAAGTGTTGTTTGCAATGGTGAAGTATGAAAACATTTGCAATTACATTCATCTGCCGGTTCAGAGTGGTAGTACAAGAATGCTGCAGTTGATGAACAGAACCTATACCCGTGAATGGTACATTGCAAAAGTGGACAGAATTAGAGAGTTACTTCCGGATTGTGGATTGAGTACAGATACCATTTCAGGTTTTTGCACGGAGACAGAAGAAGATCATGAACAAACACTAAGCCTTTTTGATTATTGCAAGTATGATTTGGCCTATATGTATTTTTACAGCGAGCGCCCCGGTACATTGGCAGCAAGAAGGTTTGAGGATGATGTACCTTTGGAAACCAAGAAGAGAAGGCTTGCAGAGATTGTAGAAAAACACAGAAAATATTCATTGCTGAGTATGCAGAAGGAGGTTGGGAAAACCCTTAAGGTACTCGTGGAAGGTAATTCAAGGAAAAGTGACAATCATTGGGCAGGTCGTTGTGATACCAACAAAATGGTTGTGTTTGAAAAAGACGGAATTGTTAGCAAAGGAGACTACGCGGATGTCTTGATTACAGATTGTACCGCTGGCACACTAATCGGAAGGGTATTGCACACTGAGCATGCAGAAGTCAAATAATAGAAAAGAGATTTTAGATGGATAAACAGGCGATTAAAAACAGGTTTGGAATTATTGGAAATTCCCCGGCATTGAATTATGCACTGGACGTAGCTGTACAGGTAGCCAATACCGATTTGAGTGTATTGATCAATGGAGAGAGTGGTGCTGGTAAGGAGGTGTTTTCTCATATTATCCATTCATTGTCATCCAGAAAACACAATCAGTTTATCGCTGTCAATTGCGGAGCAATTCCCGAAGGTACCATAGATTCAGAGTTATTTGGCCATGAGAAAGGATCTTTTACAGGAGCGGTGGAAAGTCGAAAGGGTTACTTTGAAACTGTGAATGGTGGTACAATTTTTCTCGATGAAATTGCTGAAATGCCTTTAGGAACTCAGGCCAGACTGTTGAGAGTGTTGGAAACGGGGGAGTATATTAAAGTAGGGTCTAGTAAAGTTCAGAAAACAGATGTCAGGGTTATTGCAGCGAGTAATAAGGACCTGCTTGATTTTATTCATGCAGGCAGATTTCGCGAAGATTTGTATTACAGACTCAATACAGTTCCAATCCGGGTGCCGGCACTACGTGACCGAAAAGAAGATATCCCTTTGTTATTCAGAAAATTTGCAGCAGATTTTTCAGATCGCTACAGGTCAGAGCCTTTGCAATTAACCGAAGATGCATGGCAATTGCTAATCAATTACCCATGGCCGGGAAATGTACGGCAGTTGAAAAATATGGCTGAGCAGGTTTCTGTATTAGCCAGAGGCCGTGAAGTAAATGCTTCCATGTTGGAAAAATTATTGCCGGAAGTAAAATCCAATTACCTGCCGGTTCTTGCCAATCACAATCAGGCGGGCAATGAGTTTGCAAATGAAAGAGAGATTCTTTACAAATTGTTTTTTGATGTTAAAAAGGATGTGACAGAATTGAAGAAGATGTTTTATGAAGTTCTGCAGAATCCTGAATTGGTAGAGTCAAAAAAACTATTCGACAACCAGGGAGCATTTGAATATCCGGCTTCCCAGCAGATACTTCCTGCTTCCAAACCAGTGGTGATTCAAAATACTTCAAACAATCATGATTCCGAAAGTAAAATTGTGGAACATCAGGAAGTAGAGGAATCGCTGAATATAATGGATGCAGAAAAGGATTTAATAGTAAAAGCTCTGAAAAAGCATAAGGGGAAGAGGCGTGATGCATCCAGCGAGTTGGGCATCAGTGAGCGAACGCTTTATCGCAAACTTAAAGAGTATGACATCAACGAATAACATTCTAATCATTGAGACAATTGAAACAAAAAACCCTTTTATATTTTGCCCTGTTGATTGCATTTGTCACCATGACGTTTGCAACCTGCAAATATGGGTTTAAGGATGTATCGCCTATTCCGCCTGAGATAAAGACTTTCAGCATAAATGCTTTTGAAAACCGTGCCCGGTACGTCAATCCTCAGTTTGCACCCAAACTAACAGAAGAAATGAGGCAGAAGGTAATCAATCTGACAAGGTTAAGGCAGGTAACAGGTGAAATGGGTGATTATGACATTAGTGGATATGTGTCTGACTATTCTGTAACTACCAGTGGTGTTGCCAATCAACAAGCGGGAACAAACAGGCTGAATGTCACTTTTCATTTGGTATTTAAAAATTCACAGGATGCCAAGAAGAATTTTGAAGCCGATCTTACAAGTAATTATGATTTTGATGCGAGCCTGACTTTGCAACAGGCTGAACAACAGTTGGGTGATAAAATTGTCAAGAATGTTTCAGATGCTATCTTTAATCGAATTTTTTCCAATTGGTAAATGAATACAATTGCAAATAATATAAAAGGGTTGTTGGATTCCTATTCTGCAAAGACAGAGGAGTTGGAGGAGATATTGAAAAATGCTTCTGCAAGCAGTCTTGTCCGGATTTTATTATTGCATAAACTTATAAAGGAGAATCATCCTTCAGTTGATAAACTAAGGCAGGATACAGCCTTTTTTACAGGTAATATTCCCTGGTATAATTATCTCATCTGGAATCTGAAAAGAGAAAAGGCAGATGTAAACGTAGATTCAGGTACGTTGGGTATAGGGTTGATCACAGATAATTCAGAGGTAGAAAATATTCATCACGATAAGGACAATAGTGTAATTGGTGATGAAGTGAAAGAAGGTGTGGAAGCCAATTCTGATACGAATGAAATTCCAAGCCCGGATGGGATAAGAAGTGTGGTAATCAATGAGGAGAATATCAACTCTGTGGTTGACATACAGCGGTCTTCTTCTGAAGGACCTGAAGTGGCAGAGCAAGAGAAAGTACCGGAAAATCCGGACTCCAAATTCTCGACTGAAAATTATGAAAAAGCAGATACGAATACTTTGAAAGAGGAGCCGGAAGTTACTGAATCGGAAAAACAGGGCTCTGAAGTTGGCTCTGAAATTCAACATACAATTCCTGCTGGAGTAGAAGCAGAGCAAAGGAATGAAGGACCTATTGCCTTTGAGCCTTTACATACAGTAGATTATTTTGCTTCACAGGGTATCCGGATTAATGAAGATGAATTAGCAAATGACAAACTGACCCAGCAGGTAAAAAGTTTTACAGGTTGGCTAAAAAGCATGAAAAGGCTGCACCCCGGAAAATTACCCGAACAGGATGAGGTCATCGAACGCATTATCCAAAATGCCTCAGAGGCCTCCAATGTAGAGGAGGATGTCCTTACTGAAGCGATGGCTGAGGTGCTTGTTAAACAAAATAAAAAGGATAAAGCGATCGCTATGTATGAGAAATTAAGTTTGATGAATCCACACAAAAGTGCGTACTTTGCCGCCAAAATTGAAAGATTAAAATCTGATTAATATATGTTGTGGATATTCGGAATCTT
>CAYXAL010000011.1:12752-15267 GCA_964463015.1 uncultured Ginsengibacter sp.
AAAAAATATTTGTACATACCTTCTAATGCTTCCTATGCACAACTGAAGGACAGTCTGATTAAAAATCACTTTCTGACTTCCCTTTATGTTTTTGACAAACTTTCAGATTATGCAAAACTTCCTGAAAATGTGAAGCCGGGGAAATATAAAATTGAGAATGGGTTGAGTGTGTTTCACCTTGTCAAAAGATTGCGCTCGGGGAGACAAGAACCTGTGAATTTTGTCATAACCAAGATCAGAACCAAAGAAGATCTTGCCAGAAGAATCAGCCGCTATCTTGAAACAGATTCTTCTGCTGCCTTATCATTTCTAAACAACAATGATTCTCTCAGGAAATTTGGAGTGGATACAAGTACTTTATTGGCGGACGTTTTTCCGGATACCTATACTTTTTTCTGGACGGCAGATATGAATACAATATTTTCAAAGTTTTATAAAGAACGGGAAAAATTCTGGACGTCTGAACGGATTAATAAGGCGGCTGCGCATCATCTTACCCCCAATCAAGTGTATATACTGGCAAGCATTGTAGAAGAAGAGACCAATAAGAAGGATGATAAGGGGAAAATAGCAAGCGTATATATCAATCGCCTGCGTAAAGGAATGCCATTGGCTGCGGATCCTACTATTAAATTTGCCATCAAGGATTTTGCTCTTACACGTGTTTATCACAAACATCTGGATGTAGTATCCCCATACAATACCTATCGCAATGCGGGTTTGCCTCCCGGACCTATTTGCACACCTACTCCATTTACTATAGATGCAGTATTGGACGCCCCGGAAACCAATTATTTATTTTTCGTTGCAAAACCGGATTTTAGCGGGTATTCCAATTTTGCTGAAACCTATGCAGAACATCTGATTTATGCAAAGGCCTATCAAAATGCTTTGGATAGCCTATGGAAAAACCGTCAGTCAAAAAAGGAAGTTGAATAAAAAGAAAAATAGAACGAAATGGTTCCCTTTTCGTATGATTTCGCGATGGAGCCAAAAATGGAAACCGCCGGGGTTTAAGGGACTCACGGTGTACGAAGTATTCAGATATATTACCCGTCATTTTGATATGCCATCCCTCACAGAGAGAGTGTCAGCTATTTCTTACAATTTCATTATGGCAATTCCACCAACCTGTTTATTTCTTTTTACACTGATACCCAATCTTCCTTTTTTTTCAAAGCATACGATCAAACATCAATTGCGTGGATTGATCCAGGATATCATACCAGCACCGACCTACAACAAGCAATTGATCAGTTTTGTGGATAGCTTCATTGATGGATCCAAAATAGGAATGATTTCATTTACTTTCCTATTGTCATTGTTTTTTGCGAGTAATGCTGTTATGGGTATTATGCGGTCTTTTAACAAGAAGGATTATATCGGATTTCAGATGTGGAAAGGGTTGAAGCGAAGATGGAAAGCCATCCGGCTTACTTTGATGTTGTTTGGATTGATCATGGTTACATTCATTTTGCTTTTTCTCCAACATAATATTTTAGAGTGGCTGGGTATTCACGATAAACAGGTTGCGTCAATGATCCTGTCAGGAAGATGGGTGGTTATCGGAAGCCTTATCTTCTTTTCTTTTGCATTTATTTACCGGTATGCTCCATCCACTACCAAAAGATGGCAGCTTATCAGCCCGGGTGCTATCATAGCCACCATGCTTAGTATCGTTGCTACCGTTGGATTTAGCTTTTTCGTGAGCAATTTTGGGAGGTACAATATTCTCTATGGTTCGATAGGCTCTATTATGGTGATTATGATCATGGTGTTTTTGAATTCGTTTGCAATATTCATTGGGTTTATTATAAACCTCAGCATTCACATTTTGAGTACCCATCGGGAAAGAAGAGAACACAAGCAGGTCCTTTAAAAAAGTTTCTTCTCCATGATATAATCATTCATAAAATATCCTTGCCCTATCGGGATATCGACTGACTCAATAATCCTGAATCCGTTTTTCTCATAGAAAAACCTCGCCTTGTTATATCGGTTTACATTCAATTGCAAAACTCTTGCACCCATTACTAAGATATCCTCCGAGATATATTGAAGTAACATTTTTCCCACTTTGAGATTCTGGAATTCCGGCAACACATAGATCTTATGAAGGTGAAACACCTGTGTATCTTTTTCCTGAGGGGAATAAACTGCAAAACCTGCGGCATTGGTACTTTCATCCTCTGCCAAAATAAATGAATAGCCCCGGGAAAATTGGTTTTCCAATTCAGGAACATTGTAGAATTTTGTCAGCATATATTCCAATTGATCATCCGACAGAATATCCTTATAGGCCAAAGGCCAGGTATGCCGGGCAATATGAATAACGGTAGGGATATCACATGGAGTCGCCTTTCTGATTCGCATAGGTTTAATTGATGTAAAGATGGACGTCAGGAGCGTAAAAAATTCTTCCTTGTTTATCTTTCACCAGAATTTCAAAGAATGACAATTCCTCATCCTTTTGAAGTGAAAGCTTAATGTTGTCGGTCCAGGATTTTGGTAATGG
>CAYXAL010000011.1:15367-90992 GCA_964463015.1 uncultured Ginsengibacter sp.
CGATTTTTGGGTGAAAAACAAAACCGGTATCAATATGGAAAATATCAAAGAAGACTTCATTGGGTAGTCGTTGGGTGAATAACAGTTTGACATTCAAATTTAGATAACGAATTTCAAATTGAATGGTTCAGAAAAAATAATGCATAGTTATTTTTTTTGTTTGTTGAATTTTTTCTAACAATATTGAGATATTGGGGGTAATTCATCTAATTTATTTGGCTTGTCGTTATAAAGATTCCCATGATGTGAATAAGTTTTAGCATTGTATCCTTGCAACATTAAACTTCAATGTATATTTTTACATCTGTAATTAAGAATTACATTCTAAAATCCCCAATCTCCTCTACTGATTACCCCCCAGTTATCCGTTTGAATTACCGGTAGTCTGTGTCTTGTTTGAGTCAATTTTAATTTGATACCTGACTGGCATTGCTTTTGATCTATCCTTTTTAATCCTATGAAATATTACCTCTCTGATATCCCTGGATTACTTCTTTTGTTTTAGAATAACAGTAACATCACCTGGTGAGTTTCTGTTTTTCGGAAACACTAAAAACTCACAGAGATGAAAAAAATTTACAAAGCCTACACAAGGGAAATCAACGGAAAGGCGGTATATTTCATTAAGAAACTGACGATCTACCCCGAGTTTAAGAATTTGCCTCCTGTACTGGAATGTATGGGGATGCATGAAGACTTTGCAAAGGCTTGTGATCTGGCACAGGTTTATGATGATTGGGTCATCCAGGATCTGATGGAGGAGTTACAACTCACTCGTGTATCAGGGAAGGTTATCCCTATCCAGCACCTTCAGCGGGAGAAACAATCAAAGGGATCAAATATCTTCAGATTGCCACAGCAATGGCTTGCTAAGTTAAAGTGGGCTCACCTTTAATCGGTTGGAAAGTAAAATGAATATAATGAGAAGTTTTGCCTTTGGCACGATATAGTTTTTGCTGTTAACTGTTTCATAATAGGCTTAATCCGGAAGGTTAGGCCTATTTCTTTTTAATTATCTTGCCCGCAAAAATTATTCGTATGAAGAAGGCATTACTTTTTATCAATATTGTGTTGATCGGTCTGGTGGGATATTTATATTACCTGCATTTTGCAGGAAGTAAGGAAAGCAAATCAACCCCACTGATTGACAAAAATCAAACAACTACCTCTGCTTCTACCGACTCAAAGATTGCCTACATAGATATGGATTCATTACAAAATAAGTATGATTACTATCAAAAAATTAAGGCAGATGTAGAAAAGAAAACTGCAGCTGCTAATAATGAAATCATGACTTTGCAAAAAAAGTTTCAGTCGCGTGCTGCTGAGTTGCAACAAAAGGCTGCTACAATGACCCCTCAGGAACAAGAAAAAGCCATGAATGAAATCAATAAAATGCAGCAGGATTTTCAGAATCGAAAACAAAACTTAGACAATGAATTGTTTGATTACAATTCAAAAATGAAGGAACAAATCGTCGCTAAAATTGAGGCTTTTCTAAAAGAATTCAACAAAAGCAAAAATTTCGCATACGTATTTTCTTACGAGCCAGGGCTCATTTATTATAAAGATTCTACATTGAATATTACCCCTGAGGTGGTAGAAGGTTTGAATAAGGCCTATAAGGATGAAAATAAATAGAACCTGATACTTGTTCCAGGAAATTATCTGATTCTTTTTAACTGAAACTGGCCCTCCGTAATATAAGCAATGCCACCATCCGCGTCACCGGAACTGAAATTGTCATATAGGTAATTTCCTTCAAAGGTGCCTTTGATCTGGGTAGGAGTGATAGAAGTGATATTAACTGTATATTTTGAAGGGGCTAATCCTAACGCATCATCAATCTCATAATATTTCATTGTATTTGGATCCGGATTGACAAGGTAATCTACCAGCAATTGATAATCCGGGTATTGATCACTTGCGTAGAGTCCGGTTTTTAAAATCAGATCCTTTTATCTGAATAGAAATGTCAAAGGTGTTTTTTCTGTCTTTGCTGGTACCGGTAACGCCGAGATCCGTAAGGGTGGCATTCCCCAGATCGGGACCTAATTCACCCAATCCGTCATAGGTAACCCATTCACCATTGAGTTTAAATTTTACATAAGAATCGCCGGATGAATCTGATTTCTTACTGCAGGAGAAGGTAGAAACAGCCAAAACAGGAAAAGCAGCCTGAGGGGGTTCTGTAATTTCATGAGGTTTAGTTTTGATGTATGCAAATGAAAGTAGCCATTTATCACATACATTCATTGTAGCCATGAAAGAGATGATACAGGACTATACTATTTCTCATTCCATTTCCTTTAGTTTCTTATTCAATATATTTTTGGTAGCTGCCTGAATAAAAGGTATTGGTTATACAATTTTTGACTTATTTTTCGCCTCTAAAAATTTTAATCACCTCAGACTATTTTATGAGTGAACAAACTACTGCTTTTAAACCTTCGCTTTCTCTGACCGATGCTACAATGATTGTTGCAGGATCTATGATTGGCTCCGGTATTTTTATTGTAAGTACAGATATAGTGAGAAATGTAGGCAGTGCCGGCTGGCTTACTCTGGTATGGGTGATTACAGGTTTTATGACGGTAATTGCTGCTGTCAGCTATGGGGAGATGAGTGGAATGTTTCCAAGAGCCGGCGGACAGTATGTATTCCTCAGAGAATCGTACAACCCACTGGCAGGGTTTCTTTATGGATGGAGTTCTTTTACCGTAATTCAAACGGCAACGATAGCGGCGGTGGGCGTGGCTTTTAGCAGGTTTACCGCCTATTTGATTCCTGCTGTAGGTGAGGATAGGATTGTATTTCAGATAGCAGGACTGCACATTTCGGCTGCTCAATTGCTCGCTATTGCCATGATTCTATTTCTTACTTATACCAATACGAGAGGCGTTAAGGGAGGGAAAACGATTCAGACGATTTTCACTACAGTCAAGTTGTTTTCGTTATTTGGATTGGTGATCGCCGGATTCTTTTTTGTGAAAGAAAGTTTTTGGTCAGACAATTGGGTTACTGGTTTTCAGGCTACCCAACTGGAGAAAGTGAATGGTTCATTTATAAAAGGCGGGAATTGGTTTCCGATTTCTGGAACCGTGTTGATTGGGGCTGTGGCCGCTTCTATGGTGGGTTCGCTTTTTAGCAGTGATGCCTGGAATAATGTGACATTTATTGCCGGTGAAATAAAAAATCCCAAAAGAAATATAGGATTGGCTTTATTCCTTGGCACTTTCATAGTATGCAGTATTTATGTACTTACCAATCTGATGTATCTGAATGTACTGCCTCTACAGGAGATTGCTTTTCCTGGCAGTGACCGGGTAGCTGTAGCCGCTTCGGATAAAATATTTGGTAATGCCGGAGCGCTGGTAATAGCAGTTATGATTATGATCTCTACGTTTGGGTGCAATAATGGATTAATCCTTTCAGGTGCACGAGTGTATTATACAATGGCCTGTGATGGATTGTTTTTTAAGAAGGCCGCTAAGTTAAATAAGAATGCCGTTCCGGAATGGGCATTGTGGGCACAGGCAATCGTATCGGCAGTGCTTTGCCTGAGTGGGGGATATAATGATTTACTGGATATGATAGCCTTTGTAGTAGTAATTTTTTATGTACTGACAATCATTGGTATTTTTGTATTGCGGGTAAAGCGCCCGAATGCAGAGCGACCATATAAAGCATTCGGCTATCCGGTAGTTCCGGTCATTTACATCGTAATGGGACTTGTGTTTTGTGTATTTCTGGTCATATTCAAACCGTTGTACACGCTCTGGGGATTGGGAATCGTGCTGGCAGGCATTCCGGTGTACTTTCTTACGGTGGCAGGATACCGGTCGAAAAAAAATAATGGATGAAGAATCAGAATCTGGATACTGTTTTTTCTGAACTGTCAAAATTAAAAGTGGCAGTCATCGGAGATGTGATGCTTGATACCTATTGGTGGGGGCAGGTAGATAGAATTTCGCCAGAAGCTCCGGTACCCATAGTATCTCTTCAAAAGAAAGAGAAAAGAATCGGCGGTGCCGGCAATGTAGCACTCAATGCGCTGGAGTTGGGTGCGCATATCGCTGTCATCTCCATATTGGGAATTGATGAAGATGGAAATGAAATAAAAGAGATGCTGCAGGAAAAGGGGATAGATCACCGCTTTATAATTACCAGCAGGAAAAGAATCACAACAAACAAAACCAGAATTATAAGCCGCAATCAACAAATGATGCGGTTGGATGCAGAGATTACAGATGATCTGGAGAAAGACGATGAGGAAAAACTTTTGGGTATTATAGAAAAATATCTGAATACCGAACATCCGGATGTAGTGATCCTGGAAGATTACAACAAGGGGATTTTTACTCCTGGAATTATCCGGGCTACGATTGAACTCTGTAATAAAGCAGGTGTGATCGTAACAGTGGACCCTAAACGAAAAAATTTTTTTGAATATAGAAATGTTGCGCTTTTCAAGCCCAATCTGCATGAGGTCCTTACAGCATTGAATATACTGAATGACACCGTCTCTTTGGATTGGCTCAGAAAAATTCATTCTCAGTTGTATGAAAAACTGAATCATACCATTTCATTAATAACCCTTTCAGACAAGGGCATGTTTTATGGAAGCCAGACTGCACAACAGATTATTCCGGCGCACCGGCGTGAGATTGCCGATGTAAGTGGGGCGGGTGATACGGTGATTGCCGTGGCATCCCTGGTTTATGCGAGTACGAAGGATATTGATTTGGCAGCGAAGATTTCAAATATAGCCGGAGGTTTGGTTTGTGAGGAAGTAGGTACCGTGCCAATTAATAAAAATAGACTGTTGGAAGAATCGAAACGTATTTTTGCAATTGGAAAAAAAATGGAAAGAATCAGTTAATAGAAAAGCATAATCTCAACCCATGCAAAAAATTTGTTTAGCAATTCACGGTGGGGCAGGTACCATCTTAAAAGAAGATATGACTCCTGAATTGGAGGCAGAATACAGAAAGGGATTGGCAGCCGCATTGAAAGCCGGATACGACGTATTGGAAAGCGGCGGCATTGCATTGAACGCCGTTAAGGCCGCGGTAGTGTCTATGGAAGACAACCCGCTTTTCAATGCAGGTAAAGGTGCTGTTTTTACCAAGAAGGGCATCAATGAATTGGATGCTGCAATTATGGACGGGCAAACACTTGATGCCGGTGCTGTAGCAGGTGTGAGAAATGTGAGAAACCCTGTTTTGCTGGCAGAAGAAATTATGCGAAACAGTGGACATATTTTCCTCTCAGGAAAAGGTGCCAATGATTTCGCTATCCGGCAGGGCGTCAAGTTGGAGCCGGATGAATATTTTTATTCCCAATACAGATATGATCAATGGCGCGAAATCAGAGACAGCGATTTATACCAGTTAGATCATAAGAGCGACCGGCTGGTGAGCCTCCTGAAGAATAAGAAATTTGGAACAGTAGGAGCAGTTGCCTGCGATTCGGATGGTAATATTGCTGCTGCAACATCTACGGGTGGAATGACTAACAAAAGATATGGCAGAATAGGCGACAGCCCGATCATTGGTATTGGAACCTATGCAAATAATAAAACCTGTGCAGTGAGTTGTACCGGACATGGAGAAATTTTCATAAAGGCAGTGGCTGCTCATGATGTGAGTTGCCTGATGGAGTACAAGAACTATTCATTGCAGCAGGCCTGTGAAGAAGTAGTTATGAAAAAATTGGTGGCTCTGGATGGTGAAGGTGGATTAATAGGTGTGGATGCCAAGGGAAACTGCTCGCTTGTTTTCAACAGTGCCGGGATGTACAGGGCATTTAAAAACAGTGACGGAGAATCGGAGGTGGAAATATATGGAGGTTAACGTTGAATTTAGTTTGAGCATGAAAAAGTTTGCGATTATTGTGGCTGCAGGAAGCGGGGAAAGAATGAAATCTAGAATCCCTAAACAGTTTTTACCCTTGCTTGGGAAGCCGCTCCTCTATTATACATTAAAGGCGTTTATTGATTCATTTGAGGATATGAAAATTGTTCTGGTTCTTCCAAAAGAGCATGTAGGCAAAGGACAGGAAATCATAGATGGATATTTTGATCCGGTGAGGTTCCGGATTTGTGAAGGTGGATCAACAAGGTTTGAATCGGTGAAAAATGGATTGGATAAGATTGAGGAAGAGAGTATTGTTTTTGTGCACGATGGGGTTCGTTGCCTGGTAACGCCTGAATTGATAAGAAGATGCTATGATTCAGCAAGAGAAGAGGGGATGGCCATCCCGGCAATACGATGTAAAGACAGTGTAAGATTGGTTAACGATAATGGGAATGAGGTCATCGACCGGAAGAAAGTAATGCTCATTCAAACTCCTCAGGCTTTTCACAGCCATATTTTGTTGCAGGCCTACCAAATTGCATATAAAGAACAATTCACGGATGAAGCTTCCGTGGTGGAGGAATATGGGCTCAAGATTTTCCTAGTTCCTGGCGAAGAGCAGAATATCAAAATAACCACCCGAGAGGATCTGCATTTAGCCTCCTGCATTTTAACGGATAAGATTTCTGAGGGAAATGAGTTTCTTTTGTAACGCTGTCAGGTTGTTTATCCTGATTCGTGGATAAGGCTGATTTACAGGTGAGAATTTTTCAAAAAAATATTTCACACCCGGAATTTCTGATCCGGTAAAGTCAAGTAATAAGTCAATGCCGGAAAATTCCTGAATTAATCGGTATATGAGATAAGCGTTTGCCCCGGTAATCTTTCCTCCGGGCGTATTTACTAAAATCATACTGTAGATTCTCTTGGCATCCTTCAGGTATAGGGTCGAGCTGAGTAGTTGCCCAGTATGGCCTGTCAACTTGCGACAAATGACTCTATCCTGCAGATGATAATATTTACACAAAGACTGAAATGATGATAGAACTTCAGCCGTCTGATTTGTTTTTTTGAAAATGTATTTTTTGTAGTGCTCAATCACCTCATCAATGGTAGCCTCAGTGTATTCAGGAAAAGTGTCAGCAGCCAATGCTATTTTTCTATTTAGATTTCGTTTGAATTCTTTACAGATATCATCAAAAGGCCTGTTCAGATCGATAATCAGATTGGTACGCATGGGGACATGGGCAATCTCATTCTTGAAATTAAAATTCAGGTCAATCAGCCGGGCATTTTCAGATGCAGCTTTGATAAAATCCAGCACGGTATGTTCTGAAATTACGTCTTGACCATAGATGCCTGATTGTTGCATGAACATGGGCTGCAATGCATAGGCAATACCAAATTTTTTTTTCAGGGGAAATGGCATAATAGTTTCCGTTTCAGGGTCAATCAGCGCGCTCCATCCCGGACAAATATGGTCAAGGTATTCAGCCTCTGCATAAATAAGTTTGTTGTGATCCTTTTGAAGAATTGAATTCCACCAATCATCATTGATTTCTTCTCTTTTAAGATATCTGATATGGTGGCTATTGTGCATTAGTTAGTTTTCTAACAAATCCTTCAGTCTGAATTTCTGAATATCGATACTGAAAGAAATAGTTTTCCAGAATCTTTGACTTTTTGATAAAGTTGACTTGTAGTAATCGCGATAAACTTTACTGTATAGCATTGGAAAATAAATATTGAGCATTTCTTTGAACAGAGATATCTGGAGGCCTGCGTCATAAAGAAATTTTCCTGTTTCAGCATTATTCTGCCACGCACCGGCATAGGAGCCTAGGTCCAAAAATGCTCTGAGTCCAATGTCGAAAGGTAGTATGGAGAGTGGGTTTACTTTTTTCGGAATGGTCGTGTTGAGGTTGATTGCACCAAGCCAGTTGTCCGATCTGCCCACTTTGCTTGCCAGCAGGTCTGTTCTCACTTTGAAGCCCCCATCTTTAATCATAATCTGCTGTTGCGGCAGGCCTTCAAATTCATTTCTTCCAATAAAATAATTGCTGTAGGTGTAATCCTCATATCCGTCAGCCCCGGTCAAATTCAGGTGAAATCTGCTTGTGGCAAATTGCCTCGTTATGGTCTTATCACCTAAATAAATAAATTTCCCCACAAACAATCGCAGATTTAATCCGCCTTCTTTTACATAATTGAAAAACATATTTCCAGATAGGGAAAGCCTCATAAAGTCTTTGGACTGCTGCGCCAGCAGGGTATAATTAAATGGATAAAGGATACGATCGTTTTGATGGACAAATTTTAACTGACTAATATAATAGGAGGACTTCGGGTAAGTAATAACGTTAGTTTGCAACACGGAGTCGTAGGTGAAGAGAAGTGATCGTTCGGATATCAGATACGTCTTCCACTGAATGAATTCATTTATATGCTCTTTGCTGCCTATAGGACGGAGGTGAAGTGTCAATGAGGGTACCAACTTTGTAAATCTCATGAAGTTTTTGGCTCCTGTAGAGTCTGTGTATTCGTCCATATTGAAGGTGCCTCCACTTAGTGCCAATTCTGTTTTTTTGATGCGACCATAGGAAGTAAATGAATATCCAATCCGGCCCAATCCTGTGAATGAAGCGCTGCCTGTGCCATACATGGGTGCAAGAAGAAAATGAAATCCAGGCTCGGGCAGTGTGTAGTTATGCACAAGGATACCCGCCATGAATTTATCATAAAAATTATACCCAATGGCGGGACTTACAAATAAGTAGTTGTATTTATCCGTATTGCGAAGGCTATAAAAAGATGCTACCTTGAATTCTTTTTTGGGAGATGGCTTAATCTGTCCTGTGGTATTTAATAATTTAAAAATGGAATCGAGATCTTTACCGCTACACCCTTCCAGCAATTTTTTGAAATCATCGGTGTCCGGATGCCTGAATTTCCATTGACTGTAATACTTCTGCATACATGGGTCAAAAGACTTTGCAAGATATTTTTGTAACCGCTGCATCCAGTCTGCCGCTTTCAGATAAGCAATTGAGTTGTAATTTTTTGGAGAAAATGAAACAGAACTTGTAGAAATGGGCTGATCATCTTTTGTGGCTAATTGCATTTGATAGTTAAACAAGGCCATGTCATCAGGCATCCGTTTGTCAAAAAATGATTCCTTCTTTACTGGAGTACCTGTGTATTTGTTTTTGATGTATTTCTGTGTATAATAGGTATTAATCCCCTCATCCATCCAGGGAGTAGAGCGTTCATTTGATGCGAGGATACCATAAAACCAATTGTGGCCCACTTCATGATTGATGACTTCATCCAATAATTTTTCGTCCTCCAGATTTTGTATGAGGGTGATGGTTGGGTATTCCATGCCTCCATGCATGGCTTGGGGGCCTTGCACTACCTTGACTGTTTGGTAAGGATAAGCACCTATTTCCTTTTCTCTGGTACGAATGGCATCTGTAATAAACGAAATGCTGTTCTTCCAATGGTTGGAATTTTCTTTCTGATAATAGGAATAGGCTTTTATGGAATGACCATCTGCGGAAGTTATAACGGTGCTGTCTATCCTGTAATTTTTAAAAGCGAACCAGGCAAAATCATGAATGTTTGATTCATTGAATTCAAGATGTTTTACGCTTCCTTCTTTTGATACATTTAACTGATTGCCGGTTGCCGCTACCTCATAAGATTCAGGAACGGTGATGAACACCCGGTAATTTCCAAATTCACTGTAAAACTCACCCTGATCGAGGTAGGGCATAGGATGCCATCCCTTTGAGTCATATACAGCCGGTTTGGGATACCATTGAGTGATACTGAAAAAATCGCCATCGTATCCTCCGCGCGACCAGAGGAATGGGAGTTTTTCTTGAAATGGTGTTTCAATGTGGATTGAATCATGAGGGTAAAGAGGTGAGGGCAATAATAATTTCACTACATCCAGATACAAAGGATGATCCTCAAGAGAAGCAGAAGTGCCATTCACGGTAAAATTTAACCGGTTGATGTAGCCACGCTTTTCTTCGTCGCTGAAATAAAAGTTGGTATTTCCCAGTTGAAGGAATTGTTCGCTGAAAGCTGTCTTGTCATTCTTGTATGCATTTGGCCACAGGTGAAACCAGATGAAGTGAAGGGTATCAGGCGATTCATTTTTATAAACCATTCGGATATTCCCATCCAGTGATTTCTCATTTGGATTCAGCCTGGCAGTTATCTGGTAATCAACAGCCTGCTGAAAATATTGGCTTATTTGCCCTAACAAAGTCAGCGGAACCAAAAAGCACAGACAAATCAGGAATCTTTTCACTAAAATGGTTTTCTCAAAAATATAATTTTTCTTACATCCTATTTTCCTTTTCCGGATAGTATGATACGGATTGTATGAAACAGAATTTTAAAATCAACTGCCAATGAAATATTTTCAATATAAATAAGGTCGTATTTCATCCTTTCTATCATTTCATTGACATTTTCAGCATATCCGAATTTGACCATTCCCCAACTTGTAAGTCCGGGTTTTACTTTTAGCAACAGGTCATACTCAGGATGTGTTTGACGGATAAGGTCAATATAATATTGCCTTTCAGGCCGTGGACCAACCAGGCTCATTTCTCCAATCAGAATGTTCCAGAGTTGTGGCAATTCATCAAGCCTCCATCGCCTCATTGTTTTACCCCATTTGGTGATGCGTGGATCATTTTCACTACTGAGTAGCGGAATACCTTCTTCTGCATTGACGATCATGCTTCTGAATTTGTATATCGAAAATTGCTTGCCTTTGTATCCGGTTCTCAGTTGGGAATAGATCACAGGGCCGGCAGATGAAAAACGGGTACGCAAAGCAGTATAGGCAATTACAGGACTCAGAATTATCAGTCCGGATGTACTAATGGCAATGTCAAGAAGCCGTTTAATATTGAGTTCCCAGGCCTGCCACAATCCTGTATGCAGATGCACCAATGGAATACCGATAACGTTGGTGGTTCTGATTAATCCACTCAAAAAATCTATTTTTCCGGGCAACATTTTTACATTTACATCAAGGGAGGCAAGTTGCTGAAGAATTCTTTCCAGATCATGTCTTTCCCGGTAGGGAAGGGCGATAATAACCTCAGTAATCTTTTCGTCAGAAATGACTTTTTTCAATTGATTGATATTTCCAAACCATTTTACCGGATTATCCTGTCCTTCATAGTTTTTCTCATCCACAGATACAAAACCTTTGATCTTATAACCGGTATTTTCAGGATTATTTTTTAAAGAATGAAGCAGAGAGTCTGCTTTTTTATGAGATCCAATAATCAGTGTATTAAACCACACTTCCTCTCTTTGTAGCTGCCGGTGTGCAATAAATAACAGGGTGTACCGGAACAGATAGGTGATAACAAATTGTAAAATGAATAAGATAAAAAATTCAGAATAGAATTCAGGATCGTATTCATTCCGCTTGTATAAGATCATAAGGAAAAATGCAATACCCACTCCAACAAGGCTCAAAGCCAAGGTGGACATAAATTCCTGAAGCCTGGATTTATAATACACATTTTTATAACTCCCGGTCAGGTGAAAAAGTATGATCCAACCCAGAGGAAATAATATTAATCCCGCAATAAATTTTTTATTGGTTTCGAAGGCTAATCCTGTAAGGTGTCTGTGTATCCAAAAGTAAATAACCCACACAATGATAGCAGCAATCACATCTGTCAGGGCGTATTTATATGAATGAATATATTTCCTCAAAGTGGCTTTTGTTAGGGCAAATTCCTGGTTATTTTTTCGAGTATTAAATGGGCAACCTCCATCGCGCGAAATCCATCTACTTCAGATACCTCCGTAGGTTGGTTCTGGCGTATGGCATTGACAAAACTCAGCAATTCTTCTTTGATGGCGTTTGTATCCTTGACTTCAGGGGCTGCAACGGCGATCGTTCTGAGACCATGACCTGTATCGATATCGAAGTTAAAGGTGTTCTTATCACCGGCCTCTTTATACTTGATGATTTCCGTTTTCTTATTCAGAAAATCAATACCTATGTAAGCGTCCTTCTGAAACAATCGCATCTTTCTCATTTTTTTCATACTGATCCTGGAAGAAGTGAGGTTGGCGACACAACCGTTATCAAATTCTATCCGGACGTTAGCGATGTCGGGAGTTTCACTCAATACCGTTACGCCACTTGCCATTATACTTTTGACATTGCTGTTTACAATAGAAAGAATAATATCAATATCATGAATCATCAGGTCCAGAATCACACTCACATCTGTACCTCTGGGATTAAATTGTGCCAGCCGGTGCACCTCAATAAACATAGGTTGCAATTGATACGCTCTGGCACTGATTAGAGCAGGATTAAAGCGTTCTACATGCCCTACCTGAAATTTGATATTAGCCTCTCTTGTCAACTTTACCAATTCCCTGGCTTCGTCCATCGTATTGGCTAAAGGCTTCTCTATAAATACATGCTTACTTTTTAGTATAGCCTTTTTACATAAATCATAATGAAAGGTGGTAGGTGCTACAATATCTGCTGCATCGCAGTCATTCAAAAGGTCTTCAGCAAAAGGGTATCTCTTGATATGGTATTGTTCTGCAACTGATTGGGCAGCATCATCCGATGGGTCGTAAAAACCGGCAATTTCAACATTTGGAATTTCTTTCCAGTTGTTCAGATGAAATTTTCCCAGATGACCTACTCCAAAAACACCTATTCTCAGCATTTGCTTTTTGCAGCGAAGGTAATAACCCATCTTTTTATTGGAAAATAAAAGAGCGGGAAATCCTGCCACGCTCAGCAAGGATTCATTGATATCTAAATGTTATGACAGATTTTTCAGTAATTGCCTGTACATGACCAGAAACCGAAATCTACTCACAAAGCCTTTGAATGTATGATCTTTATCTACAATCGGTAAGTACCAGACATCTGATTCATCAAATTTTTTCACGATACTCTCAATTCTTTCTTCCGGTTGTATGATCTGGTTTGGAGTGAAGGCTAATTGCGAGGCGATAAGAGTAGTTTGTTTATCCGTGTTATCCGTCAGCTTTTTCATCTGCTCCTTGTTGATCATTCCCCAGAATCTACCTGCCTCATCCACCACTGCAATGACTGATTTGTCTGAATTCCTGAATAGTAAATTAACTTCAGAGACCGGAGACTTGCTATTTACCCTTAGACTGTCTTCATCAATACAGTCACCGATTTTTATCTGACTGAGAATATTATTGTCATTTCTTGTCGTGAAAATTTTTCCTTCCTCTGCCAGCCTGGTGTAATCCGGATTAATAGGTGAGAAATATTTGTTGATAAGGAAGGACGTTACAGAAACAATCATCAATGGAAGGAACAGATCATATCCTGAACTGGACTCTGCAATCAGGAATATAGCTGTGAGTGGAGAATACATCACTCCGGCCAATACCCCGGCCATCCCTGCCAGCATCAGATTGGTTACAGGTGCATCTTTAAAACCTGCCAACACCAATGCATACCCTAAAGTATATCCCAACAAACCTCCTGCAATTAGTGAGGGTGCAAAATTACCACCTACTCCTCCTGAGTTGAGTGAAGCGCTTGTAGCCACAGGCTTTAATAGGGTGGACAATGCCAGCATAACCAGGATGGTGATCTTGGGGAAATCAAAGAAATCGATCAACTCCTGATAGACCAGATAGGAAATATTACCTTCATTAAGCATTTTGATATTGACATACCCCTCCCCATATAGAGCAGGAAATACCACACACAAGGCAGCGAGAATAACGCCTCCTAAAAGTGCTCTTTTTATACTGCCAAACGGAAAGTGTTCTAACAGATTACTCACCTTATTACTTGCAAGATTATAATAGCGGGTGTAGAATCCTGCCACGACTCCTAGTATTACATAATAAAAGGTATTGAAGTAATTAAATTGTTCTCTGGCATCGAGGCTAAACAAAATATCATTGTTTAACACAATCCTGGTAAGCAGGCTGCCACACAGCGCAGAGATAACCAATGGGATAAAATCTGAAAAAACCACTCCGGTGAGCAATACCTCATAGGAAAACATTACCCCAGCAATGGGTGCATTAAATGCAGATGCAATTCCTGCAGCAGCACCACCTGCCAGCAAAAGAGTTTTTTCTTTATATCCAAGACGGTAACGCTGCCCGAAATTAGATCCTATAGCAGCACCGGTTATGGCCATCGGGGTTTCTAATCCTGCTGAGCCCCCGAATCCAACTGTTATCGCACTTTGAACTACTCTGGAATGTATTTCCTGTTGATTGATATTGCTTTCATTTTGTGCTATGTCAACCAGCACCTGGGATAGTTTGATATCTTTTGTGCTTCTGTACAGGTAACGGGCTACCAAAGTAGTTATTACTATACCAATAATAGGCAGAATTCCGTAAGCAATCATTTTGTCGGTTCCTGATAAACTTCCTACTGTGAATAGCTGAATAAAATGCACGATCGTTTTGAGAGCAATTCCGGCCGAGGCGCCAAGAAGTCCAACAATAATCCCGGATAGTACCAAAAACTGGAAGCGTGTCAGATGTCGCTTCGACCAGAGAATAAGTATCTCAAATATATTGTACTTCCTGAAAGCAAAAGTTCTTACAATTCTGCTGAAGTACCTGAAGTCTTTGATAATAGGATTGATCTGCTTTCTTTTCATGAATTCTCCTGCAAAGAAAGAAATTCTTGTACGATTATGAATTTTATTTTAGACTATTGTCATCCTTGATAATGCGGAAGAATAGCCGTTTTAACCAAATTCTATCCGTACATAGCAGTTAATTTTTCAGTTTCAATCTTTCTCAAAAGATAAAAACTATAGCAAGCAAAGCATCAATCATTGTCTTGCAAATCAACTCAGAATCAGTGGACTAAAACAAAGGATCTGAAAAGATGCCTTCATCAAAGTAGTTTTGATTTCGAAGTATAGTAGTTGGCTTGTCCGTACACAAAAAGACAACTTCCGTCTTTAATGGTTTCTATGATCGGTCTGGATAATTCTTTGGGTAATGCAGGGCAGCCAAAACTCCTTCCAAGATACCCCTGACCATCTGCAAATTCCTCATCTGCATAATCCGCACTATGAATTACGATGGCTCTTTTGGCAGCATTATCATTGATACCCTTTTCTTCACCTTTCAGTCTTAGGGAATATCCATGATCACCATAGTATGTATCACCTGTGGTGTAAAATCCGAGACTACTCATGTGGCTTTCAGGCCTGTTACTGAATTTTTTTGCATAGAGCTTACCTGAATTGCGACCATGCGAAACATAAGTATTATACAGGATTCTCAGATTTTGAAGATCTAAGACGAATAATCTTTTTTCTGTAGATGGCTTTGTGAAATCTATGATGGTAAGAACTTTGGTATTCTGTACTTTTCCGAGATTGCACAATGCTTCATATCCTTTCAATGCCAGGTCAAATGCCGCCTCAGAAAGTCCTGCTTCTTTAAGGTCCAGCACAGAATATAGTGTTGCCGGTGAGTTTGTCGGTTCAGATGAATCTGTGGTTACTGCTTTCTCTGGTATGGGAGAAATGGTAACTTTTGCGGGTTTCAGATTGGCAGCAAAAAACGGAAATGAGAGAAAGAGAAGTACCAAAGGACTAATTCCTCCGAGAATTTTTCTAACTTTTTTCTTCATGAATGGTTTTTTTCTAGGTTTCAACAAAATGAAAATTGATATTGGAGCTTGGGGTTTTTAAAAAAAAGTTTTCAAAACTACAGAATTAATGTGTTTTTATGGTTACAAATATATAAATAAATTAATATGAAAGGTGTTTTATTAAATGCTTAACGTTCCATTCTCAAAGGTTAATGCACTGTCTATTGAAAACCATTTTTTAAGAATTTTTATTGCGTTCAATATTGAAAATTTATTCACACAGGCTTAACAAACGAAAATTTCCATAGCTATCAAGGTATAACTACTATTTATTGCAGGCTAATAAGTACGTGATTTTCCTTCTTGCATTTTTTTTCAATTGGTGGAGGATGCAATGAGTTCATGAACTTTAGACTCTGAATTCTACTAAGGTAAGAATATTGTAATAGGGAACAACTATTCAAGAAACTTATATCTTGCGCCCTGAAATAATTATCAGGAAATGAAAGAAGCGTTCATCGTTGATGCAATTCGTACTCCTATCGGCAGATACGGTGGTTCATTAAGCAGTATCCGCTCCGATGACCTGCTGGCGTATTCGATTAAAGGAATATTACAACGTAACCCGGCAATAGATCTTCGTGAAATTGAAGATGTAATAGCTGGTGATGCAAATCAGGCTGGTGAGGATAACAGGAATGTAGCAAGAATGGCTGGGTTACTTGCAGGCCTTCCGGTAGAGGTAGCGGGCAGTACTGTAAACAGACTTTGCGCAAGTGGTTTGCAGGCTATTATGGATGCGGCCAGGGCTGTGATGTGTGGAGATGGAGATATTTACCTGGCAGGAGGCGTAGAGAGCATGTCGCGGGCACCTTTTGTGTTTGCAAAATCTGAAAGTGCATTTAGCCGTAATCCGGAAGTATATGATACAACGATTGGCTGGCGGTTTCCGAATCAAAGATTGGTTGAAAAATTTTATCCTTATTCCATGGGTGAAACAGCCGAAAATGTAGCCCGGCAATGGAAAATTTCCAGGGAAGATCAGGATAGATTTGCATTGAGTAGCCAGGAAAAATATTTTACAGCTCTTGAAAATGGTAAATGGGAGAGCGAAATATTGCCTGTCACAGTAAGGATGCAAAAAGGGGATACTTTCATTTTTGAAAGAGATGAACATCCGCGGCATACATCTATTGATAAACTTTCACAACTGAAGCCTGCCTTTGTTAAAGATGGAAGTGTGACAGCCGGGAATTCGAGTGGTATCAATGATGGCGCGGCTATGTTATTGGTGGTTAGTGAAGCAATTGTAAAGAAAAATAATCTTCAACCACTGGCAGTTGTGAAGAGTATGGCAGTGGCTGGAGTAGATCCGGCTATTATGGGAATTGGTCCTGTTCCTGCTACAAAGAAAGCATTGTCCAGAGCGGGAGTTACTATGAATGATCTGAGTCTTGTTGAACTTAATGAGGCGTTTGCATCTCAGTCTCTTGCCTGTATGCAAGAACTCGGTCTGAATCCGGAAATTGTAAATGTCAATGGCGGTGCAATTGCGCTGGGACATCCATTGGGTTGTAGCGGTGCACGAATTACTGCAACCTTATTGCATGAAATGAAAAGAACAAATGCAAAATATGGACTGGCAACTATGTGTGTGGGAGTCGGACAGGGAGCAGCAATGGTTTTTGAGAATATCTGAGTGTGGTAAATTCTGCTGTTTTATACCACCTGGCTTTACTACTTATTCATAAAAACCTTCGTCTGACCATTTCATCAAATTGCTTTACGATCGGGTCTGAATCTGTCCATCCTGTTTTCACTTTCAATTCGCGGCGTATCCAGAATTCGGCTTCTGCATAAATTGAAAAACCCTGTATGGTTTTAATACTTCTCTCATACATTGCTTCGTCGCCTCTGAAAAGCTCGTTGATAAATTGAAAGCGATCATTTACGCTTATGGCTTTTCTTAAATCTTTAATAGGTGTTTCAGAAAGTGTTTGAGAAAGTTCTGTGCGTATTTGCTTCAGTTTGTCGTTCAGACTCTCAGAGATTTCTGTTCCTTCGGGATATTGCAACTTTTCTGAAAGTTCTTTTTCGGTAACAGGTGGTGGATCCTGATGTGCCAGCGTAGGTACTTCCTCAAAGGGGTCAAAATTGTCCATTGAATTGTGTTGTCCAAGGGACTGAAGGGCAGCAGCGTGTTTTTTTATTTGTGCCAGTTCCTCTTCAATTTCTCTCTCATCTACCTGTAATACCTGAATTATTTTTTCCTCATTTCCGTTTTCTGTGATGGATATTTCTTCCTGCCTGAAGGAGAAAGTTGCAGGCATAACTACAGACACTTTCCTGCCGGATTCCGGTGAGGGTTTTTGAGTCATTAACAGCAATTCTGCCTGTAACATCTGAGCTGTCTGAAGCAGTGAAGCAGCCGGTGAGTTGGATTCAGATTGTTCTTGTAGTTTTTTTATGAGCGTTTTCACTCTTTCCATAATGTGCTCAGTTGGGTAAAAGAAAATTCAGAAAAAAATGTTTTTGAATATTATGAAATTCAGATTAACCTTGCAATGGGCTAAGTTACAAATTGTAACTGATAATTATTTACAAAAATGTTTATAGAACCTCATTTTTCGGGTGAGCGACGTGGGTGGATTGAAGTGATTTGCGGGAGTATGTTTAGCGGGAAAACAGAAGAATTAATAAGAAGACTTAAGCGCGTAAAGATAGCCAACCTGAAAGTTGAGATCTTTAAGCCGGCTATGGATACACGGTACGACGAGGAGAGGATTGTCAGCCATGATGAGAATAAGATAATGTCCACCCCGATAGATAATTCAAGTTCCATCCTGATGTATGCACAGGACGTGGATGTAGTGGGTATTGATGAAGCCCAATTTTTTGATGACCAGATTGCTCATGTATGTGAAACGCTTGCTCTCAAAGGGATGAGAGTGATTGTAGCCGGACTGGATATGGATTACAAGGGTCGTCCCTTTGGGCAGATGCCTGCATTGTTGGCCATTGCCGACTATATCACCAAACTGCACGCCATCTGTGTTGTCTGCGGCAATATAGCCAATGTGAGCTACCGGAAAATTAATTCCGGTGGGCAGGTTCTGCTTGGTGAGAAGGATATTTATGAGCCCCGGTGCAGGGTATGCGCATTGGAAGGGAATTCTCCTGCAAATAAAGAATCATGAAAGCGGTACTTACCCTGATTAAAAAGGATTTATTATTGGAGTTGCGGCATCAGCATACTTTTTTTGGGATTCTTCTCTATGTAGCTTCTACAATCTTTGTCCTGTACCTTGCTATGGGACATCCGAAAGCCAATGTTTATAATGGTTTGTTCTGGATGATGCAGATGTTTATTTGTATTAATGCGGTGGCCAAAAGTTTTTTGCAGGAAAGCAAAGGCCGCATGATTTATTTTTATCTGGTTAGTTCACCTGTTCAGTTTGTGATAGCCAAGATGATCTATAATACGATCATAGTATTAATCATGGTATGTCTGAGCTTGATTCTTTTTTTGATTTTGTTGGGAAACCCGATAGCAGATACCATGCTTTTTGCAGGTATTACTTTTTATGGGGCTTTTAGTATTAGTCTTGTATTTACCCTGATGTCAGCTATTGCAGCAAAGGCACAGCAGAATGCGGCCATCATGGCTATTCTCGGGTTTCCCCTGATTATACCCCAATTGCTTTTTCTTATCCGTATTTCAAGAGCCGCTTTTGGGGAAGTTTTTGAACAGGGGGCTTTACTTCAGATGGTGCTGCTGCTTTCAGGATTGAATCTTTTGGTTATTGTACTGGCAATAATATTGTTCCCGTTTTTATGGAGAGATTGATGGAATGAATCCATTTCAGAAATGAATTTTCCACTCAATGATTATAGTGAATGATTGTATCTTGCTTATTGTATAGAATACAATCTCTATCGCCAATAAACATACCTCAAAAAGTCTGAGTTTGACATTTCTTGATTTGGATGAAATATTTTATTAACCAATAACCTTTAATTTTGCTTTTCCAGGAGGATTAACAGTAAATTTTATTCTCATGAAGGTTAAGTGGTGGAAAGTTGTTTGTATTTTGCTACTTCTGTATGCTTTTACCGCAGGTTTCTTGATTAGAGTACCCTATATAGGAAACCTTTATCAGACTATACGCAACTTCTTTTTTCATGTGCCCATGTGGTTTGGCCAAATTGCATTATTGACATTGTCACTCGGTTACAGCATTGCTTATTTGAGAACGGGAAACCTGAAGTATGATATCCGTGCAGTAGAATATGCGAAAACAGGAATTGTTTTTGGAGTTTTGGGATTGGCTACCGGGTCTATCTGGGCCAGGTTTACGTGGGGTGAATTCTGGAGTAATGATCCTAAGCAAATTGCTGCGGCCATTGCTGTTTTGATTTATTGTGCCTATGTGGTGTTGAGGGGGTCGGTCGATGATATGGACAAAAAGGCACGAATAGCTTCTGTATATAACATCTTTGCCTGGTTTATTTATATCCCGTTAATCATGATTCTGCCGAGAATGGTGCAGTCTCTTCACCCGGGCGGAATGGAAGGTGCTCAGGGCGGTGGTAATCCGGCTCTGGGAGGAGATAGCCTCGATCCGGTTATGAGGGCAGTCTTCTGGCCTGCCGTATTCGGATGGGTATTGTTAGGAATCTGGATAAGCAATCTCAAAATCCGGTATTTTTTGCTTACACACCAAAACATTGTAAATGCTTAGACAATTGAAAAAAAACGTAATCGTAACCGTTATAGCTTTGGTATCTTTTTTGGTGGGATTCGGACAGGATACGACAGCCATAAAAAGCGGAACATTTGATGAGGTGATGCGCAGCCATGATAAAATCTATGTAGTCATGACTGTGTGCCTGGTGATTCTTATTGTTCTGCTCCTTTACGTGTTAAGAATTGATGTGAAAATCTCGCGCAAGGAAAAACAAAAATGATACTTAAACTTTTAAATATATTTAGTTATGTCAACAAATGTTCCGTATAGTTTTTTCAGCAATGTAGAAAGGAGTTTTGATAAAGCCGCAGTATTCACAAAATGGGACAGTGGGATACTCCGCCAGATTAAAGAATGCAACAGTGTCTATCAGATGCGCTTTCCAATAAAGAGAGAAAGCGGGGAAATAGTAACGCTGGAGGCTTACCGGGTACAACACTCGCATCATAAGACTCCATGTAAGGGTGGCATCAGGTTTAGTCTCGCTGTAAACCAGGATGAAGTGATGGCATTGGCAGCGTTAATGACGTATAAGTGTGCAATCGTGAACGTTCCCTTTGGAGGAGCTAAAGGTGGAATCAAGATTAGCCCAAGAGATTACACTCCTTATGAATTAGAGAAGATCACAAGACGATATACTGCGGAATTGATTAAGAAAAACTTTATCGGGCCCGGGATTGATGTGCCGGCTCCTGATTATGGTACCGGTGAACGCGAAATGGCCTGGATACTGGATACCTATGTCGCAATGCACCCCGGTGAAATTGACGGTGCAGGATGCGTTACCGGCAAACCTGTATCCCAGGGCGGTGTACGTGGCCGCAAAGAGGCTACTGGGTTAGGTGTGTTTTATGGCCTGAGTGAAATATGCAATCTGGAATTGTTGATGAAGAAAGTAGGTTTACCCCTGGGTGTCAAAGGTAAAAGAGTTTGTATTCAGGGATTGGGAAATGTTGGGTATCATACAGCCTATTTCTTTCAGCAGGCCGGTGCAATTATTGTGGGCCTTGCCGAATTTGAAGGTGCGATCTACAATTACAAAGGACTGGATGTGGATGCCTTAGTCGCACATCGTAAAGCGACAGGCTCAATACTGGATTTTCCGGGTGCAACCAATTTTGAAAAGAGGCAGGATGCATTGGAAATGGATTGTGATATTCTGATACCCGCTGCATTGGAAAATGTAATCAACGGTGGAAATGCAGCCAGAATCAAAGCAAAGATAATTGGTGAAGCTGCCAATGGCCCTCTGACCTCTGAGGCGGATGATATACTTAATCTGAAAGGTATTTTGGTAGTGCCGGATATGTATTTGAATGCAGGAGGTGTTACAGTAAGCTATTTTGAATGGCTAAAGAACTTAAGCCATGTCCGTTACGGCAGATTGGAAAAACGCTTTACAGAAAACATGAACAACCATATCGTAACACAGGTGGAAGCATTAACCGGCAAAGAAATAAACAAGCGCGATCGCGAGTTTATAATGCATGGACCTGAAGAAGTAGATCTGGTAAGAAGCGGACTCGAGGAAACAATGATTACAGCTACCAGAGAAATTGTGGAAATTTGGAACAATAATCCTTCTATACCGGATTTGCGTACAGCGGCTTATGTCTGCGCTATCAATAAGGTGGCAACATCATACGCAGAATTGGGAATATTCCCATAATTCATTCTTCAAAAGAAGGAAATGTGTTGATGGGGGAGAAGCGGTTGTTGTCCTTCCTGAACCCCATCGTGAACAATCCGTTGGTGATCATTAAATAGGGAGGCTGCAGAGGTATGTGGTAGGTAAGCACCTGCTGAAGAACCTTCTCAGAAAGAGGTATATCCATTCTCTTGCATTCAATGATCATCTGCGGTGTCATATTCCGGTTATACACCACGATATCACATCGCTTGGTCAAATGGTTTGGCAATGAGATCTTTTTTTCGACAGCAATCAAAGCGTTCGGATATCCAGTGTTAATCAGGAATTGTATGAAATGTTGCCTTACCCATTCTTCGGGTGTCAATGCAAGCCAGCTTTTCCGAATTCCGCAGAAAATTTCTTTTTGATGATTGTTGATTCTCAGGGAAACACTGTCTTTTGGGAATTCTATTTTGATGAGGCCATCCATGCGGAGTTCAATGTTTGTATATACAAAGAAAGGTCAAGACGGGACAATATTATTTCAAATAAATTGGTAAATCGTATTTTTATAAAATTTAAAGGAAGTTTCAAAGAATCATGAAGACAAAGAAAGAGATCGTTGAGAATTGGCTGCCCCGTTATACAGGAGAAAGTCTGGAAAATTTTGGTGAATATATTTTACTTACCAATTTTAATAATTATGTGCAAATGTTTGCAGATATCCATGGAGTACCTGTTGTAGGTATGGATAAGCCTATGGAATGTGCGACAGCCGGTGATATTACGATAATCAATTTTGGCATGGGGAGCCCCGGAGCGGCTACCATTATGGACTTACTTAGCGCTATCAGTCCAAAAGCTGTTTTATTTTTGGGTAAATGCGGCGGACTGAAAAAGAGAAATAAGATTGGAGATTTGATACTTCCCATTGCAGCTTTGCGTGGTGAGGGTACTTCCAATGATTATTTCCCCCCAGAAGTGCCGGCATTACCTGCTTTTGCGCTGCAAAAAGCAATCTCCACTACCATAAGAGACTATTCTCAGGATTACTGGACAGGCACCGTTTATACAACCAACCGCAGAGTATGGGAACATGATGAAGCTTTCAAAGGTTATTTAAGAAAGATCCGTGCCTATGCAGTGGATATGGAGACAGCTACAATTTTTACTGTAGGATTTTATAATAAGATTCCAACAGGTGCATTATTATTGGTGAGTGATTCACCTATGGTGCCAGAAGGTGTAAAGACCATGAAGAGCGATGCTAAGGTGACATCTACCTATGTGGAGCATCATTTGAGAATTGGAATTGACTCACTGAAACAACTAATCAACAACGGGCTGACTGTACGGCATTTGAAATTTTAGATTAAAGAAATGATGAATGACGTATTGCTTCAGGTTAAGAATTTGACTATAGACTTCCAGTCTGAGGAAGGGCAGGTCAGCGCATTAAGAGATATTTCATTCAGTATTTGTAAGGGAGAGATCGTAGCCGTCGTCGGTGAATCCGGATCTGGGAAGACCGTTACCTCTCTTTCAATTCTGGGTTTACTGCCAAAGGCGGCAAAAATTGCATCGGGAAATATTTTTTTTTCAGATAACGGAATTCGGGTCGATTTGATAAAGGCCGGTACGAAGGAATTGAGAAATATTCGTGGAAACAAAATTTCCATGATATTTCAGGAACCGATGACTTCCTTAAATCCGGTAATTACCTGTGGAAAACAAGTAGCAGAAGCTTTACAAAAACATGAGCAGATATCTTTTAGATCTGCAAGAGAAAAAGTTATTGCACTTTTTGAAAAGGTTAAGTTGCCGGATCCTGAATCTGTTTTCAATCGCTTTCCACATGAATTGAGTGGAGGACAGAAACAGAGGGTCATGATCGCTATGGCCGTAAGTTGTACTCCTGAATTGTTGATTGCAGATGAGCCAACTACAGCACTTGATGTCACTGTACAGAAAAGCATTGTTGAACTTCTCAAAGATCTTCAGCGTTCTATGGGTATGGGCGTTTTGTATATCACCCATGATCTTGGATTGGTAAAGGAAATTGCTGACAGAGTAGTGGTGATGTACAGGGGAGAAATAATTGAAACCGGCACCAAAGAGAAAATTTTTGATACCCCTGAGAAAAATTATACAAAAGCATTATTGAGTTGTTATCCCAAACCGGAGTACAAGGGAAAACCCTTGCCTATGGTGAGTGATTTTATGAGTGAACTCAAAGGAAATTTGTTCGAAACAGAAAGTACATCACCCAACGCTGAAAAGGCCGTTTCACTCTCAGGTTCTGATAATCTGATCAGCGTGCAGAATCTTGTTGTTAAGTTTCCTTTGAAAAGGAGCCTTACAGGTAAATCGGTAAAGGAGTTTGTTGCGGTAGATCATGTTTCATTTGACATCAGGAAGGGTGAGACACTTGGACTTGTAGGCGAGAGCGGGTGCGGCAAAACCACTCTGGGACGAGCACTGTTACGGTTAATTAAACCTTCGTCAGGAAGTATTCTTTTGAATGGTGCTGATTTGCTATCCATGCCGGAAAATGAATTGAGAAAAAAAAGAAAAGATATTCAGATCGTCTTTCAGGATCCCTACGGAAGCCTGAATCCAAGAATTACAATAGGCAGTGCCATCAAAGAGCCGATGACAATTCATCATATTGAGCAGACGGAAAGACAACGGATGGAAAGGACAATTGAATTACTTGAAAAAGTGGGATTGAAACCGGATCATTATCACAGGTATCCTCATGAGTTCAGTGGTGGCCAGCGACAACGGATTTGCATTGCACGTGCCCTTACCCTTGATCCCGGTTTTATCGTTTTTGATGAAAGTGTATCTGCACTTGATGTAAGTGTGCAGGCTCAGGTTTTGAATTTACTTTCCGAGTTGAAGAGGGAATTTGGTTTTACAGCAATATTTATTTCTCATGATCTGTCAGTTGTTCATTATATCAGTGACCGGATTATGGTCATGCAGAAAGGTCGAATTGTCGAGTCAGGCGATGCAGATAAAGTGTTTTTTAAACCGGAGCAATCCTATACAAAGGAATTGATTGCAGCCATTCCGGGGAGATTCTGACAGACCTGATAATTCATTCAGCATCTTTTCAAATTTGGATAATTTTGCTAATAGTGATTCAGAGAATCAGAATTCCGGTTGTAATTTTATAGCCGGGAAAAGACAACTGAGTTATGCGTCTGCCCATCCGATAGATGGCTTTGAATAAATTTATTAAAATATATCTTAGGTTATTGATTTCAATTGCTGACAATTTGTAGTTTTTTTTCACATCATTTTGGAGTAGGTACAAAAGAAAACCGCCCGTATTACGGGCGGCTTATCTTCAGCTTACATTTAACTACTGTTTTTGCATCTTGATATTATAATTGATATCGTCGTTGGTAATGGTTACATAATATATACCAGGTGTCATTGAAGGAAGGTTTGTAATATTGATTGAATTACTACCCTTTACTGCTTTTATGATTCTCTTCATAACCGGCTGGCCGATTGAGTTTCTTACGATCATTGTAGCATCTGCGGTCTTGTTTGCCGTGAATGAAGCAGTGAAGTAAGAACTGAATGGATTAGGGAATACATCCATACTTGCCTTGCTGCCTGTAGCTACTTTCACTACGTTTGTATAGACAAACTTTCCATCAGCATCTACTTGTTTTAATCTGTAGTAAACATACTGACTGTTTCCGGTTTGATTATCTGTGTATGTATAATTCTTTACCACATTGCTGTAGCCTGCACTCTTCACAGATCCGATGTATGAAAATTGTTGTCCATCGGTACTTCTGTACACTTCAAAACGGTCGCTGTTCATTTCCTGGCTTGTCTGCCAGTCAAGTATGGCAACGCCATTTACATATTTACCATTGAATTGGGTTAATGTAACCGGAGCGGGTCCGCAGGCGTTTACGATTAATCTGTATTCATTGATATCGGTACATGTTGGGTTATCCAATCCGGACTGTGAGGTAGCAACCACCAGGCGGTATCTGTAACCGTTCATATCGGTAGTTACGTTTGTGAAGTTAAGGGTAAGATCGTATGAATTTCCGGAAAAAGTAGCCTGAGCAGGTGAAGTACTATCTGTATAAGAAGCACCACCATCTGTACTAACTTGCCATTTGTACCATGAGTTTGTTTGGTTTGGATCAGTTACGGTAAATTTAACACCTAAGCTGCTGCCTTCACACAGAGCCTGTGGCAATGCTCCTCCGATTCCTGATACCGCAATATTTGATTCCACAACATTAAAAGAAATATCATCCAGTCCAAGGTCATTACCCAGAGCTACAGCAGTTGCATTGATCACTTCGAGGTCAACCGCACTTACCATTGAAGGTACTGTGTATGTACCGCTCACCTTTACCCAGGTAGGAGTATTTGAATAAGGGATAGGGCCGCTTGTAGCAATGATAGTTGATACACCATTAGCAGTCACCTTGAAGCTGATGTTTGGTTCAGAACCAGGCAATGCATAAGGGCTTGATTTGGGCAATAAGCTAATCACCCAAGCAGAGAATTCATATTTTGTTCCGGCACATACGGCGATCGAGTTGATCTTGTAGAAAACCGGACTCTTGGTATTATTGGGTGCACCATTTACTGCCATGAACCAACCACCGTCTCCGGTATGATCCTGGCCACGCCAATCTCCTTTAATGCAATTGCCACCATTTTGATCACCGATATTCTTGATCAGTGTATAAGAGAATTCAGGTTGAAGTCCACCACTGGATGCGGTATAATCATATCCGCTGCCCGGTTGAGCAGATCCTGCACCTGATAAGGTATTCAATGCATTACCAATATTTCCAACCGGGTTGTAGGATTTGGAGCCCGATCTGGTACATGAAGATGCATTATTGTTCGGAGTGACAAAGGGTGCGCTGAATGTTCCTTTTGCACCTAAAAGATTTGGCCCTGTCTGAGCTTGTGTTTTTGTTGTGCTCATGATTGCCAGTGCCAGCAATGACATGTAGAAATGTTTCATTTCTTTTGTAGTTTAAGAGTTTAAAATCTGTAAGCTGGTTATTACAAAAGATAAGCTGGATAGTTATTGGTCTAACACTGGGGACAACGGAGTGGAATAATCAAATTCCCGGTACGGATCTTTTATGAGATATTGGGGGCTTAATTGTTCGCCTTTTGGGCTTAGCAGTTAATTCGAATACAAAACTATATTTTCTCCTGAGTCTTGCAAGTATTTTCCGAATTTTTTTTCCAAGTACTTTTACTCGATATAGGAAATCTTCCTGATTTTCATCCTCTTATGTAGTAAAATTTCCTGAAAAAATTTTCAGAAAAAACGATTGTCAGCATTGGATTCTGGTACTAATTGCATGTAGATATACCATGTGAAGAAGTTTTATTTTGTGCAGGCAATTTTACCGGAAAACACTCGTTTAAAAATTTACGGTATTATAATTTACTTAAGATTAGATTAATAATTCTCCAAAGTATCCAATCCTATGAAAAGGGAAAAAGCCACTATTCTTGTCCTTAGTAAGACACAAAAAGCCATTAAGCCAAAGAAGATATCGGGTTATGTACTTGTCAATTGGAAAAGGTTCATTGCCGGAGTATTTCTCTTGGTTGTTATCTTGTCCACCTGTATCGGTTACCTGATCTCAGACAGGTTCACTCAGTTGGCTGTACAATCAACCCTAAAAAACAAAATCAATTATCTGCATGCATCCTTTGCTGAAATCGATACCGCAGCGATCAAAGCGAAATTTAGCAATATTGATAAAGAGCTTGAGGTGATTAATACCTATCTAAAGGCAAGGGGTATTAAACAAACAATCAGTTTGCCACAAGGTGGGGAAGAAAGTAATGATATACTCTCTGCCGAGGAGACCGGAGACTTTTATGAGAAATACATTAAAAAGATTAATTACAATCTGGCCTATACGCCTCTTGGGTACCCCTATAGTGGTACAATTACCTCCACGTTTGGTCATCGTGAAAATCCCTTTAGCGGAACCGGTGTAGAAACACACAAAGGGCTTGATATCCGTGCGCCTTTGGGTGCACCTGTAAAGGCTATGGCAAAAGGTGTAGTTTCCTTTGCAGGCCGTAAAGGTGGATTTGGGAATTGCATAATACTGACACATTCCAATGGTTTTGAAACACTTTATGGGCATCTGTCACGTATTCTGGTATCGAAGGGCCAATCCATTGATATTGGGCAGGAGATTGGAAAGGTGGGCTCCACCGGAAGATCTACCGGGCCGCACCTTCATTATGAAATTCACAGATTTGGTCAAAGAATTAATCCTCAGTCATTTTTAACCCTTAATTAATATCCTATGTTTAAGAAATCAGATAAAGAAAAGCCGCTTGATCTACACAAACAGGAGATCAGCACATTGATTGGTGAAGGTTACCATATTAAAGGAGAAGTCACTGGTACTTCTGTAATTCGTATTGATGGAAAAGTCACCGGCAACGTAATAGTAGATGCAGGAATTGTGCTTGGAGAAACCGGAATTATTGACGGCGACCTGATCAGTAAGTCTGCTATTATATATGGTACTGTAACTGGCAATATACAAAGTGGTCAACTTGAAATAAAAAAATCCGGCGTGGTAAGCGGTGATATTCAAACAGACACCCTGGAAATAGAATTGGGTGCAAGGTTTACCGGAAAGTTGGACATGAAGCAACAGAAACAGGAGTCCGTTGCTCTTCAGGAAGCCAGTTGATGAAAATGAAAAGAATAAAAAAACCGCCCAAACGAGCGGTTTTTTTATAATTATGATATTTTAGTTAAAAGAAGTACTTCAAACCAAGTTGCATTCCCCAGGTAGTGCTGAAGGATTTCACTTGTTCAAAAGCGGCCTCTCTCAAGAAGAAATCGCTTCCAATCTTTTGGTCTGCCATGGTAAATGTGGGTTTACCATCACTTGAAACTCCTTTTAATGTAAGAGGATTGTTCACCGTGTATTGCTTGCGGATACCCCAGCTCTTACTGATCAGATTAGGCAGGTTAATTACATCTACAATAAACTGAAGATTGTGTTTCATACCGCCTGATTTAATATAAAAGTCTTGCAACAAACGGGCATCAACTCTATTGAACCATGGAGTCAGGGCTGAGTTTCTTTCAGCATATTGTATTTAGTGCTTTATGAGAAAAAAATCGTAATGACTAAATTGTTTCTATTAAAAAGGATACTGGTTGATTATGCTGGTTGTTCTTCAAAAATGGTATATAAATCGGCTATCCTAAATAATAATAATAATAATAAGGTAAGTATGAAAAAATTTAGTGGTCAGCGTAAAAATCTGTTTTTTCCTTCAGTTTCTGTAAAGTGGTAATTATTTGAAATACCCTGATAGGAATCGTCAAAGTCGTGGTATTGAAATAATAAATAAGAATTACTTCCAGCAGACAAATTCAAAGAATACGAGGTTGAATAATTATAATCAGCGCCACTTATTCTTTCTGAAATAATTTTTTCATATTTTAGAATTCTGTCTGAATTCAAATTTACAGGAATTGTACAGGATTCATCACTGTAAAACTTGATGACGAAGTTTCCATATTCATCGAAATCGGCATCATAAGGATCGTAATATGCATAGGTAACCTCTTTAGAAATTTTCGCGAATGGAGGTCCATAGATGTATGCAGCTGCTTCAATATCTCCTAAAGATAACTGTATTCTTTGAGCTCCAAATGTCGTTCCATCAATTCTTGTAATAGAAGGATGTATTCCGTCAGAAAATGCCCAAGAGCTATAAAGCATTATTGAATTAAAGTCGAAATTCCCTATCTGAGACCCTGATTGGCCTTGATCAGAGTATGTTTGAAATTGATAAATATTTCCTTGGGTATGAGGAAAAACGTTGTCATAATGAACAACAATTGCATTGTCTCTATCAGTTCGTGATTGTTCATGGAAAAAACCTATTGCATGTCCAATTTCATGGATTACATTTCCTTCAGAGAAACTATTAGCCTCTAGGTTAATTATTTGTTGACCTCCTTTCATACCTATATAATCACTCCAAAGACCTGACCCAGTGGTACCTCTTTGAATTCTAATGTAGTTTGGTTGGGTTGTTCTTAAGGTGAAGTCTAATGATGAGTTTATTCTCCAATGTTGCAAGGCGTTATTAACTAAAACCAATTCGGAGGAGGTGAAGGTAGGTCCAATTTCATAATAAACATTTCCACGGGGCCATAAATGATTGAAATCACTCTTAAAAGTCCTCTTATTAAAGCTAAGACTATTTTTTAACGACTCAAAAGTCTCATGGTCAAAAACAATATCACTCAACCAAACATAATTTTCACCTTTTTTTTCCAACTAAAGGGTATCACCGTTAATAACTATGCTTTCCCATTTGCCAAAGCATGAAGGGTAAGCAAGTTCAAAATTATTATACAGTTCTTTTTTTGAAAGCGAATCAGAAGTTCGCTCTTTAATAAAATCTTTTTTACAACTAACCAACAGTAAAAAAAATAACAAGCTAATTAGTGATTTTTCTATAGGAATAAATTTTGAAGAATTCATAATTTTTAGACAAAGTTAAAAGATAAATTGATCTGAAAAAAGAATGTCAGAGTTTTATTTATTTTGGATGGTATAAAACTCTACATTAATGTAGTTCCTCGGTTTGTGAGGTAAAAAGAGAGGATGTCTTAAAAGCTAAATGAAGGCTGTGAGAATCGCATAAATAAAATACGATTTCGTTCCCTATCCGAATAAGAAGCTGCCTCGAACTTTTGAGACAACCTCTTCTTTATTTTCACAGGATGTGAACAAGCGGGATATCTTAGAATAGCTGTAAAGTTTTTGCACAGTTTTATCTATGGCTACTAAACCCGTCCCCCTCAAAAGCACACCAAACTTTCAAAAAAACCAAAAAGCTGCAAAAGAAGAGTCTTAAGGGGGAAAACCCCAATAAAAAAGAATTAATACCATATATAACTCTTACATAGTCCAATTAAAGTTTGAAAATATATACTCAAATCCACAAACACTTTTAATCCTGCTTGTTGTTAACTCTTGTGTAGCATTTTTAATAAAATCACTTACTTCATCTAGTGTGTTATGAAGCCGGTTGGTAAACTTTCTTTTCAAAATTGCCCAAACTTTTTCAGCAGGATTGAGCTCCGGGCTGTATGGAGGCAAAAAAATTAATGAAATATTTACGGGGATTGATAATGATTTTGTTTTGTGAAAAGCGCCATTATCTAATACCATTACCTTAAACTCTGTCGGGTTTTGTAATGAGAGCTTATCCAGAAAAATTTGAGAGGCATTTCCATTACACAAAGGCATTTCCAAAAGAAATTTGTCACCGTTGATAGGTGAAAACGCTCCAAATAAATAGGACGTTTTAAAAACTTGATGGAACGGACAAATTGGCTTGACACCCTTTGTCGTTAAGGCTTTACCATTTCTTGTAAATAAGCCAAACCTGCTTTCATCCTCAAAATACAGGTTTACCGATGTATACTTTTCATCTGATTGTAAAATTACTTCCTGGCATTTTTGACTGAAGTTTTTTTAAAAGTGCCAATCAGCGTTTCATCCTTTTTAACATGGCTTTTCCTGGCAACTTTAATTTTGCTTCCGAAATGGCGCTGGGTATATTTTAGTAAAGTAATGTATTTCATATCCTTGCCAAGTTCTTTGTTCACCCATTCTAAAAGTTCGCTGTATCCTCTGATGCCATTCCTTGGGTCATTTAATTTCTTCTCAATTTTTTTGTGTTCTTCACTGGAAATTATGCTCTTCTTAAATCCACCAACGCGTCCGTGTGTCAGTAAGGGCCTGATCCCTTCCTTCTTATACTGATTTCTCCATTTGACTATACTGTTATGGTTAATACCCGTAATTTTTGACAACTCTCTCTTTGAAATTCCTGATTCTTCATGCCGCTTTATTTCAATGAGCATTAAAAGGCGTTTGGAAATCAGTGAGCCACTTTTGCGTTGAAGTTTTCTTAACTCCTGAACTGATTCTTTTACTGTAAGTTGAAATGGTCGTGCCATACTGTAATTATTTTATAGTCCAAAGGTAAATTAAAAAAATCCAATAACCAAATATTGGACTATTTATTTTTATAAATGGTATAAAGACAACTTTCTTATAAAATCTAGGACTATAAGTCAGAAATGACAAAATAAAAAAGGCTGTACCAAAATTTGCTATGATACAGCCTCTTTTTATTTGATAGAATTTTAATTAATTAAAAATGTATCTCACACCAAGTTGCATGCCCCATGTGGTACCTGTAGTTGTAACATCTCTGAAAGGAGTTGTTGGTAAGATTGTTTTTCCATCTACCTGAACCGTGTTCATTCTGAATGTTGGGATTCCATCACTTGTAACACTTACTCTTCTCAGTAAACTATTAGCTCCTGAAATGAGAGTTTGTTGAACACCCCAATGTGAATTGAGTAAGTTACCCACATTGATAATATCTAGGCTGATTTGAAGTGTGTTTTTTTGCTTACCTATATTAGTGAAGACATCCTGCATAATTTTGAAATCAAATCGGCTCAACCAAGGCAATAATGCTCCATTCCTTCCGGAAAAACCACCTCGGATTTTACTCAAGTATTTGTCGCTGTTGACAAAAGCATCGAAAGCTGCTTTTTGTTCCTCAACAGTGAAAGGAGTTGTTCCTGTAATAGGAACAAAATTGATTTCGTTTGCGCTTCTTGGTATATAAAGCAAATCTGCGCTTATTCCATCCCCATTTAGGTCACCATTATAAATATAAGAGTATCTACCTTGATTTGCACCATTGTAGTATAGTGAAACAGTGGTAGCCAGATGTTTCATGTACTCAACTCTATAAGAAATATTTCCCACGATTCTGTTTGGCAATGCATCTGAAGCCGAATATATATCCAAGTCATTGGGAGAGTTTATGTTTGGATTACTGCCCCATGCTGAACTGGCGTTTGAACCAGGGTTGTCTGTAGTGGTACCTGCTATAGTTGTGCTGTAAAATATAGAACCAAAGAAACCTTTCCTGTTTGGAAGGCTCAATCCAACTGACATATTGAACGAATATCCTTTTTGTGTGTTGGCCAAAACGCTTCCGGCGTTACCACCTAACAGATTATTATATGTGTAAGATGCCGAATTTGGAAAAAAGTCTCTACCTCCTGCTGCACCACCCATTATTTGAGTGGCAGCTTTTCTATTAGCTCCAAATTGATATACTGCCTGAATGTCTTTTGTATACATAAAGTCTGCAGTCAAAGTGATACTTGTGCTTGGAATAATTTTGTCAAAGCCGAAGTTTGTTCTCCATATTTGTGGCATTCTAAAATTTGGGTCCACAAGAGCTAAGGACGAGGGAACTCCATCTTTGGGAGATTTTAAAAATACACTTGCGGCGCTCGCAGGGGTATTATTTAACCAATAATATTTATCCGGATTAAACCTGATATCCCCTATCCAACCAGCAGAGGCTGCATAGCTACCTGGTTCAATAGTGTTTTGAATCACACCAAGGTTTGAGGGCATATTGGTTAACCATACAAAAGGAACACGCCCTGCAAAAATACCAGTACCTCCACGAATTATCAGTGATTTATTACCTTCTACATCCCATCTGAAACCAATTCTAGGAGACAATGTAACTCTTGTTTTTGGCCATTTTGATATGTAATTTTTGGGATTGCCATCAATGTCCTGCAGAGTAAGGTTGTCAACCGCTTTGTTTACTGGTAATTTATCCATAAACCAAGGCATTTCTGCACGTACGCCCACAGTAAGGTTGAATTTCTTGGAGAATGTGATGTTATCCTGAACATATAAGGATGGCAATCCATAGCGAACTGTCGCATAAGGTGACTGACCAGGATATGGATAAGTAAGCCCAAACTGAATTGGAGCAACCTCGTCCGGTGTGCCTGTCTTCAAAAAATCTTCTACACTGGCATATCTGTAATAGGATGTTCCCATTCTTGTATAACCGTTAGCAAATTTTTGAAGTTCGAAACTTGCACCAAAAATAAGGTTGTGCTTGTTTGCAACAAGGTTTAGATTATTGAAGAAATTATAGTTGTCATTTTTCACTACATTGGCATAAGTAAATAATTCATATCCAGCTGAAATGTAGTTTACATAAGAGGTACTTGTGCCTGTTCCATCACCTATATCAATCATCGGGAATTCGGAGGTATTGGGAGTACGCCCTGTGAATATCTTACTATATGTTGCAAGAAATTGATTGGAAAGACGGTTTGAAAATTTGCTGTTTAATTCAGCAGTTATTGAGTTCACCTTACTTTTAGAAAAGTACATTGTGCTTTCAAATGCCATTGACTGTGCACTAACACGGTTGGCTGAAGTAGATCTTGGTTGTGGACCTGAGCTACCATTTACAAGAAAGGGGGTATTACTCTCAACTTGGTTGTACCGAATAGCCAGTTTATGGTTCTTGCTAATATTCCAGTCTACACGTCCCAGATAAGATTTTACAATATTTTTTGTGTTGTTCGCATAACCCTCATACCTACCAGGGTCATATCCCCATTGTTTGATCAAATGATTTCTTACCGCCTCCAGGTCGTTTCTCTTGGTACGCGCTATGTTATTGTCTGGATTGGCCACACCATCTTCAGAGGGTTTCCAAAGATTTATAGCTCCACCTAATGCGCCAGAATTCTCAATATGCTCGGCGTTCACAAAAAAGAATAATTTATTCTTAATGATAGGTCCACCCATCCTAAATCCTTTAGTCTTACTTGCACTTTCAGGATTGGTAATTTCCTTACCATTTACTTTATGGCCTGTCAAGTCCTGATTTTTCAGATAGTAATAAACTGATCCTGAAAACTTATTTGTTCCACTACGTGTAACCGCATTAATACCAGCACCCGTAAAACCACTCTGACGTACGTCATAAGGAGCAATATTTACTTGTACTTCTTCAATTGCATCCAATGGAAGACCTCCTCCTCCAGGTAAGGGGTCATCATTAAGTCCAAATCCATTATTAAAATTTGCACCATCAACCTGAACGTTATTATACCGTCCATCCCTACCTGCAAAGGAGTTTCCATTTGATTGAGGTGTAAGACGTGTGAAATTTGATATGCTGCGACTGAAACCTGGTAGCGCAGATATTTGTTTGGCAGTAATATTAGTACTTGCTCCGGTCTTAATATTTTTTTGTCCCCCTGTGGCAGTTATAGTAATCTCACTCAATACGCTTGCTTGGGTTGAGAGAGAAAATTGTACAAAAAATGGATCACCCAAACTTAGAGTTACGTCTTGGATCGTTTGTTGAGCATATCCCACAGATTCAGCAGTAATTATGTAAGGTCCTCCAACACGAACGTTTGGAATGGTGAAGTTACCCTCCCGCTGACTTACGGTGGCATATTTTGTTCCTGTAGGTTCGTGAACTGCTGTAATTGTTGCTCCTTCAAGCGCCTCTCCAGAGGCTGATTTAACAGTACCTGTAATACTACTGGTTGTAACCTGCGCATTCATTAAGAATGGTGCCAACAGGCCAGCAATCAGAATTGGTAAAATTCTTTTAAAACTCATAATTGATTTTTTTTAGATGCCGCAAAGAAACTGAATTATCGGCTAATTAGATCAAAAATTATTAACAAAACAAAGGCATTTTTGAACATTGATTCGCTGCATGGAGGTTTCTCAATAGATCTGAATGGTTGAACTCTGACATATTAAATCTATTTATAACTGATCTCTTGGGATGGCCATAGTTCAGTATCTTTGCACACAATATTTATTGAGAATGTTAGATAAAATTGAAGAGGCTATTTCCGATATTCAGAATGGTAAATTGATAATCGTAGTGGATGATGAAGACCGGGAGAACGAAGGAGATTTTGTTACCTCCGCCAAAAATGTAACTCCCGATGTGATTAATTTTATGAGCAAATACGGACGGGGTTTGGTGTGTATGCCCATCAGTGAAAAGAGATGTGAAGAGTTGCAACTCGATCTGATGGTGCAACGCAATACAGCTTTGCACGCTACTCCGTTTACAGTAAGCGTAGATTTATTGGGACACGGGTGTACGACAGGAATCTCTGCCCACGACAGGGCAAAAACGGTAAAGGCGATTTTGAATCCGTCAACTAAACCTGAGGAACTTGGAAGGCCGGGGCATATTTTTCCACTCATGGCAAAAAATGGCGGTGTGCTCAGGCGCGCAGGCCACACAGAGGCAACAGTAGATATGTCCAGGCTTGCCGGGCATGGGGATGCCGGGGTGTTGGTGGAGATTATGAACGAGGATGGTACAATGGCACGATTACCTGAATTAAGAAAGATTGCAGATAGGCATAAATTGAAATTGGTTTCGATTAAAGACCTGATTCAATTCAGACTTAAAACAGAATCACTCATCAAAGAAGAAACCCGTGTGAAAATGCCTACTAAATATGGTATTTTTGAATTAATAGCTTATAGCCAAACGAATACGGGAGATATACATTTGGCGCTCAAGAAAGGAGAGTGGGCCAAGGATGAGCCCGTAATGGTTCGTGTGCACAGCAGTTGCATGACCGGAGATATTCTGGGCTCGCTGCGATGTGATTGCGGCGATCAACTTCATACAGCATTGCAAATGGTCGATCATGAAGGAAAAGGTTTAGTGCTATATATGAACCAGGAGGGCAGAGGTATCGGATTACTGAACAAACTGAAAGCATACAAATTACAGGAGGAAGGATTGGATACAGTAGAGGCCAATCTTAAACTTGGTTTGCCCATGGATCAACGTGATTATGGAGTAGGAGCACAGATTCTAAGAGACCTGAATATTTCAAAGATTCGTCTGTTGAGTAACAATCCGAAGAAAAGAGCGGGTCTGTTGGGATATGGATTGGAAATTGTGGAGACTTTGCCCATAGAAATAAAGCCCAATAAATACAATAAAAAATATCTGGAAACCAAAAGGGATAAAATGGGGCACAAGATTTTGAAGTATGAAGAATGAGGCAAATCAGTGGTATTTTACCCTGTTGGAGAATGGTTTTACTCGTTTGTGGCTAATGAATCTTTCCTTTAATTTCCTGAAGTTTCAGCAATGCTTCCACAGGGGTAAGCCGGTTGATATCCACCACCGCGAGTAAATCCCGAATCTCTTCAAATGCCTGAGAGTGCACATCAAATATGCTGAGTTGCATTTCAGGTGTCGAAAGTTTTTTTATTTTTTCGTCAATAGACTCCTCCTTCTTGCTGATAGAGGCTTGTTTCGATTCCAATTGTTTGAGAATTTCATTGGCTCTGTGTATCAGGGATGGCGGCATCCCGGCCATTTTGGCTACGTGAATACCAAAGCTGTGCTGGCTGCCGCCCGGAACCAGCTTTCTTAGAAAAATGATGTGATTGCCCGACTCCTGATTGGATATGTGATAATTCCTCACACGAGGAAGTTTATTTTCCAGTTCGTTCAGCTCATGGTAGTGGGTAGCAAATAATGTTTTGGGTTTTGCAGGTGAAGCATGTAAAAATTCTACAATGCTCCATGCAATAGAGATGCCGTCATAGGTGCTTGTGCCTCTTCCTATCTCGTCTAACAGCACAAGGCTCCGGCGGGTGATGTTATTGATGATGCTTGCTGTTTCGTTCATCTCAACCATGAATGTACTCTCTCCGCTGCTGAGGTTGTCACTGGCACCTACCCGTGTGAATATTTTGTCAGTGAGTGGGATCATCGCTTCTGCTGCCGGTACAAAACTGCCCATATGCGCCATGAGGGTGATGAGCGCTACCTGACGAAGCAAAGCACTCTTTCCGCTCATATTTGGCCCTGTAAGAATTATGATCTGTTGATTATCCTGATCCAGAAAAATATCGTTATCCACGTATTGTTCTCCGAGTGGAAGGTTTCTCTCTATCACAGGGTGCCGGCTGCCTTTAAGATGAATGTCATAACCCTCATGTATAGACGGTTTTGTATATTTGTATTGGATGGCATTGGTAGCAAAACAACAAAGGCAGTCCAATACAGCCAATACGTGTCCGTTGATCTGCATAGGCTGAATGAAATCCTGTAATTCATTCAGCAATTGTTCAAAAATTGCAATCTCAGCTCTAAATATTTTTTCCTCAGCTCCTGTAATTTTTTCTTCGTATTCTTTTAGTTCGGGAGTAATGTACCTTTCGGCATTGGTAAGTGTCTGTTTACGAATCCATGATTCAGGAACTTTTTCCTTGTGCGTGTGAGTCACTTCGAGATAGTATCCAAATACATTGTTGTATCCTATTTTCAATGAAGAAATTCCGGTGGTTGTAATTTCCTTTTGTTGAATTCTGACCAGGTGTTCCTTTCCGTTTTTTACAATATACCGGAGTTCATCCAATTCTTTATCCACACCATCCGCAATCATATTTCCTTTGGTGGCTGAGGAAGGAGGATTGGAAATAATGACCTGTTGTATTTTTTCAGCAATAAATTGACATTCATTCAGACTGTCTCCCAACCTCTTCAGATAGTCGTTCTTACTCCGGGTACACAATTCTTTGATCTCCTTTACCATTTTCAGACCCTTACTGATTTGCAAGACTTCGCGGGGATTTATCTTTTTGAGTGGAACTTTACTTACCAATCTTTCAATATCGCCTGCTTGTTTTATATGTTGACTTAAAAAGTTTTTGTCGTCAATATTCAACAGCAGATATTCTACAAGTTGCAGTCGTTCCTGAATCCGGGATGCTTCTGTCAGTGGCAACAACATCCACCTTTTCATAAGCCTGGCACCCATGGAAGACACGGTGGTATCCATCACAGTAAGCAATGCGCTTTGCTTCTCGCCAGCCGGAAGGAGCTCCAGGTTTCGGATGGTGAATCTGTCCATCCATAAATGTTCACCTTTATCGATTCGCTGCATCGAGGTAATATGTCCAAGGTCAGGATGTTCAGTGTCTTTCAGGTAATGAATTACAGCTCCTGCTGCAATTATAGAGGCTTTCATACCTTCTACTCCGAAACCTTTCAGGCTCAATGTGCCAAAGTGCTTCAATAAGGTTTCTCTTCCGTATTGCTCACTGAAAATCCATTCGTCAAGAGCATACGTGTAAAATCCCGAACCATATTTTGCTTTGAATTGTTTCTGATGGTTACGTTGGAAAACAATCTCTGCCGGCTTCATGCTTTGCAAGAGTTTGTCGACATATTCATCATCGCCTTCGGCAGTAAAAAATTCACCGGTAGAGATGTCAAGAAATGCCAGGCCGTTTATCTTTTCATCCATGTAAATACCGCAGAGGAAATTATTACTGTTGTGCTCCAATAGCTGGTCATTGGTGGCCACACCCGGCGTTACCATTTCGGTGACTCCTCTTTTGACAATTCCTTTGGCAAGTTTGGGGTCTTCCAACTGATCACAGATAGCTACCCTGTGCCCTGCTTTCACAAGCTTATGCAAATAGGTATCAAGTGCATGATGGGGAAAGCCTGCAAGTTCTGTAGCCGTTGCTGACCCGTTGTTTCTTTTGGTAAGCGTGATACCGAGAATACGTGATGCAAGGATGGCATCGGCTCCGAAAGTTTCATAAAAGTCACCGACTCTGAACAAGAGAATGGCATCAGGATATTTAGCCTTTATCGCGTTGTGCTGTTTCATCAATGGTGTATCCGGCTTTGCCATTCAGGGATGTATTCGGTTCTTTTGGAAATAATTTTAAATGTGTTCAACTAATTTTGCAAATTAATGTTGTTTTAATGAGAAAACTTAGTATGGACGATTTGCACCGCAAATCTTTGGATGAATTTTCAGGTTCTGAAAAGTTTCCTGTAATTGTTGTTCTGGAGAATATTCGAAGTGCCTATAATGTCGGAAGTGTTTTTCGTACAGCAGATGCATTTTTGCTTGAGGAGGTTATTTTGGTTGGCTATTGTGCGATTCCGCCACATAAAGAAATTGCCAAGACAGCACTTGGAGCGGAACATGCTGTAAATTGGAAGCATTTCAAAACATCAGGTGAAGCCATTCTGTATCTGAAGGATATAGGTTACCAGGTTTTAGGTATTGAACAAACCAATGAAAGTATTCCATTGCAGGATTTGAAGAATAGGGCAGCGAAACGTGTGGCATATATTTTTGGGAATGAGGTTACCGGAGTGGAACATTCTACCCTGGAAATGTGCGACGGATGTATTGAAATTCCTCAATTTGGTACCAAACATTCACTGAATATTTCGGTGGCAGCCGGAATTGTGCTTTGGGAGGCTGTTAAAAACTGTGAGATGTTTTCAAACCTGAAATAATGGCAAGAATTCTATGTATTGACTTTGGATTGAAAAGGTGCGGAATTGCTACAACCGATCCCCTACAGATAATTGCCACAGGGCTGACTGTAATACCTCGGGGTGAAATGATTGCATTTTTGAAAAAATACATGCAAACAGAAGAAGTGGAATTGATTCTGATAGGCCTTCCGAAAAACCTTGATGGAAGTGACACACACGCCACAGTTCCTGCACAAAAAGCTTTTGAAGATTTAAAAAAATCTTTTCCCGCAATTGCGGTAAAACAAATTGACGAGCAGTTCAGTTCCAAACATGCTTCCAGAGCCATGTTGCAAATGGGAATGAAGAAATCCGAAAGAAGAAAAAAGGAAAATGTAGATCTAATCGCAGCGACAATGCTTCTACAGGAATATTTGGGATAATTCAACCCACACCCCACAATTCATCATTCAAAATTCAAAATTCAACCCTCATCCCTTTCGGTATTCTCCATTCAAAGCATATTTTCCGAAAACCAGAAACCCTAATGAAATCGAAGGTGTAATAATAAAGGTCAGGATAGCTCCAAATACAACGTCTTCCTGCCTGCCGGACAACAATCGTGGAATTCCAACTTCGATAATTCCAAACCAGATCACCATGATTCCCAAAACGATCCATAATAGTCCCAGCCATTTTCTGATAATATTCAGGAAATGGTCACCAATTGGTTTAACGGAAAATCGATTGTCATTTTCTGTGAGATAGATAACGCCCACCAGGATACTTATTGCAGTCAGTATAATAGGATAATTAAGGCCGGCAAGATAGAATTCCGGTTTACCTGTTGTAAGTGCTTTGTCTGTTAGATAAGAAGCGAAATAGGGTGCAAGCCCCCCGAAAATTCCAAATCCGAAATGATATGGGAAGGAAATGGAAGTATAGCGTATTTTGAGGGGAAATAGCTCTACCATGTAAGCGCCCAGCGGCCCATAAGCCATTGTAAAGATAAATTGCAGTAAAAAGATCATCAGAATTAGTTTCCACTGTGCTGAATCAGAAACTCTGATTGATTTAGAGATTACCGGTTGTGCATTGCTGTTAGTGATATTGATTTTCTTTATTTCGGTTTCTTTGCTTCCGTTCTGAAAGATTTTTTCTGTAGTGATTACTTGTAAAGAATCCAATCCATCCTGTTGTATGGTAAAGGTGCTGCTGACAATATTTTTGAGTATCACTTTGTTGTGTTCGGGCTGGACAATCTTATACATGGTCTGAAAAATGGGACGAAAAGAAAAAACACCAATCAGCATTCCAAACATCATAATGTGCTTTCTGCCTATTTTATCACTTAGCCATCCAAACAAAAAGAAAAAAGGTACACCGGTCAATATGCCGATGATAATAATGGTACTGGCCTGGTCGTAATCCAGCATCAGGGTTTTAAGAAAAAAGCTTTGTGCATAAAATGTAATCCAGCCAATGGTTCCGCCTCCCAGTGTAAGCCCAAAAAATGCCAGCAATACCACTTTCAGATTGGCCTTATGTCCGAATGATTCGCGGATAGGATTTTTGGAAATCTTTCCTTCCGACCTGGCCTCAGCAAAGAGTGGTGATTCAGACATTTTGTTCCGGATATAAATGGACACTCCGATAAGTGGTAAAGAAGCAATGAATGGTAGTCTCCATCCCCATTGAAGCCACGATTTTTCGGGCATCAGGCTTTTGATAAACAGAATTATGGTCACGGATAATACAAAAGCTACTCCTGATGTACTTTGTATCCATGATGTCATCAATCCTCTTTTTTGTTCCGGTGCATGCTCAGCAATATAAATGGCTGCACCGCCATACTCTCCTCCAAGAGCGAGCCCCTGCAACAATCTGAGAAGCAGCACAATTAATGGAGCCAGAAAACCAATGGAGGCATAACCCGGAACCAATCCCATACCGATCGTACATACACCCATGATAGAGAGTGTAATCATGAATGTATATTTTCTGCCGATAGCATCTCCGAGCCGGCCAAAGATTAACGCACCCAGTGGCCTTACGATCAATCCTGCCGAGAAGGTAGCCAGTGTGGCAAGAAATGATGCTGTGGGATTTTCTTTTGGAAAGAAATGGGTGGACAATATGATAGCAAGGCTGCCAAAAAGAAAAAAATCATACCACTCAATCAGAGTTCCGGCAGTGGATGCTGCAATGATGGATGGCAAACTCTTACGCGACGATTGTTTCATACCAGGTGAAATACAAAAATAAATAGGCAGTAAAAGTATTTTGTTTGGAGGATCGTAGCAATTAATAGTTTTAAATTATGAATAAGCCGTCTGCTTCATTGATTAATCTGGTTCCCGATTGGTGACCGGTATTTTCCTGAGAGGAAGGTATTTTGAAATTTATAGTGATTGTTGGATCCTGATTATCTGATTTGAATTCTCTAAAAAATTCCTGAGTTATGAATTTTTCTGAATCAATAGGGTGGTTATTGATTATTGATTTTTTTGCAGTTTGAATATCAGGTAGTTATTGCAACCGGCAACAATAAATATTATAATTATTTAGAAAACTAATAAAATAGTTTGATAACTAAAAAAATAGTTTATCTTTATTCCCGAAATTAAAACCACATCGTATGCATGCACTTACAAAGGCAGAAGAAGAAATAATGCAAAGGGTCTGGAAACTGAAAGGTGGCTTCCTCAAAGATATAGTAGAAGCCATGCCAAACCCTAAGCCACATCAAAACACAGTAGCCACGATTTTAAAAATTTTGGTAGAAAAAGGATTCATAGAAATAGAACCTTTTGGCAGAATGCATAAATATCTTCCAGCTGTGTCAAAGACGGATTATTCAAAAGGAAGGGTCAATTCGCTTGTAAAAAAATTTTATGACGGCTCATTCAGTAACGTGGTTTCCGCAATGGTAAAGGACAATAAAATGAGCATTAAGGATCTGGAGTTGTTGATAAAACAATTGAAAAAAGATAATAAGTAATCTTATGCACACAATCACCATCTATGTACTTAAAGTCGTTCTGATATCAGCCATTCTGTGGGTCTATTATCTGATGGCTTTGAGGAATAAAAAATTTCACAGTTACAACCGGTTTTACCTGTTGTCCTCTGTTCTGATTTCTTTGGTGTTGCCATTTATACGATTTGACTTTCTTTATTCTTCCGGCAACCACAATATTCCTTTAATACTTCAGAAGGACATTGTCATGGATAATATTGTTATAACCATGAATGAGAATATATGGACCCGGGAGAATATCATAATGGCTATCTATTGCCTTGTGGCAGGTCTGTTGGTCATCTTATTTATTGCTTCGCTTTGGCGAATTTTCAGAATAAAGAGTAAGGGCATTCAGATCAGGAACGATGAATATGTGTTAATAAAGTCGGAAACCAGGGGGACGCCCTTTTCGTTTTTCAGATATATTTTTTGGAATCCAAAGATTGATCCTGACACGGTAGAAGGGAAACAGATATTCCAACACGAGTTGGTACATGTACGGCAGAAGCATTCTCTCGACAAATTGTTCATCAACCTTGTTCAGATTATTTTTTGGTTTAATCCTGTGTTCTGGTTTATCAAGCGCGAAATCAATATTGTACACGAGTTTTTGGCAGACAGGGAATCGCTTGGGGATACAAATGCACAAAGTTTCTCCAGAATGGCCTTACAGGCAGCTTATCCGGGATTTACCTGGCCGGCAACGAACAGTTTTTTTTATTCACCTATTAAAAGAAGATTGACTATGCTTTTAAAAAATAACAAACAAAAGGTTTCCTATTTCGGGAGGCTGATGGTATTGCCGCTGACGATTTTGGTTTTTATTTTCTTTTCCATTAAGGCGAAATCTATGCAGGATAAACCTCAACTACCGGATGTGCCAAAAGCTCCGGAGATGCTCACATTAGTGAATGATACAATTCCCGTAAATCCTGATTTAAGATCCATGAATGTTGTTGAATATAAAGGGAAATCTTATGTGGATGTAACCTGGAAGAATGGAAAACAAGAAAGACTGAGTCTTGATGAGGCTCGACTCAAAGGTGTCGTCATACCACCGCCACCTCCTCCGGCTCCTCAGGTTCCGAATACACCGCCGCCGCCACCCGGCCCGTCTGCGCCGCCACCGATATCACTATTCAATCTTTCACAGGATAGTATAGTGTATGTCGTTGACGGGAAAAAAATACCATACGGAATGTGGCAAAATATTTCCCAGGAAGATATCGAAAGAATCAATGTAATCAAAGGAAATGCGGCTGTACTCAGGTATGGTGAAGATCCGATAAAATGCAAGGGGGTTATTGAAATATTTACTAAGTCAGCGTCAAAGGATCCGGATTCATACGTCACAACAGACCTTGTGCATTCAAAATCGGATACGATTCCTTCTGCTGACGATAAGGTGTTTGTCAAAGTTGAGAACGAGGCTGTTTTTCCGGGAGGGGTTGATGCATGGAGGAAATACATTACAGAGAAGATTCGTGAAACGCTGGATAAATTTTCAGAAAAAGATTTTGGAACATGCATTGTCAGATTTATAGTTGATGCCAATGGGAATGTTTCAAATGTGGTCGCAACTACCATGCAGGGTACAAAATTGGCCGAAGTTTCGGTAGATGCCATCAGAAAAGGGCCCAAATGGATACCTGCCCAGCAAAATGGGAAAAATGTAAGAGCCTATCGATTGCAGCCGGTTACACTTATGAATCCAATCAAGAAAGAATTTTCTATCAATGAAAACCAACCTATTCCCGACAAAGTATTTACAATTACCGAAACGCCTGCCGAATTTCCGGGAGGGACAAAAGCCTGGTCAAAGTATATAACAAGAGTGATGCAGAATCACCTTTCAGAAATCACCGACAAAGATTATGGTAATTGTGTGGTGAAATTTATCGTTAGCGAAACCGGTGATGTTTCAGAGGTTGTGGCGACTACAAGGCAGGGAACCAGACTTGCTGAGATTGCCGTGGATGCCATCAGAAAAGGGCCCAAATGGATTCCGGCCCGCCAAAATGGAAAGAATGTAAATGCATACAGGTTACAGCCGATCACATTAAAGTATGCTTCTCCGAAAGTTGTAAAGGATAATGATTAATAGAGAATTTTCTTTCAGGTCTGGTAGGAATAAGTTTTGATGCCGGAACTGATAATGGAACTTTCTACACTTAGCATTGAGGATAAAAAAAGCCGCTTGATTGCGGCCTTTTTTTTATCTAAATTTATTTTTGTGACGTATCCGCAGCTGCATTATTTTCTGTTTCCATCGGAACGATCCCATGTTCTTTTTCTGCTCTTTTTTTACAGGTAAGGCAGAGTTCGTTGTCACCGATTTTTCTGGCTTTCCAGGCATCTTCTACAGTACCCTGATGCTGTTCTCTGTTTTTGATGTGTGGGCAATCTGAGTACAGGTGATACTTATTTCCCTGGTTTGTCCAATAGACTACGTCCACTCCATTATTAAGATTTTTGACCGCATCCGTCTGTTCGTTAATTTCTTTGGTATATTTTTCAATGGAAGGCGGATTGAAATCGATTCCAAAAATCCCGGCGATCAATAACGCTACAATACCTACGGCACCTGCAATACCCTTTGTTTTGCCGTCCAGGTTTTTATTGGCAAATATGAAAATAACCAAGGGCAGAAAAGAAAGAACTCCAAGGATAGCGCCTAACTGGTTTTGGATAAAAAATTTTGTCTTGTTTTTTTCGGATGCCGGATCCAGCCTGTTCGCTTTTTTCCAAAGCAATGATCCGGTGATGGAAAGCAACAGGATAATGACCATCGCAACAATCAGCCAGGTGAGTTTATCATTGCTGATTAGTTTCATTATTGCGTAAATTTCACCTGCAATCCCGATTATCCAGGCCAATATCGCAAATAAACGAAGTTGTTTAGCTTGTCCTTTTGCTTCTTCTGTAGCCGCAAAAACTTTTGGTTCTGCCATAATAATGATTTTAGATTGATTGAAGATAAATAAGTGATAAAAGTATGACTTTTGAATTATTGTTTACCGGTAAGGAAAATAATATTTTCTTCTTCAGATTTATTGTTGAATGTTGATCAGTAAGAAAGAGAAACAAACTATCATCATGCACAATACACGACCGATCTTCATACCTTTGCGAAAAATATAAATTTAGCAAGATGGTGTTACCAATTGTAGCTTATGGTAATCCGGTATTGAGGAAGATAGGCGAGACAATCACCCCTGAATATCCCCGGTTGGATGAGTTGATCGGTAATATGTGGGAGACCATGTATAACAGCAGTGGGGTAGGGTTGGCTGCACCTCAGATTAATAAAGGGATTCGGCTGTTTGTGATAGACAGTATTCAGATATTGAATGGAATGGAAGAAGAAGAAAAGAAAGAATATCCCGGAGATGAGGGTTACAAAGGGGTTTTTATCAATGCCCAAATATTGGAAATTGAAGGAAATGAATGGCCTTACAATGAGGGCTGCCTGAGCATCCCCAAAATCCGGGAGGATATTTTAAGGCGGGAGCGGGTACATATCCGGTTTCAGGATGAGAATTTTAAGGAACATACGCGCACTTTCAGAGGGATTACCGCAAGGGTAATATTGCATGAATACGATCACATTGAGGGTAAACTTTTTATTGATTATCTTAAACCTCTGAAGAGAAACCTGCTTAAAAGGAAATTGAGTGATATTTCCAGGGGAAAGATTTCGGTGGACTATAAGATGTCGTTTAATAAATAATCATTCTCCAAAGATCAGGTGCTGTATTATCCCGACGCTGGGCGGGTACAGCAGTTATGGGATTTAACCTTTGTATAATACAACTAATAAAAAAGTGGAGCTGCAGGGAGTCGAACCCTGGTCCAAACATATCCGTTACAAGCCTTCTACATGTTTAGTTTAACATTGATTGTCAGGATCAGCAGGGGTTAAACAAACCAACTTTTTCCTTAGCTGGATTCCCGATGGTTATCAGGATCTTTAACAACCCGCACAGCCTGAGGTTGTTGCAGCCCGTTTTCTTTTTGATTGGGCGGAAGGTCGCGGCAACAGGCCTGCCTGACCTACGGCCATAATGGATGCTAATCTATCGATTAAGCAGCCATGGCAAAGTTATAATTGCCATTTAAAGTGTTACGTATTCAGATTAAAGCGCTAATTACGCAACGCGCTACATGCTTATACTTATAAAGAACTATGCTGTCAAAACCGGTCAGCCCCGGGTAAATTGGATGGCAAATTTAGCCTGTTTAAGCTAATATTTTGGTACAGGTATGTTGTTTTTTTTTAAACTTACTGTATCCCAAAGGCTACCAAATGTGTAAATAAAATCAGAAATTGGGGAAAATTGCCTAAATAATTATCAAAATTAGTCTTACATTTGCAGCCATTAAAAAATTTTAAACGACAAGATGTCTTATTTAACTTCAGAAAGCAAAACAGCTTATTTCAGTGAACACGGGGGTTCTGAAAAAAATACCGGATCAGTAGAGGCTCAGATAGCCATTCTGACTCATAAAATCAATCATATTTCCGAGCATTTAAAGACGAATAAGAAAGATTTTAACTCTCAACGCGGATTAATGTTGATGGTTGGTAAAAGAAAAAGCCTGTTGGCATACCTTACCAGGACTAACCTGGTCAGCTACCGTTCGTTAATTGAAAAGTTAGGTCTCCGCAAGTAATTCTTTATTTTTATTATATAAAATGATTGTGAGGTATTCCCAACTTGTATATGGTTGGGAATTCTTTTTTAATACGTAAAATACAATGAATATTCCCAACCCAATCCACATAACTTTTGACCCGGGCGACGGTAAAATGATCACCTTAGAAACTGGTAAACTTGCCCGGCAGGCTGATGGCGCAGTTGTTGTCCGTCAGGGTGATTGCATGATCCTGGCTACTGTAGTAGCATCTCATGAGCCCAAAGCAGGGCAGTCATTTTTTCCACTTACTGTAGATTATCAGGAAAAATTTGCTTCTGCCGGAAGGATTCCCGGTTCCTTTTTCAAAAGGGAAGCCAGGCTCAATGACTATGAAATTTTGACAAGTCGATTGATAGACCGTGCACTCAGGCCCCTTTTTCCGGACGATTATTTATGCGATGTTCAGGTGCTCGTCACTTTGATTTCAAGTGATGCAGAAATAATGCCTGATTCATTAGCTTGTCTTGCCGCATCATCGGCTTTGGCAGTATCGGATGTACCTATTCAGGAAATTATTTCTGAAACAAGAATCTCCAGGATCAATGGTGAATTTGTGATTAATCCTACCCGCAGCCAGTTGGCGAATTCAGAAATGGAATTCATCGTAGCTGCTACCCGGAAAAATATTATGATGGTGGAAGGGGAAGCCAAAGAGTGCCAGGAAGAAGATCTGGTGCAAGCGATAGAGCGGGCTCATGAAGCAATCCGGATACAAATAAAAGCACAGGAAGACCTTCGTGATAAAGCCGGAGTGAAGGCAAAACGTGAATTTGCCAAGCCGTATCGTAATGAAGAATTGAAACAAAAAATTGACGCATTTTCAATTGATAAAATAAAGCAGGTGGCCGCATCGGCACTTTCCAAACATGATCGTCAAATTGCTTTTGAAAAAATAAGAGAGGAATTGGATGTTTTCCTTGGAGAGGAATTGCCCGAAGAAGATCAGCCATTGGTTGGTTATTATTTACACGACCTTGAGTATCATGTAGTGAGAGACATGATTCTGGATGAAAGAAAGCGACTTGACGGTCGTGGCCTTGAAGACATTCGTCCACTGACAATGGAGGTTAGCCCTCTGCCTACACCCCATGGATCTGCTCTGTTCACAAGGGGGGAAACACAATCACTTTCAACAGTGACACTGGGTACTCCATTGGACGAGTTGTTGGTTGAATCTGCTGCGACAAGTAATTATTCAAAGTTTATCCTTCATTATAATTTTCCTCCTTTCTCTACAGGTGAGGTGAAAATGATGCGTGGGCCCGGAAGAAGAGAAGTTGGTCATGGTAATCTTGCCATGCGCAGCCTGAAGCAACTCATGCCATCGGATGATTTTGCCTATACTGTAAGGGTTGTCAGCGATATTCTGGAGAGCAATGGTTCATCCTCAATGGCAACTGTGTGCGCGGGTTCATTAGCGTTAATGGACGCAGGGGTGCCATTTAAGAAGCATGTGGGCGGCATTGCGATGGGCCTCATTACAAAGGGCGAAAAGTATGGTATCCTTTCTGACATCCTGGGAGATGAAGATCATCTCGGAGATATGGATTTTAAAGTGACCGGTACAAGAGATGGTATTTGTGGTGTACAAATGGATATCAAGGTAGATGGCCTGAGTATGGATATCATGAGGCAGGCATTGGAACAGGCAAAGAAGGGCAGAATGCATATTCTGGATGCCATGTATCAATGTATTCCTGAGCACAGAGAAGATGTTAAACCACAGGCACCGAGAATGAAGAAACTCATTATCGATTCCGAATTTATTGGAGCAGTTATAGGGCCGGGTGGAAAGATTATTCAGGAAATTCAAAAGACTACCGGAACTACCATTAATATTGAAGAAGTGGGCAATACAGGTGAAGTCAGCATCTATGCCGTTAATAAGGATAATTTAGATAAAGCCGTAGCCTGGATCAACAATATTGTAGCCGTTCCTGAGATCGGTGATGAATATGAAGGTACAGTTAAGGGAATTAAGGAATTTGGTGCTTTTGTAGAATTCCTCCCCGGAAAACAGGGACTGCTTCATATTTCTGAGATCATGTGGAAACGCCTTGAAACAATGGATAATATTTTTAAAGAAGGAGATCAGGTGAAAGTGAAGTTGATTGGTATAGATCCCAAAACAGGGAAATACAAATTGAGCCGCAAAGTATTGCTGCCCAAGCCGGAAGGATTTAACGATCATAGAAGAGAAAGAAAATTTTCAGATAATAAAGGTGAATAGATAGAAAAATAAACCTGTAAGTGATTACGGGTTTTTTTATGAAGCAATATTTTGAAGTCATATTTGAACCCGTGGATACGATTGAATCGGATATATTGATTGCCCGGTTGGACGATCTTGGTTTTTATGCGTATGAATCAACCGGTAATATTTTAAAGGCCTACACAGAAGATCCGGTTGATGAAGCAGAGATTCAGAAACTTGCCGGAGAAAAACACCGGTTTAGAATAGAAACCATCCCGGAAATAAACTGGAACGCACAATGGGAGGCAAGTATGCAACCAATCGTTGTGGAGGATTTTGTATCTATCCGTGCCGGTTTTCATACACGGATAGAATATGTAAAATATGATATTCTCATTACTCCAAAAATGAGCTTTGGTACCGGACATCATGATACCACACAGCTTATGATCTGTCAGATGAAAGGACTGGACTATGCAGGCAAAACCGTAATAGATTTTGGTACCGGAACAGGGGTGCTGGCAATTCTTGCCAGTAAGATGGGAGCCAGAAACACATTTGCAATTGATAATGATCCTTGGAGTATTGATAATGCAAATGAAAATATTGTCCGAAATAATTGCAATAATATTTCAGTCATGCATTCAAGCAACCTGGATAATGTAGAAAATGCCGATATCATTCTTGCCAATATTAACTTAAGGGTTTTGTTGGATCAAACGGATCGTTTGATTGAGCGATTGAAGCCTATGGGTTACCTGGTTTTAAGTGGAATACTTGAAAATGACGGCCCCAAACTTTGTAATAATTTTTTGAAGAAAAAGTGCATGTTAATTAATGAAAAGAAGCAAAACAACTGGGTATCCTTATTGTTTCAAAATTCGGGCGCTGAATAAAATACTCTATTAAAGTTATTCGTTTAAAAGTATTGAGGTACAATATGCTGTATATTTGTAATTCCACAGTTTGAAGTTCAATTGATTATGAAAGAATTTTTATTGATCGTTGTTGCTTACCTGATCGGTTCTATACCAACTGCCTTGATTATCAGCCGTTCCTTTTTTAATATCGATATCAGAGAATATGGCAGTGGAAATATGGGTGCTACGAATACCTTCAGAATATTGGGGCCAAGGTTTGGAACAATTGTGATGGTGGGAGATATGATCAAAGGCATGCTGGCTGTAAGCTTGTACAATCTGCTTCCCTATTATATCAACAATGAGTTAGACAGGACCAATCTTATGATTGGATTGGGACTGGCCGCAGTCGTAGGTCATATCTACCCGGTGTGGGCAAACTTCAAGGGAGGAAAAGGTGTCGCTACATTGTTTGGGATGATTTTGGCTATTCAACCAATAGTAGCAATCAGTTGTGTGGGAGTTTTTTTATTGGTATTGTTTCTGACCAGATACGTTTCATTAAGTTCAATTATAGCAGGCATTGCACTTCCTATCTGCGTCCTGTGGATTTATAATGAAAAGGAAATCTTTTACCGGGTATTTGCCATTGCTGTAGCCGCACTCATCCTTCTCACACATCAGAAAAATATAGGCCGTCTTCTGAAGGGGAATGAGGGTAGAGTTCCGATACTCAGATACAGAGATCGCAGAAAGAGAAAAAAGGAAATGTAAAATTTTTTATTTTAGCCAAACCTTTCCTGACTTTTTTCAGTCTTAAAATCAGAGAAGTATTCATAACTTTTTTTTAGAACTTTGATCAAATCATTTTTATAATAAAAAATCAACGTCCATCAAGATGAAAAAACTCTTCATACCAATTTTGTCCTTTCTGATTTTTACTACCGGATGCACCAGAAATGCTATCACAGGCCGCAGTCAACTCACCCTGGTTTCAGAAGATGCGCTTCAAAAAGAAGCTGTGTCTCAGTATAAAAGCTTCCTGTCACAGAACAAAGTAGTAAGTGCCACTACCAATAAAGATGCAGAAATGGTAAGACGGGTAGGAACACGGATTGCCAATGCTATCACAGAGTATTACAAAAGTGAAGGTTTAAGCAATGAACTGTCAGGGTACAATTGGGAGTTTAACCTGGTGCAAAACCCTGAAGTAAATGCGTGGTGTATGCCGGGAGGAAAGGTAGTCGTATATACCGGGCTATTGAATGTGACGCAGAATGAGGCAGCCTTAGCCATAGTATTGGGCCATGAAATTACCCATGCGGTTGCACATCATGGTCAGGAGCGGATGAGTCAGGCTCTGACAGCTCAGGGGATTCAGGTAGTGGGGAATATATTTACACAAGGCGACCGGAAGGCCAACAATATTTTTAATGCAGTTTATGCACCCTCGGCACAAGTGGGGGTTTTGCTACCAAATTCGCGGAAACAGGAGTATGAGGCCGATCACTATGGATTACTATTTGCTGCGATGGCCGGATATAATCCCAATGAAGCGATACCTTTTTGGGAACGAATGGCCGCTATGAAACAGGGAAAAGACCAGCCTGAAATCCTGAGTTCACATCCATTGGATTCCAAACGGATACAGGCCTTGAAGGGTTATATTCAGGAAGCACTCCAATATTACCATCCAGTAAAGTAAAATTGGCCATAAATCCCTGGAAATTAGTGCTGGCTTGAATTTATAAGAATCTTTGCAGTTTTTTTATGTAACTTTGCACCTGTTTTTAAAGTCGGACATTTTTTTTCAATTGTGTCTGACTCATCTTTAACTTAAAATTTTTGCTGCGTATGTCTCAAACATTGTTTGAAAAATTAGAATTAGAAGATGAAAAGAATGTTTTAATTCAGGGCTTACCTTCTACCATTGAAAAACAGTTTTCAAAATTTTCTTTTTCAAAAAATGTTACCCCCTTACTGAAAAGCCGCAAGATTGATTTCGCCCTCGTATTTGTACTGAATGCTCAGCACCTTAATTCGATCCTGAATGAAGTTTGCCCGGCTTTGCATGAGAAGACTAAGTTTTGGATCGCTTTCCCAAAACAAACTTCCAAGATAGCTACCGATCTCAGCAGAGAATCTTCCTGGGATTGTATGGCAGAACGTGGATTAGAACCTGCTGAGGCTGTAGTATTGGATTATGTCTGGAGTGCTCAACGCTATACGCGCGTTGGAGTATCGGAGAAGTCTTCTAAGATTGTCAGGTTAAAGAACAACACCAAGCTTGCCAAGGCAGAAGGTTTCTAAGGAAGTTTTACCTATTTTAGGATTACCATACCTACTTTATTGGCAATATCCCGTTCTTTTGTTTTGAGTTGCTTTTGTGTCTCCAGCAAAACCATCAGGTAGGATGAGTTGTGTTCCTTCTTTATTTCCCTGGCATTTTCAATGATTTCTTTTCTCACCTTTTTCAATTCTACATAAAGCAAGATTGAATTTATGTCGGAGACATACCTGTCTTCGCGTTCGGGTACTTCCTGTCTGAATTTTTCCTGCCATCCTTTACTGATCTCATACGGAAATGCAAGTAAGGAAATCACAGTATTGCTGATTTCAATATTGTCATTGTATAAAAAGTATTTTACACTGGGCAATTCACCCGATTGGATCAGATGTTTGTAGCTCTCTACGATCTGCAATAAAATGTCGTCGTTGATAAATTCATCAATACCAAAGTCATCCAACAGATAATTGGCCACGTATTGGTTGTTCTCCCATTGTTTGTCACCATATTCAAGAAGGCATCTTACCATTGCTCTCTCATGAATTTTGTCTGAGGTGAAAAGTTGGCTAATACCTTCGTCATCTTCAGGAGGGCTTATGTCGGCAGGTGACCCGGGTTGAAATTGTTGTTTTTCAGAAGCTCCCTGAAGATACCTTTTTTGAAGGCTCTGTAAGTTCTCTCTGAGGATACTGTTGATCAGATTAACCAGACCTGCTTCTTCAATATCAAGCCGGGCAGCCACCTTCCTTATATAATCCTGTTGCAGGGTGAATTCTTCCGGTCTGTTTAATTTGGACAGGCTTTCTGCAATCTTTTTTACGGCGGCTGATTTTTTGTTGCTATCATCACCTGCATCTTTCATTGCGACATCCAATTGAAAGAGTATGAAGTCCTGCTTATGGTCTCTGAGGAAGGTCTCAAATGCTGATGCTCCAAACTTTCTAACGAAACTATCGGGATCTTCCGGAGATGGAAGGTTTACTATTTTTACGTTCAACCCTTCTTCCAGTGCAATGTCCAAACCTCGTAATGCAGCGGCTATTCCGGCTGCGTCGCCATCGTAAAGGATCGTGAGGTTAGGCGTGATCTTTTTTATCAATCTCAGTTGATCTCTGGTAAGTGACGTGCCGCCACTTGCTACGGTATTTTCAATCCCTGCCTGGTGAAGCGATACCACGTCGGTGTAACCTTCCACCAGGATACACTCGTCTCTTTTGCCTATAGCTTGCCTGGCTTGCCATAGGCCGTATAAAATTTTACTCTTATTGTAGATTTCATTTTCAGGAGTATTGATGTATTTGGGTGCTTTTGTATTGCTTATTAAGATTCGTGCACCAAAGCCAATGATCTTTCCCGTTTGATTGTGGATGGGAAAAATAATTCTTTCAGAGTAGTTGTCAGTGAGTGATCCGTCTCTTGATCTGCATAGTCCGGATTTGAGCAGAAGATCTTTGTTGTATTGCTTTTCGAGGGCTGTGTCTGAAAACGAATTGTCTGATGGGCAATATCCGATCTCAAATTTTTGAATGGTGTTTTCTCTGAAGCCTCTTTCTTTCAGATAACCAAGTCCAACACTTTGCCCTTCTTCCGTTTGAAATAATTTTTCAGAAAAAAACTTTTGTGCGAAGTTGTTGATTGCATAAAGGCTTTCGGAAGCTTGCTGGTGCTGTTTGTATTCAGGGCTTGTGTCCGTCTCTTCAATCTCAATACCATACTTCTTTGCCAGCCATCGAATAGCCTCTACGTAAGTATATTTCTCATGCTCCATGAGAAATGTAATGGTATTACCACTTTTGCCACAACCAAAACACTTATAGATTTCCTTGGTGGGTGAAACTGTAAAGCTCGGCGTGTTTTCATCATGAAACGGGCAGAGCCCCAGATAATTCGCACCTCTTCTTTTCAATTTTACAAATCCACTGATGATGTCAACGATATCAATTCGATTGACAATTTGCTGTATCGTATCCGGGGGAATCATTTGTAGGTGGCTCCTGCAAAATTACATACCTGCTTTCAAACAAATGATTGTGATTATTCCTATCAGAATAGTAGTGATTACCATGATGGTGACAAACTTTTTGGTCGTAAATGCCGTCATAAATTGTATTTTTTTTGAATAGTCCAAATTAATTCTTTTTTCAGAAATACGAATCATTCGATTGGTGACGATTATGTATCAATATCCAAACCTGGCAGCATTCATTTTTTTGAATTTCAAGGAATGAACTTTGCGATCCAGAGCAAGAATTTAATTTTACGCACTGATGATCTGAGTTCAAGGAACAGAATTGGCATGATCGGATATAATTATCTTTGCAAAAAGTAAATTATGGAAGATCAGGAAGTAGTCATAGTTTCAGCTATACGGACGCCGATTGGCAGTTTTGGCGGATCGTTAAAAGACGTGTCAGCCACGCATTTGGGTGCAACAGCCATCAGGGCTGCTATTGAAAAGGCAGGTATCAAACCGGAAGTTGTCAGTGAAGTTTATATGGGATGTGTCCTGCAGGCCAATTTAGGACAAGCTCCTGCCAGACAGGCAGCAAAGTTTGCCGGATTGCCCGATGATGTTTGCTGTACCACTGTAAATAAGGTTTGTGCCAGTGGAATGAAGGCAATCATGCTTGGTGCGCAGGCCATTCGCCTTGGAGATGCCGAAATAGTAGTAGCGGGAGGTATGGAAAGCATGAGCAATGCACCCTTTTATGCCCCGGCCTTGCGATGGGGAAATAAGTATGGTGATTCATCATTGATTGATGGATTGGCAAAGGATGGGCTTACGGATGTATATAATAATTACGCTATGGGAAATGCAGCAGAGTTATGTGCTCTTGAATGTCAGATCACCCGTGAGGATCAGGATGCATTTGCAAAACAGAGTTATGAAAGAAGTCAGAAGGCTGTTAATGACGGGAAATTCAAAGATGAAATTGCACCCGTATCTATACCCCAGAGAAAAGGAGATCCTTTGGTGATGGAGAAAGATGAAGAACCCTTTAATGTAAAGTTTGAAAAATTTCCGTCGCTGAAATCACCATTTAAGAAAGACGGAAGTGTTACTGCAGCCAATGCCAGTACCATGAATGACGGAGCAGCAGCTGTAGTATTAATGAGTGCTAAAAAAGCAAAAGAACTTGGTGTCAGGCCAATGGCAAAAATTGTGAGTTATGCTGACGCAGAACAGGCTCCCGAATGGTTTACCACCACACCTTCTCTTGCATTGCCGAAGGCATTGCATAAGGCTGGACTTACGACAGAGGATATAGATTTTTTTGAATTGAATGAGGCGTTTAGTGTCGTGGGAGTGGTAAATATCCGGAAAATGAAGTTGGATGGAAATAAAGTAAATGTGAATGGAGGGGCGGTTTCCCTTGGCCATCCTCTGGGATGCAGTGGTGCCCGTATTATTGTAACCTTGCTGAATGTGCTTCAGCAGAATGGAGGAAAGCGTGGCGCTGCGGGGATTTGTAATGGAGGCGGAGGAGCCAGTGCGATGGTGGTGGAATTGATTTGAGAATGAACGTTTTTTTTTCGGAATGGTTGTCTTCTGTTTTTCAGGGGTGGAAGGATGACCTGAAAATGGATAAAAATTAATATTCGGTTTATCAGACTTTAGCCCATTGATTTATTTTTATTTTTTTGCAATCAACTTGATGAAGTTGTAGTTTTGGAATTCATCTATTTTCTATCAAATCACATTATGAACAAACGAATTGACCTCACAGATTCTCTGGAAAAAATTCCTGTAAAAATATTCTCAACGCCAAAAGATGGTTCAGCGTATGTAGCCGGAATTATTGCAAAACTTATCCGGGATAAGAATGCAAGGGGTGAAAAAGCTGTAATTGGGCTGGCGACCGGCTCCACCCCAAAATCGTTGTATGAAGAATTGGTCAGGATGCATAATGAAGAAGGGCTAAGTTTTAAGAATGTCATCACCTTTAATCTGGATCAATACTATCCAATGGAAGCAGATGCCATCAATAGCTATCATTATTTTATGCGCAAAAATCTGTTTGAAAAAACTGATATCGATCCGAAAAATTATTTTCTCCCGAATGGGATGATCCCAAAAGATCAGATCAAAAAACATACGGCTGAATATGAAAAGATGATTGAAGATGCCGGTGGAATTGATCTTCAGATTTTGGGAATCGGACAAAACGGGCATATTGGATTCAATGAACCCGGATCTCCGGTTTACAGTAAGACAAGATTGATCTCCTTAGATAATTCTACCCGGCTTGCGAACTCTCATGAGTTTGGCAATATATCCGAAGTACCGCGTATGGCGATAACTATGGGAATCAGTACTATTATGAATTCCAAACAAATCATTCTGATGGCCTGGGGCAAAACAAAAGCTCCCGTAATAAAGAAGGCAGTAGAAGGGAAGCCAACAGAAGAAATTCCGGCCTCATTATTGCAACATCACGACCATGTGACATTTGTGCTGGATGAATTTGCTGCTTCAGAACTTACCCGATTTAAATCTCCTTGGCTGACCGGTGAGTGTGAATGGACTCCGAAAATCATAAAAAGTGCAGTTGTAGAAATGGCCTTGCGATTGAATAAGCCGGTACTCAGTCTTACCAATCATGATTATATAGAGTTTGGACTGAGTGACTTATTGGTGGAGAAGGGAGATGCCTACGAAATTAATCTGGAAGTATTTTATTTATTACGCGACAGCATCACGGGTTGGCCCGGAGGCAAACCCAATGCTGTGGTCCCCAATCATCCCGAGCGAAGCACACCCTATCCAAAGCGGGCCTTGATTTTCTCTCCTCATCCGGATGACGACATCATCAGTATGGGCGGTACATTTATGCGATTGCACGATCAGGGGCACGATGTACATGTAGCCTATCAGACAAGTGGAAACATAGCCGTGACGGATGAGTTTGTGACAAGGTTTCTGGATTTTGCGGTGAACTTTGAGAAGATGTTTGATATCGACAACACAAAGAGCAAAAACCTGCTTGAACAGGCTACCCATTTCCTTACTCAAAAGAAATCATCCGAAAAGGATAGTTCAGATATCCGTAACATCAAAGGTTTGATCAGAAGATGTGAAGCCAGGGCTACCTGCAAATATGTAGGCCTTACCGACAGGCAAATTCATTTTATGAATCTTCCGTTTTATGAAACGGGCACTATTGAAAAAAATCCGATGGGGCCTGAAGATGTAGATCTTACGGTAAAGCTTATACGGGAAATAAAACCACACCAGATATTCTGTGCAGGTGATCTGGCCGATCCGCATGGCACTCACAAAGTTTGTCTGGATGTGGTTATGGCCGCATTGGATCAGATAAAAAAAGAAGGCGATGCATTTTTGGCTGATACCTATTTGTGGCTGTATAAAGGTGCATGGCAAGAGTGGGATGTAGAGGAAATAGAGATGGCTGTACCTATGAGTCCTGAACAGGTGAGAAAGAAACGGTATGGTATTTTTATCCATCAGTCACAAAAGGATTCGGTTCCTTTCCAGGGAAGCGATGAACGAGAGTTCTGGCAAAGGGCGGAAGAAAGAAATGCCAATACTGCCGACCTGTATGCAAGACTGGGCATGACAAAATATGCCGCTATGGAAGCTTTTGTGAGATGGAAATTTTAGGAGTGTTGTTCAACTGAATATTTCAATTTTGTTGATCGGTACGGGTACATATTAGCGGTGAATTATTCTAAATTTTAATTAGACTATTCTGACTAGTACATACTTTGTGCTGATACTATACGATATGATTTAATTAATCACCCACCTAATTTCTAAAACAAATCACAATGAAAAAGTATCGTTACTTCTCTATTGTTATGGCATTTCTGCTTTTCATTTTCAATTCATCTGCTCAGAATATTTCAGTAGGTGTAAGGGCAGGGATGAGTATTCCTAATTTAACGGCTGGCGGATCCAATGAGAATCCTTTGAATACAGGCTTTTCCTCTCGCATTGGTGCAGATGCTGCTATTTTTGCGGATTTCCCTGTGAACAGTGTATTTTCAATAAGGCCAATGATTCAATATTCCTCTCAGGGCGGAAAGAAAACAGGGTTGCAGGCATTTCCTACTCCTCCTGAATTTTCACCTTATTTCCCGGGGCAGGCTCCCACTTATCTGTATGCAGATTTCAAGAATGAGTCAAAGTTGAATTACTTGCTGATACCTGTTCTTGCGAATTTTGGGTGGAATTTGTCCACTCAATCACCTTTGAGGTTTTATGTAAATGCCGGACCATTTGCAGGCTTCCTGCTTTCTGCAAAACAAGTCACCTCCGGATCGAGCGATATTTTTATGGATCCCAAGGGGCAGCAGGAAATACCTGTTGAGAAGCAATCTTTTGATAAGACCAATGATATCAAAAGCCAACTGCATACCTTCAATGCAGGCGCTGAAGCGAATGTAGGAATCGCTTACAACATGGGAATGAGCAATATTTTTATAGAAGGTGGGTTCAATTATGGTTTAATCAATATTCAAAAAGGTACCGCCAACGGTAAGAACCACGCGGGTGCCGGTACACTCGCCTTAGGGTATGCATGGAAAATGGGTGCTCACAGATAGTTGTTGTGTTCGGCAATTGGAAAGATTTTTTTTGAAATAAAGCTGGTATCATTTTCTGAAAATCAGAATTAGCCTCTATTCATGATGGTTTAGCCTTGGGATTGTTCGACTCCTGACCAGGAGATTTGTTTGCAATTTTTCAGGGCAACCAATTCAAGCCATCGGGAAGGAAATCTGATAAAATTATATTTTTGAAGTTTTGAATTTATATTCTACATTTGTAGAAACAAATCTATGGTTGTAGAATGATTAAGTTATCCAAATCGGAAGAGCAGCTGATGGAATTCATCTGGCAACGGGATAGGGCTTTTATGAAAGAACTTATTGAAAGCTTCCCCGACCCAAAACCTGCCAGTACCACAGTTGCCACACTATTGAAACGTATGACTGACAAGGGTGCTATTGCGTACCGTCAGATGGGGAACTCCAGGGAATATTATCCGTTGATAAAGAAGTCTGATTACTTTTCAAAAAGGGTCAACAATATGATCAGGGATTATTTTGATGACTCTGTAATTCAGTTTGCTTCTTTTTTTACCAAAGAAACAAAGCTGACCAAAAAGCAATTGGAAGAACTCAAAAGAATTATCGATTCGGAAATTCAAAAAAAGAAATGATATGAGTATCTATCTTTTAAAAATGATGGCATGCTCTGCTGCATTTTATGCACTGTATGCCCTGCTTTTCAGAAAAGAAAAAATGTTTGTCTTCAGCAGGTTTTATCTGTTAGGTACGCTTGTTTTATCTTTTTTTATCCCGCTAATTACCATCACCGTTGCGGCGCCTGAAACAACAACGGTCACAAGGGATGTCTTCCTTTTGGATAATGAGCCGGAGATTTTTGATGTGCCACCGCCTGTATCAGACAATAGTTATTTGATTTTCTACCTCATTGCCGGGATGGCAATTTTGATAAGTTGTATTTTACTGATCAGGTTTATCCGGAATCTACACAGGATTTACATGATTCAGAAACAATCGGAACAGATGCTTGTACACAATATCCGAATGGTGCTGATCAGGAACAAGATCCCTCCTTACAGTTTTATGAATTCGATTTATGTCAATGAGTCAGAATTCAGAAATGGAGATATTGAGGCTGAGGTTTTGGAGCATGAATTCACTCACATTCGTCAGAAACACAGCCTGGATATACTCTTTGTAGAAGTATTGCAGATCTTCACATGGTTTAATCCGGTGCTCTACCTGTATAAACGTTCAATAAGAATCAATCATGAATTGCTTGCAGATGCTGAGGTGGTGAAGAAGTCTTTGGATATAAGCCGCTATCAGAAAATTTTACTTCAAAAGGCAGCTTTATTGTCTGATATGAGATTGGTAAGTAGCTTCAATTTTCTCACAATCAAAAAAAGGTTAGTCATGTTGGCAAAAAGGGAAAACCGGAAAATTGCACTTGTAAAATCATTGGTGACAATTCCTGTGATGGCTTTGTTGATTATATTGTTTCACCAAAAAATATTTGCTGCGAATGAAAATAGTTTATCCGATACACCGGAAAATTTGTTTTCATCTGCTGATACAGGTTCTTTGGGAGCGTATGAAAGGCTTCTGGACAAATACGGATTGAAGGGGTACAATCCTCCACATAAGTTTGTAGAGAAAAGAGAAAAGGTATCTGATGAAGACTTAGACCGTATGGCGGCTTTGTACCAGAAATTATCATTTGATGAAAGGAACATGAATGCAGTCCGGTTTATTGAAAGATCTAAACCCTTCGGGAAGGTGATTGTAAGAGATGCAGATTTAAGTAAGTGGCAGGATAGGAAAATTTATGGAGTATGGATTGATGGCAAACGGATTATCAATAGTTCACTCTCAAAATATTCAGGTGCCGATTTCTCTACTGTTTTTGTAAACAGGCTAACTGCTCTTGCAAGAAAGAACGATGGATTCTCCTACCAGATTGATTTGATGACCAATAAATATTATGCGGATTATTACAAGTATGAAATGGCGAAAATTGCAAAGCATAAATATATGATGGTTTATGGGAGAAGCTTTACCAAGCCAAAAAGCGAAAAGGATCCCGGGCTCAGCAAATTGGAAATGGAGAAATACAATAATCTGATAAAGAAATATTCAGTTTTAAAAGACGGAAAAAGGTATCTGAAGAATAATATATCTGAAAGTGAAGACCATGAATTAAGAATGTTGTATGTGAGGATGGATGTGTTTCAAAAGAAGAATTCGATTCCGCCTCCGCCTCCAATAACGTCTTTGCTTTCATCCGGTATTGATACAGTTTCAGGTACTCCACTTCCTCCAACTCTACCCAAAACTAAACCCATGAATATAAAGGACTTTCATGAAGGTAAAGGTGCAACAGCCGGAGAGATTGCGCTTTATGAATCTATAGTCCGTAAAATTGAATCAAATAAGATGGCTGATAGGAATAGTTATGAGGGGATAAGTGATCAGCAAACTGGACAAATGTTGGATATATATAATAAAATGACGTTTTCACAAAGAGAAAAGACGATTCCTCTGCCACCTCCGCCGCCCCCACCGGCTTTCAGCAGGTCCACACAGGAGAAGTTCAGTGAATGGCCTGTTATTCTGGAAAAGTTTCCTAATGAAAATTCCAGACCGGTGGTGTATCGTGTGAATGGAATAAATGTACCGGATGGATTTAATAATCTGGTCTTGCGTACGATGAATAATCAATATGAAATTGCAATTCTGATTTCAGGGAAGTATCGGGCAACGGTTGCTGAAATCAATACAGAGCCGGGTAGGAAATCGTTCGAAAATAAATATGGAATTTCTCTTCCGCCTCCGGCATCGCTAATGGTTCAAAAATAGAATCAATCAATCCTTATTTGCATTCTTGATTTTTATATTAGTCGTTTTTCAAAAAAGGAGAAATCTGTGATTGTGATTTCTCCTTTTAAATTTTAACTCAGAATAATTTAATACACCACAATCTCATCTGCAAATAACCATGCAGGTTTCCTTTCTCCCGGATGTCCGGGTGGGCATACGCCAAGATTCCTGGCAGTTACGCGAATATAACGGCAAGGCACAGACGGGAAATCAACTACAAAATTTTTAATGGTTGACTCTGCCTGATTGGGTGAAATGGTATTCATTGCTGTACCGACTTCTTTAAAGTTTTGCCCGTCTGCAGAAACTTCCACTTTCATCCACTGTGGCAGAAATATCCAGTCACTGTATCGCTGAAGGAATCCGGCACTTACTTCATGGATCGTTGTGGACGCAGGGAACTCAATGGTTGCAATGAGATCTTTTCCTGCAAACCCATGCCAGTACTTGTTTACAGCGTGCCTGCCCCGGATACCGTCTGTCAACGAATTGGGGCCATTCGCCTGATAAGAGCTGCTTGGAGGAAATTGGTAATGCACATTGAGTCCGGTTACCTTATCTACTACAAAAGATTGTTCAGATGGCACCTTGCTTTTTATAACACCATTATTTGCCACGACGGCCTCTATAGACATGGAAGAATCAATGGAAACAGGCCCTTTATAGAGAAAAGAGGATGCATCCGGATACTTGCCATTGGTAGTGTAATAAATCTGAGCATCCGGGATTTCTGAAGACAATATAACTTTTAATTTCCCGGATTCATTCTTTGGCGTAAACGAAACATTAAAATTGCCCTCGCAATAATTATATCCCTTTTGATCAAACACCACAAAGTTGTGCTGTACCCGTTTATAAAAATCATTGTAGTTTTTCTCTGAAAGAGGAGTCCATACAGTTTCTGAAAGTGCCAGCATCCGTGGTAAAATCATATATTCCACATGAGAGTGGCTTTGAATAGATTCGGCCCAGAGATTTGCCTGTGCGCCTAAAACAAATTTTGCTTCTTCCGGAGTCAGCTCTTTCGGTACCGGATCGTAATCATACACCATCTTCAAAGTATTCATTCCTCCAAAGGCTACCGGCTCGCCTTCGGGCCCTGCCTGGTAATGATCGAAATACAAAGGTTCGCCGGGAGTCATGACGACATTGTGATGCATTTTTGCTGCCGCGATACCGCCACTGACTCCACGCCAACTCATCACAGTAGCTTCGGGTGCAAGTCCTCCTTCAAGTATTTCATCCCAGCCGATCAGTCTTCTGCCATGACTAACCAAAAATTTTTCCATCCTCCTGATGAAATAACTCTGAAGTTCTTCTACGTTTTTCAGATGTTCTCTTCTCATCAACCGCTGGCAGGATGAATCGGTAGTCCATGATGTCTTGTCCACTTCATCACCACCGATGTGAATGTATTTGGAAGGGAACAGGTTCATTACCTCTTTAAGCACATTTTCAAAGAATGTATAAACGCTGTCCTTTCCTACACAAAGTGTGGATGAATAATTTTTAGGATACACACCACCTGTAATCATGGTCTGTTGTTGACCGCTGCATGACAGAAATGGATAAGAACAGATAGCAGCTGCCGAGTGGCCGGGTACATCAAATTCAGGAACGATTGTAATATTCCTTTCCTGTGCATATTTTACGATGTCTCTTACCTGATCCTGAGTATAATAGCCACCATACGTTTCCGGTTCGCCCGGTTGAGAGGGCTGGGAAAGGGGCCAGGGAATTCCTCTGCGATCGGCACGCCATGCACCTACAGATGTCAGCTTTGGATATTTTTTTATTTCTAAACGCCATCCCTGATCGTCTGACAAATGCCAGTGAAATGTATTGAATTTATAAGTGCTTAATAAGTCTATATATTCTTTTACCAGATCGGGAGAGAAGAAATGGCGTGATACATCCAGATGCATGCCTCTCCATTTGAATCTTGGGTAATCTGTAATTTCCATTGCCGGAATTTTTAAAAGCGCATTGGTTCTGATTTGGGGTAAAGTCTGAATCAATGTTTGAATGCCATAAAAAATCCCCTTTGGGTTATTGGCGGTTATATGTATTTGATTTGGTGAAACTGAAAGCAAGTAACCTTCATCTCCGATTTCTTTTACAGGTTTTATTTCCAGATAAATTTTCTTTTGTTGTTTTCCATTAAGATGGATTCTGATTCCGGAAACTTTATTTATGAATCCGGCAAAAAATGAAGCAGTATGTCTGAGATTAACGTTCTTACTATCAAAAATAATAGCTGTTTGGTGGTCAATCAGAAAGTTCCCATCCTTCAATTCCATTTTTACCGGTTTGGGAATGATTGCAACCTCCTGGCTGAAAGCCGAAAATCCAATTGCCAGAAACAACAATATCAATAACTTCCTCATGAATGTAATTTTAGAATATTTATTAAATCACCTTTGTAGTTCCTCCACCTTTCAATGTCAATTCAATAGGTTTATTTGTCTTCCAATTGTTGTTGGTAAAGTCGGGAAATGGAATAGACCTGGATTCGTGCGCTACCGACCATTCGCTCAATGGTGTCAACACACTCCATGAGGCTGCATCATACACATCCTGATCAAGTGGTAATCCATTCCTGAGGCAATCGATGAGTCGCCATTGCATTATGAAATCCATACCCCCGTGTCCGCCTACTTTTTTGGCCAGTTCTCCCACTTTCCTTACTATTTCAGGAGTGTATTTATCCTGAAGTGGTTTTAGCTGTTCGCCGGTGAGCCATTCTTCACCTTTGGAAATCCTTGCTGGTGCAGGATATTTTCTGCAAGAACCTGTAGTTCCTGTCAGTAAATGCACTCTTGAATAAGGACGGTGTGAGGATACATCGTGATAGATAGTGATGGTTTTTCCTTTGGCAGTTTTGATGTTGGTCACATTCATATTGCCTCTGTATTTTTTACCGGCAAATTGTTTAAAGAAAGGATCTTTGGCGGCCAGTTCATCTGTTTTCTTAGCCATTGAGAAATCATCACTTGATGTGGACGACATGAATACCATTCTGTCTCCGCGGTTTTCATTCAGTGCCTGGCAAACAGGGCCCAGACCATGAGTCGGATAAAGATTTCCGTTTCTGTAATTTTCTTTCAATCTCCACATGTCATAGTAGCCATTCTTATCAAAATTCAATCCCAACAAATCGTGCAGATAGGCGCCTTCACAATGTACCAATTCTCCAAAGTAATTGTCTCTGGCCATATTCAATGTCAGCAATTCAAAAAAATCGTAGCAACAATTTTCAAGCATCATGCAATGCTTTTTTGTTTGCTCTGAGGTAAGAACAAGGTCCCAACATTCCTGAATGGTCCTGGCAGCAGGTACTTCTATAGCCACGTGTTTGCCTGCTTTCATGGCATACACGGCCTGCGGCACATGCAGATCCCAGGGAGTAGCTATGACGATCAGATCAATATCGTTTCTGTCACACATCTTTCTCCATGCATCCGCGGTGCCAGAGTAGGTATCAGGTTTATGATTGGTATTTTTCAACATTTCGAGAGCGGCATTTACTCTGTCGGGTCTTATGTCGCAAAGTCCCTTTATTTCTACTCCTTCCACATGGCTCATACAGTTTACGTGGGTAGGGCCTCTCATGCCAAGTCCGATGAAGCCTACTCTTACTTTATCCATTGCCGGGGCCGCATAACCATTCATGTTAAATCGTTTGGCCACAGGTGGGGCAAAGTGTATTCCGGCTTCTGCCGGATTTGATTTCAGAAATACATCTGTAAATAATGCTGCTGAGGTCAAACCAGAAAGTTTGAGAAAATCTCTTCTCTTTGCCATAATGAGTGTTTTGATGGGTTTATTAGCTGTGAATTTAAACAATTATACCGCTTTATGGCTGACTTATTTTTTATAATCACCGAAATAGAATATTGCCGGATTTATTCTTAATTTCAGGGTATATCAAAAATCAACTGCCATGCCTCCTTACCTGATTTTTCTTTCATTGCTGATGATTATTAATCCGGGCGATGCCGGTAAAATTGATGGTGCCTGGATACGCAATGAAAATAATATTCAGACTGTTTTGCTTTTCAGTGATGGGTATTTTACAAGAACAAGGCATGATGCATCGAAGTTTTTGGAATCTTCCGGCGGTACTTATATTCTGAAGGATGGGAATCTGATTGTAAAAGAGGAATTTAATACATCTTCCATGGAATTGAAAACAATTCACTCACCACTTATTTTGAATCCGGATGAAATATTGCTTGGCCAATGCAGAGAAAAATTTACAAGAATAGATAATGGTGAATCAACGCTGAACGGTGTCTGGGTAATTTCCAAAAGAATGCAGGATGGTCTTTTGACGACCATTCATCAAAAGGGTACGCGAAAGACATTGAAGATACTTACCGGTACAAGGTTTCAATGGGTCGCCATCGATCCGGCGGTGAATGATTTTTATGGAACGGGTGGAGGTACTTTTACTTTTGGTGATGGGAAGTATGTGGAGAATATTGAATTCTTTTCACGGGATTCTTCCCGCGTAGGAACGTCGCTTAAATTTGATGATCACCTTGCGTCCGGAGAATGGCATCATTCCGGATTGAGCAGTAAAGGAGATAAGATTTATGAAGTCTGGAAACGAATTGAAAGATGAAAACTCAGTGTGTTCTCACCTTTTGGATATAGGGTAATATTACCTTCTCCATTATTTTGTAAGCTGCCAGGTTTGGATGGACTCCATCACCGGAATATTTTTCGGGTAATCCTTTTTTATCGTCTGTGAGATTAGGGAAATAATTTACGTAGTCAAAAGAATTTTTGGATGCATAGTCAGCGAGCCATCGATTCAAACTGTCAATTTGATTCGATGGATCCTGATTGTTGCGCCATGGAATTCTGTTGCTCGGAAGGATAGAGCACAATATAACGTGGATACCAGAAGCCTTTGCCAATTCAGCCATCGACTGAAAATTATCAGTAATCATTTTTTGAGTAGAAGGGCCGGTATTTCCTGCCAGGTCATTGATGCCTGCCAGAATGATAACAGCTTTGGGTTTCAGATCAATGACATCCTGGCGAAATCTCAGCAACATCTGTGGGGTAGTTTGCCCGCCGATTCCCCGGTTGATCAACTGGTAGTCTTTGAAGAATCCAGGGTCTGTATTGATCCATCCTTCGGTGATAGAATTTCCCATGAATACAATTCTTTTTTCACCCTTTGATGGAGAGCCTAAGAGATTGTTTGCATTTTGGTAGTGAGAAAGGTTGGGCCAATCCTGTGCAAGTGTGGATACTGACATGAAAAGGGAGATAATTAATACGGGTAATTGTTTCATTAGAATATTTTAATCAAAGTAAGACTAAATTTCTGAAAAGTTTCTCCAGTTCTGCTCCGGGGTCTTTGCAGAATCCGGGATGTACTTCAGACACCTGGAGAATGGTACTTCGTTTAGCTGATAACCATCTGAATCGATCTGCATCAGCCATTCTGCCAATGCTTCCGGAACCATTCAATCCATAACAAATTTTTTGAAATGCATTTAAAAGGTCTGAGATTTTCTCAAGGTCTGCATTCTCATTGAGAGCAAGTAATTTTTTTGAATTTAACTCAAATTTCATCCCAAGGAATTTTGCATCCCTGCAAAATAAAATGATGCCGGCATTGATGTATTCCCCACGCTCCACCCTGGGTACAATGCGTATAACAGCATATTCATATAACAGATTCTCTGGCATGGATAGCGTGTTTTGTAAAGGTATCTGAGTGGTTCAGCCTTGTGATTAAATACTCCGAATAAGCATTCCTGTTGTTTTCAACTGTTTCGAACGGTACGTCTTTCATCAGCCATTCATCCGGAATTACCAGAGCAATATCTGAAATTATTTGCTTATTGATTTTTCCTTTAAAAATCTGTTGTGCCTCTTCCATTTGTGAAGCATAAGGCAGCAATACATGGTCTTTTACCAGTTCAAAAGGGCGGGCAGCCTTGTCCAGATGGTTTGCCCAGTTGTGATGAAAGTAGAGAGATGCGCCATGGTCTATTAGCCAGATCTCCTTGTTCCACAACAACATGTTGGTATTTTTAGCGGTGCGATCTACATTAGTGATGAAACAATCGAGCCATACGATCATAGATGCGAGCAGAGGATCAGGTTTTAATACCACCGGGTCGTACATGGCGGAACCTTTCAAATAATGTAATCCAAGATTTAATCCCGTGCTGGCTCTTAATAAGTCCTGAATCTCTTCATCGGGCTCTGTCCGGCCAAATGCGGGGTCAAGCGTAGCCAATACAATTTCAGGTACTTTCAATCCAGCAGCACGCGCAAGTTCACCTCCGATCAATTCAGCGATCAATGCTTTCGGCCCCTGGCCTGCTCCTCTGAATTTTACTACATACAAAAAATCATCATCTGCTTCAGCAATTGCAGGTAATGAACCTCCTTCTTTCAGAGGGGTGACATACCTCATGACATTTACGTGCCGGATTGAAACAGATTTTGATTCCATCGGGTGCAAACATACGTTTTTCATCCAAGGGTTTTTGAAAATGATGGGAGTAAACGGACCCATTGAAAAGAGTATTTTATTTTCAATGAACGCTCTAAATGAACTTGTAGATTTTTTTATTTCGAATTCGGATATTATTTCTTCCGTGCTAAAACCGCAGCATAAGAATGGATAACATGACGCATCTGAAAACCTGGTATCTCATTTTCTTAATGAAGATTTTCCTTTTCACTTTTTTGATAAGCATTCCACAGATTCAAAGCCTCCACTGCTTCTTTTACATCGTGCACTCTGAGGATATCTGCCCCGTTTGAAAGTGCCAATGCGTGCAGGAAGGTGGTGCCATTAAGTGCCTTATCGGGTGTCGTATCGAGTGTTTTGTAGATAAATGATTTTCTTGAAATGCCTGCCAATATTGGTTTTTGCAGTATTTTGAAAAGAGACAGATGTTTTAAAAGATAAAAATTCTGCTCCCTTGTCTTGGCAAATCCGAATCCCGGATCTATGATAATGTCATGAATTCCGGCCATCCGGCATCTCTCAATTTTTTCTGTAAAATATTGAATCAATTCCTTAATTATATCTTCATAATGCGTGAGTGTCTGCATATTTTCAGGAGTACCTCTTGTATGCATGCAGATATAGGGAAGGTTTGTTTTGCCTACAACAGAAATCATTTTTTCATCCATACTGCCGCCTGAGATATCATTGATAATATCTGCACCTGCATCTGCTGCGACGGATGCTACCTCGGAGTGATAGGTGTCGACAGAAATTAATTTCCCGGTTTCTTTCTTCAGGCCGGGAATCAGGTGTTGCAGTTTTTGGATTTCAGATTTGGAGTCTATCCGCATACTGCCGGGCCGTGTGCTCTGTGCTCCAATATCAATGATGTCACAACCTTCTGCGGCCATGGCGATTGCCTTATTGAGAACGTCGGCATCAGAATGCAGTCGGCTACCTTCGTAGAATGAATCTTCGGTATAATTCAATATGCCCATAACGAAGGGTCTGTCTGCCTGAATGAGCTGGCCACCACAGTTCAATGTATAGATCATTTATTTCTTTTAAATTTGACCGCTATGACGCAAATTACTACGGATCAGCAATATGATGAAGTGATCACCCGGTGCCGGGATATTTTTTTAAAAAAAACCAAAGATTATGGCACAGCATGGCGGGTGTACCGATTGATTTCTGTTGCAGACCAGTTATACATTAAAGCCAAGAGAATCCGCAATATTCAGGATGGGATTGTGGCGAAAATCGGAGACAGCATTTCAGAAGAATTTTCCGGTATTATTAATTACTCGGTCATTGGGTTGATGCAACTGGAAATTGAAGGTGATGATTGGGATCTGCCTGTTGAATCGGTTTCGGATTTGTATAATGCAGTGATAAGGCGAGCCATTTTACTGATGAAAGAAAAGAATAACGACTATGGGGAAGCCTGGCGGGATATGGACTTGCGAAGCCTGACGGATCTGATTTTGGCAAAAGTATTACGGATCAAACAAATCATTCAGAATGACGGAAAGACAGTTATCAGTGAGGGAATCGATTCCAATCTGTATGATATTCTGAATTATGGGGTATTTGCATTAATCCTTATTGGTGAGCAAGAAAGTCAACAATCAACTATATGAAAACAGTTGTAAATATTATAAGATTTATTGTCGGCGTGTTATTTATTTTCAGCGGCCTGGTAAAGGCCAATGATCCGCATGGCCTGGCGTACAAGATGGAAGAGTTTTTTGAGAAATGGGCGGGGGATGGTATTCTTCCTTCACTGATGAACGGACTGCACCAGTATGCACTGGAATTTTCGGTTGTAATGATTGTACTCGAGATCGTGGTGGGTATCGCGATATTGTTGGGCCAATGGAAGCGGTTCTTTCTCTGGCTGACTTTTGTACTCATTGTGTTTTTTACTTGCCTGACCGGATATGCGGCTTTATCAGGGAAGATAGCCACCTGCGGTTGTTTTGGGGATTGCCTCCCATTGACTTCCATGCAATCTTTTATAAAGGACCTTATTTTGTTGGCAATGATATTATTACTTCTGGCAGGAAGCAAATGGATAAAACCTGTATTTTCGGCTGCCTTGAATGTATTGTTGCTTTTGGTAGGGATTGTATTCTCCATAGGTTTTCAATGGTATGTCATGCATTACCTCCCGGTGGTAGATTGCCTGCCATTCAAAAAAGGAAATAATATTCTTGAATTGAGGAAAATGCCTGCAAATGCGATACCCGATAAAAAGGAATACCGCTTTATTTATGAAAAAGATGGAAGACAAAATGAATTTTCGGTAAAGGACCTGCCGGATAGCACCTGGACTTTTGTAAGTCGCAAAGATGTGATTATTGAAAAGGGATCCAACAATGAGCCACCCATTAAAGATTATATACTTACTTCCCAGTCCGGTGAAGATACCACTCAGGCCGTGTTGAGCCTGGATGCAGATTATTATCTTTTTTATGTAAAGAATGTAAGCAACACTTCAAAGGAATGGGGAGAAACTTTTAATAAAATTTATTCTGATGGAAAACAGAAAGGTATTCCTCTCTGTATTGTGAGTGCAGACCCTGAGGGTGCACAACAATATTTTAATCAGCAGTTGCATTTGAATTTACCGATACTTTCTTTGGATGCCACTGCATTTAAGACTGCCGCACGTACCAACCCTGAATTGTATCTGATGCATGGCCCGGTTGTTAAGAAAAAATGGGGTAAATCTTCATTAAGCAAAGTGATCAAAAACTAAAAAGTATGCTTCGCAATTTCGTCACACGGTTACTTTATGGTGTGCTTGTACTTGCGGGAGTGGTGTGTGTGGTTTTTCTGGTGTTTCAGGCTTTTGGCGATCCGGCGAGAATGGTGCTCGGTCAATCGGGTGATGCTAAGACCATTCAGAACATCCGTAAAGAACTGTACCTCGATCAGCCAAAGTGGAAGCAGTTTGTTTATTATGTAAATGATATTTCACCAATCTCTATTAATACAGGTCAGGAAATTAAAGATAAAAACCTAAGAGGCTATTTTATCGGAGGCAATACAAAAATCGGAATTAAAATTCCCTATCTGCGTCGTAGTTATCAAACCAGAAAGGAGGTTTCATCCGTATTGATGGAGGCTCTCCCGGGCACGATCATGCTTGCGGTAGCTGCTATGTTACTGGCAATTGTGATTGGAATTCCCTTGGGTATTCTTGCTGCTGTCAAGCAAAATACCTGGATGGACACTACAGCGGTATTCAGCAGTGTCATCGGAATCTCGGCACCTTCATTTTATATGGCGATTGTTATCTCTTATTTGTTTGGAATGGTTTTGCATAGTTATACGGGATTGCCTCTTACCGGAAGCTGGTTTGATATAAATGAAAATACCGGCCAGAAATATCTGACTTTGCAAAATGTGATTTTACCTGCATTCACGCTTGGTATCAGGCCACTTGCCATTATCACCCAATTGACCAGAAGCTCGATGCTTGATGTAATGGGGCAGGATTATATAAGAACAGCCTACGCCAAGGGATTAAGTAAAAGTTATGTGATCTGGAGGCATGCACTTCCGAATGCGGTGAACCCTGTAATTACAGCAGTTACGGGGTGGTTTGCTGAATTACTCGCAGGCGCTTTTTTTGTAGAATATATTTTTGGTTACAAAGGGATAGGAAAAGTCACGGTAGATGCATTGGAAAAATTGGATTATCCGGTGGTTATGGCGTCTGTGTTGCTTGCTGCAACCATTTTTGTTTTGATCAATATCGTTTCAGATGTGTTGAATGGTTTGATAGATCCAAGAATGAGATCGAAATAAGAATTACGACCTGGAATCATAGATTTTGAATTAAATGGTGGGTGTTTTTCTATAAACTTTTTTTCAATTAAAAATTTATCCATGAATGTATCGCAACAGATTTCTGACCACATCCGTGATTCCTTTTACGGAGTGAACTGGACAGAGGTGGATTTGAAGCACACGCTTCAGGATGTAACTGTGGAGGAAGCCTTAAAAAAAGTTTACAATCTGAACACGATTGCTTCGATTGTTTGGCATATCAATTATTTTATCGAACGAGCCAACTTTGTACTTGAAGGAAAGGAAATGCCGGCCGGTAGCCAGGAAGAAAGCCTGACACATCCGGAAATCAAATCAGAAGAAGACTGGGTGAAACTTCAGAAACGATTATTTGAGAACGCTGATAAATTTTCTAACAGGGTTAAGGATCTTAATTCAGATCAATTGTTCGAAATATTTATCCGGCCAGCAAATGGTAATTACCTCCGGAATATTTTGGGAAATCTGGAGCACACCTATTATCACCTGGGACAGATAGTTCTTCTTAAAAAAATTTTAAGATATGGATGGGTGCATAATAAGAGGACTTAATTTGGAATTCTTTGTATGGCAATTAAATCCATCTGTTCATGGATAAGTAGATTATTGCATCAGTTTTTCAATCCCAATACCACTCTTGCATCGTCGTCGTCATATTGATTTATCATCTGAAGTAATAGGCTATACATCTGTTTTGTGACCTTTTTGTATTTTTTGCTGCCATACAGATTATGCATCTCATTGGGATCATTTTTCAGATCATACAATTCCCAGCTATTGACTCTTTTATAAAAACGGATAAGTTTATATCGGTGGTTTTTCACACCAAAATGTGGTGATACTTTGTGTTCGCCATTTTCATAATAATGATAGTACATTGCATCCCTGCCTTTGGCATTTTTGGTGGTAACCAATGGTAAAAAGGATTCACCCTGCATGTCATCAGGGATTCTGATACCTGCCATTTGCAGGAGGGTAGGGGCAATGTCCACATTCATCACAAAATCTTCGTTGACTGATCCCGGACTTACTACGCCCGGGTAGCGCATCAGTAAAGGTGTGCGAAAAGATTCTTCATACATCCATCGCTTATCAAACCAGCCATGTTCACCCATGTAAAATCCCTGGTCGGACATGTAAATAACCACCGTGTTTTTGAAAAGCCTGTTTTTGTCTAAGTAATTGAGAAGGCGGTTTATATTGCGGTCCAAAGAAGATACCGTACTTTGATAGTCTTTCATGTATCTCTCAAATTTCCATTCGGTAAGTGCATTGCCTGTAAGATTCCTGGACGCAAAATTTTTGTATATGGAATGGTAATAGGTATCAAACTTTAATCTCTGTGAAGGATTCATTCGTGTGATGGATCCTTGTTTGTTTTCGTCTGAATCGTGACCAAACATTTTCAGGTCGTATCCCAATAACATGGTTTTTGAAATTGTCATATCCTGAACCTCAGCTGCTTTCCTGCCGGTATAATCATCATAAAAATTATGAGGCAAGGGAAAGTTGATATGGTCAAAGTTTCCAAAATCCATAGTGTCCGGAATCCAGGTGCGATGGGTAGCCTTATGCCCCACCACGAGGCAAAAAGGTTTGGTTGTATCCCGGTGATCTAGCCAGTCCTCGGCCAGGTCTTCGATCACATTGCTGACATATCCTTCTATTCTGATTTTACTGCTGTCCATTTTCAGAAAATCCGGGTTGTAATATTGTCCTTGTCCGGGTAGAATCTGCCAATAGGTAAAACCCAGGGGTTTGGTTTCCAGATGCCACTTTCCTATCCAGGCTGTCTGATATCCGTTACTTTGCAATTCCTTTGCAAAGCTGTTTTGGTTTCCATTGAAAGAAGAATTTTCATTATCCTTAAATCCATTCTTGTTGCTGTATTTTCCAGTGAGAATTACGGCACGACTTGGTCCGCAAATGGAATTTGTCACATATCCGTTATTAAACAAGACGCCTTCCCTGGCTATACGATCTATACCTGGCGTTTTAATTAGTTTGCTTCCATAGGCGCTGATCGTTTGATAGGAATGGTCGTCTGAAATAATCAAAATAATATTTGGACGATGTTGAGACCTTGCCGATAAACAGCACATAAAAAAGATAAGAGAAATGAATATTTTCATTTGGAGTAAAATTTTGTTTCAAATGAATTCATCGGGTAATCATCGGATGTATTTTGTAAATTTTAAGATTTTTTTTTGACAGGTACAATTTTTTTAACGGGCTTTCATTCCTGATGTTGAGAATTGTCTGAAAAAATCAATGGATAAAGAATTAAGAAAAAGTAAATGAGAAAGAATTCTATCCAAACCCCGTTGTATTTTTGCGGCCGGATCTGAATAGTGATTATTATGCAAGTGAATGACAAATTTGTGACTTCAGAAAAGGCTTTGGGTATCATTCAAAGTGGTCATAGTGTTTTTTTGCATGGAAGCGCACAAACCCCCACCTATCTGATTTCAGAATTGGCAAAGCAGGGTGCTCGTCTTAAAGATGTGGAACTGATATCTATTTCTGTTTTTGGCAAAATGGATGTCGCATCAAAAGAATTGAGAAAGAGCTTTAAGGTCAACTCTTTGTTTGTGTCGGAATCGGTAAGAAAACAGGTGAATGAAGGATATGCCGATTATATTCCGGTTTTTTTGAGTGAAATACCCATCTTATTTAAACGTGGGATTCTTCCTATTGATGTGGCTATCGTACAGGTATCTCCTCCTGATAATCATGG
>CAYXAL010000012.1:0-88249 GCA_964463015.1 uncultured Ginsengibacter sp.
TCCAACTTATCTTCCGGTTGAGCTACATAGTTAAAACGTGCATAATCCATTATTGAAGGTGTATGTCCATGTACTTTTAGCCAATTTTTATCTCTGAGTTTTTCTACCGGCACTGTAGATGACGAGCCAAAATTGTGTCTCAACCCGAGTGTATGTCCTACTTCATGAGAAGAGACAAAACGGATCAATTGCCCCATCAGGCTGTCACTGAAAACCATGGTCTGTGCTTTGGAATCCAGCACAGACGCCTGGATAAAGTACCAGTTGCGTAATAATTCCATCACATTATGATACCAGTTGATATGACTTTCCAATATCTCACCACTTCTGGGGTCATTCACATTCGGGCCGCTTGCATTAGCCACAGAAGACGGTTTATAAACGATTGCTGAGTTTCTTGCATCATCCAGACTCCATGTAGAATCATTCACAGGGGCTTCTTTTCCTACAATGGCATTTTTGAATCCTGCCTGTTCAAAAGCCACCTGCCAGTCGTTAATTCCCTGTATTAAATAAGGAACCCATTTCTTAGGGGTAGCAGGGTCTATATAATAGACAATTTGCTTTTTAGGTTCTACCAATTCACCTCTCAGGTATTTTTGAACATCTTCATCCTTTGGCTCCAGTCTCCATCTAACAGCCATAACTATACGTTTAACACCCTGAGGGTTTGCATCGAAATCGGTTGTAGATGTTGCAAAATAACCCACACGCGGGTCAAAATATCTGGGCTTCATGGGCACTTTGGGAAGCATTACGATAGAACTGTTCAGTTCATAAGTAATCGGAGACGCTGTAGCCTGACCAAAAGGAGAAGGTGCGCCCGGGGAAGACACCGGAGTTCTCATATAGGTTTTCATTGTCTTGATCTCCACATTCATCGGGAATGCTTTGATACTGACAATATAGGAGCGGTCTGCCAAAAGTTGTGACAGTCCGATCATACGTTTGATTCCCGGGTTAAAAAACAGAATATCATTATCTCCATTGACATATTTGGTAACGTCAACAACCACGTTCTTTTTATCCCTGGAAAAAGCCGCAATATCAAAACTTGCTTCAAGTGGCTGCAGACTGCTGTTTTTCAGCGAGCGATACATACCATCGGCGGTAGAGTCGGTGGCTGTCTCACTAAAAGAAATTGATTTGATAAAAACCTTATTATCCGGCCCTTTGGCAAATTGAATGACCTGCTTACCGATCTGATCACCGCCATATCCAAAGAAACCCGACCTTACTCCTGCAGCCGCTTTGGCAATCCGGTTTACAATGAGAATATCTCTATCCAAAACAGAATCCGGGATTTCCAGAAAATAATCGTCTTTTACTTTGTGAACTGTCAGGAAACCTGTAGTAGTCACAGCCTCTCCGGTAATCACCTTATCATAAGGCTTTGGCCCTTTCGGAGGGGTCATTGGCCCTTTAGGGGCCGTCGTATCTTTCATGCCATTTACTACCACGGGGGTAGTTTTGGAATTTCTCTTCTGGGCATTTCCGGCATTCCATAAGAAGGCCACTGCAAGAAGCAGAAGTAATTTCACTTTCATTTTTAGTTAATTCGATTTGTTGAAAAAATAGTTTTGGTTCTTCAGGACTGTTTACTTAGACGCTTTATACTTAGCAATTACCTCGTCCAGCATCGACTTAAATTTTTCCACATCCGGATCATAGCCATAGCCATCCGGTCTAAGTCTCTTTTCATTCCCATCCAGGAAGAAATAATAAGGTTGAGTGTTGGCATTATAAACTGATACCTGAAGGTCTGTATTTTTTTCGCCCAGTGTCTTAACGGTTTTCCTGAGTGACTCTGAGTAATATTGTTCATCCTTGGGAATATACACACTGTGAATATCCACATACAGTGAAACTATGACAAAATCGTTTTTCAATCGCTTCATTACCTCTGGGTCGCTCCATACTTTCCCTTCCATTTCACGGCAATTGACACAATTCACACCTGTAAAGTCGAGCATCAGTGGCTTCTTTAGTTTTCGGGCTACTTCCAGTGCTTCTTTGTAATCAAAATAGGTAACCATGCCATATTTTACAACCACTTCGGGTTCATACATCTTCATTCTGTCGTAATATTTTACGGGAGGCGGCAAAGCATTTTCTTCTCCACCTTGTACAGAGGCATGGCTTGCATTTGCACCTACACCGGAAAGTGTAAAGTCCTGTGTACCCATTGGCGGCACAAAAGCGGAAATTCTCTTCAGAGGTGCACCCCACAATCCGGGAATCATATACACAGCGAATGAAAAAGCTACAATAGCCAGAAATAACCGGGGAATACTGATATAAGGTATGCTGAAATCATTCTTTGGCAATTCATCATCATGATGAAACTTCAACTTACCCAACAGATACAAACCTAAAAGAATAAATATCACAATCCAAAGGCTGATAAAAACTTCACGGTCAAGAATTCTCCAACCTCTGGCAAGGTCAGCATTAGAAAGGAACTTCAGGGCAAGAGCCAACTCCAGAAAACCAAGTGTCACCTTCACTGCATTGAGCCATCCTCCCGATTTTCCCAACTTATTCATAATGCCCGGAAAGAATGCAAAAAATGCAAACGGCAAACCCAGGGCTAAGGAAAAGCCAAGCATTCCGACCATAGGTCCGTAATAACTGCCCCGTGCTGCGAGTACCAATAAATTTCCAAGAATGGGCCCTGTACATGAAAACGAAACCACTACGAGTGTCAAGGCCATAAAAAATATTCCCAGAAAACTTCCTGTACCTGATTTGCTGTCTAATTTGTTAGCCATAGAACTCGGCAACGTAATATCAAAAGCGCCAAGAAATGAAATACCAAAAATCAGGAAGATTAAAAAGAATATAAGGTTGGCAATCCAGTTGGTGGAGAGCACATTCATTGCATCCGGGCCAAAAATTAAAGTGATCAGGAAGCCAAGAAATGTAAAAATAAATACTATAGATAATGAATACAGGATTGCATTCCGGATGCCTTCCGCACTGTTATTACTTTTTTTGGTGAAGAAACTGACCGTGATCGGAATCATCGCATAGACGCACGGTGTAATCAAAGCTATCAGGCCTCCCAAAAATCCACTTACAAAAATCCACCAGGAAGACTTTTTACCAATGGAATTTTCACCTGAGTTAGCCTCTGCGATAGCGCCCTTGTCTGCTGTAACTTCAGTTGTATTATTCAACTGCGGCAACACGAACTCTTCAAACTTCTCTTCTCCGGAAGGGAAATCATCTCCCTTCTTATACATATAACTTACTTTTCCCAATACAAGAAAACTATCGTTGGGTTTGGCAAGAATGGGCTGATTCCAGATTACAGAATCAGTAAAAAAATGTGTTTCACCTTCAAGAATGGGGTCTTTTTCATTTTGAAGATTCCCCTCCACTACCGGGTTACCGGACAATTTCGATTTCAGTGAAGAATCAAACGACAAAGAAGAATACACAAGATCTTCCGGTGAATTCTGCAGGGAATACAATTTGATTCCAGGAGCAATCTTTGCCTTAATCTGCAAATAGGCTACGCTGTCATTGACGTGTCTGGTATCAAATGAAAACTGTACAGGATGTGATTCCTGGGCAAATACAATTTGAAACGACAAGATAAATCCCAGCAGCCAGGATATCCGGGCAACCGCCCTCCGTGATGAATCCATTAATTTGATGGTTTATTTAAGTGCAACAGTAAATTTCTTGGTAGAAGGAGGTAAACATTGGTGATCGTCACAAACCATAAACTGAACAGCTACATCCAAAGACGTCTTTACATTGGCTTTTACTTTCACTGTTTGCTTGAATACAACCTGATCTGAATATTGTTTTACATCTACGCCAAATAAAGGCTCATGACGTTGTTCCAGCTTTCCAACCTCTTTCAGATTACCGGCAGGAACTACTACAAGTGGGTTTTTTGTAATAGAAATTTTGGTAGGCAACGGCCCGCCGTCAGGTGTTGTTTGAGAATACATGTGCCATCCGTCTTCAATATTGGCCGTCAGAGTAATTTCATAAGTCTTATCCGCAATTTTTTTTGTACTGGATGTCCAGCTTACAGGATTTTTCACCATCTGGGCAAAGAGAAAATTAGCGCTCAGAAGAAAAGCAGTTATAAAAAAGAACTTTTTCATTTATGTAGATTTTAATCGTTACAAATTTACTTTTCTATTTCTTAATATAGAACTATAATTCCTTTCTAAGAACACAAGAAGATCACACTATGTATCTATGACGGATGAAACTTAAAAATTAACCCATCAAAATGAAGAAATTTTGAATTCTTTAACGAAACAAAGATCCTTTACCCTGCATTCTTTCTGAATCAAAAATTATCTGTTTTCCTATAATGCGGTCATTGGGGCTATCCTCCGAAAAATCTAAACATGTTTTTTGAAAGATTTCAATATTCATTGTTTATTCACAACAGAGGTACTCTTTGAAACTTTGCAAGTAAGTTCTTACATTCATTCCATGGCAAATCATCTGTCCATAGGAAAGCTTGGAGAAAAACTGGCATCCACATACCTTACGAAGAAGGGGTTTAAGATCCTTCATCGCAACTGGACATTCAAACATCTTGAAATAGACATTGTCGCCTCAAAGAATGGAATTCTGCATTTTATTGAAGTAAAGACAAGAAAGTCACTTACGTTCGGACTTCCCGAATCAGATGTTACTAAGAAAAAACTAAAACATGTAATCAATGCTGCCAGTGAATTTCAATACCAAAACCCCGGCTGGGAAAGAATTCAGTTTGATGTACTGTCGATTATCCTGAATAAAGAAGAAGAACAATACTTTCTGATAGAGGATATCTATATCTGAAAAAGAGAACAATTTTAAAGTATCTCTTTTAATACGCTGATCACCTCATCCACTTCTTCCTTTGTATTATACTTGCTGAATGAGAATCGTACCGTTACTACATCATCCTGGGGATGTAAGATATGCATGACGTGGCTCCCCACCTGTGCACCGGCGGAGCAGGCGCTACCACCGCTGGCACAAACATTATGAATGTCAAGATTGAAAAGAATCATCTCAGACTTTTCATTTTTTGGAAAATTGGTACTCAATACAGTATAAAGACATTGACCACCCCAATCACCGTTAAATGAAACACCTTCAATCTCTTCCTCCAATCTTTTCTTCATGTAATCTCTCACAGCGCTTATGTGACTGCTTTCCTCTTTCATATTCCGGTTGGCAATCTCAAGCGCCTTGGCAAAGCCTATGATTCCATACACATTTTCAGTACCGGCACGCATGTTTCGCTCCTGACCACCGCCTTGTATATAGGGAGAAATTTTTACGCTTTTGTTGATGTACAGCATCCCAACACCTTTCGGTCCATGAAATTTATGCCCGGCACCATTTAGAAAATGAACTTTAATTTCTGAGACATCAATTGGAAAGTGTGCAAGTGTCTGCACTGTGTCGGTGTGAAATATAGCATTGTATTTTTCACAGAGCACAGAAACACTTTTTATGTCAGTGATATTTCCGATTTCATTGTTGGCATGCATCAGGGTCACCAGGCATTTTTCTTTGCTCTCCTTCAGAAGATTTTCCAGGTCATTGAGATCAATATGTCCATTGGGCAAAACATTTACAAAGGAAAGTCTGATCCCTTGAGTCTTTGACAAATGTCCAACTGTGTGTAAAGTCGCATGATGCTCTATAGGCGAAGTGATGATGTGTTTACATCCCAAATCTTCTACGGCAGCATGAATGGCTGTATTGGTACTTTCCGTACCTCCGCTGGTGAAAAATATTTCAGAGGGTTGGGCATGAATGATTTTAGCAACGGTTTTCCGTGCATTCTCTATCGCAAGTTTTGTTTCACGTCCGTAAGAATAGATTGAAGAAGGATTGCCAAATTTTTCAGTAAAAAAAGGCTTCATCTCTTCAAACACATCGGAATCAATGGCTGTAGTAGCCGCATTGTCAAAATAGATTCTTTTCATTGTATCAAAAAATTATTCACTTCTCTTTTCTGCTTAATTCCTCCTGAATATCACTTATAATTTTCTTTGCAATATTGTCGGCTGTTTTTTCAAAATTGCTTTCAGAGTAAATTCTAAGTATAGGTTCAGTATTGCTGGCTCTCAAATGCACCCAATCATTCTCAAACTCAATCTTCAGCCCGTCTTCCGTATTCACCGGATGATTCTTGTATTTATTCCTGATTTTTTCGAGCAGCTCAGGTACATCTGTGTCTTTATCGAGAGCTATCTTATTTTTACTGATAACATAATCGGGATACTTCGATCTCAGTTTCTTAATACTCTTACCTGAGTTTGCAAGATGGGTAAGAAACAATGCGATTCCAATAAGTGCATCTCTTCCATAATGAAAATCAGGGACGATGATTCCACCATTTCCCTCACCGCCAATAACTGCATTCACTTTTTTCATCTTTTCCACCACATTCACCTCACCTACTGCACTCGGAAAATATTCCCCGCCCTGCTGAAGAGTGATTTCCTTAAGACTTTTGGTAGAAGACATATTACTAACTGTATTCCCTTTTTTTCTGCTCAGGATATAGTCAGCCACAGCTACAAGTGTATATTCCTCACCAAACATACTTCCGTCTTCACACACAAAACAAAGCCTATCTACGTCGGGGTCAACCGCAATACCCAAATGTGCGCCTTGCTTTATCACTTCATTACTCAGGCCAGTAAGATGCTTGGGCAGTGGTTCAGGATTGTGGTTGAACCGGCCATTCACTTCGCCATTGATTACCACAACCTCTTCCACGTCGAGGGCTTTCAGCAAAGCGGGCACAAAAACAGATCCGCTGCTGTTGATACCATCCACAACAACCTTATACTGTTGCTTTTTTATGGCTCTAACATCTACCAAAGGATAATTTACGATAGCATCAATGTGTTTTTTCAGGTAAGAATTGTCAAAAGAATATGTACCTAATTTATCTACGGTTTCAAAAACAAAATCCTCTTTCACGGCAAGGTCCAGAACTTCCTTTCCGGTTTCTGCATCAATAAATTCGCCTTTTTCATTCAATAACTTTAATGCATTCCACTCTATAGGATTGTGGCTGGCAGTAATGATAATGCCACCTGCAGCCTTTTCATATTGTACAGCCAACTCAACCGTTGGTGTGGTTGAAATACCCAGATCCACGACATTAAATCCACACGACTGCAGCGTATTCGAACAAATATCACCGACAATTTTTCCGCTGATGCGTCCATCGCGTCCCATTACAATCTTTCTGTTGTCGGATTTGCGGGATAAGATCGATACAAAAGCTGCGGTAAATTTTACAATATCAATGGGAGTTAGATTTTCTCCCGGCACTCCACCAATAGTGCCCCGGATGCCTGAAATACTTTTTATAAGCGCCAAACTGAATTTTTTAGAGCCGCAAAGGTAATCAACTAAATTTTTTTCCTATTGTTAATCATTAAGCCTTTCATTTATTAAAATGCAAAAAATCAGTTTGCCAGACCATCAATTGATTCAAAGAATTCAAAAAGTTTTTAATAATTCAAAGAAAACCTTGAACAGAAACTAACCAATGACTTTATAAAAAACTTCTTAGGAATTCAGAGCAATTGATTGCAATTTTTTCTCCTTTCTCAAATCGGGAAGCATCCAGGTAATCAATCCAATCAATGGAAGAAATGAACAGACATGATATACAAAATAAATATCTGTAGCGTCTGCAAGTACACCCAACAGAGCCGACCCAAGACCACCCATTCCAAAAGCAAAACCAAAAAACAATCCGGAGATCATCCCGATTTTTCCCGGCATAAGTTCCTGAGCATATACCAAAATTGCAGGAAATGCGGACGACAAAATAAATCCAATGATCACACTTAGTACTGCCGTCCAAAACAGACTGACATAAGGCAACAACAAGGTAAAGGGTGCTACTCCCAGAATAGAAAACCAAATGACATATTTCCTTCCATATTTATCACCGAGCGGCCCGCCAAAATAGGTACCCAAAGCAGAGGCTGCAAGGAAAGCAAATAAAAACAACTGCGAATGTTTAATGCTCACACCAAATTTATCAATCAGATAAAAGGTATAATAACTGCTGATACTGGCTAAATAAAAATATTTTGAAAATATTAATACCAGGAGTATCCCAACAGAATAGGGTACTTGCTTTTTGGAAAGATGAGTAGGATACTCCTTCACCCGTCCTTTTTGTTTTTGTTTTTTCAATTGTAACAAATGTGGTTTCGCCCATTTACCGACATAGACCAGCACTACCATAGCAATCAAAGCAAGAATGCCGAAATAAACTGCATGTCCCCTCCCGTACTTTACAATTACAATTGCAGCAAGCAACGGCCCAATCGCTGTGCCTGTATTACCTCCTACCTGAAAAATGGATTGTGCCAACCCTCGCTTTCCACCGGATGCCAGATAAGCTATTTTGGAGGATTCCGGATGGAATACGGAAGACCCCGTGCCAATGAGGGCTACTGAAACCAGAATAGCTAAAAAACTGTTGGCAAATGAAATAAAAATCAAACCCACCAACGTAAAACCCATACCAATCGCCAGGGATAACGGTTGTGGCCGCTTATCGGTAAATGCACCAACCATTGGCTGAAGAATACTGGCCGTCATCTGAAAAGTCAATTGAATCAAACCTATCTGGGCGAAACTAAGGGCAAAAGAATTTTTGAGAAGCGGGTAAATAGACGGAATCAATGACTGTATGGTGTCATTGAGCATGTGGGAAAAACTAATGCTAAAGAGGATGCTGTAAACGGTAACCTGCTGTACCTCTCTGGATACACTTTTTGTTATTGTGTTCGTTCCCATATTTAAGTAGCAAAGGTAGGCAGGAATGAATATCCGAATTCCCAATTTTGAATAAGATGAAGGCTGCCGCTTTGTAATTCATGCAATCTTTATCTTCACTGACTAAAAGTTTTCTTTCATGGCTACCCGAAGAGATTTTATCAAGGAAGCATCTATCCTTGCAGGTGGTACCGGCATCTGGCAATCGTTACCGGCATCCATCAGAGAAGCATTACGCATTAACCCTGAGCCGGGCACAACTTTCAGAGATGCTGAGCATATCGTATTTCTGATGCAGGAAAACAGGTCTTTTGATCATTGCTTCGGAACATTGCAGGGAGTAAGAGGATATAACGATCCACACGCAATTACCATTCCGGGTGGTGTACCTGTATGGATTCAGGAGAATGAAATGGGAAAGAGATACGCCCCGTTCAGACTCAATATAAAAGACACACGTGCCACATGGATGGGCAGCCTTCCACATTCCTGGACCGATCAGGTAGATGCACGCAACCATGGCAAATACGACCAATGGCTGATCGCGAAGAAGGCTGGTGGAGAATATAAAGAAATGCCGCTGACTCTGGGATACTACAACAGAGAGGATATTCCTTTTTATTATGCCTTGGCAGATGCGTTCACAATCTGTGATCAGAATTTCAGTTCTTCTCTTACCGGCACCACTGCCAACCGTTCATTTTTCTGGACAGGTACCATCAGAGAAAAACCGGGTGCTCAGGCAAACGTCAGAAACTCAGACACCTATTATGACCACGAAGCTCATTGGAAAACCTATCCGGAAAGGCTGGAAGAAAATAATATTTCATGGAAGGTTTATCAAAATGAAATCAGCTTAAAATCGGAAGTGGATTCAGAGGATGAACGATGGCTGACAAATTTTACCGATAACAATCTGGAATGGTTTTCAAAATACAATGTTCGTTTTCACAAGGCCCATTATGATTTTCTCACAAAGAGAATCGGTGAACTCCCGGATGAAATCTCGAGCTTGGAAAATGATATAAAAGGATTAAAACAAAACCAGGCTGCACGACTTAAAAAAATATTGAAACAAAAAATCCAACAATTAGAAAAATTCAAACGCGAAGCCGAAGAATGGAGCCCGGAAAATTTTGAAAAACTTCCCGCCTTCCAAAAAAATATTCACAAGTGCGCATTTACTACAAATAAAAACGATCCGGATTATCATAAGACAGAACCTTTTACTTATAATGATCATGGCATCAAAAGAGAATTCAGATTACCAAAAGGTGATGTGTTGCATCAATTCAGACAGGACACCAAATCAGGAGCTCTGCCAATGATTTCATGGTTAGTGGCGCCACAATATTTTTCCGATCACCCAAGCGCTCCCTGGTTTGGAGCATGGTATATTTCAGAGGTATTAAAAATACTTACCGAAAATCCGGAAGTATGGAAAAAAACTATTTTCATTCTGAATTATGATGAGAATGATGGATACTTTGACCATATTCCGCCTTTCACTTCACCAAGGCCGGGAGATGAGAGCAGCGGAAAAGTTTCTGAAGGTATTGACACGACTGAGGATTATGTGTTTTTGAAGGAAGAACTACAACGACCCGATTTAAAAAAAGAGGATGCAAGAGAAAGCCCGATCGGGCTTGGATACCGTGTGCCTTTAATTGTGGCCTCCCCCTGGACCAGAGGCGGCTGGGTCAATTCGCAGGTATTTGATATTACTTCCACCATTCGGTTTCTGGAAAAATTTCTTTTTTTAAAAACCGGAAAAGATATCAGAGAAACCAATATCTCCTCCTGGCGGAGAACAATTACCGGAGATCTGACGTCAGTATTCAGGCCTTATAATGGTGAAAAAACAGAGTTGCCTCAGTTTTTGGACAAAGTCAAATTTGCCAAAGAAATTTACAATGCAAAATTCAAAGAACCGCCAACGGATTACCATGCACTGAGCAATTTACAAGCTAAAGAAATCAGCGAAACTTTATTTTCTCAATACCTGCCCGGGCAGGAAAAGGGAATCCGGAATGCATGCGCTTTACCTTATGAAATAGAAGTGAACGGAAGCCTGACAGAGGACAAGAAGAATTTCAGAATAATCTTCAGGGTAAGAAACACACATTTTGGAGATGAAGCCTCTGGTGTACCCTTTAATGTATATGTCCCCACAAAATACAATTCAGGTAGCCGGTGGGAAGATGTAAGGGCATGGTCATTTGCCGTAAGCGCAGGTGACCAAATAGAGTATGCATGGCCGTTAGACAGCTTTAAGAACGGCCATTACCACCTCAGAGTCTATGGACCAAATGGATTTTACAGGGAATTTTCCGGTACAGAAAATGACCCTGAGGTCTTAATCGAAGTGCTCAACAATTATTCAAAGGATGCCTCAAAATTAACCGGAGAAACTAAGGTCATCTTCCTTAGCACAGGAAACCAGCCTTATCGTTTTCCAATCAGGGATAATTGCTATGGTTCCTCCGGCCAGGAATTACAAATCCATAAGGATTCAAAAACGGCAGAAAAAATTCTTGACACCAAAAATACTTTTGGCTGGTATGATTTCTCTATACAGTCTGAAGGAAACCAGGTATTCCGAAAAAGATTCGCCGGAAGATTGGAAACAGGGCAATCTTCCAAAACTGATCCATTTATGGGGAGAGTAATTTAGAATACATCTTTTCCTGCCATTACAAACACATTCTTAGTCTGACCATTTTACCAGCCTGAGCTACGTCAATCGCATAGGGGGAAATCAACTTATTGCTGTTTTTATTTCCAGTCAACCAAAGAAAAAAATCAGAAGGAGTTTGACCGAAAATCCTGCGACCTGTTGATCAATACCGTGCTATTGTTGAACGAACCTCCTCCTGGGCAAAAGAAAGATTACTTGCAGGGAATCAATCCCGGTATCATGAGCCATACAGAACCTTACACAAATATTCTTGTATTCGCTCAAAAAAAATTGGTTCCGAAAACCTCCGGAACCAATCGTATAATGAAATGTACTGAGATTAATAACCCATATCCATTCCACCGCCCATACCGCCACCCATTGGAGGCATAGCCGGTTTTTCTTTTTCTGGTTTGTCACTGATTACACATTCTGTAGTTAGCAACATGCCAGCGATGGATGCGGCATTTTCTAAAGCGATGCGGGTAACCTTGGTGGGATCAATGACACCGGCGGCTAATAAATTTTCATAGACTTCAGTGCGGGCATTAAATCCAAAGTCAGCTTTACCATCTTTGATTTTTTGAACAACGATGCTACCCTCTACACCACTGTTCACGACGATCTGACGAAGAGGCTCTTCCAACGCTCTGCGTACAATCTGGATTCCGGTAGCTTCGTCATCATTGTCACCTTTCAATTTATCCAGGCTCTGGATAGAACGAATGTATGCTACACCACCTCCCGGCACGATTCCTTCTTCTACAGCGGCACGGGTAGCGTGCAATGCATCATCCACGCGGTCTTTCTTTTCTTTCATTTCAACTTCGGTGGCAGCACCTACATACAACACAGCTACACCTCCGCTCAATTTTGCAAGACGCTCCTGCAATTTTTCTTTATCGTAATCACTGGTGGTCGTCTCGATCTGTGCTTTGATCTGGTTTACACGTGCCGTAATTGATTTTTTATCGCCTTTACCATCTACCACAGTCGTATTGTCTTTGTCAATGGCTACATGACCTGCTTGTCCGAGGTAGGTAAGATCAGCATTTTCCAGTTTATAACCTTGTTCTTCGCTGATCACAATTCCTTTGGTAAGAACCGCCAGATCCTGCAACATTTCTTTTCTTCTGTCGCCAAAACCAGGAGCCTTAACCGCAGCTACTTTCAACGTACCTCTGAGTTTGTTTACTACCAGGGTAGCAAGTGCTTCTCCTTCGAGGTCTTCAGCGATGATCAACAACGGACGACCGCTTTGAGCCACTTTCTCAAGGATATGAAGTATATCCTTCATGGTACTGATTTTCTTATCATAAATCAGGATATAAGGATTTTCCAATTCAGCTTCCATCTTTTCACTGTTGGTGACAAAGTACGGAGAGATATATCCGCGATCAAACTGCATCCCTTCTACGACTTCTACAGTCGTATCTGTACCTTTTGCTTCTTCTACTGTGATGACACCTTCTTTCCCTACTTTGGTCATTGCTTCTGCAATCAATTTACCAATACTTTCATCGTTATTGGCAGAAATGCTTGCAACCTGTTCAATCTTGTTATTGTTGTCTCCAACAGCTACAGATTGTTTCTTCAGGTTTTCAATTACAGACTTCACTGCTTTTTCAATACCACGTTTCAAATCCATAGGATTCGCACCGGCAGCAACATTTTTTAATCCTTCACTGATGATAGACTGAGCAAGCACAGTGGCAGTGGTAGTACCGTCACCTGCAATATCTGCAGTCTTACTGGCTACTTCTTTCACCATTTGGGCACCCATGTTTTCTACGGGATCTTCCAGTTCTATTTCTTTTGCTACAGTCACACCATCTTTGGTGACAGCGGGTGCGCCGAATTTTTTATCTATCACTACATTACGCCCTTTAGGACCTAAGGTCACTTTTACAGCATTTGCCAGCGTATCTACTCCTCGTTTCATCTTGTTGCGGGCTTCTATTTCAAAAAATAATTGTTTAGCCATAGTTTTTATGAATGTTTGTGTTTATTAAATATTTATTGAATACAAATTGTTTAGCTGACTTTCATTAAGATGTCTGAAGATCTCATAATGAGGTAATCAACTCCTTCAATGGTAATTTCTGTACCGCCATATTTGCCGTACATTACTACATCGCCTTCTTTCACCTGCATCGGAATCAGGTTACCTGATTGCTCCGCATATTTTCCCTTACCTACAGCCACTACTGTTCCTTTTTGCGGCTTTTCTTTTGCAGTATCCGGGATAATGATTCCACCGGCACTTTTTTCTTCTGCCTGATTTGGCTTCACAAGAACCCTGTCGTCAAAGAGTTCAAATTTCGACTTTGCCATAATTGTTAGAATTTTTTTTAATTTTTATTTGATTGCCAATGTACAGGAATTATTATGCCAATATTTCGTTTAAAGTCCTGTTGTCAGTTTTAAAACAGACTTGTCAGTCGGTCGGGTGAAAAAAAGTCAGTATCAAATTGATTTCGCTGGTTTTTTCAATTTTTCAGTCAACAACAATCCGGCAATCACACATGCCAGTCCAATGTAAGTATAATAGCTCAGCCATTCATTCACCAACAAGGCTGCAATCAACAACCCAAAAACAGGGCAGAGAAATAGCCACAGTCCTGCTTTCACGGTGTTTGTCTGCAACAGCCATAGCCACAATTGAATGGCTACAATAGAAACTGCCAATGCTAACCATAGCGTGTTAATCCAAAAAACAGGGTTATAGTGATTCTGCCCGGAGTGATAAAACCACAAAGTCACAGGCAATAGCATTAACCCTCCCAGAAAAGTTTGCCACCCGTTGATGACAAGAAGACTGGTGCCATTCCAGTTTTTGGAAGCAAAATAAATAGCACCGGCGGAATAAGAAACCATACTAAACAGTAGCAGCAACAATCCTCCCATAGTCACTGTAGCTGCTTGTAGCAGTGGCCAGGAAGCTATTATGACACCTACGCAACCGAGAGCCAACGCTAAAATAATATGGGCAGATAATTTCTTACGGAGAAAGATGACTGACAAAAAACTGATAAACACAGGGTTAGTAGCGATTGCCAATGCACCAACACCTGCTGTGACATATTGCATGGCAATGACATAGCACCCCAGATAAATGGTAATATTCAACAATCCATAAACAATGGCCGGAATCCAAAAAGATTTGAAAGGCAACGGTTTTCTGAAAATGAGATGTGCTAAAATCAACATGAGGATGCCGGCTACTGCAAATCTTAATTGTGCAATTACCAAAGGTTGTGCTACTTCCAAAGCCAGTTTAGTAGCAGTGGAGGCAGATGCCCATAATATGGCAAACAACAACCCGGCTCCCAACCATTTTAACTGTCCTATAAATTGAAGTTTAAGGGTAAGAAAAATGAAGGAGCAAATGTAACTGCGAATCAATATATAAAGTACAACTCCCCTCCCTCCCACACAACAATTTCTTAGGATAGTCGTTTTAAATGCAGAACGAATGTTTAAAAGATAACCTCTGAAGCATCCCTGATCCGGGTAATGGCTCATAGATGCAGAGATTTAAAACCACAACACTATGGAACCCATTACTTATCAGGAAATACTGCTTGCCCATGCCAGCAGATTTTTCCAAAAAGAATTTTACCTCAGAGACCCATTGCCGGATTATAAGAATATGAGCGCCAAAGAACAATTGGCCGAGGCATGCTGGAATGGTACCCTCAGGGAAATTTTACCTGAATTGTGTGCTGCTCTGGAAATGAATCAGATTAATGAAGGGAATAAATTTCTTAATGTATGCATGGGATATGATGATGAAAGAAACAACACCTGCTTCTCACTCAATCCCTATTTCTTTCTGAACATATCCAGAAAAAATTAAAAGACAGTTTTTTTTAATTGTAAAACATAGCGATGACGGGCAGTATCTACTGCCTGTTTTTTTATTCCTTGAAATCAGACAAGGTGGCGGTAAAAAGCCCCCTTTCTCTTTTCTTAAACATTACTTTCCAATTTCCATTGTAGGTAATCAATGAAGGAACCAGGAGTTTACCCACTCTTGTCATTTTCACATTCATCCTTACATTAAAATCATATACACCTGCGTCGTACTTCAAGGTATAATTTCTCCCAAGTACTTCAAAGGTTGAGGCATCAAAGGAGGTGGTCATATTGCGTATTACCACATTGTCATCTTTGCCTTCTTTCGCCACAACGCTGAAGATATAGGTATGGGCATCATCATCAAAATCAATTTTCATATCATAGTTACCGGCCATGGATTTACTGAATATTTCTGTTTTATTGCTGATAAAGGGAAGTCCCTTAATCTTCTTTCCGGGGTTAAAAAAAAGCATCTTCAACTGTGCCTTATGTTTTTCTATGCCACTCAGTCCGTCGGTATTTAATTCTGTAGTACCTACAATATTATTTTCACCGCATATTTTGCCTTTTGTAAAAAAAAGCTGAGCATACATCGAGGCTGTGTAATAATGGTAATTATTTCCGCTATCATAAAAATCGCCTGTTGTATTTTGTTCCAGTACCTCCATCTGACGACAATGGTTTTTCACTACCTGAATGGTTTTGCTTTTGAGAGAGGCTTCAATATTTCCTTTCTTGCCGAGCATCCGGATATCATTGATTGACCTGAACCCCACAATTCTGAGGTTTTTAAAAGCCTTGTAAAAGGTGGTATCTTCTTTAACCCGCTTAATAAATGATGCCACATCCAGATTCTGATTGACTACAATCTCAGAGAGGGTCACATAATTTTCACCAACACGTACCACTGTATCTTTAGATTGCGAAAATGAAATAATAGGTAGCAGAATTGTCAGCAAAAGAAATCCTCTCAAGAGTTTCATGGGATAAAAATAGATGGAAATTACATTCATTATTTTAGCAAAGACACAATAAAGTAATAAAGTATTTTAATGTTGTCCCCTCCCCCGGCAAAAGCTACAAATATTTCAACCACTTAATTTCAGGATGTGCTTTCTTATACCTACCATAGAATTTACACAGTGGAAACATCAATATGACTACTGTAATCCATACAAGGTACACGTATCGAAGTCTCAGTCCATATTCCGCTGGATGAAAAAAGAATGGTGGTGTGTTTATTTGTGTGCTAATAAAACCCTGAGCATAAAAAAGAATGACACTAGCGAGGCGTATGATAAAGAAATGAATCAAATAATAAAAAAATGGCACCCTGCCATAAACCATCAAAAAGTTAGCTATTCGTCCCTTTACATTTTCAGAAAATGCAAGTCCCAGAAGTACCAGGCCCAAAGTCATCAATACAAAAAGTAACGAAGGAGGATATTTGTTGGTATTGAGAAAATAGAGGATTGTAAATAAGTAGGATTTCTGTACAGACCAGGGTATCAAATCTCCATAAAAATTCAACCAGCGAAGCAAAATAAATAATACGATAAAAGACAATCCGGCAAACAATAATATCTTAATACGCACGGCAGGTGTGTAGTCTGTGGAAAATAATTTTCCAAAACCATACCCCAGCAACATCACGCCTGTCCATGGTAAAAAAGAGTAGGCTACCAAAAGCAAATGGCCTTTGGAAAGCGAAATAACAGATGGTATAGACAAAGTAAAAGCCTGAGCCACCCCTGTAAAAGTACCGGTGTTGCTCACTACCGGATTTACAAGGTGATGCAAACCAATTATCAAAATGCCGGCAAGTAAAATAATTTTTACCGGCAATTTGCAAAGAAACCCCAACACTATCATGCTGATTCCAATAGCCCACAAAACAGATAGAACAATCATTCCGTAAGATGGGTTAAGGGAAAGAATAAAAGACATAAGTACGGCGTCCACTATAATTAAGAAGATACCTCTGCTTATCAAAAATGATCTGAGTTTGCCCGTATCATATTTCTTTCCGAACAGGAATGCAGACAAACCTGCAAGAAAAACAAATCCCGGGGCACAAATATGAGTTATCCATCTGGTAAAAAACAGGGCTGGTGTTGTGACAGTAAGATCCAGAGGGTTATTGGTAATAGATCCTTTATGCAGAATATCACGGGTATGGTCGAGCGCCATTATCACCATAATGATTCCACGAACAATATCAATTGACCGGATTCGATATCCGGGCACAGCAGCAGAATTAGCACCACTACCCATGATAATATAGTAATTCAGGATTTCAGTAAATAAAAGTAAACAGAATACTTTTATTTAGGATCAACTCCGGATAAGAAAATCAATCTCTTTATTTTTGACTCCTGAATTATCACACTTTCTCCTTCAATTTTTCTTTGAAATTTTTTTTGAGTTTTTCCACTTTGGGTTTGACCACAAAATAACAATAAGGCTGTGCAGGATGCCTGTTGTAATAATTATCATGCTCAGCCTCAGCCGGATAAAACTCTGAAAACTGATTAATTTCTGTTACTACTGGCTTATCATAAATTCCACTTTCTGTTAATTGCCTTAGTGAGGTTTCTGCTATTTGTTTCTGCTTTTCATTATGATAAAAAATTTCACTCCTGTATTGGGTGCCAATATCATTTCCCTGTCGGTTGAGCGAAGTAGGATCATGCGTAACCCAAAAAACCTGCAATAATTCCTCGTAAGAAATAACTGCCGGATCGAAGGTGATTTGCAAACACTCTGCGTGACCTGTCTCTCCTGAACACACCTGTTGATACGTTGGATTTTTCACAAAACCCCCTGAATATCCACTTTGTACGCTGACCACTCCTTTCAATTTCTGAAACACAGCTTCTGTACACCAAAAACATCCATTGGCAAAAGTGGCCATCTCCAAATGTTGATCCATTTCTCAATTTTTTACAAAAGGTACTCAATTTAAGGCTACCCCGCAGGATACAAATCATTTCAGGGTACAAAAATCCGGTTCACTTTAACAAACCTTGGTACAAAGTAACTATTCATTGTAGAAATCATAACCCCTTTACTGGAAGAAGCATGAATAAACTTTACAAAACCATGATCGTTTTCAGTGACAATCCCCATGTGCCCTACAATGCCACTATTCGGATTACTGCCTGTAAACAAAATAATATCCCCCGGCTTGCTGAACTCAATCGGAATATTCACACCGGCATTGGTAAACTGATATGAAATTCTCGGTACCATTATATTAAAATGTCCAAAGACATAACTGATAAATCCCGAACAATCAAACCCTTTATTTCGATCGGACGAGCCATACAAGTAGGGTACTCCTATTTGTTTCATTGCGAAATCCACCAAACTTTGAGGATTTAACTTCATCGTATTTATTGTAACCTCAGGCATTTCCTTTTTCAAAACTACTGTACTCCTTATATCCGGCGAAGGCCCTGTGACAGAAGATGATAAAGGTCGGGAGGTGGTGGTCTTTCGGGCAGATGAGCAACCCAAAAGAATCAGACAGGTAAATAAATAGATAATCCCGTAATTTTTCATCGGAGCGGTTAACATTCACTTTAAGCCGACAAGATACAGAATCCTTTATACACATTACCGGACGGGAATGGCCTGCCCCCTCTTTTTTGTGCTTTGGTATTCATAGAGTACTTTTGCAACGCTTTTAAAACTAAATAAAACAATCCATTATGACATATGATGTTATCGTGTTGGGAAGTGGTCCGGGCGGATATCCGGCTGCAATCAGATCTTCTCAATTGGGAAAAAAAGTGGCTATCGTAGAACGTGAAAGTCTTGGCGGTATTTGCCTGAACTGGGGCTGTATTCCCACCAAAGCATTATTGAAAAGTGCTCAGGTGATGGAATATGCCAGACATTCTTCCGATTATGGAATAAACATTAAGGAAGCGAGTGCAGACTTTGACTCAGTTATCAAACGCAGTCGCGGTGTTGCTGATAAAATGAATAAGGGTGTTCAGTTTCTCATGAAAAAAAATAAAATTGATGTCATCATGGGCAATGGTAAGCTCATCGCTGCCAACAAGCTGGAGGTAACCGACAAAGACGGCAAGAAACAAATCTACGAAGCAAAAAATATCATCATCGCTACGGGGGCCCGAGCACGCGAATTGCCTACAATGAAGTTTGACGGTAAGAAAATCATTGAATACCGCAAAGCAATGAGTTTGGAGAAACAACCCAAGTCAATGATCGTTGTTGGAAGCGGCGCTATCGGAACTGAGTTTGCGTATTTCTATAACTCCATAGGTACCAAGGTAACCATTGTAGAATTCTTACCTCGAGTAGTGCCTGTAGAAGATGAAGATGTAAGTAAGGAATTAGAAAAAGCTTTCAAAAAACAAGGCATTGACATTATGACCAACAGTGAAGTAACGAAAGTGGACACTTCAGGCAATGGTGTGAAAGCTACCGTAAAGACAGCATCCGGCGAACAAATCCTGGAGGCTGATGTGTTGTTGAGTGCTGTAGGTATTGCTGCAAATATTGAGAATATCGGCCTGGAACAAGTGGGTGTAAAAACCGATCGTGGCCGCATTGTAGTGGATGGATATCAACAAACAAATATTAAAGGACTGTATGCAATCGGAGACTGCACTCCACACCAGGCTTTAGCACACAAAGCAAGTAAAGAAGGCATCATTGCTGCAGAACACCTCGCGGGTAAGAATCCTGAGCCAATAGATTATGGCAACGTACCCGGATGTACTTATTGTGTACCCGAAATATCTTCCGTCGGCCTTACAGAAAAAGCCGCTAAAGAAGCGGGATATGAACTGAAGGTTGGAAAGTTTCCATTTATGGCGAGTGGCAAGGCGACCGCTGCAGGTGACACCACCGGATTTGTAAAGATCATTTACGATGCCAAATACGGTGAATTGTTAGGATGTCACATGATCGGATATAACGTAACGGAGTGTATTGCTGAAGTAGTGGCTGCACGCAAACTGGAGACCACTGCACATGAAATACTCAACGCCGTACATCCCCACCCGACCATCAGCGAAGCTGTCAAAGAAGCTACCGCTGTGGCTTATGGTGAAGCAACAGATATTTAGTCAGATAAAAATATTCTTACTAAAAGCAGGCTCCGGTCTGCTTTTTTTGATTTGCTGGATTTCAAAGTTTCCCTCTGTTTCCTGTATAATCAAATCACTTTAAAACGCTCGCTTCAAAACATTTCATTTTCTATGAAAATTCATTATTTGCAGCACGCCCCCTTTGAAGGTCTGGGATTTATAGAAACATGGTTCAAAAGAAACAACTATTCCCTGTCAGTCACACAATTATACGAGAATACAAAACAACTTCCCAAAACGAAAGACATAGACGGACTTGTTATCATGGGCGGCCCCATGGGTGTGTATGATGAAGATTCATACCCCTGGTTAAAAGATGAAAAAATCTTTATCAGAAAATGTTTCCTTGAAAAAAAGAAAATACTGGGTATTTGTCTCGGTGCACAACTCCTGGCGGATTGTCTGGGTGCAAGGGTTTATCCTGCTTCACACAAAGAAATCGGATGGTTTCCCGTAGCGCCAACGAAAGAATGCAAAAGTGTTGAATGGTTTTACAAACTTTTCAAAAACAATCCGGTTGTTTTTCACTGGCATGGTGACCAGTTTGAAATTCCGGAAGGAAGCATTCATCTCATCACTTCAGAAGCGAATTCCAATCAGGCCTTTATTTACCGGGAAAATATTGTCGGCCTTCAGTTTCATCCCGAAGTAACAGAGCAGACTGAGGAACTTATGCTGGAAAACGGAAAATCAGATTTGACAGATGGAAAATATATCCAAAGCGAAAAGGAAATAAGAACCGGCCTGGTGAATTCTTCAGAATGTAACCAATTGATGTCTGAAATTCTCGCTCGTTTGTTTGTCAGTTAGAAACTCAACAATTAATACGCATCAACAATACCAACCTGTCTGGAAATAAATTCCAAAAAATATCTTTCGGATTATTTGGACAGATAATATTTATCCAGAAACTCAAACTGTTTTCTGTCGTTTTCTGGCAATAATCTGCTCTCTGCATTAATATGCATTACGCTGACCGGGCCGGTAGAAGTATTGGGTGTCCATTTCGGAAGTACATTGTCATTAGGATCTCCTGTTTTGACAAAATTTGCAAAATAATCGAGCATGGTTGCTGACACTTTGTAATCATCAGGCGTCCACTTATAAACTTTATTGGTGGTTAAATTTCCAAGTGCATACTCAATTTCCCAGGAATGAGCCGCCCCATCCAAAGGGGGAGGTAAAGCCTGATTTGTATTTTTTCCGAAGTCATTGTATCCTCCCGGACGCGCCCTTTCAAACAGATATCTGTAAACATTTTTTCCTCCGGTTGTACGCTGGAGCTCTGTCCATTTCCATGTGCTGTACACGATAAACTGATCACTTCCCAAATCAGTGGCAGATTGTATGACTTCAGTCTGATTCTTCCCCGGAAATAATTTCAGCACCTCTGAAGCTTTTTTGCCAAATTGCTTTTTTACCAATTTCCTGTAATTCTCAGGATCAGGCATTTGCCCCTGCATAAAATAGGAATACGGCGCTTCAGTAGAATTCCATCCGGCAAGAAGCGGAACCTTAGCCTGTTCTCCCTTTTCAAAAATGGTCTCAGGAGATTCCGGAAAGAAATATCCGTCAACCGTAGAAGTGAAGTAGGAAAATCCTTCTCCGGAACTCAATTTCAATAATTTATTCGCAGGAATATCTCTCAGCGATTGCAAAGAAGTATCCCCAATCTTTTCTGCAAATTCCTCTCCTCTCTTTTCTCCTTCAGCAAGTGTAATCGGCGGAAGTGTAGGTTGTATCATGGCTCCGCTTTCTCCAATGGCGCCAGCAATCAGGTTGCGTGAAAGAGGTGAAGCCATCAGGGCAAACACTGAAATCGAACCCGCAGATTCGCCGCCAATCGTTACGCGTGCCGGATCCCCGCCGAAGGCTGATATATTTTCGTGTACCCATTGCAGTGCGGCCTGCTGATCGAGCAAACCATAATTGCCTGAGGTGTGATGAGGAGATTCTTTCGTAAGCCCGGGATAAGCAAAAAAACCGAATATGCCTAACCGATAGTTGACGGTCACGACAACAATACCTTTTTGCGCCATGGATGCACCATCGTATCGCCATTCTGAACCATCGCCTGCAACGAATCCCCCTCCATAGAAATAAACCAATACGGGAAGCAAATCACCCGGTGTTCCGGCAGGTGTCCACACATTGAGATAAAGGCAATCTTCACTAACCGTGTCCGATCTGAAACGCATGTCGCCGAATACATTGGCCTGCATGGCCCGGGGACCAAAGTGTCTGGCTGCCCGGACACCTGTCCATGGTTTCGCCGGCTGAGGTTCACGCCAGCGCAGACTTCCAACAGGTGGCTGAGCGTACGGAATTCCCCAGAAATACCGAAGTCCGGTTTCCGGATCCTCTACGCCCTGCAACAGGCCCGACGATACCCTGACGATACCCGCCTGAAATAAATCGCCCCTGTCTGACTGGGCAGATGATTTCGTGCCGACCAAGATTAAATAACTCAGAGCAAGGAAAAAGACCATCCATTGCATAATGGAATATTTCTTCAGTAAAAGGTTATTCATCGATTCACTTTATTTATAACTAAGAATCCGGTACATGTAATTTTAAGTAATTATTCATTGGCCGGTTTTAATTCTCTTCAGAATCTTTTATTCTTCAATCATCCTCTGCCCACTTTTCAAAAACCAAATATCCCCATGGCAGCAGATGCACCGAATAATCTCCGGAAAGCTCTACGCTTTCATTCGAAAAAACATTTTTAAACGTTCCCGTCACTTTCTGTACATGAAAATCAAAAGCATCATGGCTAAAATTCAGAATCACGAGTACTTCATTTTCACCCTTTTTTCTCAGAAATGATACAGCCCGGACTTCATACTGATTCGAAATAAGAACAGTAGTTGTGCCTGCCGCTAGTGCAGAATTTCTTCTCCGAAGGGAAAGGAGTGTTTTATAAAAAGTGTGCAGCTTATATTCCCCATTCCACTCAATCGGATCTTTATCAAAAAATTTCAATCGTTTCAGATTGGGCAGTTCCTGTCCGGAATAAATCATCGGAAGCCCATTCCAGGTACAACAGAATACGGCCAACATCAAAGCGGCATTTCCATATTTCTCATATTCCGTACCATTCCAGCTATTCTCATCATGATTGGAAGTAAAATAAGTTCTGAAAGCATCGCAGGGAAACTCTATGGATGAACTGTATAATATTTTCAACAAACGATCCAACTCCATTTTGCCATGACAAAAATCTTCTGTAGCGTGCATCCATTTCCATGTGTAGGTCGCATCGAATGCCTGATGATAATCCGGAACCTCACATTCCCCCAACATAAAAATATCTTCCTTCAACGCTCTCAATTTTTGACGAGCTTCAATCCAGAGCGGCAGAGGCACCAGATGTGCCATATCACAACGAAATCCATCAATATCACATTCCTTCACCCAAAATAACATGGAATCAATCAGTGCATCCCACACACCACGTTCTTCAAAATTGAGCTGAGATACATCTTCCCATCCATGTGGGTGCAGGATGCTTCCATCCGGATTATGCGCATAAAATTCCGGGTGTTCGGTTATCCACGAATGATCGTTTCCTGTATGGTTTGCAACAAAATCAATAATTACCTTAAATCCAAGAGAATGAGCATGGATCACCAGGGTTTTAAAATCACCCAATGATCCGAACTCAGGATTTGTGCTTACATAATCCTTTGCAGCATAATAACTGCCCAGAGTTCCAAGTCTGCCCGCTACACTGATGGGTGTAATAGGCATAAACCACAGTACCTCTACTCCCATATCTCTTAGCCGTGGAAGTTCCTTTTCAAATGCTTTAAAAGTTCCTTCCTGAGTGTACTGTCTGAGATTAACTTCATAGATGTTTGTCTGAAAACTCCACTCAGGATGTTGAATTGGTTGGTTCATAAAATTGATCTGGCTACCAAAATAGGTAATTATTATTTATCTCATGCCTTGAAGTGTCAGGTTAGATACTACAACTTCGGGCTTTTCACCTTTCTGAATCTATTCATCAACCCACGGGAAAGTATTATCCTAAGGGTCATGTTTACTATGGATTGAGGTTAAATTCAAAAAATATAGTTTAACCGAATAATACCATTTTTCGTAATTTGAAAAATCATTTCCTTGCTATTTTTGCAGCAATCAATAACCATGAAGAAATTTGATATTCCCATAATATACCGAAGCCCTCTGATCAGCACCATCAAGAACAGGAGGAAGGCCCTGGATAAACTGAAAAAAGATTTTTCCCCTACCCTCCTTGATTTTGGCGACGTGCAAATTTTTCTTGCACGCCATTTTGGATTCTGCTATGGAGTTGAAAATGCTGTAGAAATTGCATTCAAGACCATTGAAGAAAATCCGGGAAAAAAGATTTACCTGTTGAGTGAAATGATTCACAACCCGCATGTGAATGAAGACCTGAAATCCAGGGGTGTGGAGTTTCTGATGGATACCAAGGGGAATACACTTCTACCATTTGATATCTTAAAACCGGGAGATATCGTAGTGACTCCTGCATTTGGCACGACTCTCGAGATGGAGCAAAAACTATTGGATGCCGGTGCATCCATTGAACAATACAACACTACCTGCCCATTCGTAGAAAAAGTGTGGAATCGTGCTCAGGCTATTTCCAAAAATAACTATACCATTGTTATCCATGGCAAACCGGGTCACGAAGAAACCAAAGCGACTTTCAGTCACAGCGCCAAACATTCACCAACGGTAGTCGTCAGGGATTTGAAAGAGGCAATTGAATTGGCTTCCTTTATAAAAGGAGATGTCGATCCTGAAAAATTTTATCAACGATTTGCAGGACAGTATTCCGATGGGTTTGATGTCAAGCGGGATCTGGGACGCATTGGAGTTGTCAATCAGACCACCATGCTGGCTACAGACACTCAACAGATAGCCGACTATCTGAAGCAGGTGATGATTGAGAAATATCATTTGAATGCCACCACCGTGACAGAAAGATTTGCAGATACCAGAGACACGCTTTGCTATGCCACCAACGAAAATCAGGGTGCCGTGTATGAACTGATCCGGCAGGAAGCAGACCTCGCCATGGTGATAGGCGGATATAACAGTAGCAATACCTCGCACCTGGTAGAATTATGTGAGCAAAAGCTACCCACCTACTTTATCCATTCTGAAGAAGAAATTATTTCATCAAAAGAAATTGTACACTATAATTTTCATAACAAAACGCTTCTGACCACACTTTCTTACCTGCCGGAAAAGAGACCTGTCAGAATACTGCTTACCAGTGGTGCCAGTTGCCCGGATGCAATGGTAGAGGGTGTTATCAATAAAATTGTTTCCTTCTTCCCAAATGCAAAAAAGAATTCTGAAGTTTTGAAATCATTTGAAAGCATGTATCAGCCGGCCTGATCCTCTCCCGATTCCGGTGATTGAATATGCTCAGGCCTTACACCAAGCCCCACCATCCTTGCTATAAACCTTTGCAGAAAGGGAAATTGATGAATGTAACGCAACAGGAATGGAGCTTTTACAGCAAGTGCTTTCGAAGTCTTACGTGTGATTATACCATTTTGAATCCTTACCTGAATTCTTTGTGTGATCCTTGCAGGAAACAATCTCCTTTTCTGTACTTGTGCCAAAACATCCATTCCCACACGCTGATGATACTTTAGATCGTGCCATAAAAGATTTGCTGCGGCTACTGCATCCTGCAATGCAAGATTGATACCCACACCACCAACCGGCGACATAGCATGTGCAGCATCCCCGATGCATAGCAATCCCGGGGAATACCATTTTTCAAGATGATCAATCTCTACACTTAACAGCCGGATTTGATCCCAATTATAAATTTCTGAAACTCGATCTTTCAGAAACGATGCTACAGTTAATAATTCGTTTTTAAAAGAATCAAGCCCATCTGCTTTTAATCTTTCAAATCCATCCTTTGGAATAATAAAACCGCATTGCCAATAGTCGCCTCTATCAAGCATAATCATCAATCTACCATACCTGAAATAACCCAAAACATGGCCCGGATCGCTTTCATTTTTTGTGAGACGAAACCACAGTCCGTCAATAGGTGCGCCAGTCTTCACTACCCTCAAACCGGCTGACGTTCTCACATCCGAATGTCTCCCATCGGCGCCAATTACCAGGGATGCCCGGATGTCGATTGGCCCCTCAGGAGTCATCGCATGAATACCAGCAATCTCTCCCTCATCCTGAATTAAACTGATAAACGTTGTTTCCATCATGTGATGAAAGCCTCGATACTTTAAAGCTTTATCCCGAATGAAATTTAAAAAATCCCATTGCGGCATCAACCCAATGGCTTTTAAGCGAACCGGCAACTGGGAGAAATCTGCCACACGAAGCAATTTGTCATTAAATTTCGCCTGAATAAATTTCATTTCCTGGTGAGGAATTTTTTGAAACTCCTGAAGTATGCCCAGTTCATTCAACAATTCAAATGTGGAAGGATGAATCGTATCTCCCCTGAAATCGCGAAAGAAATCTTTATGTTTCTCCAAAACAATTACCTCCACACCTGCACGCGCCAGCAGAAAAGCAACCATCATACCGGCAGGTCCACCACCTACTACGCAACAGGTGGTTGAAATAGATTTTTCAGACGTATTCGTATTCAGCAAAATAATTTCACTTTATAAAACCTATGCAACTCAAAAATTCTCCGAAACAGTATTCTGAATTTTGAGCAAACCTAATTGGCCGTTAGCGACAGTTGGATCTCCGGATGATTCATAAAAAATTCTGCCAACTCTGCATTCATAGTAAGACCTGTTTTCATCCGGTTCATACAAATCATATAATCATTCTCAGGCTCATGGATGATAAACTTCACAGGTGTAGCTCCCGGATTCCTATCTATATTTTTGGATAGAAATTGAATGACCTGGTCTGTAACATCCCTGGCGAGTAAATTGACCTCAATTCTTTTGGTATGCATTTTCATCAAAGACTCGAGCAGAATAATTTCCTGTACATACAGTTGGAGTTCAGCTTTTTCATATCTCCTTTTATAGTGTCCGATTACAAAAAGGAGATTTCCTTTTTCCAGCAAATGACTATATCGTGCATAATCTTCAGAAAATAACATCATTTCGATACTTCCGCCATAATCTTCAAGAACAAAGGTTCCGTACTTGGTGCCCTTTTTAGCAATTCTATGCTGTACATTATTGACCATTCCGGCAAACCGGACCACCTTTCCATCTTCGTTTTTCAAAATAAGTTCTTCTTTGTATTCAAGGATATCCTTGATGGCAATAACATTATAATGTCTCAGTTCAAACTTATAATTATCGAGCGGATGTCCACTCAGGAAGAGGCCTATTGCCTCCTTTTCCTTATCCAGTAAGTCCGTTAGCGACCATGGTTCACAATCCGGCAATTCAGGTGGCAAAAAGGTTTCCGCATGCATGTCGCCAAAAAGCGTGCTCACATTATTGCTCTGTTGGGCCTGATATTGGTTACCAAACCTTATTATTTTTTCCAGATTATTCATCGGATCTCCAGTAGGCGCATGAAAGAATCTGGCACGATGCATTCCCTTAAAACTGTCAAAGCACCCAGAAATGGCCAGGCTTTCAAGAGATTTTTTATTTACAGCTCTTTGATTTACTCGCTTTACCAGATCAAAAATATCTTTGAAGGCACCTTTGGATTTCCTTTCTTCAATAATATTGGATACTGCCGATTCTCCAACACCCTTGATACCATTAAATCCGATTCGTATTTCTCCTTTCTTATTTACAGAAAAACCTTCTTCAGATTCGTTGATATCCGGGCCTAATACTTTTATGCCCATTGACTTCGCCTCCTCCATCAGGAATGCGATTTTATCTGTGCTGCCAGCATGGTTCAAGAGAGCTGCCATATATTCACAAGGGTAATGAGCTTTCAGGTAAGCAGTATGATAAGCCAGATAAGCATAACACGTACTGTGTGATTTGTTGAATGCATATTCTGCAAATTTTTCCCAATCGATCCAAATCTTTTCCAGTGTCTTTTGAGGGTGTCCGTTTGCAGTACCACCTGCTATAAACTGGGCTTTCATTTTATCAAGCACATCCCTTTTCTTCTTGCCCATTGCCTTACGAAGTGTATCGGCATCGCCTCTGCTGAATCCTGCCAATTTCTGGCTTAGCAACATTACCTGCTCCTGATAAACCGTGATTCCATACGTATCTTTCAGAATTTCTTCCATCTCCGGCAGGTCGTACACGATTTCCTGCTTCCCATGCTTACGCTTTATAAAGTCGGGAATATACTGCAGTGGCCCCGGGCGATACAAGGCGTTCATTGCAATCAAATCATCAAACTTGTCAGGCATCAACTCCTTAAGATGCTTTTGCATACCCGGGCTTTCAAACTGAAACAGTCCATTGGTTTCTCCCCTCTGAAAGATCTGATAGGTCGCTTCATCTTCAAGAGTCAATTCTTCAAGATTAATTTCTACTCCGTGATTGTCCTTGATCAATTTCAATGCGGTCTTCAGAATACTCAGCGTACGAAGCCCTAAAAAATCCATCTTCAGTACGCCTGCACTTTCAATGTTGCTGCCATCGATCTGCGTAAGCCAAAGTTCTGAATCTTTGGAAGTCGCCATTGGAATAAGAGTGGTCAAATCTTCAGGCGCAATGATAATGGCAGAAGCATGTATTCCGGTATTGCGAATAGAACCTTCGAGAATTTCCGCTTCTTTCAGCACCTCTGCACGAATATCATCTCCCTGATAAATCTGTTGCAGTAACCGGATATTTTCTATATCCGTCGATTGCATTCCCTCTTCAGTAAGCGACTTGGCCCCGGTTAACGGTGCATGCAAAATCTTCCCGAGAGAAGTGCCCGGTTTGTCGGGTACCAATTTGGCCAATGCATTACTATCCTGCAATGGCAAATCCATTACTCTCGCCACATCTTTGATACTCATCTTAGCCGCCATCGTACCATAAGTGATGATCTGTGCTACCTGGTTCTTACCGTACTTCTTTACCACATAATCCATTACTTTCTGTCTTCCCTCATCATCAAAGTCGGTATCGATATCGGGCATAGACTTTCGATCGGGATTTAGAAATCTTTCGAAGAGTAGTTTATATTTTATCGGATCAATGTTGGTGATCCCAATACAATAAGCGACGACGGATCCGGCGGCTGAGCCTCTGCCGGGCCCTACGAAAACTCCCATTTGTTTTCCGGCATTTACAAAATCACTTACGATCAGGAAGTATCCCGCAAATCCCATTGTTTTAATAATAAACAATTCGTAATTAATTCTTTCTTCAATCTCTGGCGTCATTTCAAGATAACGCTTATGAGCGCCCTCCCAGGTCAAGTGGTGAAGGTATTCATCCTGAGAAGCAAATGCGTCCGGTACTTTGAAATGTGGAAGTAAAATTTCAGAGGTCAGTTTCAGGGTATCGATCTTTCCGATTACTTCGTTGGTATTATCAATCGCTTGCGGCAAATCTTTAAACATATCTGTCATCTCTGCTGTATTTTTCAGATAGAATTGATTATTCGGAAATGCAAAGCGCTTTTGTTTTCCTGAAACTTCATCATCAATGCCTGATACTTTTTCATCCTGCTGCTTCGCACCGGTATTAATGCATAGCAAAATATCATGAGCATTGGCATCCACTTCATCTACATAGTGACTGTCATTGCTGGCAATGATCTTGACGTTGTACTTCTTTGCAAACTTCAACAATATTTTATTCACCTTATCTTCTTCCGGCATGCCATGCCTTTGAAGCTCGATGTAATAATCTTCCTGAAAAATATTTAGCCACCATTTGAATTCATTCTCTGCTTCTTCTTCGTCTTTATACAAAATTGCTTTAGGTACCATTCCGCCGATGCAGCACGTAGTAGCAATGAGCCCTTCATGATACTTATGGATCAGTTCTTTGTCTATTCTCGGATATTTGGAATACATCCCTTCAATGTAACCCAATGAAGTGAGTTTAATCAGATTCTTATATCCTGTATTGTTTTTTGCCAATAATATCTGGTGACATCTTGGATCTCGCGATCCTTTTGAGAATTGTTTCTGGTGCCTGTTTTCGGTAATATAAAATTCACATCCCACTATTGGTTTCACTTTTAATGAACCATCAGGATTTTTCATTGTATGTGCCTGTTTTACAAACTCAAATACACCAAACATATTGCCATGATCGCTGATAGCGAGGGCCGGCATATTGTCCTGAATTGCTTTCTGGTAGAGGCCGTTGATGGAGGCTGCACCATCCAGAAGTGAATATTGGGTATGTACATGCAGGTGAGAAAACTTCATTATGAAAAATATTTAGGAGAATCTTTCAAAGATCGCAAAAATGAAGTGGTAAAACAGCAGCATATTCTTAAATTTTTGCAGAGATGTGCATAAATAATTTTGCTGCCAACCTGGTGAAAAATATTATAAAAAATTTTCACCTGGCATTTAAAACTTTCCTTATTTATTATCCGTGATAACGAGATTGAAGATATTGATCAATCCCAACTTTACAGAAACTTACAGATTCATGAATTGCCATTTCAAACATTGCATAATTCTTCTCTTCATCATTCCTGGAATTCTCTATGTGAAACAAATGAAAAACGATTCCGGAAAATTTCAGGGACTGTTTATTTATTCCTGCATTTAGGAATCGTACACATAGCTCGACATCCTCATGGCCCCATCCGGAAAATGCTTCATTATATCCATTGACCTTAATAAAATCATTCCGCCAGAATGCCATATTGCAACCTTTTACAATAAACCTTTTTCTTCCTGTGGTCTGATATCTGTACCTGAAAATTGATTTCAGAATAGGTATCCGAAGGGCATTCAATGAAAATCCATTTTTACTTCTGATAAAAGTTGCCGATGGCAAAATATGTTTCTCCAAAATATCTCTGGTCACTTTTTCATTGAGAGATATTCTGCTTCCCCTGACAAAATAATTTTTTTCCGAAATGCTCAGATGGTCTTCAATAAAATGAGGATCCAAAATCAGATCACCGTCTATTTGAATTATGTAATCACTTACAGAACTCGCAATGGCTTTGTTCCTGATCTTAGCCAATTGAAAACCTGTATCTTCATGCCATACATGATGCAAAGGGATGGGAAAGCGTTGCTGATAGTGATTAATCAATTGGAGTGTATCCTCCTTTGAGCCGTCATCGGCAATTATGACTTCAGCAGGCAACACTGTCTGAATCAAAACTGATTGAATACACAGCTCCAAAGCATCCGGGCGATTGTATGTTGAAATAACCAGACAGGTAAGTGGCATTGAAATGCAATTTGGCAGTACCGTAAAATTATATAAATCCATGTACAACATGCTGAATTTACTTTTTGAATGCATTTCAAATAAACCTTTAGACTTTACCTCAAAAAATTATTTCATTTGAGCTTCCTCTATATTTGCCAGAAAAAACAACAGATGACACTTCAGAACCTAATTGAGGAAGCATGGAATACCAGGGAGTTGCTGAAAGATGACACCTATTCCGACGCAGTCAGAAACGTAATAGACAAGCTGGACACTGGTACACTACGCACCGCCGAACCTGAACCTTCTTTTGACAAAGGCAATGCCTGGAAAGTGAATGAATGGGTAAAGCAGGCAATACTAATGTATTTTGGAATTCAGAAGATGGAAACCTATACACTTCCTCCTTTTGAATTTCATGATAAAATGAAATTGAAGAAAAATTTCGCTTCCATTGGCGTACGTGTTGTGCCGCATGCGGTAGCGAGATATGGCAGTTTTCTGGGGAAAAATGTGGTGATGATGCCTTCGTATGTCAATATTGGCGCCTACGTAGATGAAGGTACGATGGTGGATACCTGGGCAACTGTCGGGAGTTGCGCTCAGATAGGAAAGAATGTACACCTGAGTGGCGGAGTGGGCATCGGCGGTGTGTTGGAACCCTTACAGGCAAGCCCTGTGATAGTAGAGGATGGCTGCTTTGTCGGCAGCAGATGTATCGTAGTAGAAGGAGTGCGAGTGGGAAAAGAGGCTGTATTGGGAGCGAATGTGGTACTTACAAAATCTACCAAAATTATTGACGTAAGCCAATCTGAACCTGTAGAATATAAAGGTTATGTACCTGAAAGAAGTGTGGTAATTCCGGGTACCTATGCAAAAGAATTTCCCGCAGGTACTTACCAGGTTGGATGCGCATTAATCATCGGTCAAAGAAAAGAGAGTACCGACAAAAAAACAAGTCTCAACGATGCGCTAAGAGAGTTTAATATAAGTGTTTAAACTTTTCTTCAATCTGGCTGAAGCGGTTGGAATCCTGCAATTCACCATTGTAAGGTTCTAACGTAACATGCAAAAGCCTGATGAGTATTCTTTAATGCTCTCTTTCCACCCCTGATGTGTCAAAGGATTTCAAAGTAATACCCCCTGGCAATTATCCATGTAATCAAAAAAAATCTTAGGTGATCTTAGCAATTCTATTCATAATGGCAGGACGGAAACCAATTTGCACTATTTTTTAATAAACTTTCCAATCCTTGTAAAAGTGCCATCCGACAGCTTCACCACATAAGACCCTTTGGCAAACGAAGACACATATACTATATGCAATCCATTGGCTGAGGGATCAATTTCTGTACTATAGACTATCTTTCCATTAAGATCTGAAATACTTAGGTTGCATTGGGATTTCGTGTTGTACTTAATTTTCAAAAAATCATTTACAGGATTCGGGTAGATGATTAAGTCAGCTGCGTTTTCAATTAAGGTAACCATTTCAATCTTTGAGAAATAAGATTTCCCATCCTTATCCTTCATATTCAATCTGTAGTACAATTTGCTCACACCCAAATTATAAGCATCCAAATCATTAAAAGAATAGTTTCTCAGGGAATTGCTGCTGCCAGCCGCCTGCACAGTTCCTATTTCTGAATAGCGATTCCCATCCAAACTTCTCAGTACAATGAATCTGTCCGAATTATTTTCAGAAGATGTATTCCATCTTAAAGAAACACTGTTGGGTAACACATTTGCAGTAAGGTCACCCAAGGTAACCGGCAATGGAGAAAAAGGCCCCTGAAGTTTATAAAAGTCAAAATATTCTTCTGCACCACCATTTCCATTATCTGCATTCAAATAAATATCCCCATTCCAAATAAAATAAAAGAACGGATATGAATCACCTGATAAATTAATATTTGCAATACCGGTAGTTCCCAAATCAGTACCATTGCTAATCCAGGGCTCCAATCCGTTGGTACCGTCATCTCCCGAAAAAATAATTCCCTCTTTTGTGTACATATAGGAAGATACATCCGCACCATCGCCAGACGGGTTTAAATCTTTCACCATCAGGGTATTTAGGGCAGTTCCATCTGTTTTCCAGAGTTCTTTCCCATGAATCCCATCATCGGCAACAAAGAAAATATATCCGTTATAGTTGGCTGACCTGTTGAATGGTTCATTCAGGTTTACAGATTGTTTATCTGAAAATACCGGCCATAGTACCGGGCTGGAGCCTTCCCCATCCTCAGTTTTAATATCCAGTAGCATGGATGTATTGAGCGCTGTACCATCTGTACTCCACAGTTCAATTCCTGAATCATCCGTTCGTGCTGCAAAGATTAGTTTGTTTTGCAAAACGACACTATTATAAATAAACGGAAAGGAACCACTTGCACCGGGATTAATATCCGCAACTTCCTGAGTTATTGTACCGTCAGTACTCCACAACTCATTATCAAGACCTGACTCGGCTGCAGAGAAATAGATTTTATTATTCCAGTTTATCATTTGCAGACCAAAGTCAGCTATTATCATACCTGCAAAAGATTTTACAAGAGTAGTGCCACCTGGCGTTCCATCCGTCTTGTACAACTTCAAATTATTTTGTCCATTTGAAAGCATGAAGAAGGTAGTATTTCCAATATATGAAAATGACTTGAGGCTATCACCCGAAACAAAATCAAGTAATTTGGTTACTGTAGTTCCCTGCATACCATACAAGGCATTACCAGAACCATTGTAGGCATTAAAGAATAATGTATTGTTATTGATATAATGGCGGGTTCTCCCCGGTTGGATATTGTCAAATCCACTCCCACTTCCTGAATTCAGGTCTATGACATTTGTGGGAGAACCTGTGCCGGTATATTGATAGAGTTCTCTCCCCAGGGCAGATGTGTATGCGGTAAAATAAAGTTTATTATTAAAGAGAATAAAATTATCAGGTTTGGAGCTATCAGGGCCTGCCCAGATATCGGATGTGAGTACTGTACCACCGGTTGTTCCGTTTGTGGACCAGAGTTCAGCACCATTGGTAGCATTGAGCCCTGCAAAATAAAGCAGGTTACCGATAGCACCCATACCATTTAGATCAGATTTTACTGTAGAGAATTGCTGTGTGCCTGATGGGGTTCCGTTGCTTTCCCAAAACGTACTGTCCCTATGACTGGTCAGGATGATTTTACCGTTAAAGACAAAGCCTGACAGATTATGATTATCGTCAAGGAGAATTGCCTGGCCAAATGTCTCACTCATGATCAGAGTAGTCATCACAGCCATAGAAATTGTGTAAACTTTTTTCATACAACAAGATTTTTATTGTGAATAAAATTTTCTGATGTATTTCTGAAAGTAAGTGGAAAGTTCTTTGGAAGGATATAGGGGAAATTGACCTTATAAAATTAGATTGTTTTAAACTATCAATCGGAATAATGAATAATTTTTTTTGAAAAAATATTAAAAAAGATCCCCTTAAACGAGGATCTTTTAATATCTGAGACCAATGCTTTATTTGCCAGAAGTATCGTTGCTCTTAGGAGGACTTACATTGGAAACATGCGGAAGCGAATCCTGAGTTTTCTGTGATTTCCTGAAGTACTCCTCCATTCCATTGATTTGCTGTAATAATTGGGTTACCACCTGATTGTCATAGGAAAGTGACTGCTGTTGATTCTCATTCAGGCTATTGAAGTATGTCACCTGTTGCTCCAGGTCTTTGCGCAATGCATCACTTACCTTTTTAGCCAGGGAGGAGTCTTGTGCTTTGTAGGCTGCTAATAAAAACTGAGCAGCAATCTGGTCGTGATTTTGCCTTCTGGATGGCATTGCATAAGGGAAGTTTTCCGGCAACATGTGTTTGTCGCATCTTTCCAGGAGATTGCGTGCCTTTTCCAATTTACCATGGTCTGCCAGATCTGAAGCCACTTGTGCATAAGCAAGCCGTATTGAATTGAGATGGCGGCGGTTTTCTTCATCAAAATAAACACCGGGCTTATCTGCATGTCCAAAACGGAATTTTTTCATCATCACATCATAGGCCCAATCCTGATTAACATTGCTATTCTTTACAGGTACAAACCGGTAGGTAAGGCCATCCATCCTCAGATAATCCTGAAAACCCAAATCACTATAGGGGGAGGTGAAGTAAATAGGCCTTTTCCATCCATCGGCAGCATTGGCAGCTATGATATTCAAAATAGCTGTTTCATTCTTTACCAATACATTCTTGGGTATGTTAAACTCAATGGTATCTACTACCTGGTCATTTGCATTGACTGTACCATTTTTCCTAACGGCATCCACATTGACAGGCACTGTTACGGTCTTGGTAGGGTAAGCATTGATCAGGTCATCGTTATTTAAATAGGTTCTTGTCGGGTCATCACTGCCTGCATAATTCTTCATCATAGTTAAAAGATCCATTGGCTTATCAGCCACCGAATTAAATCCTGATAACGTGGGAATATAATAGATGGCATCGCGCTTACTACCAATGATCTGGTCTGCTGACCACACTTGAGGAATAGGGGCACTTTTATTAATTGCGTATCTTAATTGGTTAATATACCAGTCTGTTCCTAATAGGCTTGAATTGATAACCCGGATATCCGGTCTCACACCAAGTACTTCCTGAGCAAACCATAATGGATAAGTATCATTATCCCCAAAGGTGATCAGAATTGCGTTGGGGGCACAACTCTCCAAATAATCTACAGCCAGGTCAGGTGCCAATGTTTTGTTGCTTCTGTCATGATCGTCCCATTCCTGAAAGCCCATAAGTACCGGTACAGCAAGTGTACAGACTAATGCTGCGGAATAAGCTGCAATTCTGGGTTGCATTTTGGTAGCAAACCAATCCTTCACCATCATTACACCCAAACCTATCCAGACTGCAAATGCGTAAAACGAACCAACATACGCATAGTCACGCTCGCGGGGCTGATTGCCTGCCTGATTCAGGTAAATCACAATCGCTATACCCGTAAAGAAGAATAAGAGAAATACAACCAATGTATCTTTCTTATCTCTCTGAAACTGAAAGATAAGTCCGAGTATTCCAAGTATTAATGGCAAGCCGTATAGTTTATTGTTTGCCTTATTATTTTTTAAAGCGTCCGGCAATTTAGACTGATCGCCCAATCTTGCATTGTCGTAAAAAGAGATCCCTGTTTTCCAGTTTCCATCACGCACATTTCCCATATCAATGCCTTGCAAATCATTTTGCTTGCCTGCAAAATTCCATAGGAAATATCGTGTGTACATCCAGTTTAGCTGATAGCTAAAGAAGAAGGCAAAATTATCAGCCATCGTAGGAGTACCAAAATATTTACCGGTTTTCGGATCCTTGCCAATACCGGCAAAGGCCGCATAATAATCCGCATGCCCCTGTTCGTTGGTATTATCCCACATTCTCGGAAAGAAATGTTTATCGGTAGAAGCATACTCATAATTAGCCTTTGAACCTTTTTTCTCATACTTATGCTCTCCCTTCACATAGGTATGTACAATATCTGTACTCTGAGGCTCGGCTGTAAAGTCAGGTCCGTTCAATATTGGCCAGTCGCCATATTGCTCTCGGCTGAGATACCCGACCAGACTCACTGGATTGTCCACATTAAACATATCGATAGCCGGATTGGCACTGCTTCGAATCAATGTGGTGAAATAAGTGGTAAAACCCAGAAGTACAAAGGCGAATGCCCACATCCCTAGTTTCAGAAAGTTCCAGTCTCTTTTGTTGGCGATTCTTATACAAACAAGAATAAGCAGAGCCAGCAGGATGAAGAAAAAAGCAAACCCGGTAAAGAAAGGCGCATTGAAACTATTTGTAAACAGAATATCAAAATTGCCTGCAAGCTTGATCGTCCATTGCAACATAGGCACTTGAACCACGCCTGTGATCACACAACCTGCAATAAATGCCCAGAAAGTTCCCCATTTGGTGGCCTGGTATCTTTTGAAATAATATACCATCACAATAGCCGGTATAGAAAGAATACACAAGAGGTGAACACCAACAGAAAGACCAATCAGATAAAATATCAGAATAAGCCATCTGTCAGCACGGGTAAAATTTCCCGTTATTCCTTTCAACTTTTCATTGGTTACATCCTGTTCCCATTTAAGCACAGCCCAAAATACGATCGCTGTAAAAAATGAGGAACTTGCATATACCTCCGACTCTACAGCACTGTACCAGAAAGAGTCGCTGAAAGTATAGGCCAGGGCTCCCACAACGCCTGCTGAAATAATTGTAATTATATCTGTTTGCGAAAGATTTGAGCCACTTTTCTTCTCAACAATTTTTCTCGCAAAGTGGGTAATACTCCAAAACAGGAAAAGGATTGTAAATGCACTCATTAATGCACTCATACTGTTCAATCCAAGAATAGAATTGGCCGGGTTTGCAAACGGAATCATAAACAACCGTCCCAACATGATGAATAGCGGAGCACCCGGAGGGTGCGGAATCTGCAATTTGTATGCACTGGATGCAAATTCACCACAATCCCAAAAACTGCCGGTAGCTTCCATTGTAGATAAATAAACAAAGGCTGCAATCGCAAAGACGATCCAGCCTGAAATATTGTTGATCCTTTTGAAATTCATAATGATGAAATTATTTTTTGCAAACAGAGCAAATATAATCCTATGATTTATATGTACATGATACAGAAAGGTTTTTTATATAAAGTATTGTTAAGAGAAAATTTTCCATTTTATCTCCCGGCAATCACCGGTAAAGAAATAAAAAAGTCGCCTCAACGATTGAAGCGACCTGAAAACGAAAGGGTGGTTAATGGGGCTCGAACCCACGACCCTCAGAACCACAATCTGATGCTCTAACCAACTGAGCTATAACCACCATTTAAGAGAATTGCAAATTTAGAAAATAATGAGGTAACTGTTAAAAAATTTTTGTCATAACCTGCGCCCACTAAAATTCAGAATCCTACCACTCATAACATTTTAAAAAATCTTTCTGAATTACTCTAAGCAACTTTGCACTCGTTTTCCGTTTAGGAAAGCAATAAAAATCAATGACAAATGAGAAGAATTTTTTTACTATTCATATCCATTCTGGTTACCTACGGATTACAGGCACAAATGCCGGGTGGAAGACCCAGGGGTAATTCAAATATGAATATTGGCCGTTTTTATGGAAAGGTGCTTGATGGTAAAACAGGCAAACCTATGGAGGCAGCATCCATTCAACTTAGTCAAAAGAAAATGGACACTGCCGATCATCAGATGAAAGACATGGTGATCGCAGCAGCACTTACCGACAAGAAAGGGGAATTTTCCATAGATAAATTATCACTTTTTGGAAAGAAACAATTGATTATTTCAGCTGTTGGTTACGACCCTGTGATACAGGACGTCGAGTTTGATTTAAAGTCAGCCGGTGGAGATATGTCACAAATGATGAATGCTACCGACAAAGACCTGGGCAATTTCCGGATGGAGCCTCAGCCCAAGGAACTGGAAGGCGTAGTAGTTACTGCTAACAAACCGGCCTTACAAATGGGGATTGATCGCAAAATCTTTAATGTGGACAAAAGCCTTACCAGTATCGGTGGTACTGCAGTAGATGTCATGAAAAATGTGCCCAGCGTAAATGTGGACATAGATGGCAATGTGACTCTAAGAAACAAAACACCACAGATTTTTGTTGACGGAAGACCAACTACCATGGAACTTAATCAAATACCCGCAGACCAGATTGAGTCTGTGGAGATCATCACTAACCCCTCTGCAAAATTTGATGCATCGGGCGGTGGTGCCGGAATTTTAAATATCGTACTCAAAAAAAATCGCAAGTCCGGGTATAATGGAAATGTGAGAGTGAATGCAGACACCAAAGGTGGATACGGGTTGGGAGGTGATATCAATGTAAGGCAGGGAAAAGTAAACTTTTTTGCCAATGGAATGTTCAATAAAAATAAATCCGTTGGCACACAAAATACACTGCGTAAGGATTTCAATGATGAGATGACTACTATTTTTGATCAGAAAGGTAAATCCAATAGTGATGGCCATTTCGCTTTCGGAAGAGCAGGGATGGACTTCCTGGCAGATAACCGGAATACATTTTCACTTTCAGGTATTTTAGTAAATGGTAAATTCAATAATTCAGGGTTACTGGATATCAACAGAGATACCTTGTATCCCGGATACAGTGTCAATGAAACCGGACTGATCAATACAAATTCTTCTTTCGAATTCAAGAATCTGGGAGGTACATTCAGCTATAAGCACAACTTTGCAAGACCTAATAAGAATATCACTGCAGACATCAATTATTTCTCCAGCAAAAACAACAGTCACTCACTTTCCGGTACCCAATATTTCGATGGATCAAACAATCCTAAATTTCCCGAAGGAAAGCAACTGACCGAGAATAATGGTGGCTCAAAATTCTTTACTGCCCAGACAGACTATACTGATCCAATCAATGAAAATGTAAAGATTGAAGCCGGGCTCCGGGCATCTGTAAGGAATTACAATAGCGAAAACAATAACTTCATCTACAACTATGATGAATCAAAATATCTTCCATTACCTATATTGAACAGTAAATATGAATTCAACGATCAGGTTTATGCAGGATATATGACCTATTCACAAAAAATCAAAAATTTCTCATTCCAACTTGGCGGAAGAATTGAAAGTTCGTTCTATACCGGTAAATTGATTGACAGCAATCAAACCTTCAGCAATAAATTTCCTTTCAGTTTCTTCCCAAGTGTATTCCTTACTCAGAAGATCAACGACAAGCAAGACATTCAACTGAACTATAGCCGGAAAATTAACCGCCCGAATTTCTTTCAGTTAATTCCTTATTATGATTTTTCGGATTCGCTGAATATCAGTCGCGGAAATCCTGCATTGAAGCCTGAGTTTACAAACCTGGTTGAGTTGTCTTATCAATATAATATGGGAAAAGGAAATAATCTGCTGGCCACACTTTATTACAGGAATACCAACGATCTCATTACACGCTACCAATACCGCGGAGCCAACCCTAATCCCGCCCGGCCAGACAGCATTTTTATTTCAACCTACGAAAATGCAAGCAGCAGTAATGCTTATGGTTTGGAAGTAACTGTCATGAACCGAATCAGTAGCTGGTGGAATGTTTCGACCAATGTGAACCTTTATAACAGTTCCATTGACGGCTCTAATCTTTCGAACGGACTAAACAATAATCAGATTAGCTGGTTTGGAAAAATCAATAATACATTTACCCTACCATATAATGTAAGCATCCAGTTGACAGGCGATTACACAAGCAAAACCATTTTACCACCCGGACGTGGAGGTGGTGGTGGCAGAGGTATGATGTGGGGTGCTCCTATGTCAACGGCCAATGGATACTCTGAACCTACTTACGGATTTGACCTGGCCATTAAGAAAGATTTCCTGAAAGACAGATCAGCTTCCATCTCTCTCTCAATGAACGACATTTTGGCTACCCGCATTAGCAGAACTCATACCCGTTCGGAATTCTCAAAAACGATTTATTCCGTACAGGATAATGAATCATTCCGTAGCCCCCAGGTATTGAGATTGAGTCTCAACTGGCGTTTTGGGAAATTTGATACCTCATTGTTCAAAAGAAAAAATATGAAAGGTGAGCAGGAAGGAATGCAAAACGGGATGCAGGGTATGCAACAATAGTATCTCATGTGTTCTTTGATATTCAAAAAAAATGCTCCGTTAATCCGGAGCATTTTTTTATATCCATCGAGGGTTGTAAGTAAATCTAATTTGAATTCATTGAGGTAATGGCGACCAATTGTATTTATGATTTGACCTCAGTAATATTTACCATTCAGGGTCAAACGCCCATAAACTCTTTCAGATTTGTATTTTGAGAAATGGCTCTCAATTTTTCAAGTGCTTTGTCTTTGATTTGTCTCACACGTTCTCTTGTCAGCATATACCTTGATCCGATTTCTTCAAGACTCACAGGTTCTATCCCTCCAATACCAAAAACAAGGCAAATTACTTCACGTTGTCTTGGAGTGAGCACAGCGAGAGATCTTTCAATTTCGAAAGTGAGGCTGTCTGAGAATTCAATCTTTTTATTGACACTTTCAGCATTCTTATTTTCCATCACATCTATCAATGTACTCTCCTCTCCCTCTCCCAGAGGAGAATCCATACTTACATGTCTTACCGCTATATTCATTGTAGAGGCAATTTCATCAGCATCCATTCCGAGAAATGCAGCAAGTTCATCAGGAGTGGGTGGCCTTTCCAGTTCCTGTTCCAACTGTGCATAAGCCTTGTTGATTCTTGCAGTGAGACCTACCTTATTCAGAGGTAGCCTTACTATTCGTGAGTTTTCTGCAAGAGCCTGCATGATGCTCTGCCTGATCCACCATACAGCATAAGAAATAAATTTAAAACCTCTTGTTTCATCAAACCTCTGAGCCGCTTTTATAAGACCAAGGTTCCCTTCGTTGATGAGGTCAGGTAAAGTAAGACCCTGGTTCTGGTATTGCTTTGCTACGGAAACTACAAATCTCAAATTAGCCTTCGTCAGTTTGTCCAATGCTTTTTGATCACCAAGTTTGATCATTTCTGCAAGGCGCACCTCTTCTTCCGGGGAGATGAGTTCCACACGGCCAATTTCCTGCAGGTACTTCTCAAGGCTTTCACTCTCTCTGTTCGTAATCGATTTAGATATCTTAAGCTGACGCATACTCATAGCATGTTAGTTTTGAAAGGGTTGTAAAGACGTTCTATTTACACAAATTCAATAGATAACGTAATTTATTGTGTTAAAAGTATGTTGCCAAAAAAAATATACAGATTTCAATTATATGTTTCTCCAGGCTAAATAATGTCATAGTATTATGAAATAAATTTTGCGAAGTCATTTTATTTTCTATTTTGCAGCCTATCAAACTCCTATCAGCTAAATACAATGAGTAAAAAAGTACAGTATAGTATTGAGTATCCTGTGAGATGTTCCCCAACCATCCTATACGAATTCCTGTCAACCTCTTCGGGATTGCAGGAGTGGTTTGCCGAAAAAGTAGAAGACAGCGATGAAGGATTTAATTTTTCATGGTCGGGACACACACAACATGCTAAAGTCTTAGAGAAAGAAGAAAATAAATTTGTACGCTTCCAATGGGACGATGCCCCCAAGGATGAATATTTTGAATTCAGCATTGACAAATCTGAAATTACCAATCAGACAATCCTTGTGATTCATGATTTTGCAGAAAGAAAAGAAATCAAAGACGCAAGCCAGCTTTGGGAAACCCAGGTAAAAGACCTTTTTCATCGCTTAGGAAACTGATCTTCCAAAAAATCCACAATCAAGGTATAATTGCTTAATATTTCATTTCTCACACTTAATAAGTCTCCCAATTCAATTTTCCTGGCCACCCGGAAAATCCCTGTATCCTCAATAAAGTTGCGGTAACACTCCTCTGATTTTGTAAAGGGTTCAAAGTTTCTTTCATTGAATTCATAATCCCATTGGTCGTAAGAAGTGCTGATGCAGAAATTTCTGTTTCGGAAATACTGAATCCAGTAATCCGGTTGTTTATCCTGTATAGGAATGCCAGATAAATGCAGATAAATACTGAAATACTGCCCCCACCAAAATAAAGTGCGCACTGCAATTATCCGATCACTACTGAAATATGCCGGATAGTCCAGCATCAGGTAGGGAAGGCCTTTCAGATTTTCTCCCCGGGCAAGTTTACCCATTTTGTCAACAGTCAGAATTCCGGGCAAGTTGAATTTGCTCCTTGCTATTTCCGAATACGAATCGTGTATTTCGCCCAGAAACATGGCGATTTTCCCCATGATCTTTCTTTTGAGTAATATCCATTCTTTATTCAATATTAAATCCATTTCCTCTCCGGAAAGGGCTATTTTTGTATCCTTCATAAGATTGAAAATTACGTCTTTGTCAAACAATTTCTGCTATCTGTAGTTCCATGATTAAAAAACTGGATATACTCATTGTAAAAGCTTTTGTAGGGCCATTCATTGCTACTTTTTTTATTACACTTTTTGTATTCATGATGCAGATCCTGTGGAAGTATATTGATGACCTTGTAGGCAAAGGGCTCGACTTTCTCACACTCGGAGAATTTTTAATTTACGCAAGCGCTACGCTTGTAACACTTGCGATGCCGATATCTATTCTTCTGAGCAGCATCATGACATTTGGCAAACTTGGAGAAAACTTTGAATTGGTAGCCATTAAATCTTCCGGTATTTCGTTACTGCGCTTTATGAGGCCTTTATTCGTTATTTCAATCATTTTGTCGGGAGTGGCATTTCTGTTTGCAAATAACATAGCTCCCGTTGCCAATCTCAAATTTGCAAGAATATATCATGACATCTACCAGAAGAGCCCTGCATTTGATCTGAGGCCGGGCGTTTTCTACAACGGATTCGAAGGTTTTGCTATAAAGGTGGCTGAAAAGAAACAGGATAGTTTGTTGAAAAATGTCATCATTTATGAACGATCAAACAATCCGCAGGATAATGCAATCATTTCCAAAGATGCAAAGATGATAACCAGTAAGGACAAAAACTTTTTGGAGTTCCACCTTTCAGATGGCCATCGCTATGAAGAAGAGGCAAGTTACGATCCGCAAAAGACCGAATTCATCAATCTTGGTTTCAGGGAGTATAAAAAACTGTTTGATCTGAGTCAGTTAAACCTGCAAAAAACATCAGACAGCCTTTTTATGAACAACATCCGGATGAAAAGTATGCGTCAACTGACTGAAGATCTTGACTCCTTGAAAAAAGTACCGGACAGTACCTTCAGGAATATTCAGCGAGATATGAAATCTTATGTCTGGTTTGCCCGATATAAAGACTCGGCAACTTCCCGGATCGATACGCAAATGAAAAAACTTGCTTTACCTCAAAAAGCAAAACTATTTGAAGACGTGATGCCCGATTCAGTCAGATTATTGGTAAAAAACATGGCGCTGAACACCGTTAATAATGCACGAAGTGTAGCACAATTTTCTGCTTCAGATCAAAAAAGCCTGAATACCAATATCACACAACACGAGATAGAATGGCACAAAAAATTGTCGATGTCAATCGCCTGTCTGGTATTGTTTTTTATCGGTGCACCCCTGGGAAGTATTATCCGGAAAGGTGGGTTGGGGTTGCCTTTGGTAATGGCGCTGATTTTCTTTATGATCTATTACCTGTTGAATATTTTTGGAGAAAAGTTTGCCAAAGATCAAGTGATGACACCTCTCTTTGGACTTTGGCTCCCTGTGATGGTATTGGCTCCGGTAGGCTTTTTTCTGACATACAAGGCTATGCACGACTCTCAGTTATTCAATCGCGAATTTTATTTCCGTACAGGAAGAAAATTGAAAAAAATTTTTTTAGTAAAATAGAGTCTCGCCAAAGTGGTTTAGCTGAGAAAATAACTGCAACCGATGCACAATAACAGAAAAAGAACTTTTCATTTCACCTGTCAGCAAAGACCGGGGTATTGCAGACCTTCCTAAAATAGACTCAGCCTTTGACAAGAAGCAATTTCATTAGAGAATGAAATTATTGCAACTAAATCAAAGGCTGATTATGAAAAGCAATCTGGTGCAAATGTAAAGATTCCTTTTACTTTCTACCAAAAATAATAAGTAAATAATTGGTTATAACTCACAAAAATTCCGCATTTGAAAAGTGGTATCTTCGTCAACCTTAAATCAAATATTTTTTATTATGACTGAATGGAAAGAATACCAGGAAAAAAATAAAGATCGTTTTCTGACAGAGATGATGGATCTACTGAAAATTCCATCCGTAAGCGCACAAAGCAAACACAATAAAGACATGGCAGATTGCGCAGAAGCTGTGAGGAAAAGCCTTCTTGCCGCAGGTGCGGATAAGGCTGAAGTGATGAAGACTGAAGGGTTTCCCGTAGTTTATGCAGAAAAAATTGTTGACCCTTCAAAACCCACTGTGCTTGTTTACGGCCACTATGATGTGCAACCTCCGGAACCATTGGAATTGTGGAAGACCGGTCCTTTTGAACCCGTCATCAAAGATGGAAATGTTTATGCACGAGGCTCTGCAGACGACAAGGGGCAGTTTTTTATGCATGTAAAAGCATTGGAGATCTTAACGAAAACAAACTCCCTGCCAAACAATATCAAATTTTTGATAGAAGGAGAAGAAGAGATCGGATCGCCCAATCTGGGAAAATTTGTACATGATCATAAAGGCTTGCTTAAGTCAGACGTAATACTTATCAGCGATAGTTCCATGCTCAGCATGGAAACCCCTTCATTGGATATTGGTGTACGAGGTTTGTCTTATATAGAAGTAGAAGTAACATCTGCCGGACGAGACCTTCACAGCGGCACCTATGGCGGAGCAGTAGCAAATCCAATCACCGTATTGGCAAAAATGATTGCATCCTGTCACGACGAAAATAATCATATCACCATACCCGGGTTTTATGATGATGTAGTTTCGGCTACTGACGAAGAACGTAAACTAATGGCAAAGGCTCCCTATGATGAACAAGTTTACAAGGATGAAATCGGTATCAAAAAAGTATGGGGTGAAAAAGGGTATACCACTTTTGAAAGAACAGGTATCCGGCCTACCCTGGAAATTAATGGAATCTGGGGTGGTTATACAGGAGAAGGCGCCAAAACAGTATTGCCCGCAAAGGCTACTGCGAAAATATCTGCGAGACTGGTTCCCAACCAATCCTCGTCTAAAATCACTAAAATACTCCTCGATTATTTCACATCTATCGCTCCCGACTGCGTGACGGTTCGTGCGTTTGAACATCACGGTGGCGAACCCTATATAACCCCGATAGACAGCAAAGGATATCAATCTGCTTCAAGGGCTATCAGGCAAACATTTGGCGTGGACCCTGTGCCCGTACGTGGTGGCGGAAGTATTCCAATCTGTAGCATTCTTGAAAGAGAATTGGGTGTGAAGATTATATTCATGGGATTCGGATTGGATAGTGATGGGTTACACTCACCGAATGAAAAATATGGGATTGCTAATTTTTATAAAGGCATTGAAACCATTCCTTATTTCCACAAATACTTTTCTGAATAGTAAAAGGTTAAATTTTTCCTAACGAACAGGTACGGATGCAACGCAAAATAAGCATTAGGCTTCTTATTGTCAGATTCTCATTTTTAAGATTTAATGGTTAAGATTTTTAGACTACCGGGCTTCTTTTCAGTTGCCCGGTTTTTATTAAATCTCATTTGCGTTGAAAACTTTCCCTTGTATTAGATTCTTGCATTTTCACTAATGGAATTCAATTTGAAGTGAAAATCACAATTCATAACCTTTTGGCACTTCCCGGAATGGATTTGCAGGAAAACAGACAATAACGCCCACGTACCTTTCAGCAAATAGACAATTGCCACATGAAATATCTGATAAGAATCAAAAAAACTAATTAGGTCTGAATTTTTCTGAGACCATCATTTGCGCCATATCCGGGATGTCTTCCGCTTTGTAGGCGCCGCTGTCTAATTTCTTTTTCGTTTCTTCAAATGCTTTAAGAGTCACATCGGTGTCTTCATCTGTATGTACGGAAGTAGGAATAAGGCGATAAATGATCTGGCCTTTGGGTATTACCGGATATACAACCACTGAGCAGAAAATATCATAGTTCTCACGAATATCCATGACCATTCCGGTTGCTTCCGGGAGATCCCCTTTAAGGTACACCGGAGTCACAGGCGCATTGGTATTTCCAATATCAAAACCGCGTTCACGCAATCCATTCTGCAGCCGGTTTACATTATGCCACAATTTCGTTCTTAATTCAGGCATTGTTTTCAACATTTCCATCCGCTTGATCATGCCCTCAACCACAATTAATGGAAGGCTCTTGGCAAAAATCTGTGAGCGTACATTGTATTTCAGATAAGTAATGATGTCTTTAGGTCCGGCAATGAACGCACCAATGCTGCCCATACTTTTTACAAATGTGCTGAAGTACAAATCTACCTTATCCTGACATCCCTGAGCCTCATCGGCACCGGCACCGGTAGGTCCCATAGCTCCGAAGCCATGAGCATCATCAATTAATAATCTGAATTGATACTTATCCTTAAGTGCAGTGATTTCCTTCAGTTTTCCCTGACTGCCACTCATGCCATAAACACCTTCGGTGATTACCAAAATACCACCTCCTGTCTTCTCAGCCATCTTCTGAGCACGCTGCAGTTGCTTTTCGCAGTCAGCAATGTCGTTATGCTTATAACTATAGCTATACCCCAGGTGTAGGCGAATGCCATCCATCAGGCACGCATGAGCTTCTGCATCGTGCACAATGATATCGTGTCTGGATACCAGCGCATCAATACAACTCATGATCCCCTGATAACCAAAATTCAACAACAAAGTGTCTTCCCTTTTTACAAAATCCGAAATGATATGCTCCAGCTTTCTGTGCAGTTCGGTATTGCCACTCATCATCCGGCTACCCATCGGGTTTCCCATACCATACTTGGCAGCTGCTTCTGCATCGGCCTTTCTAACTTCAGGGTGATTCACCAATCCCAGATAGTTATTCAGGCTCCAGACTATTTTTTCTTTACCTCTGAATTTCATCCGGCTTCCCAATTCGCCTTCTAATATTGGAAATGTAAAATAACCGTGTGCACGTTCAAGATGGTTTCCAATTGGGCCCTGGTCTTTACGCATGCGATCAAAAAGATCTTTCATGATTTGAATATTTATTACTGAGAAATTGGGCGCAAAATTACTGTATCCTTATCAGAAAAAAGGATAAAATTCTTAACAAGTAAGTCACTGATAGCCCCTCAACAGTAATTTCAGAGAAATACTCCCGCTTTTGCGAAACCCACCGGAAAGGATAAAAGGTGTACAAACTATACTCATAAAAATATTGGAACTTATGTTGCAATCTCCACAAATCTTTTTCTAATGGTAATCTTTCTATCCGGATAAAAGGTAAAAAAATGCACCCAAAAATGGATGCAAATTCCTCTTTGAATACTTTAATATTATTTAATTCAGATTGTTTTGAGCACGGCCGCCACAAATAAATCTTTTGGCAAAATATTCCTCGTCCAGATTGCTGATCGTTACGCCCTGGCTGGTGGATGCATGAAGGAAATATCCGTTTTCAAGATACAACCCCACATGAGACACATATCCTTTGGTATTGAAAAAAACGAGATCGCCTTCTTTTAAATCTTCTTTCTTAATATGTTCAGTAGCCTGATACTGCTCTCTCGCTGTACGTGGCATTGCGAGTCCATACACTGCCATTAATAAACTTCCTGTTAAGGCGCTGCAATCCACACCCTTCTTCGTAGTTCCGCCATACCGGTAGCGCGTGCCGAACCAATCGTCTATAAACCCCAGCAGCGCAGTATTTTTCATAGATTCTACATTTACATTCAGCATCATGGCATATTTATACTGCAATGCAGATAAGGATTCAATAATTTCTTTAGTTTCTTTCAGTATTGATTTTTTTTGAATTACCGGAGAGGGTTTTTTGTTTTCTGCAGCCCAGGGAGTGCTGATAAAACCATCCGCAGTGTAAATATTGCTAACAGGTTTTTTAGAAACGTCTGGTACTGCAGAACCGCCTGAAAATCCCTGTGCCTTAATAGATTGTGTCGCTGAAAGAAGAAAGAAACAACAACACATTAAAAAAAGTTTCTTCATATTTTTTCAATAGGATTATTCAAAATCAATCAGAAAAAAAATTCACATAGGGTTAATCTGATTATTTCTTTTCCAAACGAAAAAAGGTCCTCCTTTATTTCGTGAGCCTGACGAAGATAGGTTCAGGAGCTTAATATGACAAATAAAATTTCTCTAAAACGATGAGATCATAAATTTCAGAAGATAATACCCTATTGATGAAGAATTTAACTTTGTCGCATGTCAACCGGGAGAAATTGGATCCTTGCAGCACTGATGTTGACCATGACTCTTGCAGCAATGGATACTACCATTGTCTCTACGGCTATTCCACAAATAGTATCTGATTTAGGCGGTTTTTCTAAATTTTCATGGGTCTTTTCAATTTATTTGCTTGCCCAGACGGTCACAATTCCCATGTATGGAAAACTTGCGGATATTTTTGGCAGGAAGGTGATTCTGCTTTGGGGTATCAGCATATTTCTGTTGGGATCCGCTGCCTCGGCAGCTTCATGGAATATACTGAGCCTGATTATCTTCCGGGGCATTCAGGGGCTTGGGGCTGGCTCCATCATGGCCACTGTAAATACCATAGCCGGTGATATATATTCCGTAAGAGAAAGGGCAAAAATACAAGGTTGGTTATCGAGCATTTGGGGAATTAGTGCCATCATTGGGCCTGCCCTGGGTGGTGCACTGGCAGAGTATGTAAGCTGGAGATGGATTTTTTTGATAAATATCCCAATCGGACTGATATCGATCGGGTTTCTTATTGTATTCTTCAAAGAAAAGGTTTCCAAAAAAAATCCGAGAATTGACTACCTGGGTTCTATCCTGATCCTGATGACGCTTGGGCTGTTAATTATTTACCTGCTTGAATCCGGAAGAAGTTGGCCATGGTTTTCCGTCAGGGGATTGGGGATTTTGTTAACCATCGTATTCCTTGGAGTATTGACCTGGCGCACAGAATCAAAGGTCGCAGACCCTATTATTCCACCCTGGCTATGGAAAAACAAGACATTTGCCTTTACCGGATCTGCTATGGTTTGTATGGGAATCGTTATGATGGGACCTGAAACATTTCTCCCTACGTTTACTCAATCTTCATTAGGACTCGGGATTATTGCCTCCGGATTTGTACTGGCCAGTATGAGTGCGGGATGGCCAACAGCATCTGCACTTTCAGGAAGACTATATCTTAAAATCGGATTTCGTAATACAGCGATCATTGGAACGGTCATTATCCTGATTGCCTGTATAGGGTTTCTCTTAATTCCATGGCCACAACCTGTATGGTTAATTGTGGCAGATCAGGTGCTCATAGGTGCAGGCTTTGGGTTACTATCTACTCCCTCCCTGGTAGGCGTCCAGTCTATGGTAGGTTGGGAACAAAGAGGAGTTGTCACAGGCTCTATAATATTTACCCGGAATCTTGGCCAGAGTCTCGGCGCTTCAATTTTTGGTGCGATATTTAATAATTCAATGGCTATACAGCTAAAATCTGCAACCGGCAATCTTTCTGTTGACCCTACCGGCGTATTGAAAATATTAGAAAACCCTTCTCTGGATTTAGGTTCCAGGTTAACCCTTCAAAAAATCATTAATTCTGCTACACATCATATTTATTACGGACTTGTAATCTTTGCCGTAATTACTTTTCTATTCATTATTATAGTCCCTGACCAGGGAAAGCCTGAGGAAACTAATACCAGATCATCTGAAATTTCCATCTAATGCTGAAAATACCAAAAGGCTTCGGATACTAATACAAACTCTGGTATAACTTCATCAATTCATTCCCAACTTTGTCATCATTAAACTTTTGTGCATATTGCCACCCATGACTGGCCATAGTCATTCTTTTATCCGGATTCTCCAACAACCCTGTAATTGCATTTTCCCATGCCTGAAAATTTTCAGAGGCAACATATAATGAGTGCGGCCCACCTGCTTCAGGAAAACACCCTCCTTCAGAAGTAATCACAGGTACTTTAGAATATAAAGCCTCAATCACTGGTATTCCAAATCCTTCAAACAAAGAAGGATAGCAAAACAAATCAGCCATCTGATAGATTACAGCCAATTCTTCCATTTTTACATTCTGAAGAAAATGAATCCGATTCTGTATCCCATTTTCATTTATAAATCTGATTAATTCATTTTTGTATGCCGTAGTTTTCCCGATGAGAACAAGGTGTACATCCAAATTCCTGATAGCTCTCAACAAAGTCAGTGCATTTTTTCTTTTTTCAATAGTCCCCACATTGAGAATATAATTCTCTGGCAAAGAAAATTTGGTTTTGATTCTTTCTTTTTCGGTCGGAGGATATTCTGACTTGAATGCTTTATGACAACCCTGGTAATGTACATGAACCCTTGCCGGATCAATTTTGAGATATTCAATGATATCTTTCTTCGTCTGATCACTGATTGCAATAATCAAGTCAGCATTTTCTACTGCATATCTGAATTTATTGAAATAGATTTTGCGGTCAACCGGCTTAAAGAGCTCCGGCAGCCTGATGAATAAGAGATCATGTATCGTTACCACAACCTTTGTCCAGCTTCTGTTGATACCTCTTGGAATCTCATTGGATAGCCCATGAAATATCTGCACTTGATCTGATTGGATCTGACGTGATATAGGTCCCTGCCTCCACACTGAAGACAGATTTTTCCAGATCCAGCTTTCCGGATATTTGATGCTTACATTTGAATTCAGATTCAGGTCTTCCCGGGATGACTTTTTTGGATTGTAGAGCAGGTATTTATTTTGAGGAAACTGATTGCTGAGAATACGAATGATATCTCTGCTGTAGTTTCCCAATCCTGAAGAATTATGAAATGCTCTTTTCGCATCAAATCCGATTATCATTCTTCAAAAATAAAGAGAATTAGAACGTTTTACTTTTCCTTTGCAGACTGAAATAAAGATATTCATGAATGATTTTTCCGAAGATATTATTCAATGCCTGGTCACACTGAAAGAGGGTGGAATCATCCTTTACCCTACCGACACCATCTGGGGTATTGGATGTGATGCAACAAATGAGTCAGCCATTTCAAGGGTCTTTGAGATAAAGAAAAGAAGTCTATCCAAGTCCTTAATCATACTGGTGGATTCTATAAGTATGATCAATGAATATATAGAAAGTCCTTCAAATACCCTTGCAGATTACCTCAGAAGTGCTAAGACGCCAACAACTGCAATATTTGAAAAGGCAAAAAATCTACCGGGCAAACTTGTCAACGCTGATGGATCCATAGCAATACGCATTGCGTCAGACAATTTCTGTAAAAAACTTATCGGCAAATTCGGAAGTCCGATTGTTTCTACTTCTGCCAATATTTCAGATAAACCATCACCAAAAACTTTTTCTGAAATAGAACCTGAAATAATTCACCTCATGGATTATACGGTAGTTTACAGACAAAAAGATCACTCCATAAAAAATCCTTCCCACATCATCAGACTCAATAATCAGAATGAAGTTGAAAGGATTCGATAATTTTCAACCCTTTGAGCTATTATAACGAAAGGCCTACACCAACCTGAATATTCTGCACTTTCCAGTTTTCCTTTTCACCGATATTATCCATGTTTGTAATCCCACCGGTGAACCTTCCGTATATTCTGAACTTCATCAGATTTAATTGTACTCCGGCTGCTCCTGCAAAGTTTCCTCCCCTAAAGGCATCCCCGCCATTCTGAAGAAGATTTTTATCCTGATTGATGACAACATCAAATTGTGGACCGACCTGGAGAGTCAACACTCTGTTGATATTGAAGTTTACCATGACCGGGATCAGTATTTGGTTTAATTCGATTTTATCAATCTTATTAAACTGATAAATATCACTAAACCTGTTGCTGGTATCTACATTGGTCTGATTAAACAAAACTTCCGGCTGAATGGCAATTACCTTTCCTAACGGAATCGTTGCGAAACCACCAATCTGATATCCGAGCTTGAACTCATCTTTAAAAGTATGCCCGGTGATCTTACCAAGGTTAGCCCCGCCTTTTATACCAAGTGAGAAGTGCTGGGCAAATGTGGATGCAGAGAAAAATATTACTGCACAGAGAAGGAAGATCTTAGTTTTCATAATTATGGTTTTAGTTTCACGAAAATATTTAATAAGCATTCTATTAAAGTGAATCAAAAGTGAAAGCGCTGTTAACGAAATCCTATTGTATCGGATACTCGCAGGCACATTAACAGTAACACTGACAATCTAGAGGCCCGGCTGTTTAATAAATGTTTTAATAAAACTGAATACAGCACTGAAATCAATTACCTTTGCGCCCTCAAAAATTTTTAATGACATCGTTTACTGAACTCGGCCTGAATGATGATTTACTTTCAGCATTGCATGATCTGGGATTTGAATCTCCCACGCCAATTCAATCAAAAGCAATTCCCATATTGTTGGAAGGGACAACCGATTTCGTTGGCCTGGCGCAGACAGGCACCGGGAAAACTGCAGCGTTTGGACTGCCTCTTATTCAACTAACAGATGAAAACCAAAGATTCCCGCAAGCCCTCATTATTTGCCCAACCCGTGAACTTTGTATTCAGATCAACAACGATCTATCAGATTTCAAAAAATATACTCAACATAAAACAGAGGCTGTTTATGGCGGCACAGCTATCAGCACTCAGATCAGTTCACTTAAGCGTGGGGTACAAATTGTAGCTGCAACCCCGGGACGCTTAATAGATCTCATCGACCGGAAAGCCATCGATCTGAAACAAGTAAAGTATGTAGTGCTCGATGAGGCGGATGAGATGTTGAATATGGGATTCAGAGATGACATTGACCATATACTTGAAAACACCCCCAATCGCAGATCACTTTGGCTCTTCAGCGCTACTATGCCAAATGAAGTCCGGACAATTGCCAATAATTTCATGAGTTCTCCAAAAGAAATTACCATTGGAAAGAAGAATGCAACCAATACCAACATCGATCATCAATATTTTGTCATCTCAGCCCATCACCGGTTTGATGCATTAAAACGACTAATAGACTTTAACAGCGGGATGTACGGCATTATCTTCACAAGGACCAAAGCAGGCGCTCAGGACGTAACAGAACGACTGAATAAGGCCGGTTATGATGTAGAAGCCCTGCATGGCGATCTTTCCCAACAACAACGTGACAGGGTAATGAAAAGATTCAGAAATAAGTCAGTACAAATGCTTGCAGCAACAGACGTAGCTGCACGTGGGATTGATGTAGATGGCATCACGCATGTAATCAATTATGAGTTACCCGATGACCCGGAGGTTTACACACACAGGAGCGGAAGAACAGGAAGAGCGGGTAAAAACGGAATCTGTTATTCACTCTGCCATAGCAGAGAAATATCCAGAATCCATGAAATAGAAAGGTTGATAAAGGCCCCGATGCAGAAAATGGACATTCCGGAAGGTAATGAAGTGCGCAGAAAAATATTTTTCAACTTTATGGATTCATTGCTTCATTCTACAGAAGAAATACAGGATATCAATTCACTCCTTGACGAGGCAGAATCAAAATTTCAATCGCTCACAAAAAGAGATCTTCTTTATAAGATTGCAGCGAGAGATCTCAAAGATACTTTCGAATATTACTCAAACGCCGAAGACCTCAACATCAAAAAAATATCCAAAGACAAAAAAGAAAGAAAAGAATTCAATCACCGGTCTTCCAATGGCTTTCAGAAACTTTTTATAAACCTTGGCACAAAGGATGGTTTCCATAAAGCCAACTTCCTGCAATTTATTCTTAACGAAAGTGATCTGAAAAAATCTTCGGTTGGCAGGATAGACTTAAGAGAAATGCATACCTGGATGGATGTTGAAAACAGTGTATCTACAAAAATGATCAAGAAGCTAAACGGCAAAAAATACAAAGGACGTACCCTGAGAATCAACGAGGCCAATAACCGGAGAAGTAATTAGTTTGCTTTTTTAGATGGGTGTTCATTAATTTTATTTTTTGAAAAATTAATCAGCACCAACCATGATTTCTAAGAAGTATTTTATTCTATTGCTAACTATACTGTTTGCTCAGCAGAACATTGCACAGTCTTCTGACTCTCTTCTGAATTTTATCACCAGTCACCGAGACAACAGTTCCATTTATATCAGAAAAAACGATACACTGATCGCATCGCTCAATGAAAACAGAATGATGCCGCTGGCCAGCACCTGTAAGATCATGGTTGCCCTGGAATTTTCCAAGCAAGCTGCCTTCAAAGTATTCTCTCCTGATTCAAAAGTAGCTTTATCCGAATTGGACAAGTATTACCTGCCATTGACTGATGGGAATGCGCATCCACAATGGATAGCCTATGAGAAAAAACAAGGTAATGTAATCCGAGACAGTATTTCCTTACTGAATGTGGCAAGAGGAATGATTATGTTCAGCAGTAATGCCAATACAGAATACCTTATGGACCTGCTTGGCCTTGATAACATCAACAACAACTATCGTCAGATGGGGATTACAGACTTTACTCCATTGTATTATTTCGTGTCTGCGATCATGTTATATCAAAACCCCAAAAAGGTTAAAGAAGATAATCTATTAAAAGCAATAAGAAATCTTTCCCAAAAAGATTATTTAAAGGCTGCAAGCCTGATCCACCTCCAGCTAAAAAACAATCCCGAATACAAAAAGCTATTCCGCGTCAATGACCTCACTCCTCCCCTGCAAAAAATCTGGAGCGACAGACTGCCTTCATCTACCACCAAAAGTTACACACGGATAGCTGAAATAATCAACAACAGACAAATCTACAATTCGGAAACCTATACCATTCTTTCACAAATACTTGAAACCCTCATGGAGAATCCTGCCAATCGTAAATGGCTGGATCATGCGGGGATGAAAGGGGGCAGTACCATGTTTGTACTCACCAAAACCATGTATGCCACCCTTAAAACCGGTGATAAGATTGAGCTTGCCTATTTTCTAAATAATCTGGATCAATCAAAAGTCAATGCACTCGCACGGGATATGAATGCCTTTGAACTCGCAATCCTGTCCGATAATACCTTCCTCAAAAAAATAAGCGGGATGATCGGAATTTCAAAGTAATCCTTCCTTCCGGTAATAAGCGATCGCCAGAGATATGACCATATCATAACTGCGAATCCCTTTTGGCTGGTTATTAAATTTCAGAAAATTTCCGTAAATCCACCTGACAGAAGGTTCAAAAATACTTCGGTGATTGATGATAAAATGACGCCACTCGATAATATCCTGCTTCACAGGTGCACTAAGTTTTCTGAGTGCATCATTCGCCGCTGTCGAATCAAAGTAACGGATTTCAGAGTTCGCATACATTAGCAAATCCAGATAGGCAGAATATTGAAACAACGGGTCCGGGGAATGAGCTCCCACAAAAAATCCTACAAAATTTGCCTCATTTTCTTTGGCATAACCAATTTGATGTGCCATCTCATGAAGCGTGATGGATGGAATCAGAAAATCAGGAACAGTTGTATTCACCTGCGCCTCTCCCGTAAACGGATTATAGTAACCCGTAAATCCAAGGTAATTTCCCGCCTTTCCATAAAGTGAAGACTTAACAGAAGGGTGATGATATTTCAGAAATGGATATTGGCGGGAAATTTCTCCATAGGCTGTCACAGCCTTTTTGAATATTTGTTTTCTGTTCGGGTAAGGGATTTGATTAATTTCAGATTTACTATTATTTACTTTCTCCAAAAGTATTTCCTGTAGTTTCAATAGCTGAACAGAATCATACGGCATCCTCGGAAGAGAAAGTTGATAGGCAATGCCCTTGCGGCTATAGTTTAATCCCCAGATGATCAGGAAAACAACATAAAAGAAAAGAAGAACCGTGAGAAATTTTGCAGACTTCCGCAATATGACACCCGCGGTAATTTTTTTCCTGAATAGTTTGATAGCGTTAATTCCAATTTTATAAATTAACCACAAAGCAACGATTGAATAAAGTATATCACCAATACTAAAAGGTATCCAGCCAAAAAGAATTCTTAACGTGGCAGCAACCGGTGGGTAAAACAAATTAGCATAATAATTTTCAATCCACAGTTTTTGGGAAGCCACTACCAACAAGGCACCCAACAAAATGACCAGCACAAATACTTTAATAAATCTCCTTTTAATCACAGACATAAATCCTTTCAATCTTCATTCTCAGGCAATAGTACCTCATTTGAATTAAAAAATAATGATAATTCACTCCTGCACGGATTGGACTGAACATAATAGCACTTTTTTAATAAGAACAGAAGTCAGGAATAGGCTAATTTTGCCAATCTTAAAAATCAAAACCTAATAATTCTTTGAATCAGGAATCATTTGATATTGCGATTATCGGAGGCGGCATAGTAGGTGCAGCTACATTTTACAGACTTCAACAAAGGCATCCCGGCCTGAAGATCGCATTGCTCGAAAAGGAATCCGTACTTGCTGCTCACCAAACCGGCCACAACTCAGGCGTATTACATAGCGGACTCTATTACAAACCCGGTTCACTCAAAGCAACAAACTGCGTACAGGGCAGGCAGGAGCTTGTGGATTTTGCCAAAGAAAATAATATTCCTCACGATGTGTGTGGCAAGATCGTAGTTGCCACAGAAAAATCAGAACTTCCCTATCTGGAAAAAATCTATGCTACCGGATTGGAAAATGGATTAAGGGCAATAGAAAAAATTGGTCCTGAACAAATCAAACAACATGAACCTTTTTGTACTGGCATTGCAGGGCTTTGGGTACCCTATACCGGAATAATAGATTTTGTAAAGGCAACAGAAAAGATGGTTGAAATAGCCATTAATCTTCAACCACAAAGCAGATTGATGCTAAATACTAAGGCAGTCGCTTTTCATAAAGAAGGAGATCATACTGTCATACAAACATCTCAAAACCCAGTAAACGCCCAATATCTGATCTTCTGTGGCGGTTTACAGGCTGATCGTCTTGCCAAAAAAGATCATGTACAACTCAAAGAACATGTTGTAGGATTCAGAGGCGATTATTATGAACTCACTGAAGAAGCAAAACATAAAGTAAAGAATCTGATTTATCCTGTGCCCAATCCAGACTTCCCATTTCTGGGGGTGCACTTCACCAGGATGACCAGCGGCGAAATAGAATGTGGCCCTAATGCAGTATTCACTTTCAAAAGGGAAGGGTACGGAAAAACTGACTTTAATTGGAACGACACAGCAGATGCATTGGGATATAAGGGCACATGGAGCCTGTTTTTTAATAACATGGCCTTTGGGATTAATGAATACAGGCGGGCCTTCAGCAAAAAGTTATTTTTAAAAACCTTGCAACGCCTCATCCCAAGCCTGACAATGGAAGACATTCATCCTGGCAGATCAGGTGTAAGAGCCATGTTATTAAACGAAAAAGGGGATACCAGAGACGATTTCAGGATAGAATACAAAGACTCAAGCATTCATGTGCTGAATGCTCCCTCTCCGGCAGCTACCGCATCACTCGCAATTGGTAAAAACATCAGCGAAATGGCTGAAAAACAATTTGATCTCTCTGGAAAGGCCTGATTGCAGTATTGGTATAATGCGATTTTGTCGGCTACACCTGGATATTGCGAAAAAGCCGAAGTCCTATAAAAATCTGTGCAATCTATCCAGCAAGCGTTCATGATTTAAAAGGTTGTCTCATTGAACTGACGATTTGCGCCACCTATTTAGAGCTTACCCTGAAATTTGCCTGTTTGCAAAAACTCTTCCGTTTCCAATGAATTATAGAGCCTTTTTTTAGAAACACAGGTAAAAAAACCTTTAAGAAATTCAAAAAAGGGCTCTTAAAGGCAAATAATTGGCCTGACGGAATACATTTTTCACTCCTTTACTGTAACTTTGCTGCCCTTTAAAGTGAGGATATGGGTAAAATGCGTGAATATGATATTGCGTTTGTTGGATTAAAACCCGGTATTCACCACTTTGAATATGAGGTTAATAATAAGTTTTTTGAAAATTTCAGCAACCCCGACTTTTTCAATTGTGATGCGAAAGTAAAGTTGCAATTAGAAAAGACTTCTTCTTTATTGTTATTGAAGTTTGATATCGACGGAAGTGTGGAAGTGACCTGTGACCGTTGCGGAAATCCTCTGAAACTGGCTCTTTGGGACGAGTTCAACCTGGTAATTAAGCCTGTGGACAATGCAGAGGAAATGAACGACCAGGAGGAAGATCCGGATATTTTTTACATTAGCCGGACAGAGAGTCACCTGCATCTGGCAGGTTGGATCTATGAATTTGTGCTGTTGAGTATTCCCAACCAGCGAATGTGCCGGGAAGATGAGAAAGGAGGCCCTCAGTGTAATAAGGAAGTACTGCAAATGCTGGAACAAATGAAAAAAAGATCATTGGAAAATGATCATCCTCTTCAAAAAGGGCTTGAACAATTTAAAAAGAATAAAAATTAATATTTACCGTTATGCCAAATCCAAAGCGCAGACACAGTCAGCAAAGAAGTGCAAAGAGAAGAACCCATTATAAAGCCACAGCCGCTACTATCAGCGTAGATCAGACTACCGGAGAGACACACGAAAGACATCGTGCTCACGTGAGTGAAGGTAAACTCTACTACAAAGGAAAGGTTGTGTCCGAAAAAGCGCCACTGAAGGCATAGGTTTTTTCCACTTTTTTTGTCCAAATCCAAAGATCGGATTGATTCGCTTCTATCTTATCTTTGGATTTTTCTATTTTAGAGATCAAAATACTCCGGATGAATATTGCACTCGATATGATGGGTGGTGACTTTGCCCCCCAACAGGCTCTGGAAGGTGTGAAAAAGTTTTTAGATAAGTTTGATTTTTACGGAACCATCACGATGATTGGTGAAAAGGAAACATTGTCTGATCAATTACATCTTTTCGGAAAATCGGCAGAAAAGATAAAGGTTGTTCCTACCAGTCAGGTGATTCAAATGAATGAACATCCCACAAAAGCCCTTAAAGAAAAAACAGATTCTTCGATTGCCGTTGGATTTCATTTGCTGGCCCAGGGTCACACCGATGCTTTTATCAGCGCCGGCAATACCGGTGCGATGATGGTGGGCGCCATGTACACCATCAAGAGTATTGAAGGAATCCTGCGCCCCGCAATCGGAGCATACATTCCACAGGAGAATGGTGCACTTTCATTACTGATTGATGTAGGACTTAATGCTGACTGCCGCGCAGAAAATCTGGTACAATTTGCCGTTCTTGGCAGCCTATTCAGCAAACACATCCTGCGGGTTACCACTCCGAGAGTAGCGCTTCTGAATGTAGGCGAGGAGGAAGGAAAAGGAAATATCATTTGTCAGGCAGCCTATCCGTTACTGAAAGCGAATGATCAAATCCTATTTGCAGGAAATGCAGAAGGCCGGGACCTTTTGAAAGACAAAGCCGATGTATATGTCTGCGAAGGATTTACAGGAAATATCCTCCTGAAATTTGCAGAGTCTTTTTACGATTTGTTTCAAAGACGAAACATCAGGGATACCTATCTTGAAAAATTCAATTTTGAAATGTATGGAGGAGTGCCGGTATTAGGAGTCAACAAACCAGTGATTATCGGTCACGGCATTTCAGGCAGTGATGCTTTTTGCAATATGATCGAAATTGCACGTAGAATGATAGACAACAACTTCACAGAAACGGTAAAAAAAGCATTCGCTGAATAGTTTCAATCACATACGATCAACACCTGAGTTTTCGAATCTGGTACCCGGAATATTCGCAAAACTGTTGTGGATTACTGCCTTTATCTTTTTCTGCAATACTCTTTCTTTTGCACAACAAAATGACAGCATCCCCAAAAAGAAAAACAGGCTGTTCAGACAGATGATTGAAATGATCAGCAGAGATACGAGCCAACCGGCAGAAGATGAGGTAAAAAGGACAGACAGAGAGTTTCTTCCATTCAGGGGATTTACAATCCGTCGCATAAATATTGTCAGGCTTCCGTTCGGAACTTCTTTAGACGACACTTCCCACAGGAGTAAAACGACTCTTACCAACATTGCCAATAAACTTCATCACCTGACACGAAAAAGTGTGATTGAAAAAAACCTTTTCTTCAAAGCAAGAGATACGATTAATCCATACCTGCTGGCCGATAACGAAAGATTTCTGCGAGGATTGTCCTACATAAGTCATGCAGATTTCAAAATTTCACTTGTTCCCAACACAGACTCTGCAGATGTGACTGTCTTTGTAAAAGATGTATTCAGCCTTGGCGGTGATATTGGTTCACTTGGCTTAAAGAAAACAGATATTGAAGCCAGAGAAGATAACATTTCAGGCAGTGGAAATGCAGCAATTCTGTATGGCCTCTACGATGCGAACAGAAAAAATGACTTTGCCTTTGGTGGTGAATTAATCAAGAGAAATATCGGCGGATCCTTTATGGATCAAACCCTAGGATATCAAAGTTATTATACCAGTCTGAAAACTCCTCATCAGGAAAATTACTACTACTTCAATTTGAAGAAGCCACTTCTCAACCGGTTTATGAGCGTCACCTATGAATTGGATGCCAGCTATCACAGTACATCCAACAAATACAACAACGATTCTGTTTATCTGAGCGATTTCCGGTACAGGTATTACCAGTTTGAAGGGTGGCTGGGATACAATATCAATGCACGTGGTTACAGATATATCAATAACCCGACCAGACTAAGATACCTATCCGGAGTGAGAGTCATCACAAGGAAATTTGGAAAAATCCCTACACTATATAAAACCAACTATAACTGGCAATTTGCAGATCTGACAGCCATACTGGCCTCATTTACCATTTATCGTCAAAACTTTTTCAAAACACAATACATCTATGGCTTTGGCAGGTATGAAGATATTCCGGAAGGAATGGAATTCAGCGCTACCGCAGGACAAACCATCCGGGCTGACCAATCCAGACCTTATATAAACCTCTCCTACGATCAGTACGGATTCATCAAAAGAAACAACTATTTACATTTTACATTAAAGACTGAGGGGTACTTCGCTGTCAAAAAACTGGAAGACATTAATATGCTTGCCTCTATCGATTATTTTTCTTCCCTGAAGTCATTGGGTGCGAAATGGAAACAAAGACTTTTCCTGAATTTCTCCGCTACCGGACAGATTAACCCTGTGCTCAATGAGCCGTTATTTCTTAACAGCAAATATGCCATGCCCGAATATGGAAATGATCCCAGAGGCGGTGATCTTAGAATTACCGCTAAAGGTGAATCGGTATTTTTCAGCCCATGGTGGTTAGCAGCATTCCGCTTTGCTCCGATAGTCTCAGCAAACCTCACCGCATTCAAACCCTACCTTGATAAAACTCAATTGTACTCTTCAATAGGTGCCGGAATAAGAGCGAGAAACGAAAGCCTGATTTTCGGAACCATCGAAATAAAGGGTGTGTATTTCCCGGGGGGAAATTATTACCACGAAAGTTTTGGTATAGATCTCAGTACCAACATCATTTTTAAATACAATACCCAGTTTCTGAAAAAACCCGACTTTATTCAGATCAATTAGGATTCATTGTAATAATTTTATGGAAAGAAAATCAGATGAAGAAATATTTTCACCTTCATTTTGAATTATTATTCTGGATAGCATCTCTGACAACACTGGCGGTAATGCCGATGCCTGAGAATGGATTTTCATTTTGTCCATTGCACATGCTTGGCATTGACTTTTGTCCGGGATGTGGATTGGGAAAAGCGATACACCTTGCTTTTCACTGCCGGTTTTTTGAATCTGTGAAAATGCATTTTTTGGGTATCCCTGCTATTGTGATTATTATTGGAAGGATAATTTCTATTATTAAAAACAAAATTAAAAAAACCTGTTTATGGCAACGAATTCAAACCCAATCCTGACACAATACCTTTATGATGTAAGCCCGGAAGAGTTTACAATAATCAGCAACAGAATATCAGGTTATACGAATGATCAAATCACTACCTTCTGTCAGATCTACAAATCAAAAAGAAAAGATCCTCAGTTAATTTTACTCACTTGCCTCCTGGGGTTTGTAGGCTTTGCCGGTATTCATAGATTTTTGACAGACCAGATTGGGATGGGTATCCTGTATTTCTTCACTGCGGGTCTATGTTTTATAGGCACCATCGTCGACCTGGTAAATCATAAGGAACTGGCTCTTGAATATAATGGCAAAAAGATTGCAGAGACAATGATGATGTTGAATATGGTCAGGCCTGATTAATTATTTCTGCAGATCAAAAAAAATTATTTATGAAAAAGTTTAGTTTCATCACTGTACTTCTGATTTTCTTATTCAGCGATGTATCCGCTCAGCAAAAAGATGCCTGGTATAAAACATACTCAGGAAAAATGGGTAATATGGATGCTGTACTTCATTTAACTTATTCGAAAACATTTAACGGATATCTATGGTTTAAACAAAATCAATATCCGGTTTCCATCACCGGCGAAATGAAAAAAGACAGTATCATTTTGGGAAGTATGGATGGACTGCTCTCTTTTGAAATCCGGGGAAAGATGATTGCAAATTCATTCACCGGATCGGTAGTCATTGGTATAACAAACAGTGACAAACCAGGGAAGAAAGCCACATTTGATTTGAAAACAGATTCCAGCTTCACACCATTTAAGGTCTTCACCGTAAACACAACCGCGCATCTTCTTCCAAAAATAAAGAATGAGTCCACATTTTCTTACGATAAGACCACTATATGGCCTGCTCAAGGTGGCACATACCCTGAAGGAATAAAAAATGCTATCCGGAATTTTTTCAAAATCCCAAAAGATCGTGATGTAAAAACATGGCTTTTTCAGGACGCAGAAAAGCAGAAGACAAGCTGGCAAAGAGAGAATAACAAACTTTCCCCGAAAGAAGCCTCCGAAATGGGTCTGTCATTATCAGTCGAGACTCAGGAGCAAATCAACGTCATGTATGAAAACAACAAATCAATCACCCTGGCTTTATTCAATTATGCATTCACAGGAGGTGCTCATGGCAATTATGCTACCAGCCTGATTAATATTTCCAAGACGACGGGCAAACCGATTAAACTGACAGATGTAATCTCATCCGATGGGGTTAAAAAGTTGCCCATACTCCTGGATCAGGTGGCCAGGTTGCAATTTAACGCAGGAAAAGGCACATTGAAAGACAATGGATTTTTTGTAGATCAGATTCCTGTTTCTAAAGAATACTATATCACTTCCACAGGCATAGGATTTCTATATTCACCTTATGAACTGAAATCCTTTGCCGAAGGCGAAATCAATCTTTTCGTACCCTTTAAGAATCTGGAAAGATTTTTAAACCCGTCCTACCGGCAATAACTATTTGACATCAAATGAGGCCACACGATCACCCCAGTAAAGGGTCACTTTTCCTTGCGGGGTAATCTTAAAAGTCATTTTTTCAAATGAAGGAGATCCTTTTTGCCACGTAGTTTTTACTCGTAACTGATCTTCTCCCTCTTTATACCCAAATGCACCCCATTGATCCCAAACCTTGTTAAAAATAAAGGTTACATCCATTCCATTGAAAATAGTAAACAGCCCATATTTACCGGCAGGCAAATCCATTCCGTCAATTTTCACCTTCTTATCCGTATTAAAAGTGGTAGCTTCATTGGCACCTGTACGCCATACCTTTCCATCCATGGGCTCTACATCTTTTCCGATGGTTCTCCCCTTCACGGATGGCTGACTATAATCAATTGTGATGGTAGCTCCATCAGAAATTTTCTGAGAGACTGTAGCCGGGGGGCTCGGTCTTTTGGATTTATCCTCGGGTTTTTTCTGCGCACACAACTGAAAAGAAATAAGGCAAGTTGCGACTAACATTAAAAATACTTTTTTCATAAAATTTTGTTTTAAGTTGACAATTAATAATTGAATAACAGCAATAATTTTTCCAATTTGATTTGCTGAATTGTAAAATTGGGAATTGTTTTTCTAAGCCGCCCATATTTCTGCTATATTTGCAAAACTTTTTTCAAGGCCCCGTAGCTCAGTGGATAGAGCAACAGCCTTCTAAGCTGTGGGTCGAACGTTCGAGTCGTTCCGGGGTCACTTTTATTCTCAATTTTACTTCCTGCATATATCCATGAGATTTTTTCAGTTATGAATGTACAGATAGAACCATCCTGGAAAAATCAATTACAAAATGAGTTCTCCAAACCCTATTTTCATGAATTGGTCGATTTTCTGAAGACTGAAAAGGAGGCAGGCAAAATAATCTTTCCAAAAGGTAGCCAGATCTTTAATGCGTTTGCCCAAACCCCTTTTGAAAAAGTGAAGGTTGTCATTCTGGGTCAGGATCCTTACCACAATCCGGGTCAGGCACACGGAATGTGTTTTTCTGTACCCGATGGTATACCACCCCCTCCGTCTCTGGTAAATATTTTCAAAGAACTTCATGCAGATATTGGACTATCCCTGCCGAAGTCCGGAAATCTCACCAAATGGGCACAACAGGGGATTTTGCTATTGAATAGCAGCCTGACAGTAAGGAAAAACGAACCAATGAGTCACAGCAAAATTGGGTGGGAATTATTCACAGATGCGGTAATTCAATTAATTTCAGATACGAAGGAAGGAATTGTTTTTATTCTGTGGGGTGGCTTTGCCAGAGGCAAAAGTCATCTGATCAATACTCACAAACATTTTATTCTTACCTCTGCACACCCTTCACCATTAAGTGCACACAATGGATTTTTCGGATGCAGGCATTTTTCCAAAACCAATGAAATACTCACCAGCCAGGGAAAACAGCCCATAGACTGGTCCTTATAAATTTTTATTATGCTTAAAAATATTTTTTATAGAATAATGGCGGTATGGGCTCTTATACTTTTTACGATAACAATCATTCCGGTAGCCATCATTGTCATACTCACCGGATGGATGAAGGAACCCGGTAAGACAGAATTCTTCAGGTTGCTCTCAGTCGGCTGGATCCGGTCTTTTTTCTTCCTGACAGGATGTGCGTTTAAGGTTAGGGGTAGAGAAAATTTCAAAAAGGGAAAAGTGTATGTAGTGGTAGCCAATCACAACTCCTTTTTGGACGTACTATCACTGACACCATTCGTGCCGGGGCCGAATAAAACAATAGCAAAGGCAGAAATGGCAAGGATTCCATTATTCGGCGCTGTTTACAGGCGAGGTTCAATACTGGTAAACCGCAAAGACAAAGAAAGCAGGCGTAAGAGTTTTCTGGACATGATTCACGTACTTCAACAGGGTATGCACATGTGCATCTATCCGGAAGGCACACGCAACCGCACCACGTTACCGGTAAAGGAATTTCATGATGGTGCATTCAGGCTTGCTATGGATACCGGTAAATCAATTATTCCCGCGGTGATCCTCAACACAAAAAAAGTACTTGATTCCGAAAAGGGCTTTTTTTATAGCCCCGGAAAGATTGAATTACATTTTCTTCCTGAAGTATCCACAGAAAGTTCCGAAAATTTCGAGGAACTAAAAATAACAGTAAGAAATATTATGTCTGATTATTTTGTAACCCATCAGAGGTAAGAAAATTATTCGATCATCTTGTGTCGCATTCCATACATCAGCAATCCGCCAATAGTTTTCGCGCCCACTTTGTTCTTCATATTCTGCCGGATGGTTTCGATAGTTCTCGGGCTAAGAAAAACAATTTTTGAAATTTCTTCGGTGGTCTTATCCTCTCCCAATAATTGTAAGATGCGCAATTCCTTATCGTTGAAACTGACAGGAATCTGAGTACCATATTGTCTGCGTACACTTTTCTTCTGAAGCAACTTACCCATAACCGCATTGTTGACTAACTGATTAAAATAAAAATCATCATTCATGCATGTAAGAATCGCTTCGTAAATTTCATCAGGGTCTGTGGTCTTTGTAAGATACGCATTGGCGCCATTCTCCATCATCTTGCTGATTGTTTGCTGATCATCATACATTGTCAAAACAATTATTTTGACATCATCATATTCTTTGCGGAGGAGTTCTATGGCGTTGATGCCATCAATTTCAGGCATACGAATATCCATAAGTAAAACATCAGGTTTTTTGATGGCAATTTTGTGAAGCAGATCTTTCCCATCTTCAGCTTCCCATACGATCTTCAGGTTTTCCTTATTTCCAAGCGCCATCTTGATACCATCGCGGAAAATTTTATGATCGTCCGCAATAGCCACCTTGATCAATTCCTGGTAGTTTGACATTGAATTTATTTCAGTTAGTACGATTGTAAATATATTAATATTAACGAGAAAAAAAATAACCTATTGCACATTTTGAATAAAAATCTTCGTAATTAACCTCTCGGGAATGTAAAAAATACAACAACATATTTGAAGTATTATCCCTCCTCTCCTTCAAATAGAAAATTATCGATTTTGCTAATTACGCTAAACCTCTATTTTACAATCCGGTACAAGGATAAAACTTTCTGATTTCTCATTGGGTCAAATCCATCAAACCCGCGTTTGCCACTCTGAATCCCTGAAAATGACTCACAATCGGGAAAGATTCGTGCTTTTCCGAACTTTTGCAAAATTTTAGTCGTGTTTTTACGAGCGTATTAAGCGCAAAATTGTATAGTAATTTTACTATTTTTGTCAGTAGATGTACCTTTTATTAGCATTTTGAAGAACTGCCATTTTTGTTTGTAACCCTTATCTGCATTGAGTTACAGGAAAATCCGGAGTATCAGAATCTAAAAATTCAGGTTGCGTAAAAACACGACTTTTAGGAAGTTAGTGTTCGTTTTAAACCATTTGTTAGAACAATTAAAAAACTATTACCATGAATCAAAATGCACTTCTGGAAATCAAGAAGGCTGATGTTGGCGCAGACATTGGCCATGAGGAAGGCTACAAGATGGTCACTGCTTTCAAAGAGGCAAACCCTGAGGCCGTTCCCGGTCACTTCATTGGCCGAAACATTCTCGAACAAATTCTCAATCAACCTGGTTGCGTAGGTATTTCTTTCCGTAAAGGCCTTAACGAGGCCGGCGAAGAGCACCTTGTTTACACTGGTGTTGACGCTGATGGGAAAGACATCCTGACCTATTCTGTAGTGACTTCTGTAGGAGATCTGCAGATAAAAGACGGGATCGTAGCAGACAAGACCATCTGGGATTGGGACATTTTATTTCCGCCGGATAAGCCTTCAAAACCAAAGACCCGCAAATAAAATCGTAATTTTACTGAAAAAATATAACCTCAAATACAATATTCTCTTATAAAGGTAGTTATATTTGATAGTTAATATACTGCTACCGTGAGAGTTGTTTCTTTAGTTTATATTGTATCGTATTTATTACCCTTACTGATCTTCTTGATCTTTAAACGAAAAGAGAAAGAAGTTGCAGTAAGGGTAATCTTATTTTATACGATTTATTGTCTCTTACAGGAAGGATTGACTTTTCTCGTTTCAATGACTTTCCCTTCTCTCAGAGATTACCTGATTTATCTTTTCGTTTCCTATACCCTGATTGAGTTTTCTTTTTTCTGTTTATTTTATTATTATCTGTTCCCAAAAGGCCATGCTGCCCAAAAGGCGACAATTGCCGTTTGGGCAGCATTTGTGATTTTTGGTTTGCTTGATTATTTTATGATAAACAAGCACCAGCAATTTGATTCTTTTGTTTCAGGAATAGAATCGATAATACTCATTCTGATGTGCGGGTACTACCTCTATTACCAGGTTACCCATACCCTGAGCATGATGGTGTACAATACTTTCAACTTTTGGGTAATCGTTACTTTCTTCATGTTTGTATCTGCCACGTTTTTCCTCTACCTGTTGACGGATACCATGGGAAAGGACCCAAGTTTCAGGAAATATTACCTATTCATCAATTTCGGAGCGAATTTTTTGAAAAACCTGCTCCTTGCCTATGCATTCACCCGTCCATTCCTGAAAGCGCCCAAAGAGAAAGAGAGCCGGGTTTCCACAGTTGATCTTGGTGACGAACTGATTTTACCACAAAAGAGTTAACATTGCAACCCATGATTTTTTTGCAGATTACACCGGGAATAGGCACAACTATGTTGATTGTCGGAACGGTGGGCATGTTGTTTATGGGTGTCATGCTGATCGTAGTCCTTATTTTTCATCAAAAGAGAATCATATACTTTAACAGGCTCGCACAGGAATTTGAAAAGGAAAAGCAACAATTTATGCTGCAGGCTTCCATCAAATTTCAAGAGGAAGAGAGGCAACGGATTGCTGCAGACTTGCACGACGATGCTGGGCCACTTCTGGCTACAGCACGTCTCTACCTGAACGAAAATCTGGTGCATCAGGACACCGCCACCCAATTGCAGGCTATATTCAGTACTCGACAGATTATTGACGATACGATTCAGCTTATCAGAAATATTTCTCACAACCTGATGCCCCCAACTTTGAAAAATTTCGGGCTCGACGCTGCCATTGCAGATATGTTTGACAAGATCAACAACTCAGGCAACGTAAATGCCAGCGCTCGTTTTCACGACTCTTCCAAACGACTGGAAGATGAACAGGAATTGCTGGTCTTCCGGATTATTCAGGAGTTAGTTACCAATATTTTGAAACATAGTAATGCCGGTTTTATCCATCTCACACAAAATTCACAGGGGAATTATGTATATTACCGCATTCATCACGACGGGAAAGGGTTACTGCAAGAGCAATTTGATAAGATGGAAAAAAAATCAACGGGATTAGGATTGAAAAATATTCACAGCCGTATCAATGTTTTGAATGCAAATATTTATTTTGAAATGGATAATACGCAATCCTATTATAAAATAACACTGGAAATACCACGTGACTATTGATTATGATAAGAACGCATAGTATATTTGTTCTGTCCATGTAAAAACCAAAGGGGATGTCTTCAGAAAACATAAAAGTTGCCATTGCAGATGATCATCAGATATTCCGTAAAGGAGTAATTCTGTCTTTGAAGCCATACAACAATATCCAGTTTATTTTTGAAGCAGACAATGGCGATGACTTAATTAAAGGAATTGAACAAGAGCAGCCGGATATTGTGTTGCTCGACTTACGGATGCCTGTGAAAGACGGAATCGAAACCACCAAATACCTCAATAAAAATTTTCCACAGGTAAGAATATTGATATTGACAATGTATGAAGATGAGCGTTTTGTAGGTCATCTCATGGAAAGCGGCGCCAATGGATATTTGCTGAAAAGCACAGAACCTGCCGAAATAAAACAGGCTCTTCAGGATGTGATGAAAAACGGCTTTTACCTCAACAATTTTGTCAATAGGGTTTTAATCAAAAAGAATTACGCCAAGCAAAAGTTCAATCCCAATCTCAATACTGAGATCGTAATCAGCGATAAGGAAAAAGAAGTACTGTCATTAGTTTGCATGGAATTTACCGCACAGGAGATTGCTCAGAAAATGGACATCAGCCCCCGTACTGTAGAGGCTATAAAAGACCGTCTTATGGAAAGATTTGGTGTCAAAAACTCTGTAGGCCTTGTCTTTTTCGCAATGAAAAACTCTCTTATAGATTAACTTTCAGAATACCTTCATCCGGATCTATCTCCCTAAACTTATTTATTTCATTACAATCCCGGACCTATCCTATTCAGGCAACTTAGGTTGAGAGGCTTCTTTAAGCGACTTTAGTTTGGGCTTTTCCAAATCCCGTTTCAATATAGGCTCCTCTTCCACTCTGGATTTTTGCGCATAAATGCTGTCAAGCATAGTACTCAAAATATCAGGATGTTTGAGGTACCATTGATAGCTCTTAAGAAAATCTTCCTGAGTGATATGATGAATTTGAAATACTTTATCACTCAAAACCTTGGTCTCACTAACAACGGAAATCAACGAATCTTTGTTGGCCGTCTCTTTTGCCCAGGATTGTGCCTGAAACATATCCCATAAAACAACCGACATTTTATCCTCCGGCATTACGCCTTTGGGCGGTTTGTTGGTACGAGTGCATCCACACAGAATAAGACAAATAAAGGCAAAAAGGAAATTCTTCATTTCAGTTGCTCCTTATATTTATTGGCAGATGTAACATCTAACCGCTGCAGCAATTCCAATGCTTTGGATTTCTCCGGCGGTGTAGCCTTGCTGAATATTCGTAATAACTCCTCTGTCTTAGCCTGAAAGAAAAAAGGCACTTCCATCGTATTGGGGTTATCATTGTTTAATGTATTCAACGTATTCAATGCATTCAAGATCTCGCTTCGCCCTAATGTTTCATTTTCATACATTTTATCCATGCCTTTTCTATAATAAGTATATATGGCATCATGAAACATAGTGTACCGGCTGTTTAATAAGTTTTCAGAGAGCCAGTACCGGTTTCTGGTGCCATCAAAAGCTTTCCATCCGGAAATATTACTGCCTTCGGGTGCATTGTTGACAATATTCTGAGCCTTTTGAAAATACGGATTCCCTCCAGAGGGCGAGAAGCTATCATAATCCATTCCCAAAATGATATCAATCCAATAGGCAACAACAGCCGTCAGATTTGCGACCAAAGGATCATTTCCGCTTACACGTGTTTCGCTGAATTCGAGTTGTTGAAATTCTACATATTTAAAGGTGAGATCATTATCCTGATAATTGATTGCAGGTGATATATAGGTAGAATTGAATACGGGCCTCGCAGACTGTATAGTCAGTGAAGCTTTATATACATCCTGTTCACCGGTCGATTCAAGATTGAGCAGGAATCCACAATCTATTTTCTCATTGGTTTTGAAATTATCATTCGTCCATTTCCTGTTGTTGACAAAATCGTTCAATGAGGTTTGAAGCGTCTGAAAAACCTTTTTATTCACATTGTTACCTACCCTGTTGCTGAGTACCGAAACTCTCGCTCTCAGTTCTTGCCCTATTGCCCATGTGACAAAAAATAAACTAAAGGATAATACCAGAATTTTTTTCATGAATAGAGGCTTATTAATTTAACGATTTCGGATGCGAGATTTTGTTTTGAACTTAGTGGAAAATCTTTTTTCAATCCATTCTTTCCAAAAATAGAAATTTTGTTGGTATCACCTCCAAATCCGGCTCCTTTATCTTTCAGAGAATTCAATACTATAAAATCTGCATTTTTCTTTTCAAGTTTATCTAATGCATATCTTTCTTCATCATTGGTTTCAAGGGCAAATCCAACCAGTATCTGGCCTTTCTTTTTTCGCTTGCCTGCTTCTGCCAAAATATCTTTTGTTTTCATTAAATCTATACTAAGGGTATCCCCGGTTTTCTTGATTTTTTCAGGAGATGTATGTATTGGTGTGTAATCTGCAACCGCTGCAGCCATCACTATAACATCTACCTCATCTAAATGCTTTAAACAGGCCTCAAACATTTCTTCAGCAGTATTCACTCTGATTGCCTTAATTGCAGGATTTATCTCCATCATGACTGGGCCATGAACCAGTAAAACTTCACCACCTTCTCTTTCAAACGATTCAGCTATGGCTACCCCCATTTTTCCGGATGAATGATTACTGATGTAACGTACAGGGTCAATTGCTTCTACAGTAGGGCCTGCAGTTACCAATACTTTTTTGCCCTGAAAGAGGCCGTTTTGAATAAAATGAAAACGAATTTTTTCTACTATATTATCCGGCTCTATCATTCTCCCTTTGCCGTGAAGTCCACTGGCCAATTCACCTTCATCAATATCCAAAACAATAACACCATCACTGGTTAACACTTCAATGTTCCTCTTTGTAGCGGGATGATTCCACATATCCTCATCCATAGCCGGAGCAACCATAACGGGGCAGGCGGCTGACAGATATACCACAGTCAGAATATTATTGCACAACCCGGCTGCCATAGCTGCCAACGTATTGGAGGTTGCAGGAGCAATTAACATCAAATCGGCCCATCTACCCAAAATGGCATGATTGTGCCAATTCTCATTTTCTGATAATTCAATAAGAACCGGTTCTCCACATAATGTAGAAAATGTCAATGGAGAAACAAATGTGGCAGCATTCTTTGTCATGATTACCTTCACAACTGCGCCATGCTTCCGGAGTAGCCTTAATAAATAAACAGCCTTATACGCAGCAATACTTCCGCTGACACATAATAGAATCTTTTTCCCCTTTAGCATACTCAGTAAAATAAGGCTTTCAGATAAAAGAAAATTGGCGGAAATAACCGCCAATAAAAATACTTATTTAAATAAATTCAATTGCTAAAATAAAGATATCGTTGCGATCAGGCAAACAGATTGTCTTCATTCTTGCGGAAGTAAATCTTATCCTCCATAAACTCATAAGTAGCTAAAATTGAAGGATTGGGCAATTTCTCAAATGCTTTGGAAATCTCGATTTGCTCTTTATTTTCATGAATTTCTTCAAGGCTGTCTGTATGGCTTGCAAACTCTTCCAGTTTATCATGCAATTCTTCCTTAATATTAATATTTATTTGATTTGCCCTTTTGGCAATAATAGCAATAGACTCATAAAGATTTCCTGTCTTTGCTTTGATATCTACCAAATGCTTGGTCTCAATAACATTGGGAATGTTAGCTGTTTGCTGGCGACGTAGTTTGTTCATTTTTCAAATGTTTAATATTGTTTTCACTTAAAAGTTTATAATCTTCTGCCGATTTCAATAGTTTGCTTTCAGGATAGCGATCTGCAAAATCAAAATATTCGGATACTACCTTTTGATACCGTTCTATCTGTTTATCTGATACACTCATCTTTGCAAATTGATAGTAGGATTTTACAACCATCAGCATATACTCATCTCCAATCTTGCTGTCCGGATAATTATTCAGCAGGTTTGTAAAATAAATTCCGGCTGCCTGATATTGACCTAGGTCATAATACAATTTGGCGGCTTTATACTCCTTATCTTCCAATTTCTTTCTGGATGCATCAATAATTGCCTGCGCATCTTTTACCCTGGAAGAGTTCGGATAATTGTTAATGAATGTCTGCATCATTCCAATGGATTTCAGTGTGTTGGTTTGATCCAGTTCCACCCTTGGTGACTGTTTATAAAACGTCAATGCATGCATATATGCCATTTCCTCTGCTCTCGGGCTATTGGGAAACACACCAAGATAACCATTGAACAGGTTTTCTGCATCCACATAATTCTTCAGATAGTACGAGCAATATGCGTATTTATAATAAAGATCTTCAAATTTTTCAGACCCTTTAAATACCGGGAACAACTCTACATACAATTGCTGGGCCTTATTAAATTTCTTTTCTCCGTAAAACTGGTCTGCCATCTTCAGCTTATACTCATAGTCTGTACTCTTCAGTACCTTGGTAAACTTGCTGTTACAGGCGGCAAACAGAAACAAAGAAGTGAGGAGAATGAACGCTTTCTTCATAAAAGAACGGCAAAATTAGCTGATTTTAATCAAAAATGTAACTAAATAAACATCTATCAGCTGCCTGACCGTTAATTTTTTACTAATTGAAATTCATAAAAAAACCCCTCCCAATATTGAGAAGGGTTTATCATTGAGCAAAAAGTGGTATTATTTGGCCCTGATATCTACTGTGTTAGCAGCACCGCCACCAACTTCGCAGTTAACCTCAATACGATCTGCACTAATTCCTTCTTTCTCAGTCAGGTAAGATTTGATCTCATTGATCCTCTTGTTACACATAGCCTGAGAAGCTTTTGAGGCTTCAGGATAACCTGTCACTGTAATAGAACAGTTAGGATTATTTTTCAACTTAGAAGCAACAGTAGCCAACATTGCTTTTGCATCATTGCTGATTTTTGTACCTCTTCCGGAGAAAGTGATACTTGGCAAATCGCCAATATTGCATGTAACAACCGGAGCTACCATATTCTTGCAGCACTCTGGATCCGGGCATTTACCTACACCGTCTGCATCCACAGGCTGGCAATATGTTGGAGTAATCAATTCTTTATCCTTGTAGTCAGGAACGCCATCACCGTCAGTATCCAGCGGACATCCGTTCACATCTACTTTCACACCAGCTGGTGTACCAGGACATTTATCAAACTGATCAGTTACGCCGTCGCCATCTTCGTCATCCAAAACCGGTTTAGGCAATTTCATGTGCTTAGGATTGTTCAACTCACTGTAAGCGTAATCAAGCGGATTGATCCACCAGAGAGGCTCAATAGCTTTCTTACCAAGGTTGAAGTTCAGTCCAAGGCTCAAATAGTTGTATGAGTCAAAATCACGTGTTTGAGAAGGTTCTGCTACTGCATGCTCTTGCCATTGCTGACCATCAAGCAAATCAGTCTTCAACATGGTCCATCTGTCTTCAAGAGCCAGATTTACACGCTTGCCAAGACGGAAAGCCAAACCGGCAATCAAAGTTGCTGTAGGTTTGAAAGTCTGTCCGAACAACTTAGCGCTTCCCGGATCTGCTTCAGCAGGAGTCTCATAAGAATCATCCATCATACTCTTCAGTTGATTTCTGATATCTTTTCTGTTTTCGTAACCTGTAGAGGTGATAGAACCGAAATTATAGGTTGAATTTCCATTAAGTGCATTTACTTTGGTTTCATAAATAGAACCACCCAAACCAGCACCTACATACATCACCATATTTGTTTTCGCCTTGTGAAAACGGATATTATTCAGGGTGAAAATACCTTGAAGTGAAAGGTCCTGAACCTTTGCTTTATAATTATAATAAACAACCTCAGTAGCAGGATCATACGCGCCCCAGGCAGGATTGTTTGCAAAGCCATGAGATGCTTTCCAGTTTAATCCCTTAGCAGTTCCATACAAATACTGCAATCTGAGGGAGAAAACATATCCCAATGCCTTACGCAAATGTGCTGAAAAACCAAAAGTGGGGAGTTTCGCTGATACATCGCCACTAACTGAGAAGAGACCTCCGGAAATACCAAATTCCATTTCATTCCTCGGTTTTGCCGGAAAATCATACGTGTTGTTCATGAATTCATTTTGCTGGGCCTGACCCTTGGCTGGGATAACAGAAGAATCATATATATTGAATCTTCCTGTGTCCTGTGCAAATGCACCCAAGCTCATCAGGGAAAATACCCCCAGCAACAATAATTTAAACTTTTTGCTTGCCATAACTTTTTGATTAATGATTTCTAAATAATAACCTTACAATTTTGCAAAAATATCAAACAGAACTTACAATTCAAATTATTTTTTCTTTTTTGATTGGATTGTGAACTTCTTACATATTTTTACAAATCTGCACCTATAGACACCTTTTTTGGCAAAAATGCTGCATACAATCTACAAGTAAACCCCGGTATCACTATTCTAAAATTTTGGCCTCCCACGAATCTGGATTAAATTGCCCACCAGAATATCAATAATGCAACTTCCCAGACAGTTAATAGCAGAAGAACTGAAGACATTTGAGAAAAAGTTTTCGGAAGCAGTCAAGAGCCAAAACCCCTCCCTCGATAGAATTATGAAATACATTATCAAGAGAAAGGGAAAGCAAATCAGGCCCATGTTCGTCTTTCTGACTGCCAAACTTCATGGCCATGTTAACGAATCCACCTATCATGCAGCAGCTCTGGTAGAACTTTTGCATACGGCCACTTTAGTACATGATGATGTGGTGGACGAATCTTATGAACGAAGAGGTTTTTTTTCCATAAATGCCCTCTGGAAAAATAAAATTGCCGTTTTGGTGGGCGATTATTTATTAAGCAAGGGTTTGTTGCTTTCCACCAAATACAATGAATTTAAACAACTGCACATTCTGTCTGAAGCTGTGCAACGAATGAGTGAAGGTGAACTCTTACAACTCGAAAAAGCAAGAAAGCTGAATATAAAAGAAGATATCTATTTTCAAATAATTCAAAATAAGACTGCTTCGTTATTGGCTTCTGCCTGCGCGGCCGGCGCATACAGCAGCACAGGCGACGAAACCATTTCCAACAAAATGAAACTGTTTGGTGAAAAGACAGGAATAGCTTTTCAAATAAAAGATGACTTATTCGATTACGGAACTGCTGATGTAGGAAAACCTACAGGAAACGATCTGAAAGAAAAAAAACTGACGCTTCCCTTAATCTATACGCTAAATCATGCTTCTCCGGGAGACAAAAGAAAAATCATCTATATTATTAAAAATGAAAATCTGGACCCCGCAAAAATTAAGTGGGTGCTTCAAATGGTAAATGAATCGGGAGGTATAGAATATGCCAGGCAAAAAATGATTCAATACCGGGATGAGGCTCTTGGAATCCTCTTTGAATTTCCAAAATCTGAAGTACGTGATGGTTTGGAAGAATTGGTAAAATATACAACTGACCGGAAATATTAGTAGTTTTAGAACTACTTCAGATTCATGGTGAAATATTATTGGGATATCAGGGATACAGATCAGGATAAGGTTGCAGTTCTTCAAAGAGAATTGAATACAACCAGAAAAAGTATCTGCGAAATTTTTGTACAGCGTGGCTTTGAGAATTTTGACCAGGTGAAAGAATTTATACACCCTTCGCTGGGTCAACTTCATGATCCCTTTCTTATGAAGGATATGGAGAAGGCTGCATCAAGAATCATTCAGGCAATCACCAATAATGAAAAAATTCTGATCTATGGTGATTATGATGTAGATGGCACTTCATCTGTCGCACTGCTGTACAGGTATTTATCCAAAGTTTACAAAAAACAATACTTCGATTTTTATGTCCCGGACAGATATTCTGAAGGATATGGAATAAGTAAGAAAGGAATTGATTTTGCAATACAAAACAAATTCAGCCTCCTCATTTCTGTGGATTGTGGTATTACTTCGGCTGACCTGATCCGTTATGCAGCCACACATGGAATCCACACGATTATCTGTGATCACCACCTGCCCGGAGATACATTGCCTAAAGCATTTGCCATATTGAATCCAAAACAATCTGATTGTGAATACCCATTTAAAGAACTTTGCGGTGGTGGGGTAACCTATAAACTCATTTCCGCACTCAACCTCAAATTAGCCCATCCGGAATCGTACTGCCATGATTTGCTGGACTTGGCAGCCCTTGCTACCGGAGCTGACATTGTACCGTTGACGGGAGAAAACAGAATAATTACATGGCACGGACTGAAAAAACTCAATGAAAAACCAAATCAGGGAATCAAATCACTCAAAGCCATTTTCGCAAAAGATCATCACTACGATAATGAACGGGTGGTATTTTATCTGGCCCCAAGAATCAATGCTGCGGGAAGGATGGCTCATGGCAAATTAGCAGTAAACTTATTGATCGCAGACGATCTCAAAATAGCAGACAGCCTTGCAGAAGAACTTCACAACCTGAACGAAGTCAGAAAAGAAAAGCTGAAGAGCGCCACCGAGCAGGCCTTATCGGATTTAGAAAGCAAACCATCGCTAAAAGCAAGAAACACCACAGTGCTCTATCACAAAGACTGGCACCCCGGTGTGATTGGCATTGTTGCCAGCAAACTGATTGAATATTATTTCAGGCCCACTATTATTCTCACAAATGGTGAACAAAATATTTCCGGAAGCGCCAGAAGCATCAACGGATTTAATATTCATGATGCGCTCAGTGATTGCAGCGAATACCTCCTGAAATTTGGTGGGCACCAGGCTGCTGCAGGCGTTACCTTGCGACTGCAGGATTTGGAAAAATTTTCAGACAAATTTGAAGAATCTGTTTCCGGAAAAATTTTACCGGAAGAAAGAATTCAAAAGATCCTGATTGATTCGATCATTCCTTTTGAAGAAATAGATTTCAAGTTATTCAACAGCCTGAAAAGGATGGAACCATTCGGCCCGGGAAATCCCAAACCAATTTTCATGACGAAAAATGTAAAACTGACGGGGCCTCCAAGAATCCTCAATGAAAAGCATATTAAATTCAGCTTTGCTGTCAACGACGACTTTCTTGCGGGGATCGGCTTTAATCTGGCAAACCGGTTAAAGCACATCTCATACGATGCGCCTTTGGATTTTGTATATACCATTGAGCAAAACTATTGGAACAACCAAATCTCATTGCAGATAAACATACTGGATTTCAGAAACAGTTTTTAGAAGAATATGAAGGTCAATCCCTACTGGCAGTATTTCAGGTTTTTATATTCCCATTGGAATTTGCGTCTTGCATTATTTACCATCTATCATGAAATCAGAGGTGAAAAAAAATACCGGATCCATTCTACGGGTTACAATGATTTAAAATTATTATCCATTAACTCTTCGCACCTACCGAACGCTTTTATCTATCAACCCGCAAACTATTTTATGATTGAGAAAGCATTTTCGTTTCTGCGAACATTACACCCGGATGGAACAATCGTAGATTTCGGATGCGGTAAAGGAAGAATCATGGCGGTAGCAGCATCCTACGGATTCAAAATTATCCGTGGAATTGAATTTGCAAAAGAATTGTGTGTGGATGCAAAGAAAAATACCGACAGGATACAACCTGATTTCCCTGATACCCATTTTGAAATTTTTCATCAGGACGCCATTCAATACTCTATCCAACCAACCGACGACATCTTCATCTTCTTTAATCCGTTTGATGAAGTAGTGATGTTACCGGTGATACGAAACATACTTAGATCTTTCAAAGAAAACTCCAGGAAAATACTGATTGTTTATTTTAATCCTACAGAAAAGGAAATTTTCCTAAGCGCAGGATTTCATGAAATCTGGTATTATCCTAAGATGACCTATCTGGACTTTTCTATCCTAATGCTGAAATCCAATGAAGAGGAAGATTAAGTTTTTCAAAAAGAATTTCCAGCGAGAAATAATAATTTTAAATCTCCGTAATAATTCTGCTTTTTTCTTTTCCTTCCATCAGGTTTACACTTCTGTTGATAAACTCTGTCAGTTCATTGCCTTTCAATAATCCCTGTGAGAGCAGTGCCATATCCGCAAGGTTGCGTGTCATATCTTTTTGCTTAGCTTCATCACTCTCTGAAAGTATCCGCTTATAAACAGGATGGTTTCCGTTTACCACCAATTGAATTTCATCCGGAAGGTTGCCATAAAATCCGGCCATGCCACCTCCCATAGATGCCATGTCTTTCATTCTCCGCATCATCTCAGGGCGAACAGCGATTACTGGTTGACTATCCTGTGCAAGTCCTTTTACTTCTACAGAAGTATGTAAACCCTCTATTTCCAGCTTAAACAGATTTTGTAGAGTATCTTTCTCTTTATCACTTAATATACTATCGGCATTCTCATTCTTATCCACCAAATTGTCTGCGATGTCTGCATCCACACGGATAAACCTTACGTCTTCCCACTTCATTTCAATGTTGCTGATAAAGGCAGAATCAATCATGGTTTCCATCTTCACTACTTTATATCCTTTAACTTCAGCGTCTTTTATAAAACTATTTTGCTGTACAGGGTCTGAGGAATAAATGATCACATGCTTGCCATCTTTATTTTTTTGATGTGCTTCTGTAGATTGTTTGTATTCATCCAATGTATGATAGCCACCTTCTGTATCCTGAAAAAGCATAAATCCTTTTGCCTTTTCCAAAAACTTATCATCGGTGATCATTCCATACTTTACAAAAAGACCGATGTTGTCCCATTTTTCTTCAAATGATTTTCTGTCATTTTTAAAGAGTTCCTCTAATTTATCGGCAACTTTGCGTGTAATATAGCTGTTGATTTTTCTGACATTCGGGTCACCCTGAAGATAACTTCTGCTCACATTAAGCGGAATATCCGGACTATCGATCACGCCATGCAGAAGCATTAAAAATTCCGGTACAATGTCTTTTACTTCATCTGTTACAAATACCTGATTGCTGTATAATTGTATTTTGTCTTTCTGAATTTCATAGCTGTGTTTCAGTTTCGGAAAATATAAAATTCCTGTCAGGTTAAAGGGATAATCCACATTCAGGTGTATCCAGAACAATGGCATTTCTGCAAACGGATACAATTCCCTGTAGAATTTTTCATAATCCTCTTTAGTAAGATCAGAAGGCTTTTTGGTCCATGCAGGTTGTGTATTATTGATTTGTACAGTATCTTTTTCTTCCTCGCCATCCATAAAAATCGGAACAGGCAAAAACCGGCAAAACTTTTCAAGGATATGCCTGATCCTATCGTGATCCAGAAACTCTTTGCTGTCTTCATTGATGTGCAATACGATATCCGTACCACGCGTAGATTTATCACTGTCTTCTAAAACGAACTCAGGGCTGCCATCACATTCCCAATGAACGGCAGTCGCATCTTCTTTATAGCTTTTGGAAAATATCTCTACACGGTCGCTCACCATAAAGCCGGAATAAAATCCAAGTCCAAAATGTCCGATAATATTGGCCTCATTCTTGCCTTTGTATTTTTCAAGAAACTCTTCAGCACCGCTGAAGGCTACCTGATTAATATATTTATCCACTTCATCAGCAGTCATTCCAACGCCTTTGTCCGAAATGGTAATAGTCTTTTTATCCTTATCAACTTTCACATGAATATCCGGCTCACCGATATCGCCTTTCATTTCACCTGTAGAGGCAAGCGTCTTTAGCTTTTGAGTAGCGTCAACCGCATTGCTGATCAATTCGCGAATAAATATTTCATGATCACTGTACAGAAATTTCTTAATAATGGGAAAAATATTCTCCGTCTGTACTCTGATACTTCCTTTTTGCATAGAATCCGTTTTTTGGCACTTTTTACCAAATAAAATGCCATCTTAGTCAGAACTGACATGATGGCAAATTCTTAAAATTATACAATGATTGAGTGATCCTAATGCCACACACCACCTGAGTCCGGACTTACTTAAACAAATCGCCCTGCACACCCGGTTCCAGGGGCTTCACCCATTCCATCTGATCGCTCTTTGAAAAATCTGTCAGTTTGTTACCTACCGCTTTCCATCCCATCACATCCACTATTTTGTACAGTTTAATTTTTGCCTTGCGTACCTGAGCGCCACGTCCGGTTTGCATATACAATACCGGCTCTTCAGCAGTAGTAACCTCCATCAATTTATTCTTATCCCCTTCTTTAATAAATAAGAATTTTGAATTCAGCGTAGTGGTCTCAATTTTGAATCGCTTTACATTGTAATGCAATTTATCGCCATCCAGATAAACAGCTGTTATGACTTTTTCAGGATCAAACCTCTCAATAAGTTTGATCTGACCTGCATCAAACCGTTGCAACAATTCCTGCCCGGTGATTTCATAAGTACCGTCAGTATATATCACCAATATTTTATCATCTCCTTCAAAATCCCCCAACGCCAATCCATTTCCATCTTCATTGAGCCTGCCATAGGTTGTATCAAACCACAGTTTGCGATTCTCCAGTGTACTCTTTCCTCGTTCGGCTAATTTCACAGACCGTATCGGATATTTCGTAACAATATTTCCAATACTCCCCCTACTACGGATTTCCAGAGTTTCAAAATAAAATTCAAATTCTTTGATACGTGCCTTACTTACCGGTGAAAGAGTCACCTTTACCACTTCGGCTTCGCCATTTGGATTGACACTGAAATATTGCACCTTGCTTCGTTCTCCGCCCCTGGTCAGGTCATATTCCTTATCACGCGTTACTCCGGTTACATTAAATCGTTTTGCAAAACTAACTCCTTTCTTTCCATCAGTATAGATCATATTGTAGGTAGTCCGTTCATCGCTTTTATCAAACACAGATGCATGAATAATATCCTTTCCGATAAAAACTTTGTCTGCGACTTTCACTACTTTCATTTTACCTTCTTTTGTAAAGACAATAATGTCGTCCAGGTCACTGCACTCCACCACAAACTCATCTTTCTTTAATGAGGTGCCAACAAAACCTTCCTGGCGATTCATATACAGCCGCGTATTGGCAATCGCTACCTGTTTTGCCTGAATGGTATCAAAGAGTCTGATTTCGGTTTTGCGCTCTCTGCCCTGTCCGAATTTTTTCAACAAATTTTCAAAATAGGCAATTGCAAAATCTGTAAGATTTGCAAGATGATGCTTTACTTCTGCAATCTGTTTTTCCAGGTCTTTGATCTGCTCATTGAGTTGATCAATGTCCAGTTTGTAAATTCGGCGCACCGGCTTTTCAGTCAGTTTCAGCAGATCTTCACGCGTTATTTCCTGTTTCAATAATTTCTTGAAAGGATTGAACGCTTTGTCTATGGCCTGCAAAACTTTATCCCAGGTTTCATGCTTCTTTTCAAGTTCTTTATATATTTTCTCCTCAAAGAAAATTTTCTCCAGGGATGTATAATGCCATTTTCGATTGAGTTCATCCAGTCGGATTTCAAGTTCCTTTCTGAGCAATTCGCGTGTATTGTCTGCAGAAAATTTCAAAAGTTCAGTGACGCCGGTGAACTTTGGTTTCTGATTTTCAATCACACAGGCATTGGGTGAAACAGATATTTCGCAATCTGTGAAAGCATACAAGGCATCTGTTGTAATATCGGGTGAAATACCTTGTGCCAGATCAATCCGTATCTCCACCTCCGAAGCCGTATTGTCTGTCACTTTCTTTATCTTGATCTTACCATTATCATTAGCCTTCACGATGCTGTCAATGAGTTGGGATGTCGTAATGCCATAGGGCACATCTTTGATCACCAGCGTCTTCTTGTCAAGCTCTTCAATCCGGCAGCGTATCCGGATTTTTCCACCCCTCAATCCATTGTTGTAATTGCTCACATCGATTAGACCTCCTGTGGTAAAATCAGGATACAATTCGATCTTCCTTCCTTTATAATACTTTATGGTAGCCTCTATCAGTTCACAAAAATTATGAGGAAGAATCTTTGTGGCCAGTCCGACGGCTATCCCTTCCGCTCCCTGCGCAAGAAGCAAAGGAAATTTCATAGGAAGCGTTACAGGTTCATTCTTGCGTCCGTCATAACTCAGTTGCCATTGAGTGGTCTTTTCATTGAATGCCACGTCAAGTGCAAATTTACTCAGGCGCGCTTCGATATATCTTGGAGCCGCAGCGTCGTCTCCTGTGCGTACGTCACCCCAGTTGCCTTGTGTTTCTATCAGCAAATCTTTTTGTCCCAGATTTACGATGGCATCGCCAATACTTGCATCCCCGTGCGGATGATATTGCATACTCTGACCGATGATATTGGCTACTTTATTAAAGCGACCATCATCCATTTCCTTCATGGCATGAAGGATTCTTCGTTGAACGGGTTTCAGACCATCCTCTATGGCAGGCACTGCGCGCTCCAGGATTACATAACTGGCATAGTCGAGAAACCATGTCTTATACTGACCGGAAATACCACTATCGGAAACAACAAAAGACTCCTTCTTCTTTGATTTTGACATGGGGCGCAATTTAATAAGGGGGATTTTGCTTTCCAATTTTTATTCTGTAGGGCAAATTTTAACTGACATAAAAATATCCTATCCATCCAATGTAGAGACTGGTCAATCGATTGATTAAGTAAAAAAAAATTCTGTAAAGAAGAATCGGTTTTTGATATTGAAAAATCACACGCCTGCAATCCGTTGCTTATACATTGCCAAAGCCTCCTCCAGACGCACCTTAGCCGTAGTATCGCCGGGCACATTATGTGAAGGATGAATGTATAACTTCACTCCTCTTTCCACAAGAATCTCTGCTACCGTGAGCACGGTCATCCATACACAGGTTACAAACGCCATTGTGGATACAGGCCCCAGCTTATCCTGATGATTTTTGACAGGAACCGAAGCATCCTCGATTGGTGCACAGCTATCCACCACGATATCGGCAATATCAAAAATGGTTTTGCCACTGGAGTGCCTCGTCTGTTTTCCCTTTGCTGCCTCCGCAGAGCCAAAGGCAATTACTTTCATTCCTTTCTTTTTCGCTTCGATGGCCACATCAATATTGACATTATTGATTCCGGAATGAGAGAATACCCACATGGTATCTCTCGAATCAAAATTGTATCCTTTCATAATTTCCACACCATATCCTTCTACCCTTTCAAGGAATACAAATTGATGCACTCCCATCTCACCGGTAATGCGTGTGAAAAAAGTTAATGGTAATTCTACCATCGGGTGAAAGCCCACAAACCCACCGATACGCGGATACATTTCTTCTACAGGGATCGTGGCATGGCCGCAACCAAATGTATGCACCCACCTTCCGGCTTCAATGCTGTCTGCCATTACCTCAGCCGCTATCCGGATGTTTTCCATTTGAGTGTCTTCGATTTGAGTCATCACATTTCTCGCATTAGTGAGCCATTGTTTTGCTAACATAATTTTCTGATGGTTTTAATTTTTGAACAATAAAATAAAATATTATTGCCATAAAGGCTATTTCAATATAGGCTACCGTAGTAAGATGATTTATTCCATACTGATCTACAATCCATCCCATTAAATAGTTGATCAACATATTACCGAGTAAAGCTACTGTAAATACAAAACTGAATGCTGTACCTGAAAGGTCGGAAAAATATCTTCCGGTAATACCCAGCATAAGCGGAAAGCCCTCTGCGAGGCCTGCCCCAGACAATACCAATCCTGCAATAATCATCTCATACGACTGTCCCAATTGCATGAAGGCGATGCCTGCAAAAAGCATGGCGAGGCAAGACCAAAGAATCTTCACGTCTGACACCTTTCTCAATATACTTCCTGAAAGTAATCGCATAGTAACCATCCCTACAATATGAAGCGAAAGAGCAATTAATGCATTGCTCTCGCTCACTACACCTCTGGTGGTAAGGTAGGTGGTAGTCCAGTTGTTAATGACAGCCTCGAAGCTGCTTTGAAAAAACAGAAAAAATGAAATCAGCAACAACAGTAATTTAAACAAGCTCTTATATTTTAAATCTCCTTTTCCTTTTGGTTGTTTGGCAGCCGGAAATGCTACAAATCCATAAAATAAGGCCACGGCAAGTGTGAGCCAGCCTATTGCAGCGACAATTTCAAAGGATGGAATATGACGCAAAGCGCCCAATACCAATGGCATTCCCAAAGCACCCAATCCAAAGAAAACGCCCAACAGACTGAGGTTGGCTCCCTTATGTTCTGTAGTGATATCAGACACCACTGCATTGGTGGCGCCATTCAAAACTCCACCTCCCACTCCGAAAATAAAAATTGAAATTTTCAATAAGGTATATGAATGGCTGTAAGCAATCCCTTCAAAACCTGCAAATACTGCCACACAGGCAATAATCAAGAGCAACTTGTAACCGTAACGGTCGCAGACCGGTCCGAAAATCAATGAACCCAATAATATACCCAACGGTAATATAGAAAAGACCACTCCCGACTCTAACCCGCTCAACTGGTATTTTGTTTTCAGGTCGGTTGCCACTGCACCCAATGTGATGAGTGTAATTCCAAATAGGAACATCCCGGCACAGGCTGCAATGAAGGCAATCATATTCTTGTTCATCTTATAGATTTACTTTTCAGAAGTTCTATTGCAAGGCATGCTGCGCCATATATACCTGCATCTTGCTCAAGCGCAGATGCACTTACTTTAACATGCTTCATACTCACCGGCTGACCCCATTTTTGCGCTTCCTTTTCGATATCAACCAGAAATTTTTTTGCAGGCCCGAAAACGCCACCTCCAAAAATCACCATTTGCGGATTAAAAAAACTGACCACATTGGCAAGGGCCATCCCCCATAACTCTATAGATTGAAAAATCACTTCTCTGGCTATTGGATCTTCCTTCTCATAGGCATCAAATACCTTGTGAGAGGTAATTTCATTTTCAACTTTTAATATTCCATTGTACTCCGGATTAACTTTTACTTTTTCTCTTGCTACCCTGGCAATTCCTTCACCGGAACATCTGCTTTCAAAACATCCGCTATCTCTATACACATCTGAAAAAGGCCGGTCGAGCGCCATCCAGCCGATTGATCCTGAAATATCCATTGCACCACGGAGTACACGACCGTCAGCAAGAATACCCGCACCTATTCCTGTCCCAACGGCTATAAATACAGCATCTGTACATTCACGGGCTACCCCTTTGGTACACTCTCCCGTGATATAACAGGCACGATCATTATCGATGACAATGGGTATAGAACCTGCTACGGAGGAAACCACATCAAATAATGGAAAAGCCTCCCACCCTTCAATATTCGGAGCCCAGACAGTACCACTTTCTTTATAAAATATTCCAGGCACAGAGATTCCGATGGCGCACACTGGATCATTTTTCGATTGCTGACTCACCATCTTTTCCATAAGTACTGATGAGATCAACTGTCCTACTTCTGCCCCCTTCCTGCTTTCTAATGCAATCTTTTCTTTCAGGAGCAGATTGATGTCATCAGAAAAAACAGCAATGGCTAATTTGGTTCCACCGAGATCAAGTGATAAAACAGACATAGCAGATTAATTGGCAATTCCCATTCGGAATAATTATTCAATTCGCTAAAGATAATCTACAAACTCAACGTGCAAAAAAATTGAACAAAGAAATTTTAACAGTGCCGGAAAGGCTTTGAGTGAATGCCATCAATAGAATGAAGTCGGAATTAAAACAAGGTTTTCCAACAATAAAAGTTCAAATTGAAATTCCATTCAATAAGCCGGTGAATAAGTCCAAAATATCAAATGAAGCATGCCGAAATCAAATACTTTTGCGGTATGAGAAAATATGAAGATACCTACAGGCACAAAGGCCTAAGGAAAATGCTGATAGATGGGATTCGTGAGAAAGGTATTACAGATGAAAACGTACTGGACGCCATGATGCGTATTCCGAGACATTATTTTCTGGACAAAGCTCTTGAGGACATTGCCTATCAGGACAGGGCTTTCCCAATCAGTGAGGGGCAAACTATTTCACAGCCTTACACAGTAGCCTACCAAACACAATTGCTGGATGTAAAACCTTTTGACAAAATCCTGGAAATCGGAACCGGTAGCAGCTACCAGGCGAT
>CAYXAL010000013.1:0-31227 GCA_964463015.1 uncultured Ginsengibacter sp.
CTCCGGCATTTTTTCTTAGCAAATCGTATGCGGCAACCAATCCGGAATAAGCCTGATCTCTGTTGGCATAATAATTCTCTGTCAGAAACTGCCCTTTGGGTGTTAGATTGATGAAGTCCTTTTTACAAGAACTCACAAATATTATGAGTGCTATGACCGATAAATATTTGAATTGAATTTGTTTCATATTATTTTGATTAGAGATTATTAAAAGGATAATTGAATACCACCGAGGATAGTGCGTGCCTGAGGATACTGGCCTTTGTCTATTCCAAAAACATTACCACCTACTTCAGGATCGTACCCTGTGTATTTGGTAAGAGTGAACAGATTTTCTGCAGTGACATAAATTCTTGCACTATTCAATCCGGCCTTTTTTATCCAGTTTGATGGAAGCGAATATCCTACCTGCATTATTTTCAACCTCAGATAGTCGCCGTTTTCAAGATAGAAAGAAGACATCCTGCCGAAATTTCCATTGGGATCTGAATCCGTCAGTCTTGGGAAATCTGTAGAAGTTCCTTCCCCATGCCAGCGGCTCATAGCCCTGGTGGAATAATTTCCTGTCAGAATATCCAGCCTTCTCAGGCCCTGGAATATTTTATTACCTGCTGCACCCTGTGCAAAAATCATAAAATCAAATCCTTTGTATTCCAGGTTTACATTGAAACCAAACGTATATTTCGGAATATTGCTGCCGAGAAATGTCTTATCAAGGTCATCGCTGGAAATAGTACCATCTCCATTAAGATCAGCCCATTTAAAATCACCCGGGCGTGCATTCGGTTGAATCAGCCCTCCTGATTTGTTGGTATATGCGTCAATTTCCTGTTGATTCTGAAAAATACCCAGAGATTTATATCCAAAGAAGCTGTTGTAAGATTGGCCTACCTGAATGCGGGTAACAGATCCCATGGATTGAAAGGATGCTCCACCTCCGAGAAAGTTGGTATCTGCGGCTACATAGGTTACTGTGTTCTTTAAATAAGAACCGTTTGCATTTATTGAAATATTCAAATCGCCGATTCTTTTTCTGTACCCAAGTTCCAATTCTACTCCTGTATTTTTCATGTCGGCAACATTGCCATACGGATCGGAGGATACTCCCACGTATCCCGGGATGGCTACCGGCCGTAATATGCCAATTGTTTTCTTGTTATACCAGTCAAAGGATACAGAAAAGTCGTTGAATAATACAGCATCGAAACCTATATCTGCAGATCTGGTTTCCTCCCAATGTAAGTCGGGATTATCCAGTGTTTCAGGAGCATAACCCGTAGTGACAGCTCCGGATGATCCGACAGGATAATTGTATCCGCCCACCACCGTTGATAAATATCTGAAATCGGGTAGGGCATCATTTCCTACTACTCCATAACCCCCTCTGATTTTTAGAGAAGACACCACACTGTTATCAATCCAGAATTTCTCTTTGTGTACATTCCAACCTGCAGAAAAGGAAGGGAAAACTCCATATTTTTTGTTTATGCCAAACCTGGTTGATCCGTCTCTGCGGATGATTCCTGTAAAGAGATATTTGTCTTTAAATGCATAGTTGAGCCTGCTGAACAAAGAATAAATTTTGTGTTCAATGTTCTCTCCCGAATAACCATCCCTGTTAGCAAGCCCTACATCAAAACCAAATGAAGCATCTTTATAACTATCAATAGGTAAATTATAAAATGTCATTCCTACGTTTCCACCGATGTTTTCCACATAAGCTCCCTGCCCGACCAGGAATGTAATATCGTGATCGCCGAAACTATTGTCGTAGGTGACAGTATTTTCAACATTCCAGTTGAATACGCGATTCTCTCCTTTTGAATAGCTGTTTTTATTAGTGGATACTGTGTTACTCAAAAAGTAGAGTGGCGTAAAGCCTATGTTTCCCCAATAAGCTTTCTTTACACCTACGGATGATTTTATTTTCAAAGATTGTATTGGCGCAACTTCGAGGAAGGCATTACCGACAATATCATCAGACCATGCATAGCTGCCCAATCTGGTTTGGATATACGCCAACGGATTTGTCATTTCCTGACCCACATAGGGTGAAATACCATAAGGCAATCCCTGTGGATCGAGAATAATTCCCTTGTTGTTGTAAACACTGGCGTTGGGCTGTGAGGATATATCTGATACTACCAATGGAGTAATAGGATCCAGATTGATTGCAGAACTTAATGGACCTCCAAATTCACTGTTGGTGTTTCCTAATCCCGCACTTTTCTGACGGGTATAACCTAATGTCTGGCCGAAAGTGACATATCTTGAAATTTTGTGTGTCGAATTCAGCCTCATATTTATTTTTCTGAAGTTGGATATTTCGGTTGCCACAATACCATCCTGATATTGCATACCACCTGACAGGTAAAAGGTCGATTTATCATTACCGCCGCTAAGGCTCAGTTCAGTGGAATATCTTTGGGCGGCATCATTGAAAATGGCCTTTTGCCAATCGGTTCCCTTTCCAAGTCCGGTTACATCAGGAAATGGAATTCCATTGCCCGCTGCAACGGAACTTTCGTTTCGCAGCACAGCATATTCGGTGGCATTGAGAAGTTTCAATACTCTTTCGGGAGATGAAGTTCCATAATAGCCATTGAAATTCGTCGTGAGTTTTCCTCTGGCCCCTTTCTTTGTAGTTACCAGAATTACTCCGGCTGCTGCACGGGTACCATAAATGGCCGCTGAAGCGGCATCTTTTAAAACTTCTATGGAGGCTATATCTGATTGGTTGAGATAGCCAATGCCTCCGGCATCTACGACCACTCCATCTACCACCCAAAGTGGATTGTTATTATTAAAGGTGGTAATGCCTCTGACTCTGATGGTAGAAGGAGATCCTGGTTGCCCGGAATTTTGCATGATGGTAACACCCGCAACCCGGCCCTGCAAGGCCTGTTCGATTCTTCCGTTAGGAATGTCCTTCAAATCGCTTGCTTTGACCGATGAAATAGCTCCGGTAACATTCGATTTTTTCTGGGTGCCATATCCTACCACGACTACCTCCTGGAGGTTATCCGTAGAACTGGCAAGTTGAACGTTGACAGTTCCATTTGAGGGCACGGCAATTTCCTGTGACCTCATGCCGATAAAAGATATTATAATAAAGGCATTTGGGCCGGGAGTATTTATTTTGAAATATCCGTTGTCGTCCGTAGAGGTTGCGGTAGTAGTGCCTTTGACTAATACAGTGGCACCTGATAAAGGTTCTCCGGTTGCCTGGGAAGTTACTCTTCCGGTTACCTCAATACTTTGCGCCCATGCTGTACCGATTATCAATTGAAACAGTACAAGGACAAAAGCATAGATTGGAATTTTTCGATTCATAAAGCTTTCATTTTGATTTTAGAAAATGAGTATGATTTAGATTATAAAATGAGTATGGTCATTAAATTTTTTTAAATAGACTTTAAGTCATTTTTCAGAATTGTTTGGTCTGTTATTCAATTAGTTTTTCGGTTATCCTGATGTCTTTAAATTCAAATCCACCTTTCTCTGCAAGAACCCTGATTATATTCTTTCCCTGAGAAAAGTTTACAGAAGGAAGTGAAATCTCACTCCAACTATTTCCGATGGGAACCTCCACTGTAAACAAACTTTTCCCGTTTAATTGGAAATTAATTTGCCCTCCGCTTTTCAATCCACGAACAATAAACTTTAGGTGGTATTTGTTTTGGTTCGGTGAGTTGACGGTATATTGCAACCATTCTCCGCTTTCTATATTAAAGACATAATAATTATTAGAATTGCTGCTTCGTATTATATCTACCCCATCATTTCTGTAAACTTTTCCCTGGTTACCACCAGTGCTTTCATCTGAAATATGGTAATCTGTGGTATCTGTATCCATATAGGCAATACGGTTCCCACCCAAATCATAATCAACTGCATGAATGATGGATCCCGGAATTATGGTATGGGATTTAAAAGGTTTCGACTCGTCTGAAAATGGCTGACGAATCAACGCATCAATGACGTCATATTTTACGATGTTATTCTCAATTTTTGCTGATTCAGACAAACTCATTACGGCTTGATAAGCCTCTCCGGCAGATGGCCTGGACCCTTTACCCTGCCAGTAATTCAGCAATTTATTATACAATGTGTTATCGGGAATTTGTAAGGGATTATTGTTCCCTAACTTTTTGAGTGGCCACCAGGCCCAGCCTATATTGTTTTCCTCGAATAACCTAACAGCCTGGGTGTACCAGACATTGGAATTCTCGCCCGTCTCACCAATCCAAACGGGAATGTTGTATTTCTTCCTGTAATCGAGAATGTATTGGATGGAATGCTGATCGTTGTAATTCCAGTATTTATGAAAACTCAAAACCATGTTCTTATCCCAGGGTGGAAGCATTCCGCTATAATTATTTCCCCATCCGTTTCCTTCTATGATGATGATATGGTTTTTATCCACCTCTCTGATTGCAGAAGTGATTTCTACCAGCAACTTTTTCAGCGGGATATTGTTGGTTTCCTTTAATCCGTTTTTATCATTTACAGGATCGTCAAATCCCCAGTTGGGTTCGTTTAAAATATCATAACCGCCAATCCAAGATTCACCTGCATATCGTGAAGCCAACTTTTTCCAGAGGGCAATGGTTTTTTGCTGGTTCACATCGCTTTGCCAAAGTGAGGGCAATGAAGAGTCTCGATCAGAGATATTGAGGTCGTTACCTTGTCCACCCGGAGCTGCGTGCAAATCAAGAATTAAATACATCTGATTGGCCTTGCACCAACTGAGTAAGCTGTCTGTAAGTTCAAATCCTTTGTTCAGCCAGGTATTTGTTCCTTTTACAGGTTCTTTTTCTGAAGCAAGGGTGAACAAATTGTAGTGCATTGGTAATCGGATTGAATTAAATCCCCATGCTTTTAATGAATCCACATCTGCTTTGCTCATGTAGTTTTTGAGCCACAAATCATAAAATTCTATTGTCTTTTCGTGCCCAATCAGATTTTCAATTCTTTTTTTGATCTCGTGTTGCTGGCCATTTTTCCAGATTTTAAGCATATAACCCTCCTGCAGCATCCATCCTCCCAGACCAATTCCTCTTAGCAGGATATTATTGCCATTCCCATTTACAATCTCCTGATTCTTGACCGATAGGAATCCCTGTGAATAAGAATGCAGGTTCAAAAGAGTCATGAGTAAAAATAGTGGCCATTTTTGCATGCTTCGTCCGGCTTGATGGGAATACTGTACCCTATTAAAAATTTATTGAATTCCGATCCTCAAAATTGAGAATTCAATTTACCCCTATTGCCAACTTTTACCTATTTTTTAACCACATCAATACCACATCAAAAAATTTTAAGTGCTCTTCTGATATGAATTTTTAGCACATCAATGCCACATCAAAAAAAAATGTAGCTTTAAAATTTGATAACCATTTCAAATAATGAGAAAATTTCTATTGTTGTGTTCTAGTATTATTGTTTTAAAAGTTACTGCTCAAAATACAATAGGTATGCCTGAGGTGATTTCCTTTCCAAAGGATTCATACAAGGCAGGTACGCAAAACTGGAAGATTGCCCAGGACAAAAATGGGATTATGTATTTTGCAAACAACGAAGGGTTATTAACTTTTGATGGCAATTTTTGGAAAAAATATATTGTTCCCAATGAAACCATCGTACGAAGTCTGGCCATTGTTCAAAATCGTATTTACATAGGTGCACAGAGTGAAATCGGATATTTCTCCTCCGGTAATAACGGTGTATTGCATTACACTTCCCTTACAGAGAAAATTCCGCTTAACGATCGTGGGTTTGCAGACGTTTGGGATGTGATACCTTACGGTGGCAAAGTATTTTTCAGATCAAATAAAAAGATAATTCAATATGATGACGGGAAAATAAAGGTTTATACCGGAATTGACTGGAGTTTTTTGGGATTGAGTAACGGAGTGCTTATTGCAAACGAATATCAAAGGGGAATTTTGAAATATTCTTCAGACAAATGGATGCCCTTTCTGGAGGCCAATAGTCTTCCGGATGATGCCCGGATCACTTCTGTTACCTCCATTTCTCATGATAGTTCTCTGATCACTACATTGACAAGCGGTTTGTATTTGCTGACTGGAAATAAAATCGTTCCGTTTGCCCAAAATTCCATTAGTGAGCTTTCAGGTAAAAACATTTATAAATCGATTTATCTGGAGAATGACCGAATCGCTGTTCTGACAAACTTTGGTGGATGTTTTATTATTTCGAAGGATGGAAAAATTGTACAATGGATTTCAAAACAGAATGGGCTGCTCAATAATAATATCCTTTCTGCATTTCTCGATAGAGATAAAAATCTTTGGTTAGGCCTGGATAATGGGATTAATCTCATTGTGTTTGACAACGCCATTTCTCATATTTTCCCCGATAATGAGGAACAGAGCACCGGCTACGCTGCCATTGTTCATAAGAATAATTTGTACTTGGGAACATCCAACGGTTTGTATTCATTGCCTATTAATAGTAAAAGAGATTTTAGTCAGATCAGAGATAATTTCCAAATCGTTCCCGGAACAAGTGGACAGGTTTGGAATCTTTCAGAAGTTGACGGAAAATTATTGATGGGTCACAATATTGGCTTTTTTCAAATTGAAGGTGATGAGGCGAAGATGATAGATCCTACATCCGGATTTTGGACATTCATACCTGTGGAAGATTTTTTGCCTTCGCAACTTATTATCGCAGGTAATTACAATGGAATAAACTTGTATTATTTTCAAAACGGTCATTTTACAAACCCATCCGTTCATACCCACTTTGAATCGGCACGCTTTGTTGCTTTGGATGGGCGCATAGCTTGGGTAGCTCATCCTTATAAGGGACTATACAAGGTAAATCTGACCAATGAATCCAAACCTACCAATACTATTTACCCTGATAAGCACCAATATCTTACCCCAAATAATAATTACATTTTTAAAGTAAAAGGCAGGGTGGTACTTTGTACAGGGAAGGGAATTTACGAATATGACTTAAAGGCAGATGATTTTATTCCTTCTGAATTTTTCAATCGGATAATGAAAGGAATTCCGGTACAATATTTTAAGGAAGATGAATTGGGAAATGTCTGGTTTGTTTCGAACAAGCGTCCGGGCCTGATTGATTTTTCTTCAAAAGATCCCATGATTATTTTCATACCTGAACTGAATGATAAATTAATGTCTAATGAGTATGAATTTATTTATCCTTATAACCAGGGAAATATTCTATTTGCCGGCGAGAAGGGTTTTTACCATTTGAATCTTCAGAAATACAAAGAGCGAAAACAAGATCTGGGGGTTTTGCTAAGTAGTGTGAATGTCGTCAGCAATCATGACAGCACAATATTTGGAAACTTTCAATCCGATATCATGCAAGGAAATAATTTTGCAAACTCCGACATTCCCAAACTAAAACATGACTGGAATTCACTCCGGTTCTCTTTTTCGTCTCCGGAATATGCAAAACAGACGCAGATAGAATATTCATATATTCTTGACAACTTTGATCTCATGTGGTCAATGTGGTCATCCAAAAATGAAAAGGAATATACCAATTTATCAGAAGGAGAATACACCTTCAAAGTTAAAGCGAGGGTTCGGGGAGGTGGAGAGTCGACTATTTATAGTTACCGATTTGTGGTAGAGCCGCCGTGGTATAGAAGTATGCCGGCGTATGTTTTTTATTTTCTGACTATTGCCGGGATATTGTATATCATTTACTATCGGCAAAAAAGAAGATTTCGCCTTCAGAGCCTTAAACATGAAGAAGAACAGAATCGGCTTATTTACCTGAATCAATTAGAGCGTGACCGGGATGAAAAGGAAATTATCCGTTTGCAAAATGAAAAGCTGGAAGCCGATATTCAATTAAAGAACACAGAATTGGCCTCAGCAACATTTAGTTTAGTTCAAAACGGTGAACGACTGCTGAAGGTAAAAGAAGAGTTGCTGAAACTAAAAGAGACTGGATTTTCTGAAAAGAATTCGCAAGAATATAAGAAGATTATCAGAATGCTTGGAGAGACCACATTAAAAGAGAGTTGGGAAGAATTTGCTTTACATTTTGATCAGGTTCATAACAACTTTCTGGTAAAGATCAAAAATTCCTTTCCAAACTTAACACCCAATGAGTTGAAACTTTGCGCTTATTTACGATTGAATCTTTCAAGCAAAGAAATAGGACAGATCATGAACATTACGACCAAGAGTGTGGAATTGGCCAGATATCGTTTGAGAAAGAAGCTGAAGATTCCCAAGGATGTGGAGTTATTTTCGTTCATGATGAAAATTAATGAATGATTATTTGCGTAATTGATGGTGTCTTTTTTGTTTGTGAGATAGAGTTTTTGATTTGAGTATTTATTCAATGCCATTTCGGGATTACTATTTTTCATTGTGTTAATCTGAGGACTTGAACAAAATTGCAGAAATTCCTTATTTATGGCAGTGTAGATTCTATGGTCAATTGTACTGATAAATTATCTAAATTTAGACTCCGGTATTGTCATACAATCGTTTATTAAATTGATGAACCCTTAAAGTAACTCTTCTTAATCATGAAATTTCACCTACTGACACCATTGTTCTTGTTTTTACCACATTTTGTATTCTCCCAATCCCTGCCCACCGAATTGCAAACACCGGATATCGTCGCCATTAACAGAATGCCTATGCGGGCTTCCGCTTTTGCCTTTGAGAACCGGGCACTTGCAGTGAATCGTCAGAAGGAAAAATCGGCTTACTTTCTGTCACTCAACGGAACATGGAAGTTTAACTGGGTCAGGAATCCAAATGACCGGCCAAAGGATTTTTTTAAAACAGATTTTGACGATTCCAGATGGGATAATTTCAGGGTGCCTGCCAATTGGGAGTTGAATGGTTATGGATTGCCGATTTATGTAAACCATCCTTATGAATTTACAGGAAAGAAAAAAATGGGGGCTGCATTAAACCCTCCTTTTGATATTCCGCAAGATCATGATCCGGTGGGGTCATACCGGAAAACATTTTCTCTGCCGGAGAATTGGCCAGGCCGTCAGGTTTTTATTCACCTGGGAGCTGTCAAATCTGCTTTTTTTATTTGGGTCAATGGGAACAAAGTAGGTTATAGTGAAGACAGTAAACTCGCTGCAGAGTTTGACATTACAAAGTTTGTAAAACCGGGAGCCAATCTTATAGCTCTGCAGGTGTATCGGTGGAGTGATGGAAGTTATCTCGAGTGTCAGGATATGTGGCGTATATCGGGCATTGAAAGAGATGTTTACCTGTACAGCACGCCAAAGTTGGATATAAGAGATTTTAAAATCACGGGCGACCTTACAGACAATTATACCAATGGTTGGCTGACGGTGAATGCAGAGATAGATAATTATAAAATTGACAAGCGTACCTATCACAGCACGCCCGATACATTTGCCATTGGTCTGGAATTGACAGATGCAATAGGTAAGATTCTTTTCAATAAAACCATCCGGGGCACGCACGATGTGTTGGGAAATTACAAAACCAAAATTCAATTTGCTGAGAAGATTGCGGATGTACATACATGGTCTGCTGAGGCGCCCTACCTCTATACTTTATATATGACATTGTGCAACCGTAATGGCGATACGTTGGAGGTAGTTCCCGTAAGAGTCGGATTCAGAAGTATTGAGATAAAAGACAACAATTTTTTGGTGAATGGAAAACGGGTTTTTATTAAAGGGGTCAACCGTCATGAACACGATGCCAGACAGGGGCACACACTAACCAAAGAAGACATGCTGAAGGATATGGAGATGATGAAAAAACTGAATGTCAATGCAGTCAGAAATTCTCATTACCCTCCTGATCCTTACTGGATGGAGCTTTGCGATGAATATGGATTGTATGTGGTCGATGAGGCCAATATAGAATCGCATGGTAGAGGGTACGACCTTGAGTACACTTTGGGGAATGACAAAAAATGGCTGGTGCCACACATGGCAAGAATTACCAGGATGTATGAAAGAGATAAGAATCATCCATCGGTGGTGACATGGTCTCTTGGCAACGAAGCGGGAAATGGTGTGAATTTTTACAGTGGCTACGACTGGTTGAAAAAACATGATTCATTGCGACCTGTGCAATATGAAAGAGCAGAATATGATTACAATACTGATATGATTGTGCCGCAATATCCGGATCCGGACTGGTTGGTGAAGTATGCAGAATCAAATCCATCGCGCCTGATGATCATGAGTGAGTATGCACACATCATGGGCAACAGTCTGGGAAATTTCAAAGAATATTGGGATGCTATCGAGCATCATCCGAATCTGCAGGGAGGTTTTATCTGGGAATGGATAGACCAATCTATTGATACGGTGAAAAACGGTAAGCGCATCATGGCCTATGGTGGAGATTTTCCGCTAAGCGGACCTGTACCTGAAAATTTCAGTGATAATAATTTTTGTGTGAAAGGAGTGGTGACAGCTTATCGTAAGATGACACCAATGGCTGTTGAGGCAAGAAAAGTGTATCAGAATATCGAAACCAAACTGATTTCAAACAATGAAGTAGAGATAATAAATAAATTTTTCTTTAAAACATTAGACAATATTCAGATGAATTGGCAATTGATTGAGGACGGGAAAGTGGTAGAAGGTGGAAGCATGAATTCACTGAACATTCCACCGCAACAGAGGCTTACCGTAAAAGTTCCGGTAAAATATTCAATGAAAAAAAACAATGAATATTTCCTCAATGTGGGATATGTTCTCAAATCTGAAGAACCCTTTTTGGAAAAAGGGTATCAGATTGCTTACGATCAGTTCAGGTTAAATATTGCCGATTTTCCACCATTCATTCCTGATCATAAAAAGTATGTTTCTGTGAAAAGAACTGCTTATGGATACCTTGTCTCCGGCAGAAATTTTGAAATTCAATTTGACTCCGCCTCTGGCGTAATGACAAGTTATACACTCAAAGGAAAAAGAATAATCCTTCGCGGACCACAGCCATTTTACTGGCGGGCGCCGACAGATAATGATATTGGTGCTGGCTTTAATAAGTCGTTACGCATGTGGCGAAATGCCTATGATCAGGGAAAATTGATTCATGCCAATGCAGAACAGGGGTCGGAAGGAACTGTTTTAGTCACCTTCAAAAAATCTTTGGTGAATGGTGATGGTGAAAGTGAACAGGTCTTTACCGTTTATGGTGACGGATCGGTTTACATCACTAATAAATTTCATGCTGTAAAAGGGAACTACCCGTTAATGATGCGAATCGGGAATGATTTGCAAGTATCGCACGATCTGACACAGATAAAATATTATGGTCGTGGTCCCTGGGAGAATTATTGGGATAGAAATTCAGGATCCCTTATCGGAATCTATAACCAGACATTGGATGAACAATATTTCCCTTATGCTCGTCCGCAGGAAAGCGGTAACAAGAGTGAGGTACGTTGGTTTTCCATTACAGATATCAATGGGAATGGCTTGAAATTTTTATTTGCCGGAGATACATTTCTAAATTGTTCGGCATTGCCCTACAGCCTTGATGATCTGGATCCGGCGCCCGAAAAGCATCAATACCATTCGGGAGAATTGGTAAAGCGTGATACAGTTTTTATGCATGTAGATTTGCAGCAATTGGGTGTACAAGGAATAGACAGTTGGGGAGCCTGGCCGTTGAAGCAATACAGAATTCCCTTTGCAGACCATCAGTACAGTTATTGGATAATCCCGGAGAGTAAGCATCGATGAGTTGAGAAAAATTCTCTGAAGTGCGTATTGCGTACGGTTCCTATGCTCACGATGGTTACTGGTAAACGAAGGATAATTTATCAGTATTCGAATAATTATGCAGTTGTGTATTGTCATTTTCAATCTGCCACCAATCCGGGATATGGTAAATTTATAACCTGCAAAATTTTAGGATGTCAGTCAAATCAAAAGAAGGATTCAGGTATTGTCGACATTGTTATGACCATCTTGCCGGCAGGGTAGGAGTAGTCCTGAGAGAGGCAATGGAAAGAAACAAATGGATCGCACAACATGAAAACGATTATGTGGTGACAAATTCCGGATGGAAATTTCTTAATGAATTTGGGATATTTAAAGAAGATTTCCACAGCAGCAACAGATCATTTGCGCGCATCTGTATGGATAACACAGAAAAGCAACCACACATTGCTGGTCAGCTTGGCGCCAGGCTGATGAAAGAGATGATGATAAAGAAATGGATACAGCAGGTTCCGGACTCCAGAGAAATAACTTTTACTCCGGTTGGAAAAAAGAATTTTGTCGCAGCCTTCCACATAAATCTGGAAAGTGTATGAGGCCGTTTAATATTCAGAAATTCTATCCGGAGGAGTAGTGATATCAGTCACCATTCTTGTTCAGGGCGGGTTTACCGGTTTGAATAAGAACAATTTCAATTTCATAATTCCTGTCAGCGTTGAATTGTCTTTCAGAATTTAATGAACCCAAGCCCTTTATCCACCAATATTCCATCCGTAGGTTTGAGATTATATTGAGTACTCTTTCTGGCAATGAATTGAATGATAAACAGATCTTCAGAACCTTTGAGAGTCTCTTTGTTCCCAATATTGACAAATGTAGGATACAATACTTTTTCTCCATTGGTGTGAAGCCGGTCATAGGTCAGATTCTGCATTTGTAGAGTGTTTAATGATTTAATACCCAGGTATTCATACTCCTGTGCCGGATATGGCAATGCGAAACTGAGTGCGTTGACATTTTCCAATCCCTTTCCTTTAACAAGGATATTGAGTGTATCTCCTTTTTGAAAATTTTGTTTGGTAACTTCGAGTGCAACGGATCCTTTCACCGGCATTGTGCGCCATGATCTCGCTCCACCATCCAACTCTACTGCCACATTTGAAATGTCATAGGCATCTATCAATCCGTTTTCATTGATATCCCCCTTGCTGATGTATCCTTCAAAATCGGCATCGCCCTTTCTCAATCCGGTGTAGTTCATGTATGAAGTCAGATCGTTGTGATCGACAAAGCCGTCGTGGTTGATATCTCCGGGAATATAACTTTCAGATCCCGGAACTTTGAATACATACAATTCCCTTCCTGATCCAAACTTACCCACTGCATCTGCAATGGATATCTTAAGGTATCGTGCTTTGGGTGGATTGATAAATTTGAATTCTTTAGTAATATGGTCGGCTTTCCAGTCAAAATCACCGGCATTTGTCCATTCGTTTTTGTCCATACTGAAATAGACGGTTCCTTTCTGCCAGATACCATTGCCACCCGATGACCTGGGCAGATATTGGAATTTATCAATCTGATTAATGCTCCGCAAATCAATGATAAGATCAAATGGCGTAGCGGTAGTATCCCATTTGGTATGCCATTGGTTTCCTTCATCAAAGTCAAAGAGATTTTTCAGAGGCTCTCTTCCCTGACTGGGCGCTGTAGCCCAGCCCCTGATTCCGTGGATTGCAAACTCCAGGGGATCTCTTCCTGTCTTTCCCTTGAGTATGGTCCACCCGGAATTTCCTGACCGGTTTACAGCCCTGAGCTTAAATTGGTATTCGGTTTCCGGTTTCAGATTCTCAAAGAGGAGGCTGGTGTCACGAATGGTAGAATACATCATTTGTTGAAATTCTATTTCGTAGAAGTCTGCATTGGAAACTTTTCTCCACCGGGGCATCAACGTGTAAGCTGTACTGTTATCTTTTGAAGCGGTAAAATCAGCCGGACTTTTTAATACTCCCGTCATTTTCAGAAGAGTGTTGAGTGGCCTGAAAATATATCCGTCTATTTCAATGCGGATGCGACTTTGAGTAATGTCTGCTTGTGATATGTTGATAAAGAGAATTGGATTTTTCCGGATAGAAATCTTTGAAAACCCGCTTCCGGGTGTAGCAAATTGATTCAATTCGGGCGCAGAATCAAAATAATAGCAATCGGATTTTTTTTGCAATTCTTCGAGTGAATTGACCGGTTGGAGTGATAATTTCCTGGCGTTGATGAAAGCCGCAATAGATTTGGGTTTTGCTGTTGCGTCTATTCTGAATTCGGTGGATTGGATTTTTTCAAAACCTGTGAAATTGCCCCGGGTAGGGTATATGGTAATATTTACCTTATTTCCGGATACATTGCTTTCAATCAAAGTGGTTGCAAATTTTCCGGATCTGTATTCTTCAGTTGCCCCATCATCATTGTATTCGGTAAAGGAAGTCTTTCCTGAGGGGTAGATTTCATAGATTCTGTGATGCTTGTCAATTTCAGAGGGATGATTATTTGGATTCGCCAGAGGAATGATCGCACCTTTTTTCACAAATACAGGCAACTTCCAGATTGGAGAGTAGAAATTGTTGATTATTCTGTTTCCTTCATATTCTTCACCTGTAAAGTAGTCTATCCATTTTCCATCAGGAAGATAAATATTGTTGCGGATATCGTTGCCGCTACTGTCTGACCTGGTGTTCTGATAAATCGGTGCGATTAAGAAGTACGGCCCGTACAGGAATTGATATTCTGTGCTCGTTCCTAACGTATAGGCATTTCTGTTAGATAAAAACATTGGCCGGATTATTGGAAGGCCATCTACTGCTTCTGCTGCAATACTGTATGAATAAGGAAGAAGTTCAGATTTCCATTTCAGATACATCCGGTTTATAGATGTAGCAGGTTCACCGAGTGCAAAAGGATATTTGGGATTACTTCCCCAACCATCCATGTTCAATTGCATCGGTGTAAAAGTTTTCCATTGAAAGTCTCTGATATTGACAAGTAAATTTTTTCCTCCGAAGATGCCATCCATGTCGCTGGTAATATTTGGCAGTCCGGAGAGCCCCGCACCTAAGTAGGTAGGAATATGAAAGCGGATATATTCCCATTGGCCGCCGGTCTGATCTCCTGTCCAGATGGTGCCATAGCGTTGTGTACCTGCCCAGCCATCTAATGTAATGATGAATGGCCTGGCGTCGTTACCGTATTTTGTCATGATGCCTGCGGCGTCCGCTATGCCGTTTAATCCAAAGGAATATCCATCGCCTACCCAGGCTACATCTGTCTTCAAAACGCGTACGCCAGCTACTCCTACTTCTTTCACGAGATCCCTTTGCAGCAGGGCACTTACGCCTTTTTTGGGATGAAGATCGGATTGTGTCCAAAGACCGATCTGCACTCCATGTTTATGCGCATATTCTCCAAAGATTTTCAGATTGAGAATATTGCTGTCAAGAGTGCCTGATTGTCCATATCCGGCTCCATATCCGTCGTTTGGAAGTATCCAACCCAGAGGCATATCATGACGTTGATATCTGTCGATTACTGCGCGTGCAGAGAATTGATAATTATTCAACTCTCCATTGAGCGACTCCCTGACTCCACCATTATTTTTCTGGGATTCTTTATAATATTTTCCGTCTTCGAATAAAATTCCGGTGTGGGCCGTATCTTCTTTCCAGTAGTCTCTGTTGTAGGCGTTGAGATGCCCTTCGTAAAATCCGAATTTTGGTATCAGTACCGGGTGACCCGTTAATTGATAATAATCATTCAACAATGCGACAGCTCCACTGTCGATCATGAAGAAAACATCCAGATAGTTTGTTTCATGAAATAAACTTACCTCATCTTTTTCCTTTGTTCCAAAATCATAAGTGCCTCTTTTGAATGTGTACCACATGAATGCATAACCACCGGTTGACCAGTAAAAGGGGGCAGGGGAGGCCACTCCGCCATCCGTCCAGCTATTTTGATTTTCAATCGCTATCTTTTTTCCTTTATGTGAAAACCGTCCATTTTGTACACCACCACCAAAAAAATATTCATCCGGATTTTCTTTCAACGTGAGGATAGTTCTGTCCTTTCCGATTTCTACCGGCTTGACCAGTTCAACCACTTTCTTTTTGTGTCTCAGGTCTGTAATACTGAATGTGCCGTCCAGATTGTTTACCAGAATCTCCATACCGGATGTGCGGATTGCTGTTGTGGATTTTCCCTTCAGCAAGGTGAGGTTAGTTACTTTCTTACGTGGCTGACTTACCAGGATTTCTGCTTTCGGTATCGCTTGCGGAGGGATGGGCTTTTTGCCGGTAGTATCCTGAAAAATTCTGACGATGTTATCTCCATAAAAATCAAAGGTGGTACTGAAGTTGTTTTTCCATTGAATCTCTATCGTAGTATAATTGACTTTGGTCGCTTGCAGTACCTGTGCAGAAACAGCTACCGGAGCAAATAAAGAAAAAAGGACTATCAGTGCTTTTGAAAGATTTATCACAGATGAATGATTTTGAAAAATGATCAGAAAACAATGGCAACAAAGGTAATCATCCACCCTCATTCAACTTCTCATTAAGTCTGCAGGATTTGTCAGGATTCATTACCTGATTTTTCCCCAACGAACCAGTGTTCTTTTTCTTTAAAAAGTACATTAAAAGTAGTGAGTGTGCCATAAATTCTGGTAATGTATTGCTGAAGATTCACCTTATCCTCATCCGATAATTTTTTATGGGCGTTGATCTGTTGTTCCATCACACGCAGCCTGTCGCGCAGCATCACGATTTTATGAAAGAAAATTTCTATGGGAAGGTCTTTCGCTTTTTGAGTTTTATCAGCAGGCTGAAGGATCATGGTGCCTCCTGTCCAGCGTTCGCCGAGTGGCACGGTATCCGAAGCCTCACCCCACAATCTTAATATTTTGAGTAACGATTTTTCAAGATCGCTGGTAGTTTCTATTTCTGCGGTAACATTTTCAGGGATAATTTCTTCAAGTTTCGGATCATTCTTATCTATTTCTTTGGTTCCTTCATTTATAAATGTAATGAGGTAAGTAGCCATTCTGACACCTACGATAACTCCCGGCCCATGTATGGTGTGTTGAAGCCTTGTACCGACACCTAATTTAAGTGGATCCATGTATTTATTTTTTTTGAGTAAAACTAAGGAATGTTGTTTATGGTAAGATTAAATCGGAAAATTTATTGATGAACATAATCTATGTTTAAGGTATGTGCGGGTTTGTTCAAGAATATTTTCTTCATTTCTTTCAGGAAATTGGTAATTGGCTTCGCGGCTTGTTTTTTTGATTTGGAAATCAATATTATTCTGCGACCTTTGTTTGTTTATAACTAATAATTGTAATGAGAAGAATATTTGCGCTGGTTAGCATCGGTGTAGTAATCATATTTACTTCATTAGCTTTTTTTGTTTGGAGTGGGTTTTGGTATTTCCTGGGGTTTTGCATGATCTTTATATTGATCGGTATCAGAGATCTTGTCCAAAAAAAACATACACTTTGGAGAAACTTTCCCGTACTCGGCCGGCTTCGCTGGTTGATGGAAGATATGCGGCCAAAATTATATCAGTATTTTGTAGAAAGTGATACAGATGGCAAGCCCATTAACAGGCTTGATCGCAGCACCATTTATCAAAGAGCCAAGAAGGAGCTCGATACCATGCCGTTCGGTACTCAATTTAATGTGTATGAAGAAGGGTATGAATGGATGACGCACAGTATTGCTCCAAAAGATTTTCATAAACTGAATCACGATCCGAGGGTGATCGTTGGAAATAAAGATTGTAAGCAGCCGTATAGTTGCAGTCTGCTGAACATTAGCGCCATGAGTTTTGGGTCGCTTAGCACTGCTGCAGTTCAATCTTTGAATGGAGGAGCCAGGATTGGGGGATTTGCACATAATACAGGAGAGGGCGGTATCAGTCCATATCATTTGGTGGAAGGAGGTGATCTTATCTGGCAAATCGGAACCGGATATTTTGGTGCAAGAGACGACCATGGGAATTTCAGTATTGATATTTTCAAAAAGAATGTGTCCAGGCCAGAGGTGAAAATGGTAGAGATAAAAATCAGCCAGGGAGCCAAGCCTGGTCATGGTGGAATTTTGCCGGCTGCCAAAAATACCCCTGAAATTGCTGCAATCCGGCATGTTAAACCTTACATAACGATTTATTCTCCTCCATATCATTCTGCATTTTCCACACCGAGAGAATTGGTGTTGTTCATTCAACAACTTCGTGAAGCATCGGGAGGTAAACCTGTTGGATTTAAATTGTGCATCGGCCATAAGAGTGAATTCATAGCCATTTGTAAGGCGATGGTCGAATTGGATATTTATCCTGATTTTATCAACGTAGATGGAGGCGAAGGAGGTACGGGAGCAGCTCCGCAGGAATTCAGTAATTATGTAGGAGCTCCGTTTATGGATGGTTTGGCTTTTGTGGAAAATATGCTGAGGGGCTTCAATATCAGGCATCATATCAAAATATTTACCTCCGGAAAAATATTGAGCGGATTTCACATGGTGCGCGCTATTGCACTCGGTGCAGATGTGTGTATGAGTGCAAGGGCTATGATGATGGCACTTGGTTGCATACAGGCTCTGGTATGCAATAAGAATACCTGCCCTACCGGAATCACTACTCAAAATCCGCAATTGGTGGCAGGGTTGGTAGTGTCGAATAAGAAAGTCAGGGTGGCCAATTATCATGAAGAGACGGTGAAGTCTTTCGTGGAATTATTGGGTGCAGCGGGAATAGAAAATCCACGTGAACTTTCCAGAAGTCATATCTACCGGAGGGTGTTTATGAATGAAGTACGTACACTGGAAGATATTTATCCGACATTACCAGGCGGCTGTATGCTGAATGGAAATATTCCGGATAAATATAAAAACGACTTTGAAAAAGCCAATCCGGATAGCTGGCATTAGGATTTCTTTGAAGTTATTCATATTAAAACGAGGTTGATCTTATTTATTGAACAACCTCGTTTTTATTACAATCACAAAACAAATTTCTGCGACTAAACTGTGAATTTTATTCCCTGTGCCAATGGAAGTTTGTCTGAATAGTTGATCGTATTGGTTTGCCTGCGCATATAGGCTTTCCATGCATCGCTGCCGCTCTCTCTTCCGCCACCGGTTTCTTTTTCACCACCAAAGGCTCCGCCGATTTCAGCACCCGAGGTGCCGATGTTTACATTGGCAATTCCGCAATCGCTGCCTTCGTATCCAAGAAACTTTTCTGCTTCCTTCAGATTCTTTGTGAAAATGGCACTGGACAATCCCTGTGGTACGTCATTGTGCTGATCTATGGCGCTCTGTAAATTTTTATATTTTATCAGGTAGAGAATGGGAGCAAACGTTTCCTTCTGAACAATCGCCATATCATTGGTAACCTCGGCCACACAGGGTTTTACATAACATCCGCTTTCAAACCCTTTGCCTTCAAGTACACCACCCTGAACTACCATTTTACCACCTTCTTTTTTGATTTCAGCCAATGCGTTTAAATATTGTTTTACTGCATCTTTATCAATCAAAGGGCCTACATGATTTTCTTCTTTTAATGGATCGCCTATTTTTAATTGCTTGTAGGCGCTGACGAGTTTTCTTTTGAATGTATCGTAAATATCTTCATGAATAATTAACCGGCGTGTCGTCGTGCAACGTTGTCCGGCAGTGCCTACAGCGCCAAAGAGGCATCCGACAAGCGCAATATCCAGATCGGCTTCTTTGCTGATGATGATGGCGTTATTTCCTCCCAGTTCCAAAATAGATTTGCCAAGTCTTGCACCCACTGTTGCGCTTACCGCCTTGCCCATTCTTGTACTTCCTGTTGCCGAAACAAGTGCGATTCTTTCATTCTCACAGAGCCACTGCCCGGCATCTACACCACCAATCACCAGATTGGATACTCCTTCAGGTACATTATTTTCCTTGAACACTTTACCGATGATATGCTGACATGCGATGGCACACAAGGGTACTTTTTCTGAAGGCTTCCAGATGCATACATCTCCGCAAACCATTGCAACCATTGCATTCCAGCTCCATACGGCCACCGGAAAATTGAAAGCGGAAATAATCCCCACTATTCCCAAGGGATGATATTGCTCATACATCCGGTGTCCGGGCCGCTCACTGTGCATGGTCTGTCCATATAATTGCCTGGACAATCCCAATGCAAAATCGCAGATATCAATCATCTCCTGTACTTCTCCCATGCCTTCCTGCAAACTTTTCCCCATTTCATAACTTACCAATTTACCAAGGGTAGGTTTATATTTCCTTAGTTCGTTTCCGATCTGGCGTACGATTTCTCCTCTTTTTGGTGCAGGCCATTTTCTCCATTCCTTAAAAGCCTCAGATGCTGTCTGCACTACCATATCAAAACTTCTCTTGTCACAGGCGCTTACCGTGGCGATAGACTTTCCATCCACGGGTGAATGCGATTTGATTTTTTCGCCGGATGATGCGTACCATTTTAACCCGGTGGAAACACCTTTATTAATCTCAGTAATCTTTAGTTCTTTCAAAAAATTGGGCATGATCGTTTTTTTTATGCAAAGTTAGTCATTTATAAAGCCAATATTTTTTGATGCAATGGAAAAGAAACGATTGCCGGCAGTACCTTCAATATTGTTCCTTCTCATTTGGGAAATCGCGTGACTTAATATCTGAAATATATTTTTGTACAGCGGTGGTGATTTGTTCGTGAAGATTCATATAGGTACGGAGGAAGCGTGGCCGGAATTCATTATTAATTCCAAGCATATCGTGCATGACCAGTACTTGTCCATCACATCCGTTGCCGGCACCGATACCGATTGTAGGAATATGTAATTGCAAACTGACTTTATTGGCTAACAATGCTGGAATCTTTTCCAACACGAGTCCAAAACAACCCGCATCCTGAAGCAGGTGAGCATCCTGAATAAGTTTTTCTGCTTCTGCTTCTTCCCTGGCACGTACCGTATAAGTTCCGAATCTATAGATTGATTGCGGTGTAAGGCCCAGATGGCCCATCACCGGAATGCCTGCGCTGATAATTCTTTTTACCGAATCAATGACTTCTTCACCACCTTCAAGTTTGATGCCATGTGCTCCGGTTTCTTTCATAATCCGGATGGTAGATTTTAATGCCTCTTTGCTGTCGCCCTGATAGGTGCCAAAGGGTAAATCCACAATAACCAATGCGCGATGTGTGCCCCGGACGACTGATGAAGCATGATAAATCATCTGGTCAAGGGTAATGGGAAGTGTGGTTTCATGACCAGCCATTACATTGCTGGCGCTGTCTCCAACCAGGAGGATTTCAACCCCTGCCTGATCGAAGATTTTGGCAAACGAATAGTCGTAAGCCGTAAGCATGGAAATTTTTTCTCCTGCTTCTTTTAGTTTTTGAACAGTATGTGTGGTTATGCGTTTTATTTCTTTATTGACAGACATATTGGCTAATATTTATGCAATTGAATATTGCTGGTAAAGCCTCCTCACCATAGCGTCCGACAGGCCGAGTTTTGGAATCATGATTTCTTCTGCCCCTGCCCATTTCATTATTTTATGATAAATACGGATACCCGGAACGATTACTTCGGCTCTGTCCGGTTTCAAATCATATCTTGACATTCTTTGCTCTATTGTCATCACTTCCATATCTTCCTTCAGGTGTTTGAGATAAGAAATGGAAACGCAAGATCCTTTTGATTTTCCGCTTATGTCCAATACTTTGTTGATGTTGCCTCCCGATCCGATGACTGAAAGCCTTTCCAGGCTTCTGCAATTATTTTTCACCTGAAATTTCATTTCTTCCCAGGCCTCCTCGGGTACTTTATTTTGCAGCCACCGGATGGTTCCGATATTAAATGAATAGCGGTAGAGGAGCCTGTTCATCTGAAAGATACAAACCTCTGTACTTCCTCCTCCAACGTCAATCATCATCTTGGGATCTGCGTCGTTGCTGAACAAATCCATGTATAATTTCAAGAGTAATTCTGCTTCTTCTTCGCCGGAAAGAATCTGAATCTGTACACCTGCCTCTTCATTGATCTTGCTGACAATTGCCCTACCATTCAGAGCATCCCGCATAGCTGAAGTAGCTACCGCAGCCCGATGGGATACCTGATATACTTTTTGAAGATGAGCGAAAGCCTGAATTGTATGAGAAAGTTTGTCAGACTTTTCCTCTGCAATCAACCCATTCTCAAAAACGTCCATACCGAGACGCAACGGTACTCTTACGAAAAGCAGTTTTCTGAAAATTGGCTGATCTGAGGATTGGATTACTTCTGAGATCAGCAGACGTGCTGCATTACTTCCGATATCAATGGCAGAAAGAATCAAGGTAGAATAGTTTGATTAAACGGCAAAGTTAATTCAATGAGGTTGCTTTAGCTTTTCAATGAGGTTTGTGGTGCTGTACCCTTCTTTCAGAGGAATAATGACCGTTCTTCCGCCACGAGCTTCTACTTCCTTACTGCCAACCACCGCGGATTCTGAGTAATCCCCACCTTTGATTAATACATCGGGCTTAATTTCCTGAATGAGTTTGAGTGGAGTATCTTCCTCAAAAATCACTACCGCATCTACCATCAGCAACGATGCTATCAGCAAGGCGCGGTCTGCTTCCGGATTGACAGGACGGGATGGGCCTTTCAATCTTTTTACAGAACTGTCTGAGTTGATGCCTGCAATTAAAATGTCTGCCTCTGCAGCAGCGCTGGACAGCACTTTGATATGACCTGTGTGAAGAATGTCAAAGACACCATTGGTGAATGCAATGGATTTAGAAATCAACCGCCATCTTCTGACTTGTGTACTAAGTTCCTGACGGGTGAAGATCTTTGTGGTGATTGCGTCTGCTCTTTTCATGAGTTTTTTTATTTTGATATATCATTAACCCAAAACTAATCATACCTGCCAACAAAATAATGGCTGTATTGACTCCCCAGATCAGCCAACCCAGTGAGATGTTTTTGATTCCGTAGATAAGTAGTACCTGCTGTACAGCGATTGGAAAGGCTCCAAGACCTCCGGGAGAAATAATCATGGCTAGCGTGGAAAGCGTCAATACACTCATCGCCGCCGGGATGCCAAGATGCGACGTAATATCTAAGGTGTTGAAGCCAATATAAATCTGCAACAGATAACATCCCCATATCAGAACGGTGTATATCAAAAAGGTTATTTTTTTCTGTAGATGAAAGATTGTACCCAAACCTTCTTTCACCTCATCCCAGATGTTTTTAATCTTATAGACAATCGGATGGCTGGAAAATTTTTTGAAAAATAAATTGATTCCAAGTATTGCAATTAACATAACGGCAAGGAATACGATCAACTTCATCCATAGTGGAATCCCCTGGTTGCCCGACTGAAGGATTTTTTCCATTTTGTCGGAGACGAAGCCTCCAACCACCTTCAACTGGATCATGATAGTCAGAAAGATGAATAGCAGAAATGTTACAAAATCGAATATCCGCTCGGTGATAACAGTCCCGATCAATCTGGAAAAATGAATCTTTTCATATTTGCCCAGCATGGTACATCTCAGTATTTCACCGGCACGGGGCACAAAAGTATTTCCGAAGTATCCGATCAGTGTAGCGTAGAATGAATTGGAAACTGAGACTTTTTTTATCGGATCAATGAGCAGCTTCCATCGTAGCGCCCGGAAATAATGGCTCAGCAGTCCGAGAATTATTACAGGGATTACATAGATGTAGTGTGCATTCTCGAGCGAAGCAACGAATTGTTCTTTTTCTTCTGTCGTCATTCCGGAAACCTGCCACCATACCAGTAAAATGCCAATTGCCAGAAAGAAAGCATATTTTATTACAGCAATTAATTTCTTTTTCAAATCGACAGGTTATTTATTTGCCAGGAAATTATAATCTACAATGAGTTTTTTCAGGAACGCTATATCCTCCATATCGGTTTCAATGTGGAGTACAGTTTTTATTTTATTCGCAAGCCTGTTACAGATTTCTGATTTTCTGTGTTGGTGGTAAATTCTCAGAATTCGTAGAATGGTGTTGATATCTCTGTCTGAAAGTTTGAGCACTTCAGGAAAAGTGGCTTTGTAATTTTCATCTGCAATGTTTACAAAGAGTGTATCATTTACGTTATAGGCAGAGGTGGTCTTCACGACGGCCGTATTCGCTGCCAGGTCTCCTAATCGTTGGTTCTTTGGCGTAATGGCTATTGCAGTGATTACACCGATCCCAAGAAATCCGGTAACGATGATGAATGAAAAAAGATTATTTCCTGTAAACATGGCGTATCCAAAAAAGAAGGGCCACTCAAATACCCGGAACATCCAACGGATTATATATTGTCCTACAGAAGGCTCTTTGCCATCCAGGGATATTACACGGATATCTGTCAGGCGTTTTCCCAAAGATTGCCCATGAAGCAAAATTTCAGAAACCAACGAATACAACAGAAGAGGAGTGGAGATAACCAGGATATCAAGTCCCATCATACTTTGCAATTCGTCCGGCCCGGCTGCACTTCCTTTATATAAGACAAACTTTGCAGACAAAAAATAAAGTACAAGTATCGTGAAGTCAATCAGATATGCCAATACCCGCCGGGGTACTTCTGCCGGTTCAAATTCCAGTTCAATATTAAATACGGTTGCAATACGAATAATCGACATAAAGCAATTTATACAATCTCTGCTCAATCTGCCCGTTCTGACAAATGAATATTTCAATTTTTACGGATAACAATCGTATTTATTCAGATTAATCAGTAAAATTGTAGAGATTACTCTTGTGGGGTTTTCAAAATCAATCGGAATGCGTGAAGCAAGGTTTATTAAGAAAAATGTGGACAAATGGGATCACTATCAGAAATCAAAAACGAAAGATCCCGATGAAATCGCCAATCGTTTTGTAAATCTACTGGACGATCTGTCTTATGCCAGAACGTTTTATCCACACAGCAATGTAACCAATTGGATCAATGGTATCGCTGCCGGCATTTACCAGAGTATTTACCAGAATAGAAAGCGATCACTTAAAGATGTGGTCCGGTTTTGGAAATATGAACTTCCGCTTCTTTTTTATAAATACCGGAAAGTGCTTTATTTCAGTCTGGTTGTATTTCTGGTTTGTGTGGGTATGTCTGTACTTTCCTGCATGGCAGATCCATCCTATGCAAGGAATTATTTTGACCATAAAGTGCAGCCCGGGTATTACGATCATACGATCGAATTGATTCAGAAGGGGGACCCGTTTGGTGTTTATAAGGATGATAACCCATTCAGTATGTTTGTCCGCATCGCTTACAACAATATCCGTGTGGCCTTCACCACCGTCTTATTTGGTATTACATTCGGAATTGGAACATTGATGCTGATGTACAGCAATGGATTTATGTTGGGATGCTTTCAGTATATTTTTTTCTCTCAGGGATTGGGGTGGCAATCTGTATTGGTCATCTGGATTCATGGAACTATTGAGATTTCTTCCATTGTCATTGCCGGATGTGCAGGATTTGTTTTGGGAAAAAGCCTGTTATTTCCCGGTACGTTTACAAGAAAGCAATCCTTTATAATGGCTGCCAAAGACGCAATGAAAATGTGCATTGCTTTGATTCCGTTTTTCTTCGTTGCTTCTTTTTTTGAAAGTTATGTGACGCATCTGATGAGTGTCACCTTCGAAAAAAATACCACCGAAATCGGATTGCCGGTACCGGTAAGTATAATGATCCTTGCAGGTTCAGCTTTTCTGATGACCTGGTATTTTGTATTGTATCCATTGGCACTCAGGCGCAGGGGATTTGATATGGTGGAAGGAGTCGTCACTTTGAATGGTAAAAATTATGCTAAAGAGAGGGATTAATATATTGATGCTTTTGGTTTTGTTTGAAAATGTATTTTCTCAGACAGATACTGCAGCGATCATGGATTCAACAGACTCGCAGTGGAAAAGTGATCCGGCATTTTCCTATATGACCAATCTTGACAGTCTGCTCAAGGCAGCGAATGTCAGCCAGGACTCACTGAACATTTCATTCCGGCATACCGAACCGGGGGGGAGTGGACTCTTTTCAATTTTCCGGAATCCGGTCCTTCAGATTATTTTTTGGGTGGTTGCGGCTGCATTCATTCTTTATATTCTCTATGCATTGTTTTTCAGGTTTCGGATTTTTGACAAAAACACAAATGGGCATAATGGGGCAGAGGTTATAGATGAAAATATTTTAGCTGCCAATGCAGATTATGTGTCCGCAATTCAAAAGGCAGTAAAGGAAAAAAAATTCAATCTTGCTGTGCGCTATCATTTTATTTCCATATTGGCTATGCTGCAGGAGAAAGGGCGGATTCAGTTCCTGCCTGAAAAAACGAACAGGGAATATGTGTATGAAATCAATGATCCGGAACTGAAAACAGATTTTTCAAACGTAGCAAGGATTTATGAATATGTATGGTATGGAGATAGTAAAATAGACGAAGATCACTATTGGCAGATACAAAATCAATTTGATGACCTGATTAAAAAAATTTCCTGTTGAGATCTGGATTAAGATATATCATTCTTCTTTGTGCGGTTTCCATGGCAGGACCAGCCTGCAGGATGCCTGAGAAAGATAAACTTCCCTCTTTGAAGGAAACCTATGAAAAGGATGATAAAAATCCGTTTGGTGGAAATGTAGCATTCAATGGTTTCTTGAATTTTTTTCAGAATGTCAATGTCGTATATGGCGACGTATTCACTGTGGACAGCGATTCTGCAGAAGAGAAAAGGCCAAAGCGTTCTTTGTATGTCATGATCGGGAACAAGCTTTATTTTGGAGAAGATGAGGCTGAATGGATGAAAAAGTACATTGAAGAAGGAAATGATCTTTTTATTTCTGCCAATGAAATTGATCCGCGGTTTCTGAAATTATTTGATTGCGAAACAAATCAGAAAATTGCCCACCTTATAGACAGAAAGGGCAATATGACCGACACTAAAACTTCCATATACTTTGGTACCCGATTGCCTTTGGTATCTTTTCAATATTTCTACTATCCGTTTAATGATTACATAAAAAAATATCAGGAAGATAATGCGAGGATTCTTGGTGTGAATGATCAGGAACTCCCCAACTTTGCTATTATTTTTCAGGGTAAGGGGAGATTGTATGTGCATCTGGCTCCACGGGCTTTGGGAAATTATTTCTTACTCTCCCCGGGAAATGCAGGTTATCTTGAACATATCCTGAATTACCTGCGTACAGACAGGGAAGCTGTGTATTGGGATGAATATTACAAGAGGTTAAACACTGAAGACGATTCAAAAAAAATCAATAAAGATTTCAGCACCTTTGGGGTTATCATGGGAAATCCTTCGCTGAAATGGGCTTTTTACATAACGCTATTTGCTTTTGCTTTTTTTATTTTCTCAGGGATTAAACGAAAACAAAGACTGATTCCTGTAAGTGAAGTGGAAACGAATGCCTCCGTTGACTTTGTGGAAACAATGGGACGGCTTTATTTTGTCAATAAGGACAACCGGAATATTGCTTTTAAACAAATTACTTTCTTCAAAGAATATATCCGAAGTAAGTATTTTATGAACAGCAACGAAATGGACAATCCGTTTGTGACAAGGCTGGCTGCCAAGAGCGAATTATCTCTCTCACAGATTACAGAATTGGTAAATTGCATTCTGGCTGTAGAAGACAGCCGGGAAGTTTCCGACGAGCAACTGCTTCAATTAAATCATCAACTTGAAAAATTTTATAAAAAGAAATAATGCACGAAGAAATATTTGAAAAAAATGCCGGTATTGTGGCCTTGAATGAGGCAGTCAATCACCTGAAAAGTGAAATCGGAAAGGTAATTGTCGGTCAGGAGAAAATGATTGACCTGCTCATTACAGGTGTACTCGCCGATGGGCATATCCTGATAGAAGGCGTGCCGGGTATTGCCAAAACACTCTCTGCAAAATTGCTTGCAAAAATTATCCGGGTGCAATTTTCAAGGATTCAATTTACACCCGACCTGATGCCCGGTGATGTATTGGGTACCTCGGTGTTTAATCCGGAGAAAGCCTCGTTTGAATTTAAGAGAGGACCAGTATTCAGCAATATTGTACTCATTGATGAAATCAACCGTGCTCCTGCAAAAACCCAGTCTGCGCTTTTTGAGGTGATGGAAGAAAGACAGGTTACCATCGACGGGCATTCATACAAAATGGAGGATCCTTTTTTGGTTTTGGCAACGCAGAACCCTATTGAACAGGAAGGTACGTACCGGCTACCAGAAGCACAGTTAGACAGATTTCTCTTTAAGATCATTGTAGATTACCCCGGTATTGAAGATGAAATCAACATACTCAAAAGTCAGCAATCCATTGGAGTGTCTTCCTTGCTTGATAGTGTAAATCCGGTGCTTGCGGGGTCTGATCTGAATCATTACCGTACGATCATCCGGAGTGTCAATGTAGAACCTGCATTACTGGAGTATGTGGCTAAGATCGTTCACGCTACGCGCAACAATGCCTCTGTATTCCTGGGAGCCTCTCCGCGTGCATCGCTGGCTATATTGAAGTCCGCAAAGGTGTGGGCAGCCATGAATGGAAGAGACTTTGTAACACCGGAAGATATTGTAGAAATGAGCTTGCCTGTACTGCGTCACCGACTGATGCTCACTGCGGAGAAGGAAATGGAAGGCTTGACGGCTGATGAACTGGTGAAACAAATCGTTTCGGAAATAGAAGTACCACGCTGATATTGTGAATTATTATAAGACATTTATTTTAGATCTCTTTGCCGGCAGAAATTTTTATGCGGGAGCAGCCTTTTGTGCTTTGGTTTTTATAATTGCCTTTTTTTTTCCCGCAATGCAGGTGGTAGCCTGGCTTGTCTTCCTTATTTTTATTTCCCTTGTTCTGGTGGATTATCTTTTGCTTTTTTTTACTTCAAAAAGTGTCGTTGTAAAACGCGACTTACCGGGCAAATTGAGCAACGGAGAATCAAATCAGATACGCTGGTTGATCAGAAGTGAATTTAGTTTCCCGTTGAATGTTTCACTCATAGACGAATGGCCCGAACAGTTTCAGAAGCGAAATTATTCGATCAGTGTTTCTGTAAAAAGATTTCAGCAGGTAAGAATTGGTGAAATTTTCCGTCCGGTCAAACGGGGTGAGTACAGTTTTGGGGATATTCATTTGATGGTGACAACACCACTGAGGTTGATTTGCAGAAGATTTACCAAAGAAGCGGCTGTTGAAGTAGCCTGTTATCCCTCCTTTACCCGCATTTCGCAGTATTCGCTGAACAGCGATGCAACCCTCTGGAACGAGTACGGCACCCGGCGTATGAGAAAGGTCGGGCAGAGTATGGAGTTTGAACAGATAAAAGAATATGTGACGGGAGATGATATCCGCAGGTTAAACTGGAAGGCGACTGCAAGAAGAGGAAATTTGATGGTGAACCAGTATTCAGAAGAAAGAGCACAACAGGTATATATCCTCATTGATAAAGGCAGACTCATGAAGATGCCGTTTGATAAAATGACCCTGTTGGATTATGCCATCAACAGTTCGCTGCTATTGAGTTCTGTATGCCTTAGAAAAAAAGACAAAACAGGATTGATTACATTTTCTGATCAGATAGATACCGTGTTACCGGCAGAAAACAGGATGTCTCAGCTTCAGAATATCATGGAGGCATTATACAAACAGGAAACCGGGTTTTTAGAATCTGATTTTGAAAAATTGTACGCTACGGTTCGCAGCCGGATCAAAAACAGGAGCTTGTTGATATTGTTTACCAATTTTGAATCCGGATCGGGATTGCAGCGGCAGATAGAATACTTCAGATCGCTTTCAAAGTATTACTTGCTGATGGTAGTGTTTTTTGAAAACTCTGAATTGAAGTCACTGATCAAATTGCCCGCACAAAAAGTAGAGCAGGTGTATGTAAAAACCATTGCCGAAAAATATGCATTTGAAAAGAAACTCATTGTGAAAGAACTCACCAGATTTGGTATCATTTCTATTCTCACCTCTCCGGAAGAACTTACCATCAAAACAATCAATAAATATTTAGAACTAAAAATCAAGCAGGCATTGTAATTTGCCGCCGATGATGCAAAATACTTTTGAAGAAGGCCGGGTGATTTTGATAGACAAACCCCTTGACTGGACATCCTTCGATGTGGTGAAGAAAATACGCAATGTCCTGAGGATAAAAAAAATCGGACATGCCGGAACCCTGGATCCTCTTGCCACCGGATTGCTGATTTTATGTACAGGCAAATACACCAAGAAAATCAATGAGTACATGGCTGCCGAAAAAGAATACACCGGCACCATTACATTGGGAGCCATCACGCCAACCTATGATCTCGAAAGTACACCGGCAGAGCATAAACCCTTTGAGCATATTTCGGCGGAAGATATTCTTCTTACGGCCGGGCGATTTAAAGGGGAAATCATGCAGGTGCCACCTATCCATTCGGCCATCAAGCAAAAAGGTAAACCGGTCTATCTCAAAGCCCGTAAAGGGGAAGATGTAATCCTTGAACCACGCAGGATTTTCATCAGCAAATTTGAAATAGAGGAAATCCGGCTTCCTCAGATTTCTTTCCTGGTGAAATGTTCTACCGGAACCTATATCCGCAGCCTTGCCCATGATTTTGGAGCTGCACTTGGTTGCGGCGGGTATTTATCCGGATTGCGTCGTACGGCCATTGGCGAATTTCGCGTAGAGGAGGCATTGGATTTGGAAGACTTTGTGGAAATGTACAAATCATGAATCTGAGAATTGTACCGTATTGCTGAGGAATTTGGATTTGACGCGGACAAAATTTTCAGAATTATCTTTGCGCAGATATGAGTAATGAGTTGTCCCCATCCTTGTTTGATTTTTTCTCAAACCCTGATTTTTCCAGGTGCTTTTTTTCCGGGCAGGATGTTTCCATAAATGATAAAATATCCGTATTCCCCGAATGGCTGCTTACCCGATATGCATTGCACGATAAATTTATGGGGATGCTAAACTGGAACCGGGTTAAGTATGGAGAACTCTTTATACCGTGTCATCCTTCGGCAAAGGCAAGGTTGGATGTATTTGAGAGAGAAATACAAAGCGCATTTGAAAGCGGTTTTGAGGCAGTGAAGGATTTAGACCTCGATACGGTTTTTCGCTGGATGGCCAGGTTGCAACTCGGAGTCTTGTATCACGATATTCATTACACGATTGAATTGGGAAGAAAAAGAAATCGACCGTTTTCCCTCTCTCCATTGCTCAGGCGCAAATACACTGATCTTCATTTTATGATGCAATCGATTGTCTCTCCGGTACGGTGGGAACGCCGGCCCTATTCAATGGTTGTGAAGAAACTGAATTACTCAAAGGATATTTTCAATTTCAGGGATGAGACAAAAAATCAGAACTTTTCACTTGCCATGAATGGTTTCGGGCTTGTGGCTTGCCTGCAGGATCAGGGCGCCAATCTGGTTTATCATGAAGAATTAT
>CAYXAL010000013.1:31327-69596 GCA_964463015.1 uncultured Ginsengibacter sp.
CTTGTGGCTTGCCTGCAGGATCAGGGCGCCAATCTGGTTTATCATGAAGAATTATTGAGAAAGATGAACGATGCTACGCTGCATGCCATTCAATTTGAAGAGTTGTGTGCCCGGTTTATCTATTCCAATTATTTGCTCAGGCAGCACCATGGATTTACCACAATTTATGAAAATGGCTGTTTCATCATGCGGCCAGTTGATGAAATTCCGATCAGTGAGTTTGCCCCCTGGGAGGATAAAATGTTTGCCTCTGTGCTGGAAGATTACTTTAAGCCCTGGGGATTGGAACCGAAAGATATTTATACATTTCCAGATTCACCGATAAGTTTTCTGATCAATGAAAATAGCAATGAGTTTATTGTTCCGGAAGAAATTTCCCTCCCGGGGTGAAAATGAGGTCCTTTTCTTTGAATAGCATGATAGCCAATCATTCGAATAGGATTCTGACTCTTTTGTATTGGTACATTCTTTGAAAAGAAATTGAATGTTTTTGTAACCTTTTTCCTGTTGATATACCCTAATTATTCAGTTTGATGGGAAAGAAGCAGATTGATGTCGGATTATGGTGGGAAAATAAATGATATTATTTGGCAATGAATCCGGGAAGGGGTTGTGAGAATGAGATGCTGAAGTAGTGATGCAAAATGAAGAAAAATTATATTATTGTGTATGATACAATTGGAAAGGCTTCAGGATATTGAAATAATCCGCAGGGTGTTGGATGGTGAAAAAGCCCTTTATGAAATGATTGTAAGACGGTTTAATCCTTATTTGTACAAGATTGGCAGGTCTTACAATTACAATCATGAAGATACCCAGGATCTGATGCAGGAAACTTTTATTGATGCATACAAAGACCTGGCAAAATTTGAAGGACGCTCAGAATTTAAGACCTGGATCATACGGATCATGCTTCATAACTGTTACAGGAAAAAACAAAAATCAAGCTTTAAAAATGAAATTATGCAGGACATCAACGACTATTCAGAACCTGCTTTTTCGGGCAGGAAGGAAGATACCGGCAGTGTAGTACAAAACCGCGAACTGGCAGTGATAATTGAAAAAGCCTTGAGCAAAATTCAGTATGAATACCGGATGGTTTTCTCGCTGCGGGAGATTAACGGATTGAATGTAGCAGATACAGCTGATCTTCTTCATATTTCAGAGACCAATGTGAAAGCAAGACTCAGCCGCGCAAAATCTATGCTGAGGAAAGAAATTGAACGGTCTTATACAGCGAATGAACTTTTTGAATTTAACCTGATTTATTGCGATGCAATCGTAGAAAATGTAATGACTAAAATTTATGAACTCTGATTATTTTATGCACGAAACAATGAAAATTAATCTGGCAGAAGCCCTCAAGGATACTCCTCAGTACAGAAATGCTTTTGAATTAAGCGATGCTGAGAAGATTAAAAAGATTGAACATCACTTTGAAGAAATCATGAGAACATTGGGACTCGACCTGAAGGATGATAGCCTGAAAGGGACTCCGCACCGGGTTGCAAAAATGTTTGTCAAGGAGACGTTTAGCGGATTGAATCCGGAGAATAAACCGGCAATCAGTCTTTTCAAAAATAAGTATGGGTATAAGGAAATGCTTGTTTCAAAAGATATTGCGCTTTATTCTAATTGTGAACATCATTTTGTGCCCATTATTGGCAAGGTGCATGTAGGATATTATCCGGGAGAGTATGTCATCGGGCTTTCCAAGATAAACCGGTTGGTGCAATATTTTGCCAAACGCCCTCAGGTGCAGGAACGACTGACGGTTCAGATTGCCGACGCTATGAAAGAGGCACTGCATCATGAGAATGTAGCCGTAATGATCGAAGCAGATCATTTATGTGTGGCATCGAGGGGTATTAAAGATATCAGCAGCAGGACGGTGACATCAAGTTTCTCAGGTCGCTTTGAGAATGAAGCAGCACGTCAGGAATTTTTGTCTTATATTCATGGAAATCAATAATTAATAAAAAATGGCACATACAGTAAAAATTAAATCCATCATTCCAATCACTCATGACGTACTCAGAATCACCGCTGAAAAGCCGGAAGGCATTACCTACATACCCGGACAGGCAGTAGATATCAATATCAATAAGGATGGCTGGGAAAAGGAAATCAGAACCTTCACATTTACCTCATTGCAGGATGACGATCATATAGAATTTTCTATAAAAACCTATCCTTCTCACAATGGAGTGACCAACCAACTGCGTACTCTGAAAAGCGGCGATACGATAACCCTGCACGATATCTATGGTGATATTCATTACAAAGGGGAAGGCGTATTTATTGCAGGTGGGGCAGGGATTACCCCTTTCATTGCAATTTTTAAACAACTTGAAAAGGAAAATAAGGTTGGAAACAATAAGTTGATATTTGCGAATAAAACCAAAGAGGATATTATCGATAAGACCCGATTTGAAAAGTTATTGAATAAGAATTTCATAAATGTACTTTCCAACGATGACGTTCCCGGATATGAGCACGGTTTTGTGAATCCTGAAATTTTAAAAAAGTATTCTGACGACACCACCAAATATTATTATTTGTGTGCTCCCCCTCCCATGATGGATGCAGTGGAGAAACATTTGCATTCATTGGGTGTAGCCGATGAAGCCATCGTAAAAGAAGGCTTTTGATAAGCTTGCCATCAGGATTTAAGTAGGGTAGAGCGGTTGTTGCAACCTGATTTCACATTCCTTTATTCAAGACAGATATCATGAGAGAAGGTGTGAATAGATGATGCATCTGAATTTACAGGGATAGTTTGATAAATTTGTTTATCAAACTTTTTTTATGCTTTTACCGCCACTGCGCACTTTCAGAGAAAATATAGCCATCAAAGATGTACTCTTTACCGGTGCTCCTACTGCGGGCACTTATACAGGCTATGTCAACGGGTATCTCAATAGTCTTTTACCAAAATGGATGATTGAAAATCCCTGGCTGACCTTCGTTATTACTGCGTTTCTGTTTGTGGTCGTTTTGTTCATTATTTATTATTTCAATTATGAGGCACGAAAGAAGTCGTTGGGAGAAGTATTGGCAACCGGATATTTTCTGAACTTTTCAGGAAAACTAACGTCTATGCTCAAGCAGCAATCTGAAATAACGTTCATACGTGCATCGGGCACACAAACAATACCAATTCAGCAAATCCGGTTGGATGTAATGTTGCCTACGTCTAAGAGTGCGCTTGAAAAAGTGGCTTCCGATATTGAGGGCACTTCGGAGATCGCCTATCTTGGCAACCGATCATTTTCTGATCCTGATTTATGGGTGCGTATAACAGAAGACACATCTGATGGTTTGTTTAAGATTATGGACTTTCCAAGAACCTTATTTGCCCTGCCGCGCTATCTGAGTGCCGAATACACAGAAAATACTTCCAGAAGAATTCATAAGGCCTTTAATGAAAAATTCACGCAATTGGTGGCGGATAATCCCGATAAGCGGCCACCGGGAGGCAGGTTTGAGATTAAGCAGGTAAATTAGATTTGTTTTCACTACACTGTCTCATATCTTCTTTCATGGCTCTTGGATAATTATCTTCCGGTATATTCAATTTATAGCATTGGATGCCGGATGGTTCCGGTTTCTTTCGTTGACCAATGTTATAAATTCATCCGTAAATTTTTCTAATCTAATCCTGGTAGCATTATCCGTAAGGTTCCCATCGTTATCAAATTTCCCTTTCACTCCCTGAATCAGCAATGTTGTTTCCGGAGTGAACCGGGTCATAACTGTTTTCATGATTAACTGCAATTCTGCATGGCCTTTCTCACCGCTTGCAGAGGCTGTAATCAATCCTGTTGGCTTTTCTGAGAATACAGAGGTAGCCACACACCATTCAATCGCATTTTTCAGGCCTGAAGGAATGCTGAAAATGTATTCAGGGGTACAGATTAAGATTGCGTCGGCTATTTCTATCGCTTGCCTGAAGGCAAGGATTTCTTTTGGTGTGTCATGAATGGAAAAGTCAGGATTGAAATGTGGTAGTGTGTTTAATGCGTCAAACACAGTCAGGTCAAAGATATCCTTAGTCAGGCCTGCAAAGTAATCTATGATTTTACGGTTAGAAGAATTCTTACTTGCACTTCCGTTGATTACAAATATTTTTTTCATTCAGTTCTTTGTGTAAATATCTTTCTTATGAATCCTGTTATGCCGTCCTTCTTTCTGATTTTGCAAAAAAATTATGATTCCTTTTTGTAGGGAATGCCCTTTCCGTTATGAATAAAAGTCACGAGGCTATGTGTGAAATTCTGCCAACCGTTTTCGCAAATGTCATAGCATTCGACTTCAGGAGTGAGGCCGAAGTGGGTTAATTGCAAAATTGTTTTGTGATTAATGACGGAAATTTTCCAAACAATTTTTGTATCTATCCATTCGGCTTTATTTTTTAATTCGGGAAAATTCAGCAGTGAGTCCGTGACCACCCAAACTACTTTTTCATAAGGGAGAAGCACTTCCACTCTCATCGTTTTGAAAACCTCCGGACCGAAGCGGATGGTAAAATATTTTCCCTGTTCGTTTGAAATACCTTCAAACATTTCTGTCCACCACCTGGGAATTGAGCAGGTAAGTGCATCAAAAACCTTTTCGGCATTAGCGTTTATCATCAAGGACTTACGAAAGTTGGCCATTGCTGTTTGATTGTTTTGAATACGCATCGTATGATTTTTTTACTTTTTATTGTATTCTTTTTCTGAGTGTATTTTATTTGTTCCTTGCCTGAGATACTCTATAAACTGCAGGTTATAGGAATTGTATGGTACTATTGGGTTGGCCTTTGATAGGGTTATGCATTTGCTTGTATATACCATTTGCCTTCAGGAACCTGCACAAAAATAAAATTGGCGTTTTCATTGCATAGGAATGATTCAAATCGTTGCCACACAGGATAGATTTTCATTTTAATTCTGATCTGTGCTTCTGCATTTGCCACTCTTGATCTAATCAAGTTCTTCGCAAGTGAAATGGCAACTTTTCAGCAAGTGAATTATTTCTGATTGAATATTTTCTCTGTTGTCGTCTATACGCAAAATCTTATCGCAGTCTTCCAGGTCAACATTCCACTTTGCATTGGGGAGCAACCTGTCGATAGCGGATTTGATTTTTTTCACTTGCGATTTTGAATTGAGTGATGTCTTGAAAACGTAAATCATTTTTGAGATAATTTTCCCAACAGGTTTTCCAGGTTTTCCAGCGTAGCGGTAAATCCGGCCTTGAAACCATCCAGTAAGGATTCCATTCGTTCGAATGATTCATTGTAAATGGTGATGTACACTTTAGTGATGCCGTTGGTTTCGCTGAAGTTGTAATCCCAGTCGGATCCGAAGGGTTGCGGGTTTTCTTCCTTATCGGTAAAAACATTGAAGAGTTTGAAATTGGTCTTCGGTGTAATGGAGATGTACTTTTGAAGCGCCCAGCTTTCCTGTCCGTCCGGGCTAACCATGGCGTAGAATCGTTTGCCACCCACTTCAAAGTTCATGTATTTTGTCTTTGCAGTATAAGGGGCGGGAGCCACCCATTGATCCAGATATTCCTGTTTGGTAAAGACATCCCAGACCAGTGAAAGCGGCGCACTAAACTCGCGGGTGATATATACTGTTTTGGCGGATTTGTCGACAGTAAAGTCGAAGAATAAATTGCTTTTCATTTTTTTCATTTTTTAAAATGTTTTGACAAGAAATTTTTTAGTGAAGTATGCATAAAGTATGACCATCCTTCTTCAAAATTGCTCATGGCAAAATCCAGGTTGCTTTCCGGTAAGGTTTCCAATCCTTCGTGGGTGAGTGCCAGCCTGGTTTTGTCGCCTTCGGCAAATAATTCAAAGGTTACAAAGGTGTTGCCTTCAAAACCGGCATATCTCCAACTGTATTTCAGTTTCTTCAGAGGAATCACTTCCAGAATTTGACACACATGCAGGTATTGCTTTTCCGGAGACGGACCGCCTTTAAATTTAAATTGAAAGCCCACTTCCGGCCTGAACTCCTGCAGGTCAAAATACCATTGCTTCATGAGTTCTTTTTGGGTAAGTGCTTTCCATACGTCGGCCACCGGAGCGTCGAATGTTCTTTCTGTGGTGAAGGGTTGACCTTTCATTTCTTTTTCGTTTTATTTTTTGAAGATTGCATTTTTGACAAGAGATTGTCCAATTGATCAAACCGGGTCTCCCAGAGTTTCCTGTATTGGTTGAGCCATTTGTCGAACTCTTTCATTTTCTCCAATTCAAGCGAATAATAGATCTCCCTTCCTTCTTGCTGTTGATTGACCAGTTCACATTCAGTGAGGATTTTCAGATGTTTTGAAACGGCCTGCCGGGTAGTATGAAAGTTTTCTGCAATGGCATTGGGCGTCATTGCCTGCAGGGCGATCAGGGCAATGATTGCCCGCCGGGTCGGGTCTGCAATTGCCTGAAAAATGTCTCTTCTCATTTCTGTTGATTTTAAATAATGCAACTATTAGGTTGCAAATATATATGCAACTAATTGGTTTCGCAAAATATTTTTTGATTTTTTGAAAAATATTCTACAAAATGCTTCAAGAAGAGCAATCTTGGCTATGGGTTAGAGCTTTCGCCTGGTCCGATTGTTTGTTGGGATATTTAATTGTGATCAGGACCTCACTTCCTCACTATCTTCACGGTCTTCAAAAACTGTCTACCGTTTAAGCGTAACAGATAGACACCTTTGGAAACAGCCGGCGGGAGTGTCAGGGAATTGAAACCTTCATGAATCTTTGCCTTCAGCAATACTTTTCCTTCAGTGGTTAAGATCGTAGCACTCTCATAGTTGCTGCCGTTTGTGATATAGAGGGTGTTTCCGGTGAGGGGATTTGGATATACGGACAATACGGTACCTTCATTACTTGCCTTAACCGCTTTGGAGTATTGCACCTGCCCATCGGCCATTGTAGTTTTAATTCTGTAATAGGCCGTAACCTCAAACGCTGAATCAGTATATTGATAGTTAGCCCGGTTGGGTATTCCCGGCATGCTGCGAATGGTTTTGAAATTTAAACCATCAATGCTTTTCTGTAATTCCATTGTGTAATCTTCAGTGGTAGAAGCAATGTTCCAGGTAATGAGGCAATGGTTGTTACCGACGGGTTTGGCTGCAATGTCGAGCAGATGGAGAGGAAGTGCCGATTCACTGACTACGATTAAAATCTTAGAGCTATAAGGATCGATCTGTACAGAACCTATGACTACATTGCTGTCTATATCGAGGTAGATGCCTTCAAGGGAAACAGTTTGTGTGGCATTTGTGGCATTTACAAAAAATCTGTTTTGTTGGAGCGGATCAATTGGTGTGGTCGTTACTTCCTGAAGTTTGATATTGTCTAATGAGAAAGAAGTAATGTATTCCGGACCTATGTAGAAGGTGAGTTGCCCTGCGGTGGTAGCGGCACTGGGGGTTACCAAAAGCTGATGATTGATTCGCTTTGTGGAAACTTCTTTCTTTACCACCGGTGTCAACTGTGCCCAGTTGGATCTGTCCTGGATATTGAATGCTGCAATTTTATTTTCATCACCGATTACACTATAGCTCAGCAGGTATTGCTTGTCTTTCTGAAGCGATAATAAATTGGTATTGTAAAAATTTCCATACTTGAATGAAGGGCTTGTTACTTTCACAGAGCCACCATCCAGCAGTGCATTATTTTGCCAGATAGAAGAGCAGGTAAAGTTATCTGCATAGCAACCCCAACCATCGATGTTGTTATCAAAGTTTCCATTGGTTACCAGATTATTTCCTGTGTAGGTATCGACCTTGTAATTCTGTAATTTCAGAGGACGCTCTTTTCCCGCTGCATCATTTTTATCCATCCACCCTCTTGCGGAATACTCTTTTTGAATCAGGCCGTAGGCTCCGTTTTCATCATTGCCATATTGCGCAGTGTAGATGGGAGCATCGGCATAAGGATTGATGTAATAGTTGCCAGAGAAGGCGCCAAAGTTGAGTCCGGTTTCCGATTCATTCCAGTTCTGTACTCTCAATGCATATTCATTGTCGTGGATATTGTATAGAATATTCCCATTGGAAATGTTATTGCTGAGCATTCCACCATTGTAATCGTGCTCGAAAACAAGTGAACCATTGTTGCAATTAAACACCGTATTGCTCAAAATCTGATTGCCGGTACTGTTGTGAATACTGATGCCTCTGCCGGCAATGTTGTACACGGTATTGTTTTCAATTACAGCATTTCCTGAATTGTCGTCCATGCCGATACCATTCACAAAAGGCTCTGAAAGCAAAGGATAACTGGTGGCATTTCCTATTGCGTCTGATACGATGTTGTGCCTCACAATGCATCCCGTGCCGTTCCGGATCCCATTGGCTGTACCATGTGCTACAATCCCTGCGCCGTCATCTATCGACATACAGAATCTGGTAATAATATTTCTTTCGATCAGCGTATTCTGAAAATAATGGATACCGTTGTATCCGATGCTATCGATACGGTTGTCGCTGATCGTGCCATTGCTGTTGTTCATATCCATACACATATACGAAATCCGGTTGTCGGTAGCTCTTCCCGGATCTGCGATTCCGATTCGTTTGAAAATATTGTTGCTGATGATTAAATTGGTCACGCCTCCTAAATAAATCGCTTCATTCCAGATGTCAAGAAATTCGTTGTTGCTGATGGTCAGTTGATCTTTATTCCCTCCGGTAATGGCGTATAAAAAAATATTTTGAAATACACACTGGCTTATGCTCAGGTTGGCTGTAGGATTTCCGAGCAGATAGATTCCGTTTTTTTGCTGATGTTCGATTTTAAGGTCTTGTATCTGAATGTTGGCGGTACTGGATAATTGGATTCCATTGTCGTACTGGGAAGCCTCTATTGAATTGTCAGATGGAGGTAATGCGTTGAGGCTTTTGAAATAGAGTTGATGGTTGACTGCATCATAAGAATACTCTCCGGCGGTATCAATAAATTCAAATTTGTTGGTAAGATAATATCCTGCGCCGGCTACGATGGCAGCATCGGTTGGTTTATTAAATGTTAGATTCGTACCGGATTGCGCAGCTACAGTTCGCTCTTCATACCGGAATCTTGCAGTACGAATTTGCACTCCGGCGCCTACATAGAGATTTGAATGGTCGGGCAGATCGTTGTCTGTAAACCCGGTTGTTCCATTTCCGGCATCGGTAAATAAAAACCCTTTATTCGGATATCTTGCCAGAGTTTGTGACTTGCCATTCAGAAATATCATTTGTGGAAAGACCGGACACGTTGCTTTATAAATTCCATTACCAACAGATGTCCAGTTGTTGATGTATTCGCTTCCACTGATGATTGCATCCGGCCCCTCACCATAACTGGTCAACACAATCGGACTGGCGGCGGTGCCTGAATAGTAAACTTTTAGTTCGCCTCGAAAAATATCTCCACGTCTGAAAAGTAATTTGTCGCCGGGCACCAATCGTAATGAACTTGCTTTTGTAAGAGATTTGAATGGGCTGCTTTCACTGGTTCCTGAGTTGTCGTCGCTTCCTGAATTGGAAAAATAATAATCGGTAGCCCGGGAAGATAAGGAAACGAAAAGCATTAACTGAATAAGGAGGAGGAGGTGCAATTTTTTCATAGTCAGATAGGGGATTCGGGTGTTCTGTTGAGATCGAAATCTACATGCGTCTATTAGGCAAATATGATACCAATCTGAAGGCAAACTTATTTTTTTTGAACCGGCATGCACATTTTCAAGTTTTGTGATGATTGTGAAATATTTTTAAGGTTCAAACTGAATATCTACTCATGAAAGGTGATCATTATAAACTAAGACTGTGGAATATTCTGGACCTGGACAGCCTGGTCAGATATGCAAACAATCAGAATATCTCAAAGTTTTTGACCAATAAGTTTCCTTATCCATACACAGCAGAGGATGGAAAGGTATTTATAGATTTTGCCAATCGAAGTCAGCCGGTTCACATATTTACCATAGACATTGGTGGAGAAGCCTGCGGTGGTATCGGACTTCATCCTCAGGAAGATATTTTTTGCAGAAATGCAGAATTGGGTTACTGGCTGGCGGAGCCATTCTGGGGAAAGGGAATTATCAGCGATGCCATAGGAAGAATGGTTGAATATGGTTTTGAGACGTTTGATATTGACCGGATTTTTGCCAGGCCCTTCGGAACAAATATTGCTTCACAGAAAGTGTTGGAGAAAAATGGATTTGTGCTGGAAGCCCGTTTTGAGAAAACAATTTTAAAATGGGGGGAATATCACGATGAATTGGTGTATGCCATCCGGAGAAAAAAATAGCTGATCATGTATATTTTAGTTGAATACAAATTTCTGTGACTTGCAGGCTCGTTCAAATTTCACTCTACACAAATGAATATCCGGTATGGATTTACTGAGCATCAGGTGAAAATTAAAATTATAGTCAGATAAAAATCCTCTGTTTCAAAAATGCGATTTTGTATTTTTTACCAACTCACTCGTGCAGAAAAAATAAAATTACTTCCTGCGGCAACGATTCCTGATGAATAAGGCCTGTACTGCTGGTTGGTCATATTTTCCCAGCCCACGCTTAACGCCAGGTTTTTCATTAATTGATAAGAGGTCTTTACGTTCAGGGTGTACCATCCGGGAGAATAGGGGAGCCCATTCGAATCGGTGGCATACATGTATTCTTTTGCTTGTTCAGAAGGAGCAAGATGGGCATTGGTAATCGCGCCGTTGTATATCCAGATCGCTTCTGCAAAAAATTTCTTTTTTCTGTATTTGATTGAAGTATTCCCGTAAAATGGCGGTGCATGTCGTAGTGGTACTTGTTCATTCTTTTCTTCATCAGTTTCATTTCCTGTGATCCAGTTGGCTGCTGAGCCAATCGATAGTTGTGGATTCAGGAAAATTTCAATTGCTGCCTGCACACCCGACACATTTGCTTTGGCAGCATTTTTCAAAGACTCCACACGACTCAGCACATTGTCATACAGGATGCTGTCTGTACCATTGAAAGTGCCCGGTCGACGTACAATGGCATTTTGCAGAATCGTGTGAAATGCATTTAATTCAAATCGCATTTTCCCGGGAATGGTCTTTACGATCCCGATTTCGAAGTTCCATGCATATTCCGGTGCAAGTTCCGGATTGGGTACCATCACATTGCCCGGAGTGCTTTCAAACAATTTGCCGATATCGTCCACATTCGGCATCCGGTATCCGGTGGAAATATTGGCGTTGAGCTGCCATCCGTCTTTCGGTCGAAATACAATGCCTGCACTGCCTGTGAGTGCTCCATCCCGCAGTCGGGCTTCACTAAAAGGAAATTGTATGAATGTCTTATCAAATGAAGCGTCCAGCGTATTGTAGCTGTACCGTAAACCTGTGCTCAGAGTTACCTTGGGTTGGACATTGATTTTGTAACTGGCATAAACTCCGGTTGTACTCCATCTGCTTCCGTTGGGATACCGGCTTATCGAAGGTGTAATACTTCCATTAGAAATATCCTGAATCTCTCCAAAAGAATATACTTTATTGAATATGTATTCCAAACCATAAAATAGTTCTCCTTTATTGAGAGCCTTCACGGCGTCTATGTTTGCGCTGACTACATCTACCGTTTCAGTTTGGATGCTCCGGTCATCGCTTTTTCTTTTTCGGTCGATTCGGCTTTCTTCATAATCCTGAATAGAAAAAGTAAATCGGATGTTGTCATACATTCCCGACGTCTTTGAGTGAACTGCATGCAGCGTGTGCATGTTCCAGATCATTGGGCCATAATACCATTCGGCAAAACGTAAAGCGCCGTTGCGGTATTGAATCAGCCGGTCATACCTGGGAGCATCTCCGGTACGGGCATGGGTGAAGCTGTATTGCAGTTTCCAATGCGGATCAGGCATGAATGCTATTTTCTGAATAAAATTCGTTTGATTGTATCCGCTGAATCTTTGTATCCGGGGGTCGCTGTTTTGAAAAATGCTGTCTTTATTATTTATTCTTTTTACATATTCAGGCCGCAAATAGTTATCCTGACCTGCTTTACCATGCTTGCCCATTTTGAGATCGTCAAAACTGCTGAAAGAAAATGATGAAAGCACAGACCATTTCTTCCATCCAAGATTTAAGTCTGCATGAATTGTTTTTTCTTTGTCGGCTGTAGAATAGCGGGCAAGCGCACTTCCCTTGATAAAGGTTTTATCGTCTTTGGAGAATACAGGTTCTAATGTGTGAAAGTCCATAACGCCGCCGATGGCATCACTTCCATAGATCAATGAACCCGGTCCGAAAATCACTTCAGATGTTTCGATACTCAGTGGGTCTATGCTGATTACATTTTGCAGGTTCCCGCTTCGGTAAATGGCATTATTCATTCGCACACCGTCGACTACAAGCAGCACACGATTGGTGGCAAAACCCCGGATCATAGGGCTTCCCCCGCCTAACTGACTTTTTTGAATGAAGACGGCACCACTTTGTCCAAGAAGATCTGCAGAAGTCTGAGGGTTGTTTCTGAGAATATCAAACTTGGTAATCTTGATGATTTTGTTAGGAACTTCATTAAGTTTTTGTTCCCATTTATTCAATGATAAAATCACCGGAGTCATTGTCTTTTCATCAAGACTGTCACTCTGGCCCAATGCAAATGTGTATAGCAAAGATTTGGCAACAAGCAGTATCGTTTTCTTCATGTTCTGTCACGGATTACAATTCGTGATGAATATTTATGCAATGATATGAATTTAAATAGAGAAGGAGCAATTGCGATCCGGAAAAAAAATTCTATTTATTAATGCAAAATCATTTCATGACTGATTTGAATCCTTCCTTACTCTGAACATTTTAATACAGATTTAAGAAGGCTGCATCGTTTGCTTTTTGATGATTCAATTAAGGTTTGGGATTAGATGATATTGGTTTAAGAATCGCCGTTTTGTTTATCGCACAATCATGAGGCAGAATTTTTCAAATTAATTCCTACATTGTGCACATCCTGTTTTTATACCAAAACGATTTTTCTGATGGAAGAACTCAGACCTAACGAACAACGCACAAAGTATGCTGTCGCATTGATTGTAATAGTGCTTGCACTTGAATTTGTTTCCCTGGTTTCAGGGTACATGCAGTACGATTTGCTCAAAAAAGTAGCCAATGGTGCGGAATTGAGTGTGGAGAAAGCAAATGCCAATGATCTTCGCGAGAGAATGTAGGCATTGTGTATATGATCGCTTATGTGGTATCTGCTGTGACTTTTATCCGATGGTTCAGGCGTGCGTATTACAATCTTCATCTGAGAGTGAATGGTCTTTCATTTAGTGCAGGTTGGGCAGCAGGAAGTTGGTTTGTGCCGATATTGAATCTATTCAGGCCGTTTCAAATCATGAAGGAATTGTATGTGAAGACAAAAGATATTCTGATTCTGAATGGGATGAACCTGAAGAATGAATTCTCTACCCATCTGCTTGGATGGTGGTGGGCATTGTGGATTATTGATGGAGTGCTGGGGCAGTTCGTTTTCAGATTTAGCCGCACGGCTGAATCAGTTGAAGAATTGACTACGCTCACCATTACAAGTATGACCAGTAATGTGATCGAAATTTTTCTATCATTGATTACCATAAAAGTGATCAAAGACTATGCAAGCCAGGAACCATTGCTTTTTAATCTGAGGGATGAAGTGGAAATGATTGGACAGGATATCCTTCAGGACACGCCGGCAGAAAAATCTGAATAAGTTATCCTAAAATTTGGTTAGGAAATTCGCCGTTTCCTTGCAGTGGTCATTTTTCCAACCACAATGAAATTGAGTTCCTTATAGTTTCATTATAATTGAAATTTTCGGTAACGAAACACTTCAATTTGTTTTTCAGAATTACTCCATACAACCCTGATTTGCCAATTTCTATTTGTAAGAAATCAAAGGATGATAATTTGATTTGCTCAGGATTGAAACAACAAAAACCGTCAATTACTTTACGATTGCTTTCCTGATCTTCACCAGGTTCTTCAACAAAGACTCTAATTTCTCAAGGTGCAACATATTTGCACCATCGCTCAACGCATGAGCAGGGTCGGGGTGTGTTTCAAGAAATATTCCATCTGCTCCTACTGCAATTGCAGCCTTGGCAATTGTGCCGATCATATCAGGATTGCCTCCGGTGACTCCGCCGGGCTGATTGGGTTGCTGAAGGCTGTGTGTGCAGTCCATAATGACAGGTACATTGTTTGCCTGCATCAGGGGAAGGTTACGGTAATCAACCACCAGGTCGGTATATCCGAATGAATTTCCACGCTCGGTCAGCATCACTTTGTTATTTCCTGCAAGCCGTATTTTGTCTGCTGCAAATTTCATGGAAGTTCCGCTCAGAAACTGGCCTTTCTTAACATTGACAATTTTATGGGTTTCTGCAGCGGCCTGCAATAAATCGGTTTGCCTGCACAGAAATGCCGGAATTTGTAATATGTCCACATATTGTGCTGCGATGGCCGCTTCTTCATGGGCATGAATATCGGAAGTGACCGGAAGGGAAAAATGTTTTCCGGTTTTTTGAAGCAATTGCAGAGCTTCGGTGTCTCCAATACCGGTAAAACTTTTTGCACTGGTGCGATTGGCCTTACGGTAAGAGGCTTTGAAGACATAGGGAATTCCCAGATTTCTGCAAATGCCTGACACTCTTTCTGCTACTGTAAAGAGTAATTCTTCATTCTCTACGACACATGGCCCTGCAATCAGAAAAAAATTCTGTTCATCATAATGCTGTCCTTTGAATAAATCTTTCAGAAAATCCTGCATTGTGTTGTTGTATTGGTTTTGAAAATATTCGTTTGTACCGAACTGTTATAGTCTGGCTTTCCAGATTACCTCGGGTATATTGTTTTTAAAACCGGTATAGCGTGCGAGCATGAAAAAATAATCACTGAGCCGGTTTAGGTATTTGATGATTATGGGTGCTACGTTTTGTTCACTGTCCTGGAGCCGGATACAATTCCGTTCTGCCCTTCTGCAAACAGTTCGGGCTATGTGCGCATAAGAGACCACGGGTGCGCCTCCGGGCAGGATGAAATTGAGAAGCGGTGGCAGCTCGTCGTTCATCCGGTCAATTTCTTTTTCAAGAAGTTCAATATCCGATTCATGAACATCAGGTACAGGCATCTTAATGTTTTTGTCGGGGTCGCACGCCAGATCGCTTCCGATGGTAAACAGGCGATCCTGAATCTCTTTTAGAATATCTTTCAGAAAACCGTCTGTTTGAAAATCGGAAAGTAAACCCACAAAAGAATTGAGCTCATCTACCGATCCATACGATTCTATTCTCAGGTCACCTTTAGAAACTTTTTTCCCTCCGAGCAGGCTGGTTTTGCCTGCATCGCCGGTTTTCGTATAAATTTTCATTGCCATACCGGCAAAATTATTTCTTTATTACTTAACCTCCGGGATTATTGCAAAATTGACTGAGGTTTGTGGTCGGTTTCGATCACGCCATCTCTGAGCCGGATGATTCGCTGGGCAAATTGAGCAATGTCTTCTTCATGGGTTACCAATACGACGGTGTTTCCTTCCGATTGGATTTTCCCAAAAATATTCATGATCTCTACGGAGGTCTTGGAGTCTAAGTTTCCGGTAGGCTCATCGGCCAAAATAATAGAAGGATTGTTGACCAATGCCCTTGCAATGGCGACACGTTGATTTTGTCCGCCAGAAAGTTCGTTGGGTTTATGATGACTTCGGTCTGCAAGTCCTACACGATTGAGCATCTCGAGCGCACGATCCATTCTTTCCTTTTTGGGCGTGCCATTGTAGATAAGCGGTAGCGCTACATTTTCAGCCGCAGTCAGCCTCGGCAAAAGGTTGAATTGCTGAAATACAAACCCGATTTCTTTATTTCTGATTTCTGCCAATGCATCGTCGGCCATTTTGCTGACATCATTGTTATTGAGAATGTATCTGCCCGATGAAGGAGAGTCCAGGCAACCCAGAATATTCATGAGCGTGGATTTCCCGCTTCCGCTCGGCCCCATCAGCGCTACGTACTCATTGCGAAAAATTTCAAGCGTGATTCCTTTCAGCACTTTCAATTCCTGCTTTCCGAGGTAATAACTTTTTTTGATGTCATTCAGTTCTATAACAGCACTCATAAAAATCTACTTTTTTAATACTTTAGGTACTTTAAAATATGCCTCATCGTGTACGGGTGCGTTCTGCATTGCCTCTGCGGTGCTTAGTTCATTGCCTGCCCGGTCTTCTCTGGTAATACTTTGATTGGAGGTAATATGTCGAAGGGGTTCTACGTTGGTGGTATCCAGTTCTTTCAGTTTGTCTATAAAACCTGTCATTTTTTCCAATTCGATGCGTAACTGCTCTTTCTCCATTTCGTTGAAGGTAAGCATAGAGAGATGTGCAAGGCGGTCAATCAATTCGGATGTAATTTCCATGTGGCAAATATAAATGTTTCTGAAGGTGCACATACCAGCGTTGTAATGGATTTGCTCCGCTCATCCTGATAAATGACAAATTCTCTATTGTTATCCGCTCTCAGGACATTAAAATTTAGATTATCATTAATCTTTATCTTCGCCCACTGATGGAAAAAAAGAAAGCGATTGTTCTCAGTGGCATCCGGCCTACAGGCGACCTTCACCTGGGAAATTATTTTGGCGCAGTCCGGAATTATGTAAAAATGCAGCATGATTATGATTGCTATTTTATGGTGGCGGATCTGCATTCTCTCACTACGCATCCCGATACTTCCGGGCTGAAAGATCATGTAAAACGTGTTGTGGCCACCTACCTGGCGGCGGGAATAGATCCGGATAAGGCAGCACTGTATAGCCAGAGCCATTTGTACACCACCGGCGAATTGTATCTGTATCTGAATATGCTGGCATATAAAGGAGAATTGGAAAAGACGGTGACATTTAAAGAAAAAGCACGTCAACATCCGGATAATATCAATGCAGGATTGCTTACCTATCCCGTATTAATGGCGGCAGATATTCTGATTCATAAGGCCAGGTATGTACCTGTGGGCAAAGATCAGGAGCAGCATCTGGAGATGGCACGCAATTTTGCAAAACGGTTTAATCACCGGTATGGAGAAGTATTTCCGGAACCGGAGGCTTTTAATTTCAGTGAAAATTTACTGAAAGTTCCATCATTGGATGGCGGTGGTAAAATGAGCAAGAGTACCAATGAAAATGCGACTATTTTTTTGTCTGATAAAGATGAGGCCATTCGTAAAAAAGTGATGAAAGCCAAAACTGATGCAGGCCCGGAAATACCCAACTCGCCCATGCCGGATTATATTGAAAATTTATTTCTGTTGATGAAGTTGGTAAGTGGAGAAGATACGGTGAATCATTTTGAAGCACTGTATAATGCTTGCCAGATCCGGTACGGTGATATGAAAAAGCAATTGGCAGAAGACATGATCCGGTTTGTAGCACCCATCCGGCAAAAAATTGAAGAAATCCTTTCAGATGAGGTTTATTTGAAAAAAGTGATGAAACATGGAGCGGATAAGGCCAATGCACATGCGGATGAGACCCTTGCTGAAGTAAGAAAAGCGATGCGGCTGAATTATTTCGTCTGAAATTTTAAAATGTCGTCGTATTTTTCTAAAAACCATTGTAAATTGACATCCGCAGATTAATAAAACTAAGCGTTGTAAAATAAGAGATTGATGGCAAAAGTTTCCAAACCAAAGCATGTGGCAATTGCCGGTAATATCGGAGCCGGGAAGACCACACTTACTCAACTACTCAGCAAACATTACAAATGGATCCCACAGTTTGAAGATGTGGATCACAATCCTTATCTGTACGATTTTTACGAAGATATGCCGCGGTGGAGCTTCAATCTGCAGATTTATTTTCTGAACAGCCGTCTGGCTCAGTTGCTGGAGATACAGACCGGAACGGAAACGGTCATTCAGGATCGTACCATCTATGAAGACGCCCACATCTTTGCACCCAATCTGCACGATATGGGCCTGATGAATAAGAGGGATTTTGACAATTATTTTACCTTCTTTGAAACGCTAAAAAGAATGGTGAAACCTCCGGATTTACTGATTTACCTGCAGGCATCGGTTCCCACCCTGGTAGCTCAGATTCAAAAACGGGGAAGAGAGTATGAAGAAAATATCCGGCTTGATTATCTGAAAAAACTGAACGATTATTACGACAACTGGATCAGAAGTTACAAAGAAGGCCCGTTACTGATCATAGATGCAGATAAAAATAAATTTGCCGAGAATGAAGAAGACTTCGGAAAAGTTATTGGAAAAATAGACGCCCAGTTGTTTGGTCTGTTTTAATTGTTCGCATTATTACCGCATAAATAATCTCGCCCTTTGGTCGTTTCAGGAATGATTTATTGCCGGTTCCGTTTTGCTTTCGGATTTCTTCGAAGTGATTTCTCAATTGCATCATACCTTCAAAAGAATATGCCTGCCATATCTTAATTTTGTGATGAACATAAAAAACGATCATGAGCAAAATTGCTGAATCTGAGTTGATTATTAATCCGAGAGGCGCTATCTATCATCTTGATCTGCGGCCTGAAGAACTTGCTGATACAGTCATTACCGTCGGAGATCCCGATAGGGTGGCCGCCGTGAGTAAGTACTTTGACAAGATAGAATATCAAAGGCAGCACAGAGAGTTTATTACACATACCGGATATTTTTCAGGTAAAAGAATTTCTGTAATCAGTACAGGTATCGGGCCGGATAACATTGATATTGTCCTGAATGAACTGGATGCATTGGTAAATATAGATCTGGATACAAGAACGATCAAACCTCAGCTGAGTAAGTTGAATATTTTGCGTATCGGAACATCAGGCTCTCTACAGCAATCCATTCCGGTAGATAGCTTTGTGGCAGGTACACACGGCATTGGTATTGACAATCTTCTTAATTTTTATTTTCATACCAACAATGAAGAGGAGAGGCAATTGTTGCAGAGCTTTATCACGCAGACGCAATTACATTCAAGCATAGGAAATCCATATATCACAGGCGCCTCTGCCGCATTGTTAAAACATTTTGCAGAGGGTTATCATCAGGGTATTACAGTGACCTGTCCCGGGTTTTATGGCCCGCAAGGCAGAGTGCTTAGGCTGGGCATTTCCAATCCGGGTTTTATAGACCGGCTTACCACTTTTTCTTTCGGTCAGTATCGCATAGCCAACTTTGAAATGGAAACTTCGGCGATCTATGGACTTGGTGCTTTGCTTGGACACCATTGCCTTTCGCTGAATGCGATCATTGCCAATCGGGTAACCAAAGAGTTTAGTGCAGATTCGCATGCTTTGATTGAGCGTTTGATTCAAACTACCTTACAGATTATTTCAGAATCTTTATAAATGCAGATTCATTTTTTTAAATATCAGGCTACGGGAAATGATTTTATTCTATTGGACAACCGGAAAAGTGAATTTGATTTTTTAAATCAGAAGCAGATCGAATGGTTATGCGACAGAAGGTTTGGCATTGGTGCCGATGGCCTGATGCTGTTGAATGAAAAGAATGGATATGATTTTGAAATGAAATATTTTAATGCCGATGGTGCTCCGGGTTCTATGTGCGGAAATGGTGGCAGATGTATTGTGGCCTTTGCCAATAAAAGGGGGATAAAGAAAGGCACTTACACATTTTTAGCCTACGACGGAGATCACGAAGCCAAAATGCAGGATGACGGCGGCGTCGCCCTGAAAATGAATTCTGTAAAGGGAATTGAGACGGATGGCGAACATAAAATATTAAATACAGGATCACCTCACCTGATATTGAATGTGGAAGATGCAGATGCTGTGGATGTTTATTATGAAGGAAAAAAAATTAGAAATTCAGCTAAGTATGCCGAGGAAGGAATTAATGTAAATTTCGTACAACGGCTGAATGAAGACTCTATTTTTGTTCGTACTTATGAACGGGGAGTGGAAGATGAGACCTACAGTTGTGGTACGGGAGTCACGGCTTCAGCGCTCGCTTCTGCCGCCGGCAGGGAAGGGCATTATGATTTCCGGATTCGTACAAAAGGCGGAATGCTTGGCGTTTCGTTTGACTACAACAAGGAAGGTTTTGAAAGTATCTGGTTGTCCGGCCCGGCTGAATTTGTTTTTGAAGGTAACTTACAACTGAATGTACAATGAGTTTTAATGTCAGGGTTTATGGTGTCTGGATTGAGAAAGATCGGGGGGTTCTTGTGAGTGATGAATTGATTCGCGGTGTCAACTATGTAAAATTTCCCGGCGGGGGATTGGAATATGGAGAAGGCACACGCGATTGTCTGAAAAGAGAATTTATGGAGGAAATGAATTTGCTCATTGAAGTTAGAGAACATTTATATACAACTGATTTTTTTCAGGAAAGTGCATTCAGGCCCAATGACCAGATTATCTCAGTCTATTATTATGTAAAACCCACACAAGAAATCAAGATTCCGCTGCTCCACCATGAAGAAGCAATTGCACAATTCGCCAAACAGCCTCATGCAGATCAGGAAACCTTTCGATTCATTCCCTTCAATCGGTTTTCACCCGATGAATTGAGTTTGCCAATAGACAAGGTGGTTGCAGAATTGATTCAGCAAAGGTATGTCCATTAAAGTTCCAATTTTTTTTAGTGGTGGGATTCATTTGCCAACCGGTATAAATTTATGGGGTGTGTGTAGCTGACTTTGTTAGCCCGGATTTATTAAAAATTGATCCGGTTGCGCAGCTTTACTTAAGAATAAAAAAGTAATAGACCTGCAACAATAGAAAGAACAAATTGATCCATGCAAGTACCTTGGGAATCCATATTTTCCTGCCCGACAAAAGCAGGATACCATAGGTGAGGCACATCAGAAAATTTATTCCGATAGCCGGAAATCCAAGAGAAATCACTAATTCCTTAAAAAAGGGAACGCGCTCAACAGTGCCGGGCAGTGCGTAATCTCCGGTCTTATTCTGAACCATCCCGAAGATGACAAATACCACAAAGCAAATGTTGCAGATCAGCGTAAACCGGGATAAAAAAGAAATCGCACGCATGGGTGATTCAGAATTTGAACAAAATAATGTCAATTTGCCTGAATTATCTAATTGATTGGTGGTAGAAAATTTTCAGCCTTTGGGGGCGTCAAAAATTATTCTGTTTTGAATCTGGCAACCAATAGATCCGGGGGATTAACTTTTGTCGTGACAAATAACCTTAATTTGCCACTTTATTTTTATTGGCGGTCAAAATGAAGAATCCTTCTGTACAAATTTCCTTAGTTATATGCACGTACAACCGTTGCCAATATCTGCCGCAGTCACTGGAGAGTGTGTCTCTGCAAAGTTTTTCAAAAGAAAAATTTGAACTGATCGTAGTCGACAATGCGAGCACTGATCGTACCGGGCCAATTGTAAAAGAATTTATTCAGCAGCATCCTTCGCTGAACGTTCGTTATGTGTTTGAAGCCAATAAAGGATTGTCGTTTGCCAGAAACAGGGGCGCCAATGAAGCGGTTTCCGATATAGTGGCATATATAGATGATGATGTTATTTTGTTTCCGGACTATCTTGAAAAGTTGAATGAATTTTTTATAGAATATCCTCATGCAGCCGGCGCAGGTGGACGTGTCATTCCGAAGTATGAGCAACAGGAACCCGTATGGATGAGCAAGTATCTGAAAGGCTTTGTAGGCGAAGTTTATCATGGCAATGAAGTGAAAAAGTTTGCGGGAAAGATGAAGTACCCCGCAGGCGCTAACATGATTTACCGGAAATCAATTCTGGAGAAAGCCGGTGGCTTCAACAATCAACTACAGTTCAGAAGCGACGATAAATATATTTATTACAAAATACATCAGTTTACGGACGAGGTTTATTTTTTGCCCGATGTAGTGCTCTACCATTATATAGATTCGGCAAGACTTTCCGCTTCCAACTTCAAAAAGTTGTTTTTGAAAACAGGCAATGAGGAAAAGAAGCGCCTGAAGTCTGAAGGCAAAGGGCTGTTTAAGAAGTGTATGGAATATGGCTTTAAGGTTATTGCCGGCATAGGCCTTTACTTTATTTATCTGTTTAAGAGGCAGCCTTCGAAAGGATCAAAAATTTTTCTTTCCCAGTGGTACACTTTTGTGGGTTTTTTGAAAAGCGATGTTTTTGTGAGATAACCATTAAAATGTTTATTAGAACTGAGAATGCGCTTTTTAAAAAATTACCGCTAAAGCCTTTATGCAAATTCTTGCCCTGACTTGTGGAGAAAAGGTTTACTTCACATCAGTAAGTATTATAAATTTTCCGTATCAGTTTATTATCTTCGGTAAAAGATTTTTTTACAAACTAAATTCATCAAACAATGGCACTCTGGATTATACTCGGAATTATAGGATTAATTATCATTTGGGCGATCTCGGTTTACAATAGCCTGATCAGGTTGCGAACTAAAGTGGACAACAGTTGGAGCGATATCCGTGTCTTTTTGAAAAAGCGATTTGACCTGATTCCCAATCTGGTGAATACCGTGAAAGGGTATGCCGCTCATGAAAAGAGCACCCTGGAAGAAATTACTGCCGCACGCACTGCAGCAGCCAACGTGTCTCCGGATGATGTGAAAGGGCAGGCCGCAGCCAATCAGGCATTAAGCGGTGCACTGGGTCGCTTATTTGCAGTAGCCGAAAATTATCCCGATCTCAAAGCAAGTACCAACTTCCTTGAATTGCAAACGGCATTGCAGAATATAGAAGGTGACTTAGGCAATGCCCGGCGGTATTATAATGCTACCGTAAGGGATTACAACATCGGTATTCAACAATTTCCTACGGTGATGTTTGCGGGTATGCTGGGATTTTCAAAAAGAGACTTCTATGAACTGGAAAACCCCGCAGAAGCACAGAATGTAGAAGTAAAGTTTTAAAAAAGCTATGCTGAATCGATCTTTTATCTTTTTGTTGCTCATAGTTTGTGGAGCAATTTCTGCAAATGCACAGGAGAGTTTTTATATAAAAGATTTTAAAGTATCTGTACAGGTTGAAAAGACTGCAGATATCCGGGTTACAGAAGCGATTCTTGTACACTTTACTGAACAAAGGCACGGAATCATCCGTAAGATTCCCTTTCGGTATAAGATTACAGCATTGCCTGATTCGTCTGACAAGGCACAACAGGATTGGGTGTATAACGGGTATAGATACACTAAAATAAAGGATATTAACGTACAGCATTTCGATTACCAGACAAGCAAGGATGGAGATTATGAATCCATTCGCATTGGTTCTAAGGATAAATATGTGGACGGTGATCAGCTATATACCATCAGCTATACAATCGTTGGAGCGATCAATTTCTTTGAACATCACTCAGAATTGTATCTGAATCTTACCGGTAATCAATGGAACGTAGAAATCCGGAAAGCAGATTTTTCTATTCACTTCTTCAGCCCCTTGCCACATAACGAAAAGTGGTTTGTGGCTACAGGAGAATACGGGAGTAAAGCGAACAAGACCAATGCAAAATGGACCGATGACCAGACACTTGAGGGGAAATTATTGAGCCCGCTAAGTCCATATCAGGGAATTACTGCAGGGGTCAATATGCCCGGGGATTATTTGAAAAAGCCGGAGTACTCCATGCTGGGATCAGGTTGGCTCTTATTGCCGGTAGCTGTTTTTATTTTGATGTTTTTTGTATGGCGGCGTTGGGGTAAGGATTTGAAGGTGACAGTTCAAACTGAATTTTACCCTCCGGGTAATGTTGTGCCTCCGGTAGCCGGTTATGTCATTGATGGGAAATTAGACAGGAGAGATCTGACTGCACTGGTTCCATATTGGGGCGCAGGTGGCTATTTGAAAGTGAACGAAACAGAATCCAGGCAATTGTTTGGACTGATAAAAAATAAAGAATATGAGTTTATAAAAGTAAAAGACCTGCCGCCTTCCGCATATACTTTTGAAAAAACCATGTTTGATGGATTGTTTTATAAAGGGGACTCTGTGAAGTTGGACGATCTGAAAAATACTTTTTATACAACGATGAGCAAGGCAAAGAAAGATCTTGAAACAGAGATCAGGAGAGAACATTATTATGTTTCCTTCAGCCGTACTCTTGCCATCTTATTGCCCATCGCCGGATTATTTATTTTGATTCCTTCAGTGATTCAATTATTTACGGATTATCCGGTGGATTTTCTAAAATGGATTTCATTTATTCTCGCCTCCTTACCCGTTTTGATATTCGGAAGCCTGATGACCAAAAAGACGGTAAAGGGAACCGAGCTCTATGAAAAATTATTAGGTTTCAAAGAGTTTATAAAATCTGTAGAACAGGATAAACTGAAAGAGTTTTTGAAGGAAGACCCGAACTATTTTGATAAGGTATTGCCATTTGCCATTGTATTTGATGTGGCAGATACCTGGAAGGACAAATTGAAAGGATTGGATGTCCCGCCACCTTCCTGGTATCAGGGATATTATGCCGGCAATACATTTAATACGATGAATTTCATGAACAGCCTGGACAACTCTATGAATGCAATGAGCAGTACATTCTACAGCGCTCCTGCATCAAGTGGTTCTTCCGGTGGGAGTTTTGGGGGAGGCGGTTTTAGTGGAGGTGGCTTCGGTGGCGGAGGAGGAAGCAGTTGGTAAATGAAAGACTTTTCTGACAATAAGAAAGTTTCAATTTTTGGGTAAAACCCTATTCCTGCATATCCGTGAATTTTATCATTCGATATATTGGTTTCTGAATGTTATTTTTGCCAAAATTTTTTGAACCCTTGTTCACCACAATATCAACTCTCCTGAAAATAAGCGGCACTCTTGATTATGTGCCTATTGTCTTACAACTGGGCTTTGCAATCATTCTGGTAGGAGCCATCATCATCCTGACTTCCATGCTTGGTCCCCGGAGGAAAACCCCCGATAAGCTGATCAATTTTGAAAGCGGAATTGAATCAAAGGGCAATGCCCGGCAGCCTATGGCGATTAAATATTTTCTTGTCGCTATCTTGTTTGTGTTGTTTGATGTGGAAGTGATTTTCTTTTACCCCTATGCGGTTAATTTTAAGGCATTGGGATGGGAAGGATTCATTGCGGTGGCAATGTTTGTAGCGCTTTTCATCTGTGGATTTATTTATGTGATTAAAAAAGGTGGATTGAATTGGGAGGATTGATTTATTAAAAAATGAACTGACTATGGCAAGACCGGTACAATTTAATATTCATAAAAAGCCTTTGGAGACTCCTTACACTATCGGAGATGCTCCGGGAGGCTACGAAGGGCAGGGTTTCTTTGCCTCTAAATTGGATGATGTAGTAGGGTTGGCCAGGAAAAATTCTATCTGGCCCATGCCGTTTGCTACCAGTTGTTGTGGCATTGAATTCATGGCGTTGATGGGGGCACATTACGATCTGGCTCGTTTTGGATCAGAGCGTGTGAGCTTCTCCCCGCGTCAGTGTGACCTGCTCATGGTTATGGGTACCATAGCGAAGAAAATGGCTCCGGTGGTAAAACAGGTTTATATCCAAATGGCAGAGCCCCGATGGGTTTTGGCGATGGGTGCATGCGCCAGCAGCGGAGGGGTATTTGATACCTATTCAGTATTGCAGGGAATCGATCAGATTATACCGGTGGATGTGTATGTGCCCGGTTGCCCTCCACGCCCTGAAGCAGTGTTGGATGGTTTTATGCGGATTCAGGATCTGGTAGGAAAGGAAAGTTTGCGAAGAAGAAATTCGGACAGATATCAGGAATTAATGAAAGGCTACGGTATCTTATAATAACTAAGTGAAAATGCTGAACAACGATTATATCAAACAAAGGCTGATCGAAAAATTCGGTGAAGATGCACTTGAATTTTCAGAGCCTTATCAAATGCTCACTTTCTCTACATCAAAGGAAATTAATCTTAAAGTACTTCAGTTTCTGTATGACGACGACAATCTGCAGTTCAGATTTATGACAGATCTCACAGCAGTCCATTATCCCCAGATGAAGGATAAGGAAATTGCCGTAGTGTATCATCTGCATAATCTGAGGGAGAATGTGCGAATCCGTTATAAAGTGTTTACCCCGGTTGCCCAACCGGATGTATTTAGTGCAACCGCGCTGTTTAGTGCCGCCAACTGGATGGAAAGAGAAACCTATGATTTTTTCGGAGTAAATTTCGTAGGTCATCCCAATCTGAAGAGAATTTTAAACGCGGATGAGATGGATTATTTCCCGATGAGAAAAGAGTATCCGCTGGAAGATCCACAACGTACAGATAAAGATGACGAAATGTTTGGAAGAGATGGAATGGTCGCTACAAAAAATGAATTGCCATGAGTGAACATATTATCCTGGAAGAAGAAAGTCTGGAAAAGACAACCACCACCATTAACCTGGGGCCTACCCATCCTGCCACACATGGCGTATTTCAGAATATTGTAGAATTGGACGGAGAGGTAATCAAAAGCGCAGAACAAACTGTTGGGTATATTCACAGAGCATTTGAAAAAATTGCGGAGCACAGGCCACTTTATCAGATTACCCCACTCACAGACCGGATGAATTATTGTTCGGCACCATTGAACAATATCGGTTGGCATCTTGCCTGCGAAAAACTTTTGGGTATTCAGACCCCAAAGCGGGTAGATTATCTGCGAGTGATCATTATGGAATTGTCCCGCATCAGCGATCATCTGATTTGTAATAGCATTGTCGGTGTTGACTCCGGTGCCTATACTGGTTTTCTTTATGTGATGCAGTACCGTGAACTGATTTACGAGATCTACGAGGAAATTTGCGGGTCGCGGCTTACGACCAATATGGGCAGGATCGGTGGTTTTGAGAGAAACTTTTCCGATACGGCATGGCAAAAAATTGAGAAATTCATCAATGAATGGCCTTCTGTACTTAAAGAACTGGAAGGTCTCTTTACCCGCAACCGTATATTTATGGATCGCACTATGGGTGTTGGCCCCATTTCCGCCGAAAGAGCTTTGAATTATGGATTCACCGGGCCTAATCTGAGAGCTGCCGGTGTGGATTATGATGTTCGTATTCATACACCTTATAGCAGTTATGAAGATTTTGATTTCACCATTCCGGTAGGAAGCACCGGCGATTGCTACGACAGGTTTTTGGTGCGCAATCAGGAGATGTGGCAAAGCCATTCTATTGTAAAGCAGGCGTTTCAGAAAGTGCAGGATATGAAAGGGGAGGATTCGGAAATCTATCATGCCGATGTACCCGACTATTACCTTCCGCCTAAACAGGATGTATATACGAAGATGGAAGCTTTGATTTACCATTTCAAAATTATTATGGGAGAAATCAAAATGCCTGCAGGGGAGGTGTATAGTTGTGTGGAAGGGGCCAATGGGGAATTGGGTTTTTATTTTATCAGCGATGGCGGACGTACCCCGTACAGGCTGCATTTCAGAAGACCTTGTTTTATATATTACCAGGCTTATTCAGAATTGACAAAAGGCGGCATGCTCAGTGATGCGATTATTACCATGAGTAGCCTCAATCTGATCGCCGGAGAATTAGATGCTTAAACAATTATGGAAATATCAAAAACAGACATACGATTTTCAGAGGCACATCTTCAGGAAGTGAAGGCAATCATTGCCCGTTATCCGGAAGGAAAACAGAAAAGTGCCATCATTCCCGTATTGCATCTGGCGCAAAAAGAATATGGCGGATGGTTGAGTGTAGCGCTGATGGATTATGTAGCCGAACTTTTACAAATTACTCCGATTGAGGTATATGAGGTTGCTACATTCTATACCATGTTTCATACCAAACCGGTGGGTAAGTATGTATTTCAGGTTTGCCAGACCGGCCCCTGCATGTTGAATGGAAGTGATGCCATCATTCAGTATATTGAACAAAAACTCAACATCAAGCCCGGAGAAACCACAGCAGACGGGTTGTTTACTCTTCAGAAAGTGGAGTGCCTGGGTGCCTGCGGTTATGCACCGATGATGCAACTTGGGAAAAATTATTGCGAACATCTGACCAAGGAAAAAGTAGATAAGATTATAGAAGATTGTGTAGCGGAAACTGCGAAAAATAATTAACGATGGGAAAGAAATTACTGCTCGATAAAATTCATGTGGAAGGCATCCGTTACTTCGATGTGTATCGTCGTGAAGGTGGGTATAAGGCCCTTGAAAAGGCGCTTGGGATGAAACCGGATGAAATTGTGGAAGAAGTTAAGAAGAGCGGGCTGCGTGGCAGAGGTGGTGCAGGTTTCCCAACCGGAATGAAATGGAGTTTTCTGGCAAAGCCAGAAGGCATCCCGCGTTATCTGGTTTGCAATGCCGATGAAAGTGAACCGGGAACATTTAAAGACCGATTCCTGATGGAATTCATTCCTCACCTGCTCATAGAGGGGATGATAATTTCATCCTACGCTCTCGGCAGTAATAATTCATACATCTACATTCGCGGTGAATATGATTGGGTAACTGATATACTTGATGAAGCAATTCAGGAAGCCTACAAGAATGGATTCTTGGGAAAGAATATTCTGGGAAGTGGATTTGACTGTAACTTATATACCCATCGGGGGGCAGGCGCGTATATCTGCGGAGAAGAAACAGCCTTACTTGAGAGCCTGGAAGGCAAGCGCGGTTTACCAAGAATTAAGCCTCCGTTTCCGGCAGTAAAAGGTTTGTGGGGGTGCCCGACGGTGGTAAACAATGTGGAAACGATCGCTGCGGTAGTTCCCATAATTCGTGATGGTGGTGAAGAGTATTCGAAGATTGGTGTGGGACGATCTACCGGTACAAAATTGATTTCGGCCTGCGGTAATATCAACAAGCCTGGCGTATATGAAATAGATATGACGATCTCTGTGGAAGAATTTATTTATAGTGAAGAATATTGTGGCGGTATCCCCAATGGAAAAAGATTGAAAGCATGCATTCCCGGGGGATCGTCCGTTCCGATACTTCCTGCCAACCTCCTTTTGAAAACAGCCAAGGGGGAACAAAGGATGATGAACTATGAAAGCCTTTCAGATGGCGGATTTCAGACGGGAAGTATGATGGGAAGTGGTGGGTTTATCGTACTTGACGAGGACCAGTGTGTAGTGAAACATACTCTTTATTTATCACGGTTTTATCACCATGAAAGTTGTGGTCAGTGCTCACCTTGCAGGGAAGGAACAGGCTGGCTTGAGAAAATATTCTGGAAGATTGAATCCGGCAAAGGCCAGATAAAGGATATTGATTTGCTCTGGGATGTACAGCGCAGAATTGAAGGCAATACCATTTGTCCGCTCGGTGACGCCGCTGCCTGGCCTGTAGCAGCAGCTATCAGACATTTCAGAGACGAGTTTGAATGGCATGTGTTGAACCCGGAAGAATGCCTGGTAAGAAATTATGGGTTGGCCGGATATGCTGATGAAATCGTACAACCGGTAGCCGGATAACCTAAGAAATATAGAAAATGACTGGAGAAAAGAAACTACTCAAAGTAACCATTGACGGTATCACCACAGAAGTACCGGAAGGCACTACCATTTTGGATGCAGCCCGCAGCATTGGAAGTGAAGTAGCGCCGCCGGCAATGTGTTATTACAGCAAGCTCGAAGGTAGTGGCGGTAAATGCCGTACCTGTCTGGTAGAGGTAGCTGCCGGTTCTGAAAAAGATCCGAGGCCTATGCCCAAATTAATGGCCAGTTGCCGTACAGCAGTGATGGATGGAATGGTGGTAAAAAATACCACCAGTGAAAAAACATTGGATGCCAGAAAAGGCGTGGTCGAGTTTTTATTGATTAACCATCCACTGGATTGTCCTATCTGCGACCAGGCAGGAGAATGTCATTTGCAGGATTTGAGTTATGCACACGGTACAGAAGGCACACGATATGAGTTTAAAAGGCGCACCTTTGTAAGAGAAGATATCGGCCCTTATATCCAACTTCACATGACACGTTGCATCCTTTGCTACCGTTGTGTTTTGGTCGCCAATCAACTCACCAATGAAAGGGTGCATGGTATTCTGGATCGGGGAGATCAATCCGATATTTCTACATACATATCCCGAGCAATCGATAATGATTTCAGTGGAAACATGATCGATGTATGCCCGGTAGGTGCATTGACAGACCGGACATTCCGGTTTAAAAACAGAGTCTGGTTTCTGAAACCAATGGATGCACATCGCGATTGTGATAAATGCTGTGGAAAGGTTACGTTATGGAATCGTGGAGACGAAGTGTACCGTGTTACATCCAGAAAAGACCCCTGGGGCGAAGTGCAGACTATAGATGGTAAACCTGCATGGATTTGCAATACTTGTCGTTTTGAGAAAAAGAAATCATCTGATTGGATCATTGAAGGCCCTACGGAAATCAGTCGCCATTCTGTAATTTCTGCAAACCATTACGAAGTAAAAGAAGTGCCCAATGACCCACTGAAAAAATTATTGCATGGCAGAGATCCGAAATTATTGTTGGACATCAAGGAACTGAGTGATGTAAACAAAGAGGATATTTCATTGAGTGCTTTGCCGGGTCCTGCTACCTCTGTCACATTTGTAGAACATAATGAAGAGAAGGAAAAGAAAGAAGCCGACAAAGCAAGATTGCTAATCAATGATCACAAAAAGGTATTTTAAATTAATAGAGACTGTATGCTGATGAATTTTTTGCTTTTGATGATCGATACCGCGATGATTATTGAAAAAGTTGTGCTGATCGTTGTCGTTGTTTCCATATCACTGGGGGTGGCGATGTATTCTACTTATTTCGAGAGAAAGGTAGCGGCCTTTATGCAAGACAGGCGTGGCCCAAACAGGGCAGGCCCTTTCGGGATTTTGCAACCCCTGGCAGATGGTGTGAAATTATTTTTCAAGGAGGAAATCGTTCCTAACTTTTCATCAAAATTTTTGTTTATCCTCGGCCCTTGCCTGGCGATGCTGACAGCCATCATGGTGAGCGCTGTCATACCCTGGGGTAATACATTGGAATTATTTGGCAGAAAAATCAGCCTTCAGATTACAGATGTCAATATCGGAATTCTCTACATTTTTGGAGTAGTGAGTTTGGGGGTTTATGGGATTATGATCGGCGGTTGGGCAAGCAACAATAAATATTCATTGTTGGGAGCAATGCGTGCGGCTTCGCAAATCATCAGCTATGAATTGGCAATGGGAATCTCCATCATTGCATTGTTGATGATTACCGGTACATTGAGTCTCAAAGGAATGGTGGACCTTCAAATGGATAAGGTATGGAATTTCTTTTATCAGCCTTTGGGTTTTCTGATTTTTCTTGTATGTGCTTTTGCAGAGACCAACAGAACGCCTTTTGACCTGGCAGAAGCAGAGAATGAATTAATCGGTGGTTATCATGCCGAGTATAGCTCTATGAAACTTGGTTTTTACCTGTTTGCCGAATATGTGAATATGTTTTTGAGCAGTGCCATTATGGCTACACTTTATTTTGGTGGCTATGATATTCCGTTTGTTAATGATGCAGTATTAATAGGCAAGATTGGGTTAAACCTGACCACCATCCTTGAAGGATTGGTATTCTTTGCGAAGATCGCCGGATTTATCTTTTTCTTTATGTGGGTGAGATGGACCATTCCCAGATTCAGATACGACCAATTGATGAATCTCGGATGGAAAATATTGCTGCCCCTGGCCTTGGCAAATATGTTGGGAACCGGACTGGTCATGTTGATAAAATAAACCTGATTGAAAAAAATAAATCCATACGTTAACCCTGGAAAACGATTTTGAAAAATTAAAGTATGATACCATTAACCCAGAGAAGTAAACCCGTTGATAGAAGGCCGATGAACTTCGCGGAAAAAATGTATTTGCCCGGTATTGCCAAAGGCATGGGGATTACACTCAAACATTTTTTTGGGAAAAAGGCCACCATCAATTACCCTGAGCAGGAGCGTCCATTCAGCCCGGTATTTCGCGGGCTTCATATTCTGAATCGTGATGAAGAGGGCAGGGAGAATTGCACAGCCTGTGGATTGTGTGCGGTAGCTTGCCCTGCAGAGGCGATCACAATGGAGGCAGCCGAAAGAAAACCGGAAGAAGAACATTTGTACAGAGAAGAAAAGTATGCAGCAAAATATGAAATCAATATGCTACGCTGTATCTTCTGCGGGTTGTGTGAAGAGGCTTGCCCCAAAGATGCCATTTACCTTACCGAAACATTTGCTCCGGCAAACTATCATCGAAAGGGATTTATTTATGGGAAGGAAGATTTGCTGATCCCTCACCCAAAGCAAGACCCGGAAGGGTATCAGAAGGCTTTAGGCTGTCGTGTGACGACTCATTTGGATAAAACAAAACAATCATCGAAATAAAAACGAAATGGGAGCAACACAAATCGCATTTTGGATATTGGCTATCATCTCTGTTGCAGCAGCAATTGGTGTGATTGCGAGCCGCAAACCCGTGTATAGTATTCTGTCTCTGATCGTGGTATTTTTCACTCTTTCCGGTCAATACATCCTGATGAATGCACAATTTCTTGCTATCGTAAATATTATCGTTTATGCAGGTGCTATCATGGTGTTGTTTCTTTTTGTGGTCATGCTGATGAATCTGAATCAGCAGGCAGAACCCATGAAAAATTTGTATATGAAACTGGCAGGCGTTATCTCATCATTAACCTTGTTGATCGTTATTATTGCAGCCATTGCACATGCTGAGCAAAATACAATTCAGATGAGGCCCGGCACGCCTGTAGGCCTGGTAGAAAACCTGGGAAAAGTATTATTCAATCAATATGTGATTCCTTTTGAAATCAGCAGTGTGCTCTTTTTGAGCGCTATGATTGGTGCTGTAATCACCGGAAAGAAGGAAACTTTAAAAACAGATGCCTCATGAAAAAACTGTATTACTTATCGACTTTGGTCATTTTGCTATTTGCCCATCCCGCAAAGGCACAAATTGATCTGGACCACATTAATCTGGAAGACCTGCTGGGAAAAGTGATGAAGGTCGAAAAAGGATTCGCTCCCAAATTTCAACTGGGAGGAACACCGATCGATAAGATTTCAAAAGTTGCAGATATCCTTGGTTTAAAGAAAAACGATGAGATAAATAAATTGTTCAGGACATTTCGCACAGGCAGAATTGTGTACAAGGTGGCCGCATTCACAGGCGGTGCGGTTGTGGCCTACAGCCTTGTTAGAAAAATGAACAAAGCCGTAAAGAGTGGTGATTACAATACAGCTCTCTATTCAGGACTGGGAGCTGTGGGATCAGGACTTATCGTCAAATTCCTGACGAAAGGAGCCAGTTACAAAGCAGTAGATATTTTTAATGGAATTGCAGTAAATAAAATCAAAGATATCTTTTCAATCGGACCTGCCTCCGATACATTTGGAGTAGGGTTGTATGTAAAACTATAATTATGGAGATTAAGTGGTATATCTTTTTATCGATTGTGTTATTCATGATAGGAGTAACAGGAGTGCTTACACGGAGAAACTCTATTGTGGTGTTCATGTGTATTGAACTGATGCTCAATTCGGTGAATTTACTTTTGGTTGCGTTTTCCAAGATGCATCTTGCAAATTTTAATGCATTTTCACCCACGATCGCTGCAAGTGGTCAATTGTTTGTTTTTTTTATCATGATTGTGGCTGCGGCGGAGGTAAGTGTAGGCCTGGCCATCATTGTGATGTATTACAGGAATACCAAGTCTGTGGACATCAACTTCCTCAACAGGCTGAAAAACTAATTTAAACCGAACTGTATTTTTCTTATGGACATCATGAACTTTCTTTTTCTCATTCCCCTGATTCCCTTTGCCGGTTTTCTGATCAATGGGCTATTCAGAAATCAATTGCCCAAATCGGTAGCCTCTCTGATTGGTTCGTTGGCTGTATTGATTTCATTTGGTCTGAGCGCTATGGTCTTTAATACTGTCAGCGCAGCCGGATTTAAAGCAGTTGAAGTTACTTATTTTAATTTCTTTCATGTAGGGAATACGGTCGTTGACTTTGGATTCAGAATGGACCAACTCACTTCAATATTTCTTCTGATCATCACCGGGGTGGGATTTCTGATCCATGTATATTCCGCAGCATATATGCACGATGAGAAGCAGGATTGGTTTGCAAAGTTTTTTTCTTATCTGAATCTTTTTATTTTTTCCATGCTGATGCTGGTGATGGGAAGTAATTTTCTCATCATGTTTATCGGATGGGAAGGGGTTGGCCTGTGCTCTTATCTGTTGATAGGCTTCTGGTACAAAGATCACGACAATAATAAAGCAGCCAATAAGGCCTTTATCATGAACAGGATCGGAGATGTAGGGTTTTTGTTGGCCATGTTTTGGATTCTGGCAGAGTATCATACATTGTCGTATTCAAAATTGTTTGATGGCAGTGCTGCACTCATGATTACGCAACCTTCCAACAGCACTTTTGTCATTGGAGTTTCATTGCTTTTGTTGGTAGGCGCTACGGGCAAGAGTGCGCAGATCCCTTTATATACCTGGCTGCCGGATGCCATGGCAGGGCCAACGCCGGTATCTGCATTGATACATGCAGCTACGATGGTGACTGCGGGCATCTATATGATTGCCCGAAGCAATGTCCTGTATGCGCTAGCTCCATTTACACTCTCAGTAATTGCTGTGATTGGACTGGCGACAGCTATCTTAGCTGCATTGATCGCCTTAAAACAAAATGATATTAAAAAGGTATTGGCTTATTCTACAGTCAGCCAGTTGGGATATATGTTTCTTGGACTTGGTGCAGGCGCTTTTTCGGCGTCTGTATTTCATGTGATGACGCACGCCTTTTTTAAGGCACTTTTATTCCTTGGAGCAGGATCGGTGATACATGCACTGGGAGGACAACAGGATATTCTGCAGATGGGAGGCATATCCAAGAAAATGAAAATCACTTTTGTTACTTTTTTAATTGCATGTATCGCTATTGCCGGGATACCTCCTTTGTCAGGATTTTTCTCAAAAGACGAAATATTGCTGGCAGCTTTTTCTAAAAGTCCGGTGCTTTATGTGATTGCATTGGCTGGAGCAGTGTTGACTGCCATCTATATGTTTCGTTTATTGGCATTGACTTTTGGTGGTAATTACCGTGGAGTTTATGAAGAAGAAAAAATTCATGAAAGCCCATCCACCATAACGATGCCTCTGATCATCCTGGCTGTTTTGTCCATTGCCGGCGGTTGGATAGGAATTCCGGAAATTATTAAGCCCGATTTCAATTTCTTTGAACATTTTCTGGATCCTGTTTTCTCAAATACGAAGACTTTGATTCATGCGACACATGTAAGTCATGAAACAGAATGGATACTGATGAGTGTATCGGCTATTCTGATGGTCGTTGCATCGGTAGCCACCTGGATGTATTATCGTAAGGGCAATGTCAAACCGGTAGCAAATCCTTTGACCGAAGCTATGGCCAACAGGTTTTATGTGGATGAGTTATACAATGCTGTTGTGGTAAGACCACTTTTGAAAATCTCCGGTGTATTTGAAAAGTTTTTGGATATTAAAGTTATTGATGGATTTGTAAACGGTGTAGGAAAGGGCGTATCGTATGGAAGCCGTCAGTTAAGATTGTTGCAGAGCGGACAGGTGGGTTCCTATATCTTGCTGATGGTACTTGGTGTATTGCTTTTGTTTGTAGTACGGATGTTTATGGGCTGATAAAATTACTTTAGTTTTGCTGCCGTTTAAATATGTAAGATTAATATAACATTTAAAAACAGAATAAATCATCGAAGTGAGTCAAATCCACGCTACTGATTGTGCTGCAACATTCTTAGTTCATTCCCGCTTACAGGAGATGCTTCGGGATAATGAAGCAAAGAATTTGAATCTATTTATTTCAGAAAATATTTACGTATTGTATGTTGGGTAATTATTACACCTTTCCGGAACTGCTTATCTGGATACCTCTGATTACAGGATTGGTTGCAGTATTTATCAGAAAAAGTAACACAGTCAAATGGTTTGCGCTGTTATCTTCTCTGGCTACTTTGACGGCTTCTGTCATCAGCCTTTTTTATTCAGATCCTGCAAAGCATGTCGCCTATTTTGCCTACAACAATGTAAGTTATTATTGGTTGCCATACATTGGCTCAAGTTTTAGTGTGGGATTGGATGGTATGGGTTTCATTGTCACTTTTCTTACCGCCCTTACTTTTCCATTGGTATTCTTAAATGCACATAGAAAGGAGATTGAACGGCCATCTGCATTTTATTCACTGATGCTATTGTTTCAGGCGGGTTTGATGGGCGTATTTGTTGCTTATGATGCATTGGTGTTTTATTTCTTTTGGGAGCTTGCTCTCATTCCGGCTTATTTTTTGGTGAGCCGGTGGGGAGGCCCAAAGAGAATCGCTGTTACCTATAAATTTTTTGTTTACACATTTACCGGCTCACTGCTGATGTTGATCGGAATCTTGTATTTATATCAGTTTACCCCACAGATATCGGGCGATTCTGTACATTCATTCAGCATCACCGCATTATATTCAGCACCCATCGGAAAGGCACATCAGATAGGGATTTTCCTATTGTTCTTTTTTGCCTTTGCGATCAAGATGCCGATTTTTCCATTTCACACCTGGCAGCCGGATACTTACGAGCAGGCTTCCTATCCTGTGGTAATGATTCTGAGTGCCGTCATGGTAAAAATGGGTGTGTTTGCAATGATCCGATGGATATTACCACTTTTTCCTCTGGCGGTTTTTCATTTTCAACACTGGCTGGTAGCATTGTCAGTCATCGGAATTGTGTATGGCAGTTGCATCGCACTTATGCAAAATGATCTGAAACGGTTGGCTGCATGGGCTTCCATTGCACACATCGGATTAATGGGGGCAGGTATTTTTTCTGCCAATACCGAAGGCCTTCAGGGTGCAATGTTGGAAATGTTTAATCATGGCATTAATATACTCGGTCTCTGGCTCGTGGTAAGCATTATTGAAAATACTACCGGCACCAGGAAGATTTCAGAATTGGGGGGACTGGCACAGAAATCTCCGGCATTGGCAGCTTTCTTTCTGGTAATCCTGCTGGCAAATATCGGGTTGCCGTTGACCAATTCATTCGTCAGTGAATTCCTGATGTTGACAGGTGTATTTGCCTTCAGTAAATGGCTGGCCGCATTTGCATGTATTGGGGTGATTTTGAGTGCGGCATATATGCTGAAGGTAATGAGGCTTGTGTTTTATGGACAGGTGAAAGACCTGAATGACAATGCAGGAAAGTTGAATTCATTGCAGGTGATAGTATTGACGGTAGTGGTACTTGTTATTCTGGTAATGGGAATTTATCCGGATTTGATTTTGCATCTGGCCAATGGATCTTCAGAAACTATTTTGAAACATCTGGGAGTGAATTAAAAATGAATTATTCCGATATTGATATCTAAATATGAATGCAATTATATTAACAGCGTTGTGGGGAGTCGTTATGATGTTTGGCGGTGTTTTTCTTAAAAACAAAAGTGCAGCTAAATACTGGGCGATTGCAGGAATCATTATAGTCTTACTGAGCAATCAGTATGAATTTTTTAATGGTTCATTTGTTCAAATTAATACACACGATATGCTCGTGTTCAAGCCCTTTGGGTTGATGTTGAATACGGTTGCATTTGTTTGTACGCTGATCTTGTTTTTATTGAATGGAAGGGATTTTGAGAAGATTGGGTCTCATGTGTCTGAATATTTCAGTCTTATCTTTTTTGTGTTGTGCGGTGTGGCTATCTGTTCTTCCTATACCACTTTGCTGATACTGTTTATCGGAATTGAGATTATGTCTATTCCCTTATATATTCTCACCGGAAGTAATAAGTCAAATCTTAAAGGTAATGAAGCGGCCTTGAAGTATTTTCTGATGGGATCTTTTTCTACCGGGATTCTGCTTATGGGAATTGCATTGATTTATGGTGGCAATAGCCTGGGTTCATTTTCCATCAATTTGATTGATATGGGCAAAGGTCAGATGCCACTATTGATAGGAGCAGGTCTGGTACTTCTGCTAGTTGCTATGGCATTTAAAGTTTCTGCAGCACCTTTTCATTTTTGGGCTCCGGATGTGTACGATGGTGCGCCAACAGTTGTTACCTCTTTTATGGCTACGATTGTTAAGATCGGAGGCTTTATTGCATTCATACGTTTGTTTGAAAACAGCTTTGGCCAGGTTCATAGCCAGTGGCAGGTATTGATTGTGATAATTATTGCCGCTACCTTGTTGATCGGCAATGTCACAGCCGTATTTCAGAGAAGTGTAAAGCGAATGCTGGCCTATTCGAGTGTCGCTCAGGCAGGGTTTATGATGTTTTCCATTTTTGCCATTAA
>CAYXAL010000013.1:69696-82574 GCA_964463015.1 uncultured Ginsengibacter sp.
TGGATGCTGATGATTACGGTAGCCCTGATAATTTTATTGGGTATGGTTCCCAATTTGCTGATTGATTGGATTTATTATTAATTTTTACATCAACGGCAACAATAGTTCCTCTTTCTGTGCTTACCTTCACGGCCAATCATTGAAGTGTAACCATCATAGTATAGTCTGATGAAAATCCGTGACTCATTTTCCCTGGCTTTCAATACTGTCAAGAGTAATAAACTCCGTTCCGGGATCACGATTGCAATCATCGCTTTTGGAATAATGGCTCTGATCGGGATAATTACAGCAATCACTTCTATGAATAACAGTCTTGAAGAAAGTTTCTCTACGATGGGTGCAAATTCCTTTACCATCCGGTACAGGGATTTCAATTTTGGGGGAGGAGGCAGAGAGGTGAAAAAGACATCTACCAAAAATCTTAAAAGAAAGAAGAGCAATGAAAGGAAGATTATTACTTATGATCAGGCAAGGCTGTTTAAAGAACGTTTCAAATTTCCTGCCCGCGTCAGTTTGTCTGTGAATTACAGGAATGTGATCGTAAATACAAACCAGGTAAAAACCAATCCCAATATTATGATGATTGGTGTGGATGAAAATTATCTTTTATTGAGCGGATATGATCTTCAGGTTGGAAGAAACTTTAATGAACTGGATGTGCAGAGTGGGAAAAATGTATGTATTGTCGGGCACAGTGTAGCCAAGACCCTTTATGGAGAACAAACGCAGCGGGCCCTGGATAAAGTAATAAAAGTTGCCGGGATTAAATATCGTGTCATAGGTGTATTAAAAAATAAAGGAAGCAGCTCATTTCTCAATGCCGATAATGTGGTACTGTCAACCTATAACAATCTCAGAAGGCTTTTTCCTGTGGGAAACACATCCTTCAATATTGGTGTACGGGTGAATGATATTAAGATGATGGATGCAGCAATCTCAGAGGCCAAAGGTACATTCAGGCCCGTACGCAACCTGCAGATTGATGAGGATAATAATTTCTATATTACCAAAAGTGATAGTATCGCCGAAGCATTTATCAACAGCCTTAGTGCAATCACATCAGCTGCCGGCTTCATCGGATTTATTACGCTGATCAGCGCTGCCATCGGATTAATGAACATTATGCTGGTGGCGGTAAATGAACGCACCCGTGAAATCGGACTCATTAAAGCCCTTGGAGGAAAAGCGAGCAGTATCAAGACACAATTTTTATTTGAATCCGTTTTAATCAGCCTTTTTGGCGCGCTCATCGGGATAATTCTTGGTATCATTGTAGGTAATGTGGTTGGCATCTTTTTGAATACCGGTTTTGTGATTCCCTGGGCATGGGTCATCGCAGGCGTTGTTACTTGCACCGCAGTTGGACTTGCAGCCGGACTATATCCTGCAGTAAAAGCATCAAAACTTGATCCGATCGTAGCATTACGTTATGAATAGGTAGCCATCCTCTTGTGTTTGGTATGCTATCGGGAATCAATTTACATTACATTTTGCCCTTCAAATCTGCTTTTATTCACTAAATTGTGAGGTAAATTCATTTTTTTTTCAGGTTTACACTTTCATTAAGAATTTTTTCTTAGAATTGTGAACTCAAATATCTATGAAAAGCAGGTTAAATTTTTTCAAACTTTTTTTAAAACTTAAACATTAAAAATTAAAAAAAATGGCAGATTTAAAATCTACTGCAAGCACTCCACCGAAGGCTACAACATCTGTGAAGGCAAAAAAATCAAGCAACATTATTTCATTGATTGCTCCCATTCTGTGCGTTATTATTGGTTATTGTATCTGGAGATTCGTTATCGGCGGCGATGGCAACTTTACACAGCCTGATCCCAAAGGTGGATTCTGGCCAAACCAGGTTGGCCCAAAGAGTGATTTCGCCCGTATGTATGAAGGTGGAATCATCGTACCTATCCTGATAGGATGCTTGCTGATAGTATTAACTTTCGTAATAGAAAGAGCACTTACTATTGCAAAGGCCACCGGAAAGGGCTCCAATGCAGAGTTCGTAAGAAAAGTTCAATTCTTCCTGGCTGACAAGAAAGTAGATGCTGCCATTGCGGAATGCGATAAGCAAAAAGGTTCTGTAGGCAACGTAATGAAAGCAGGATTGAGGAAGTACAAAGAAATGATTACCGATACTGAGCTCTCTACCGAGCAAAAAGTTATGGCTATCCAGAAAGAAGTAGAAGAAGCGACTGCGCTTGAGTTGCCTATGCTGGAAAAAAATCTTGTATTCTTATCTACGTTAGCGAGTGTATCCACATTGATTGGTCTGTTGGGTACGGTAATCGGGATGATTCGTGCATTCGCCAACCTGGGTGAATCCGGTGGTGGTGAAGCAGCCCGCGAATTGTCAAAAGGTATTGCAGAAGCCTTGTATAATACAGCTCTTGGTATCGGTTCTTCAGCTTTTGCCATCATTACTTACAACATCTTTACCACGAAGATCGACGGGATTACCTACGGTATTGATGAGTCAGGATTCACATTGACACAAAGTTTTGCCTCACTCTACAAATAATATTTGTGGAATCTGGCAAAAAATGAATCTTAATTGAAAATTATAAATTGATAAAGTATGGCTAGAGCCAAAATAAAGAGGGGAAGTACACATGTGGACATGACTGCTATGTGCGATGTAGCCTTTCTTTTGTTGACGTTTTTTATTCTGGCGACTCAGTTCAAGGCTTCTGAGGCAATTGTGGTGAATCCACCCTCCTCAGTGTCTAATAAACATGCTCCTCAGAAAGACTTTTTTAATGTATCCATTGATAAAGACAACAAAGTGTTTTTAAACATGGACGACAATATGAAGGAAGATGTATTGGAAGCGGTTGGTAAATTGAGAAATATTCAGTTTACACCCCAGGATATCGCAGCCTTTAAAAAGTCTGATTTTGTAGCAGTGCCTTTGAGCCAGTTAAACCAGTTTAATAAGTTGTTGCCCGAGCAGAGAGATAAGGTCACTCTTCCGGGGATCCCTTACGACAGCACCAACAATGAGCTACTCACCTGGATTACTGCCGCAGTACAGGTATCGCAAGGTAAGCAGGTAAACTTCCTGATTAAAGGAGACAATGCTACCAAGTACACTACCTTCAAGCAAGTTATAGATGCCTTTAAGAAAAATGAGATTTTTAAATACAATCTCGTGACCAATTCGGAAGATGTTCCTGAAGGTTCTGAACTCTGGAAGAAGAATATGCGCAGAATAATGTCGGGTGAAAAAGCCGAATAATTGAAAATTTAAAACTATCTAAAAGGAATTGTTATGGCAGAAATGGAAGTCAAAGACTCCAGCAAAAAGAAAGGCCCGGGAGTCAAAAAAGGTAAGAAAGCCTCCACAAGGGTGGATCTTACACCTATGGTAGATCTGGGTTTCCTGCTGATCACATTCTTTATATTTTCTACTACGATGTCTCAGCCTACATCGATGAACCTGAACATGCCGAAGGATACCAAGGATACCAAAGATGAAACCTTGGTTAAAAAATCCGGTTCGTTGACGCTGATGCTCGGAAAAGGAAATGTGATTTATTATTACTATGGTGACGATCCTACTAAGATGCAGACCACCACATACAAAGAGGTGAGAAATATCATTCTGGAGAAAAAGAAAACAACTCCTCCGGAAGATTTGTTTATCATCATTAAGCCTGATAAAGACGCAAGCTACAAAAATGCTGTGGATATGCTTGATGAAATGAACATAGATGATATTTCAAGGTACGCGATGGTAGATCCCACTGAAGATGAATATGGCCTGATTCAAAAAACGGAACAGGCAGCAGGTATAAAATAATTTTATGGATTTTCAGGTATTTAGGAATCCTATATTAAAGAAACAAACATGGATGCAAATCAAATTTTAAAATCAGACATACTCGATATTATTTTTGAAGGCAAAAATAAAGAGTATGGCGCTTACGACCTGCGTCGTACATACAACCGCAGGATGGGTATGGCACTGATTGGCATGGTGGTAATCATCCTGCTGATTCTGATCGGGCGGGCTCTGGCGAGCCAGATCGGTTCCAGGCATGAAGAAATCAACATGGTAACCAATGAGACCACACTCCAGGAATTAAAGCCGAATGAGCCACCACCACCTCCTCCTCCACCACCACCAAAGTTGCCTCCGCCTCCGCCGGTAGCTACTGTACAGTTTACTCCGCCTAAAGTGGTGAAAGATGAAGAAGTGGTAAAACCACCACCAGAAGTAAAACAGATTGAAGAAGCAAAAATTGATATCAAAACTCAGGAAGGTGTGAAGGATATCGGTATCATTGCTCCTCCTACCGAGGAAGTAGGAACCCAGGTGGTATCCGCTCCTGTAGAGAAAAAGGAAGATGAAGATAAAATTTTTACCAAAGTAGAGAAAGAAGCTTCTTTCCCGGGTGGTAATGACGCATGGAGAAAATATGTAACGGGCGCCATTCAGGCTGAGTTGGATGAGTTTACGGAATCTGACTATGGTACAGTAACCGTAAAATTTGTCGTGGATAAGCAGGGAAATGTGAGTGATGTGCAGGCGATCAACATGAAAGGTACCAAACTGGCCGAGGTCGCTGTAAATGCGATTCGTAAAGGACCAAAATGGATACCAGCCCAGCAAAACGGGCGTTATGTGAATGCATACAGACTCCAACCAGTGACACTTCAAAATCCGAATCAGTAGTAAGAATATAATTACACTTAAATTTTAAAGCCACCTGCTGAGGGTGGCTTTTTTTGTAGGCGAATTGATGATAGATATGCTTTCCTGATTGAATCTTTGGTGTGATTGAAAGGAAATGTTCCGGATTTTCCGGCCACCCGCTCCCGGTTTAAAGACTAAAAACAGGATGTGGAAAATTTTGCAATGGTTACCTCATTTTCAGACCATTGGGGTATTAGATTTTTTTTATTGCGATGTGATGTCTTTAAAGTAAGAAGGGTTTTTACCTCCCAAGCCATAGATTCAAAATGAATTCATTTCGGGTTTGTAATAGAATTTTTTTTAAACCTTTCGGGTAGGTTTTAATTGAAAAACGAATTGCACTCAGAATAAACATCAGAGCAGATTCCCCCAGATAAATCGTTGCTTTTCTCTTTGCAACTCTTTATTTTCCTCCGGATTGCTGCTGGAAAACCAATCGTTGGTTCTTTCAGTAAGCAGCTTTTCAAGTGCTTTATAGGTTAGGGCCTTTTTTTGACCTATCGATCTGATGCTGCTCTCGTTAATTCCTGTTACCTCTACTTTGGTTGCTATCCACGAAGTATAGAGCCGCGGTACAGTAACTCCCAGAATGGTACCGGGAAGTCCGTAAAATCCGGCAGGCCCTCCTGGAAATGTAATTTCTTCGGTGTAGAAAGCAAAAACATACACACTATCAAAAAGAATGGCTTGCGCTTTTCTGCAATTGAATCCGGCAATTTCTCTGCTTTCGTTGGGGACTAATTTCCATTGGATAGCAGGGATGGAATCTGAAATGCCCAGATTGCTTCCTTCTATGTTTTTTTGAATTTCACAGCGATTGGTGTTGAAATCGTAATACCAGATGTTGGATTCTGCACCCCGGCTCATATTTCTCACAAAACTGTTCATTCCGGCATCCCAATGGTCAAACTTATAAATACTCTTATCGTCACTGAAAGTAAGTGTATAAGCACTTACAATAAACTTCGGCAACCTCTCCATCCTCATTTGATCAAAGAATCCGCTCCCCATGTTTTTTTGCACATTGGCTGTTACCTGATATTCAATCATGCCCTTATCCAGAAACTGCTGTGCAGAACAATATAAGACCGATGTCAATACTGCCGAAACCAGAATAATCTTTTTCTTCATGACGGATAATTTATTTTGAGGCAGGGCCTTTGTTTTTAAAATTCCAGATAAATCCTAACAGAAAATATCTCTTGAGCCTGTCATTTCTCACTTCTGAATAGGATGTACCATAAAAACTCCGGTTAATTCCAATATTTTGATTCAGGATATCATTCACCGAAAAATAAGTAGTAAACTCATTATTCCTGAATGTTCGTTGAAATTTTGCATTCCACAATTGGGTTATCAGATTCCTGTCTGAAGGTTGTGCTTTTTGCCTGAATTCATAGCTATAATCCGTAGAAAGCGACCACACCTTTTGCAGATAGATAGTACCATTGAAGCTAATCTCGTTGGTATAATATTGAATTTTCGTTTTGTTTTGTGAAGTGCTGGTTGAGTTATAAGAGAATTCATCTTCCAGCGATACTGAATATTTGTTTTCTTTGTCTTTATACAATTGAGCGCTCAGGGATGGTGAGAAGGTACGGGAAATATTTTTCATATTATTCAACATTCCGACATACTTGTTAAAGTTTATGTTAGGGTTGAGGTTGAAATTTGTATTGATAGATTTTATCTTTAATCCAAATCCGCCATAAAAATATCCGGAGATATTGCCATTGACGTTGATGGGTTGGGTGATGGTTTTCCCGGAGTCCACATTGATGATCTGATTATTTGTAATTGAATTGTTAGTGAAATTGACGCCACCACCAAAGTATGAAAAGATATCCTTCAGAAAGTTATAACTGTCGTGACCGATATTGAAGTTGTTTGTAAAAGAAGGTTTTAGATGCTCGTTGCCGATGTATTGATTGAAGTAATCGTTGTTGTTTCTCAACGGTTGCAGTTGGTTGATGGTAGGCTGTGTGGTATTACCATTGTAGCTGATATGAATACTATGGTTGGGTTTGTAGGTATAGGTTAGATTGGCATTGGGATAGAAGTTTACATAGCTTCTGTCGTAGGATTTGCCCATCGTGATATCTCTCAGGTTGAAACTTGTAAATCCAAAACCTGCACCAAAATTGACCTTAAGTTTTTTGTTTGCAAAATTGATCTTTGCCGAAGGAATATTTTGTACAATCCTCTGCCGGAAATCGTTGGACAACGAATCGATTAGTTCATCATATTTGCCGGTTGCATCAGAATAGGCGTGGGTGGTCTGTGTATTTTTTCCATCATTCAACCCAAGCCGGTAGCCCAATTCGAGAGAAAACTTTTGTGTAAGAGGTTCTGTGTAGGTGACAGACAGGCCGCTGTTATTGGTGTGTTGGTTTCCGTTGCTTTTCTGGTTTAGTGACCGGTTTCCGGCGGGTTTTCCTTCAAAGAAGGACTGGTTTTCAGATTTGAGAAATGATAATCCTTTACTGTTCAGAATACTCCAGTTTGCATTGAAGGCAAGAGTACGCCTTGCTTTTTTGAATTTGTGCTGGTAGATAATATTTCCTGTAAAGGCTGATTTATCATTGGTGGTACTTTGATCACTCTCGCTGATATTTTTTAATGTTTCATTGTTTCCCGTAGTTGCAGATTGATTGTGAGCGTCGCTCTCTGTATGGTAAAAATTACCGTTGGCTGTGATTTTTAAAGAATTCATAGAATCCAATTGCAGATCCCATTTGCCCCTGATTTTGATATTGTATCTGCTTACTGCATTGTCTGCTGTGGAATTCTGGTTCAGCACAGAATCCCCGATCTGTGTCTGATTAAGCGTCCGGGTACGGTTGGTATATTGCTGGTTGTTGTATTGAGGGCTAAGGTTGAAATTGTATTTGTCTGACCACTTATTGGAATATTGCAATCCTGCATTGGTATTTGTCATAAATCCATTCCTGGTATCAATATAAGGTTCTCCGTCGTTATTTCCGCCATAAGACATCATAGATTCCCCGTCGTCGCCCATCGGCATATTAAAATCACTGCCCCCATACTTCTGCATATCGTCCCAATTGAGTCTGTCTTTTCCGGTGTTGCCATTTAAAAAATAAGCAGAAAACTTTCTCTTGCTTTTAAATGAACTGAACATCAGGTTGTCATTGTATCGGTTCTCGATATGTTTTTGAGGCCCGGCAGCTACATCAATCTTTCCAAAGTAACCATGCTTACTATCTTCTTTTAGTTTTAAGTTTATTGTCTTTTGTGTTTGTCCGTCATCTATTCCCGTAAACTCAGCCTGATCGCTTTTCTTGACGAATACCTGCACTTCTTTTACCGCATCGGCCCTCAGATTCTTTACCGCCATCCCGGGATCCTCTCCGAAAAATTCTTCCCCATCTACCAATACCTTTTGCACGGTTTGTCCCATAGCTGTAATCTTGCCATCCTTGTCCACCTGAATACCAGGCAATTTTTTGAGTAGTTCTTCAACATTGGCATTGGCACTCACTTTAAAACTGTCTGCAGTATAGATGGTGGTGTCACCCTTTATTCTTAAAGGGGAGCCGGATTTGACAATGATTTCCTGCAACAGGGTTGCTTTGTTTAACAGACCGATAGACAATTCCGGGTTTTCTTTCTGAACAGAAATGTTGTCCATCAAATCACCATATCGCGGTTGTGATACCATTAATATATATTCTCCTTCTTTTACATCCGAGAATTTGAATTTGCCCAATGAGTCTGTCCGGGTGAATTTTAAAAGCATGGTATCTTTTGGGTGAAGCAAGGATACCACCGCTTTGAATATAGGCTTGTTTTCCGTTTTGTCAGTTACAATGCCCGAAACCGTTGTCTGTGCCTGTATTATGGAGTATAATAACAGGCAACCGATGAAGGTGAGGATTCTTCTCATAATAGAAACTTGGAGCAGGCAGAATTTCTAATTAAACTAAGCAGGTTAATTACAAAACCTGACCATTTGCATCCCGAAGATAAACTAATGAAATAGTTGTATGGGCCGGGAAGGTTGTTATTTAAATACTAAAAAGTTTAAACGGTATTTTGGAATCTCCGGCAAATCAATGTGGTTATTGGAATATATTCTTTCTGACTATAGCCATGAATCTATTCATATAAGCTTATGTAACTATTATGGATATCCGTAGATGAATACAATCGTTATAATAATATGTACATAAAGCACCTCAAGGATAATATGGTCACTTGGGTTTATCTTCTTTGCCATTAAAGAGGCTGTGGGTTGATTAAAAATAATGGAGAAAATTTTATGGAATCTCAAACGCTGATCGCTCTCATTTATAAACATACTATTGATGAATACCATTACGATAATGCAGTCTGATCTGCTGGATATCCTTTTTGAAGGAAGGAATAAAGATTATGGCGCTTATGAATTGCGACGGACCTACAACAAAAGAATTCTGTATTCATTGGCCGGTATGATCAGCATCATCCTGTTGGGAATTGTATTGCATTTATTGTCCGGCAGATCGTTTCAAAAGTCTGCAACGCTGATCTTGGATAATGGTGACAATGTACTCACTCAACTTGATCCCGAGCCTCCACTGCCGCCTCCACTACCGCCACCTCCATTGCCAAAAGTTCCGCCGCCACCTATAGCCACTGTACAATTCAGTAATATCAGGGTTTCGAAGGATAAGGATGTGGTAAAACCTCCGCCAGATGTAAATCAATTGGAGACTGCTTTGATCGATATAAAGACTCAGGATGGGAAAGCATTTGACGGCACCATCATCGCTCCACCGCAAGATATCAAAGGCTCCAATATTTTGGCTCAACCCCCTAAAAAGAATCCGGATGAAGACAAAACTTTTATTGTGGTAGAAAAAGATGCAAAATTCCCGGGAGGTGATGAGGCCTGGCGAAAGTATGTAACTCGTGAAATTGAAAAGGAACTGGACGAATTTACAGATGACGATTATGGCACTGTCGTCGTAAAGTTTGTCGTGGACCGGGAGGGCAATGTGAGCGAGGTTCAGGCAGCCAATATGAAGGGAAGTAAGTTGGCTGAGGTCGCTATCAATGCAATTCGTAAAGGCCCCAAGTGGATACCTGCCATACAGAATGGCCAGTATGTAAAAGCATGGCGGCTACAACCGGTCACTTTGCAGAAGCAATAAACGGTTTTTTGAATTCAATTCCGGAATTTTCTGTGGAATGTAAAATTTGAATTGCTTTATTTTGCATCCTTAAAAGACAGCATGTTAGAATTTCATACTGACAGGTTTAGGTATTTCCGGATGCAGACTCAGAATGCTGAAAAGTATGTCATTCCATTCATTCAGGAAAGGTTTGCGATTAAATCCGGAATGAGAATTATGGAAATTGGTGCCGGCGAAGGTGGGGTTCTGAAAGCATTTACTGATATGGGTTGCACTGGCCTTGCTGTTGAATTGGATCCACATAGGGTAGAAGATGGTAAAAATTTTCTGAAAGAAGAAATTTCAGAGGGAAAAATTAAGTTTATTACTTCTGATATCTATGATACAGACTCTGACCAGATGGATGGAAAGTTTGATCTTGTGATTCTTAAAGATGTGATAGAACATATCCATGACCAGGCTAAGCTGATTTTGAGAATGCATGAATTTATTAAGCCAGATGGAATGATCTTTTTTGGCTTTCCACCCTGGTATATGCCGTACGGTGGGCATCAGCAGATGGGTGTCAAAAAATTAAGCCGTATTCCCTGGCTTCATCTCCTTCCCATGTTTGCCTACAAAGGGATGATGCGTTTATTCGGAGAACCAAAAGTAAATATTGAAATGCTGGCAGAAGTAAAGGAGACAGGAATTAGTATCGAGCGATTTGAAAAAATTCTTCTACAAACCGGTTGGAAAATTATCTTGAAAAGAAATTATCTGATTAATCCGATTTATGAATGGAAGTTTGGATTGAGGCCAAGGCAGCAGTGGTCAATGGTCAGTCATATTCTGTTTTTTAGAAATTTTATCACTACCTGTGTGTATTACCTGGTGAAACCTGTGAAAGAATAGTGGAAATTCACACCTTCGGGATAGAGGGTTCCCTTCTAAATTCAACTAAATTTGCAGCTAAAGAATTGAGTGGTGGATATTATTAATTTGTTGCCCGACAATATTGCAAACCAGATTGCAGCCGGTGAAGTAATACAACGCCCATCCAGCGCGGTGAAGGAACTGATGGAAAATGCCATTGATGCAGGTGCTACAGAAATCAGGCTGATTGTACATGATGCCGGCAAGTCGCTTGTACAGGTAATAGACAACGGAAAGGGAATGAGCGAAACAGATGCCCGGATGAGCTTTGAACGACATGCGACTTCCAAGATCAAAGACATTGATGATCTGTTCCGGATTCGTACCATGGGATTCCGTGGTGAGGCACTTGCAAGTATTGCAGGGGTGTCACAGGTAGAATTAAAGACCCGGAGAAAAGAAGATACTGTGGGCACAATGATTGAAATTGAAAACAGCATCGTTAAAGAGCAAAAGCCGGTGGCAACCCATGAGGGGACAAGTTTTGCAATGAAGAATCTTTTTTTCAATGTACCTGCCAGAAGAAACTTCCTGAAAAGCAATACCTCCGAACTCCGGCATATCATAGATGAATTTTCACGAATCGCACTGGCATTTCCCAATATTCAGTTTTCATTGAATAGTAACGGACAGGAAGTGTACCATCTCGAACAGGGATCTCTCAAGCAAAGAATCATCAAACTACTTGGTAGCCAATTTGAAAGTAAACTGGTAAGCGTTAGAGAGGAAACGGATTATATGAACATTTCCGGCTTTGTGGGTAAACCGGAAACAGCCCGAAAGACAAGAGGAGACCAGTATTTTTTTGTTAACAACCGGTATATCAAGAGCCCGTACCTAAATCATGCGGTGGTTAATGCTTTCTCGGAGATGTTGGCCAAAGACAGCTTCCCTATGTATGTGTTGTTTATAGAAATTGATCCGTCAAGAGTTGACATTAATGTGCACCCTACCAAACAAGAGATCAAGTTCGAAGATGAAAAACTCATTTATGCATTTGTGAACTCGGCAATACGTCACTCACTTGCACAATTTAGTGTGACACCGGCATTAGACTTCGAACTGGATGCCAGGGTACAGCAACAGGAAGCAATCAACAGCCCTTTTACAAATGAGAAAAGGATGACAGCCATGAGTGGCGGACTGTATCAGACATTCACAAGAAGTCACCAGGCGCATTTTATTGAATCCAGAAGCAACCTCTCTGAATTCAAACCGGGTGAAAGACTCTCAGAATTTCAGCAGCCTGTTGTTTCCAACGATTTGCTTGAACAAGAAATAAGAAAATCAATAACACCCGGAGAACATCTGATTCAATTGCTTCAGAGCTATATTCTTGCAGAAGCCAATGATCGCCTCCTTGTCATACACCAGCAGAATGCACATGAAAGAATTTTGTATGATAAAATCAGTAGGGCTCTCGATGAAAATCCTGTAGCTGTGCAGAGAAGCCTTTTTCCGGAAACCATAGAGTTGTCTCCAACGGATGCGATTTTATTGAAAGAGATGCTGCCTGATTTGTTCTTGTTAGGATTTCAGATTGAAACCTTTGGAGCCAATTCTTTTATCATTCAGGGGAAGCCTGCAGAAATTGCAGATGAATCCCAAAAATCTGCGCTGGAAGAGTTGCTGGAAGATTGCAAACATTTCAATACAAGCCTCAATTATTCAAATCGTGAAAAATTAATCAGAGCTATGGCGATGAGACAGTCAATCAAACAGGGTACACAACTGAAAGAAAAAGAAATGAAAGATCTGGTAACAAAGCTGTTTGATTGCAAAATAAATAATGTATCGCCCTCCGGAAAACCTGTATTTCTTGAATTCAGAAAAGAAGAACTGGAAAAAATGTTTGGTAGATAGCTTACCTGGCTGCCTGCAGGATTTCAAATTGGCGACTTATTCTTTTGCCCGAGGCATCCACGAGAGTGAGCGTGTGCATGCCTGGGCCTGCTGAGATTGCCAATTTATGAAATAAAGTAGTGCTTCCGATAAATTCCCCATCCAGATGCCAGAAAATTTTTTCTGACGGATTGCGATGCGCCGCGATACAAATCAGTTTCCCTCCTGACTTGTCCCTTTTAGTGCGGTGGAAATAATTTTACCAGTAAGTTCTTCAT
>CAYXAL010000014.1:0-82426 GCA_964463015.1 uncultured Ginsengibacter sp.
ATTGATTCACAACTACTTATGACCGCACTAATTTTTGAAGGGACAAGTCAGGAAAGATCTGGTAACAAAGCTGTTTGATTGCAAAATAAATAATGTATCGCCCTCCGGAAAACCTGTATTTCTTGAATTCAGAAAAGAAGAACTGGAAAAAATGTTTGGTAGATAGCTTACCTGGCTGCCTGCAGGATTTCAAATTGGCGACTTATTCTTTTGCCCGAGGCATCCACGAGAGTGAGCGTGTGCATGCCTGGGCCTGCTGAGATTGCCAATTTATGAAATAAAGTAGTGCTTCCGATAAATTCCCCATCCAGATGCCAGAAAATTTTTTCTGACGGATTGCGATGCGCCGCGATACAAATCAGTTTCCCTCTCAAACCATCCAATTCCAGAGGAATATAAATTTTTGCATTCCGTTCGGGATAAATTATCTCCATTGATTCGGTTTCCTGACCACATCCTGATTTCCAGGGAGGCAATGGTTTATAATCGTAATGCTTCTGCCTGTAATACCATTCCATAGATGGAGGCAACACAAACCAACTTACGTTCTTCATTTGTGATACAGGCATACATGCGTCTGAAACTCTGTATTGTTCAGCCGGATCGAGATGAATAAGTTGATGAAAAGGGCAGATGGGTGAACGAACAGAAGCCGGAGGCATCAGGATTGTATCTGCTGTTTGGCAATCCAGTCCTGCACGGAATCCTGACTTCCGGCAAACAGGAATAAATGCAAAGCCGGATTGAGGCCTTGGAAATGGAGTAGCGTCAGGTAATGATCTGAAAATGTCAAACATGGCAGGTGCTGCTGCTTTGATACCCAACAGATCGGGTCGCCCTTCGCCATTTGCATTTCCGGCCCAGACACCTACAGCATATTTTGATGAAATTCCAATAGCCCATGCATCACGAAAACCGAAACTGGTGCCTGTTTTCCAGGCAATTTTTTGAGAAGAAGTAAATTGCTGCCAGAGTCCGTCATCACCCGGACGCATCACTTCCTGCATTGCCTTAAATGCAAACCAAATACTTGTAGCATCCAATTCCTGAACAGTTGAGTTATCGCTGATTTTTTTGTCAGTTGATTTCTGATATACAGGAGGATAGAAATCTCTGACAAATACTTTTCCGTTGTTCTTGTTGGCGTGAAGCAATGCTCTGGCCATTCCTGCGTAGATTCCCGTGAGTTCCCAAAGAGACACTTCACATCCTCCAAGTATCATAGATAATCCATAATGATCTGCCGGCTGATTCATCGTTGATATACCCAATTTTTTCAACAGGTCATAAAATCTTGCATACTTGTATTGTTGCAGGACTTTGACTGCCGGGATGTTGAGGCTTCTGGATAATGCTTCTGATGCCGGTACTGCACCATCAAAACTCTTGTCAAAATTCTGCGGTGTGTAGCCGCCGATTTGTGTGGGTACATCAGGCAACAACATGTTTGGCAGAAGTTGGCCATCGCTGAATGCGGCTGCATACAGAATAGGTTTTAAAGTACTGCCCGGACTTCTGGCTGATTTTATGATGTCCACATTGCTTTCGTCATCCGGATTTTCCGATTGTATATTGCCTGAATAAGCAAGTACCTGGCCAGTAGAGACATCAATCACCAATGCTGCAAGATTGCGAATTCCATTTCCCTTCAGGTAATCATGATGAAGTGCAACGATCTCGTTCACTTCTTTCTGCAGATGAATATCTAATGTGGATTCACACAGAGCCTGTTGGGTACACAAATTTTCTGACCGGAACCGTTGCAATAGATGAGGGGCAACCTGCGGCAAGGGAAATGGTTTACCCGGTAAAGCCTCCTCTTTTGATAACATACAGGTAATGGAATCAATAATTCCTCTTTTGAATAATGCATTGATCAGATCATTTCTTTTTCTTAGGAACGCCTTGTTGTTTTTACCCGGAAAAATCAAAGAAGGTGAGTTGGGTAATACTGTCAGAGAAGCCATCTCACCCCAACTTAAAGATTCAGGTTTGCGTCCAAAATATCTCCAGGATGCAGCTTCCAGCCCAACCACGTTACTTCCAAATGGCGCATTGGATGCATACAGTGAGAGGATTTCTTTTTTGGAATAAGTACATTCCAGACGTACAGCCTGCAGACATTCAATAATTTTCTGAAACCATGATCTCTTTTTCCTGTCCCTGCTCATCCGCATTACCTGCATGGTGAGTGTACTGCCTCCTTGTACGACTTTTCCTGCCCGGATGTTGGCCACAATTGATCTTCCCAGTGCCAATGGATCTACACCGGGATGATAAAAAAAGCGTTTGTCTTCATAGGTGGTAATGCATTTTACAAATTTGTCAGGTACATTTCCTGCAGGCGGGAAACGCCATTGGCCATCTGTGGCGATTACCGCACCCATCAATTGACCTCCCTTGTCTTTCAAAACAAAGCTGTATGGTTTTTGAAATAGGGTAGAAGGGAAGTTAAACCACCATACTATCAGAAGTAATAATACTGATAATAGTATGGTGATTCTCTTTTTTTTCTTTCCTGTCATGTACATTCAGGGATTACTGTGAAGATTTTCCACTTTCCATCACCTGAACCCATCTGCCTCCTGATACTGCCTGTATTTCCTGATTGTACATGGAATTACAAACCACTGGCGGGAAATAGTACCGGCCGGTATAAGCTGCAGTTAGATTTACATAATATGTTTTTGTTTCGCCTGGATTCAGGTCAAAATAAGTATAAACCCTGTCATCCCGGATATCACGGTATTGCATAGACGAAGATGACAATGTGCCTGCTCCTTCAAACAGCCTAGTATTGAGTATTTCCCACCCTGCAGGAACAATCTGGGTTAATGCCATCCTTCGGTAATCGGCTCTCTTGCCGGGATTGGTTACTGAAACTTTCATTATGAAATCTGTACCCTGGTAAAGACTGCCGATGTCCAATGGTTTCTGATCTGAAGTCAGGAAACTAACCTTCATGTTCAACAAATCGGGATGATTTATCTGACGGATAGTTTCACCGGTAATTGGTTTTCCCTTGTTGATTGTTCTTACGAATAAAACACCGGATCCGGAATTGCGGATGCTGATATCCGCATTCTGATTGGTAAAGGCTACCGGAATACTTTCAACGTATTTCTGTGAATTGAGGCTGAAATCCTTTCCGTTAATTCGCACACTGGCAGATATTTTTTCTCCTGTGCCGTTCCCACCAATAAACTCTGCAACACTAAGTAGGGCATAGGCTGTTGTTTGTGTGCTGTACCACGCATCTGACGAAAGCTGGGCGGCTACACTCTTCAATATATCTGAAGCCCTTGTTCGCTTATCCATAAGCGTTAGTGTCTCGAGAATCATTGCTTCATCTCTCAGGCTGGATCCGTAGGTGATTCCTGCCATATCCCTGTGGGCAAACGAAACCGGAAGGCCACTGATAAGTTGATTGGCGATCGTAGATTGTCCGGTGAGCTGATAGGCAGCAGCAAGCCGCCATCTGGCTTCCGGTGAAATATATTGAAATTCCTTTAGCCGGTTCATAGCGCCGATATCCGGCGATTTAGCGAGTGCAAGTACAAATAACCGGTAAGCCTGGTTCAGATCGGCCCCATAAAATTGTGTGGTGGAAGGCGCCCAATTGGCGGCCTTGCTGGCCTGAAAAGATTTCCATTGCTGAATCATCCATGCAGGAACTGCATACCCGACAGATTGAGCTTTCAACAGGAAGTGTCCGGCGTAACTTGTTGCCCATTCATCACTCTGTCTGTCTCCGGGCCAATAAGCAAAACCACCATCCGGAGATTGGAAGTTCTGGAGTGCATTAATTCCTGCTTTTATGTTCTGATCGATCCTGGACTTTTGTGTGGTGCTTAGCTCAGTAAGATTTGATAAATATAACTGAGCAAATACACGCGAAACTGTTTGTTCGGCGCAACCATGAGGGTAATCAATCAGGAAGTCAAGATGTTTTTGCAAGTCTATTGGAGGCAAGGTTGACAATTCAATCACTGCTGTAGAACTTACTCCTCTACCGATAGATTTCAGATTAAGTACTGAGGATTTCCCCTTATCAATTGCCGAAGTAGAAATGTCTGTGATAAAGGGATTCGGGTTACGAATGTCCAGTTCCCCTTCATAACCGGCCTTGTCGTTACCGCCGGATGCAAGGAGGCTGATCTTTCCAATTCCTGATTGATCTCTGACCTTTACTTCAAAAAACAGGGTCTGCTCACCACTTTTTTTAAATTCCAGAGTTTGGGTAGCAGAGGAGGTTATTTCAAATAGCGGGTTCGTTTGTAATCTTACGTTTACCGTCCGGATGTTATTTTCAGTTGCAAAAACAGTTACCGGAATTTTAGTGGTTTCGCCCGGGCTTAAGATTCGTGGTAGGGTTGCCAGCATCATCAGTGGCTTCTTAACAGCTACTGATTTTTGAGTGCTGCCATAGGCATTATTCCCTGCCGCTACCACCATCACCCGTACCGAACCGGCATATTGAGGAAGGGTGAATGATTTTATATCCTTTTTCCCTTTTTCTAATTTGAATGGCCCTAAAAATAATACAACAGGCTTAAAGCGGTTTGCTTCTTTCTGATGTACAGGTCCGTTGGCTTCCTGGTCGCCACCAATGGTCAGGATTCTTTCCAGATTTGCCCCCCAGGCTCCGATCACATAATCGAAAATATCCCAAACTCTTACAGAGAGAGCCTCCCTGGCAAAGAAATAATCATGTGGATTAGGCGTCTTAAAGTTGGTCAGGTCCAGTAGCCCATTATCCACAATTGCAATTGAGTACCACATTTCTCTATTATTCTTTTCACTGACGGTAATGCTTGTACGTTGTTCAGGGCGGATTACATCCGGGATATTGATTTCCGGCTGTAACAGGGTTTCTTTATTTTGAATGATCAGGGGAATTACGCCATACATGCGCATCGGCAGGTCGTTTACTGTTTGAGCGTAGGGTTGTAGCAGTGACACCTGTGCATAGACATTTGGAGCCCAGCCCTCTTCAGCTTTAAATTTAACATAGTTATTGCCCGCATGGGTATTAATCCACCATGATTTCAATACTTTGCTTCCTGTAGTGATGGTGACCAATCCCCGGCCATTATCGCTACCGGGAATAATGAGCGTAATATTATCTCCGGAATTGTACGTTGAATTGTCGGAAGTAAAAGATAACATGCTTGCAGCTGTCGGATCATTGGTATTTTCTCTGCTTCTCCAACTGGCATTGTCCAGGTACATAATGTCTCCGGTAGTATGACCACTTGCAATATCTTTTACGAGGACTAAGTACCTGCCCCAGTCATCCCACGGCACTTTAAAGCTCCATTCCAGTTTTCCATTAACCGTCTCCAGGATTTGGTGACTGATTAGTTTGTTGTATTTATCCTGAGTGAAATTGCTGAATGTTTCACCGGAATTGTCCCACCACCAGCGCCATTGTATTTTGTACAAGGAAATTTCTACTTGCCGGTTTGCGTGAATAAGATTGCCGAATTCATCTACATTGACGATGCTGACGGTGTGTGTATCACCGGTTGTAAGAAAGCCCCATGGCTTTTCTCCTTCCGGCAGTTTTAATCCCGCATAAGAGGTAAAAGGACTGTAGGGGAGACTCGTCGTCTGCACACTGAATGCGCCACCGGGTTCAAAAACTTTTGTAAACAGGGTAGCTTTCATCATTCCCGCAGCCCCTTCCGAAGAATTGACTTTTGCAAGTATGGGAGCTTTGCCTTCAGCATTCAGTTCGCCTTTAAAGATAGTGGTTGTGGCAAACGTTGCATCTGTAACCGGGTTGTTAAAAGAGAAGTCTCGGAATTTTTTGAATGATGTATTAATTGGTGTAAGTGAAAGATCGACTGTAGCTTTTAGCCCACTTGCCGGTGCACCAAATAGCCACGAAGACTTAAGCGTACCCTGATTGAAATGATTCTTTCCGAGGATAGTATCATTTCCAAAGTCAACCTGAATACTCAACCGGTTGGGCATTACTGTTTCTATCCTGATTGTTTTTTCGAAGGTGGCTCCTCCGGCCATAACCTTTGCCTTCCAGTTTCCGGTGGGTACATCCGTCGTTGTCTTTAGTTTAAAAACATTGTACCCTCCTGATTGATTTTTTTGAACCATTCTATGGTATAGCTGACCGTGTGAATTGTAAAGTTCAAATTCAATGGGATGATCGGTGGGAAGCCGATGGTCTATATCCTCCTCAATAAAACTGATAAACAATGAATCGCCCGGCCTCCATACGCCTCGCTCTCCGAAGATCATACCCTTGATGCCTTTTTGAATTTCTTCACCGGCTATGTCAAACCGGCTGAGTGGAAGACTGCTGCCATCATCAACTTTTAAATAACCCTTTTCCCTGCCCTGGGAAACGACAATAAGGAAAGGCTTTCGTTTACAGGTGATAGTTACCATCCCATTCTTATCAGACTTCCCATTTCCAACGATTTGTTCCTGATAATCCAGCACTTTAATGTCTGCATCTGCAAGAGGGTTTGCTGTGAGCATATCAGTTACGGTTACCTGTAAATCATTGAGCGTACCACGGTGAGCAATGATGCCTATGTTGCTCGCAATGATATTCCGGAATGCAAATCTTTCTTTGGAATAATATGAAGCGAAGCAAGGGTTATCTCTTTGTTTCCAATTGTAACCATAAGGATAATAATTGTCGTACCTGGCCCAAAACGCCTGTTGATCGTCAGGGGAGTCTTCGTACGAATAGTCTTCATATTCATCTTCCGGGCTTTCTTCTTCATTGGCCTTTTCTTTACAATCGTACAAACTGTATTCGGGCCGGAATCCAATAACGATTCTGTAGATAGCGCCGGGTTCTGTTTTCAGAAATTTGTCAATGTCCAGCACAAACCGTTGTTTTTTATGAAGATTGATCGACTTGTCGTCATCAAGCCGGATAGTTTGTTGTACGATCGGAGTGGCCACCTGTCGCAACCCATTATCACTTTCGTATCCGTTGGATTGCAGGAATTGTGGTATTTTATTTTCATATACTTTGATGATGCTTACATCTACCGCATTCAGATTAATCGTGGTAAAGGGCAGGGTTAATTTTTTATCGTGTGGAAGGATATTGCCTCTTCCTTCAATTTTGACAGAAGGCTTGGTTGAATAAAAAGACACATTGGATACAAAACTCTGGCCAAGCGGTGTATTCCATTTATTTTGAATCCCACTATTGACATTCACGGTATAATCTCCTTCGAGTTCTTCTGAGGGAAATATTTTTACCTCACTTCCATTGATTGCATAGGTACTGTTTGCCTGATCTGAAATGGTAATGAGCCCGGTGATATCCTGGGTAATGCTGACCGGATCACTGAACTGAACAGAAATATATTGACTTCCTTCCTGTACAGCTCTTGTTTGAAGCAAAGTGAATTTTCCCATGGCTGGCACTACAATGGGAAGTTTTCCTTTTGTTTTACTGCCTATCGTGCTGCCATCCCATGAAATCAACAATCCATCATCCAGTGAATTTCTGTGTATCCCATTTATGGTAAAATGATGAATCCGGTTGGCGCTGTCGTGCTGCCAGGCGATTACTAATTTATCCTGATTATGAGAAGCGCTCACGATCGCTTCGATGTCTTTATCATTTTCGATGTCCGCAGTCTCAATCGTTCCCGGCAAGAACATAGTCTCCTTATCACCCGAACTTCTGAGGCCTTCTTCATTGATTGTAAATGCCGGTGTGGTAACTGTTGCATTAAATGTAAAATCTTTGAATTTATCAGGTACTGTTGCTACTTTTCCCAGATGAAAGGTGATGGTATAAAGAGCGCCGGCTTCCAGATTTTTACCGGGTCTAAACTCAATGGTGGATGCGTCTAACCAATAGGCCTTGCCACTGACTGATGGTGAAAATTCAAATAATTTTTTGTCTTTAATCTCACCCAGAGTGTGGGTAACGTTGATACCATCCGCCAATCTGATTCTGATTACTGCAGCTTTTGAAATAACTCCGCTGGTGTATTCAGAAATGTATTTGCTGAATGCAGGATCTATTTTGACAATTTTTTCTTTCTTACTGCATGAAGTAAGAAAGAGTATGGATGTAAAAAATGAAAATAGAATAACAGAAATTTTCCTGAAACTAACGTAGGCAGTCATGGTAAATGATTTTGTCAACTAAAATTAACCAATTGATTTTTGTTTTTTGCCTGATATGAGAGGATTGTGAATAACTAAAAAATTGTTCCGGATTATCGTTTATCCTAAAGAAAAAGTTTGATGTTGGATAATGCAGCCAATGATGAAGTGAATCAGCAACCTGATCACCGCCATTTTGATTTCAAAACCACCCGAGCGTGGAGGAAATATGTACCAGACGTGATTAATTCCTTTCGGGCTTTAATAAAAGTAACCGGTTAGAAAAAAATAAATGCCCATTAGAAAAAACTACGACCTCAGAAACTGAGGTCGTAGTTAAGTGATGAATTATACTATGGGTTTTTCAATTTAAAAGTTTCAAGAAATTTTGTCGTAAAATTTCCTTTTCTAAAATCTTCGTTTTGCATTAATTGCTGATGGAATGGGATGGTAGTTTTGATTCCTTCTATGACATACTCGCTCAGTGAGCGTGCCATGGTATCAATAGCCTCTTCACGGGTTTGGGCTACCGCAATCAGTTTGCCGATCATACTGTCGTAATAGGGAGGGATGACATATCCAGCGTAGGCATGGCTGTCCACACGAACACCATGTCCTCCCGGCTGATGCAATACGGTGATTCTTCCGGGGGATGGTCTGAAATCGCTGAATGGATCTTCGGCATTGATTCTGCACTCAATGGCATGCATTTCAGGATAATAGTTTTTGCCGCTGATTTTGTCTCCTGCTGCTATTTTGATTTGTTCTTTAATAAGATCATAATTGATGACTTCCTCAGTAACACAATGCTCCACCTGAATACGGGTGTTCATTTCCATGAAGTAAAAATTGCGATGCTTGTCCACAAGAAATTCAATAGTACCCACGCTTTCGTAATTGATGGCGGATGCAGCTTTGATTGCAGCCTGGCCCATTTTTTCACGGAGTTCCGGAGTCATGAATGGAGATGGGGACTCTTCTACCAATTTTTGATGACGTCGCTGTATCGAACAATCGCGTTCACTCAGATGACAAACATTTCCATATTGATCGCCGGCAATTTGTATTTCAATATGACGGGGTTCTTCCACAAATTTTTCCATGTAGATTCCGTCATTTTTAAAGGCAGCTCCGGCTTCCCTTCTTGCCTCATCAAATGCTTTTTCTATTTCTTTTTCACTCCAGACTACCCGCATTCCTTTACCCCCGCCACCTGCGGTTGCCTTGAGCATGATCGGGTAACCTACTTCTGCAGCTGATTTTTTTGCATGAGCTGCATCCTGAAGCAGGCCATCTACGCCAGGGACGGTAGGCACACCGGCTTTGATCATGGTTTCTTTTGCGGTCATCTTATCTCCCATTGAATTAATCATCAGAGGAGTAGGGCCGATAAATTTTATTTTATGATCACTGCATATCTGAGAAAATTTTGCATTCTCTGCCAGAAATCCGTATCCGGGGTGGATCGCGTCGGCATTGGTTATTTCAACCGCTGCCATAATATTTGGAATATTCAGATAACTCTGTGCACTTGCCGGAGGGCCTATGCAAACCGCCTCATCTGCAAATTTTACGTGAAGGCTGTCTTTGTCTGCCGTAGAATAAATAGCTACAGTTTTAATACCCATTTCCTTACAGGTCCGGATTACTCTGAGTGCTATTTCACCACGATTTGCGATTAATATTTTTTTGAACATTCAATTTTTATTAATAATGTACACTACTTATCCTGAGTAGTATCAGACTATGGTTCTATCAAAAATAAAGGTTGATCATATTCTACAGGAGAAGAGTCATCGACCAATACTTTTACAACGGTACCACTTACTTCACTTTCTATTTCATTAAATAATTTCATAGCCTCAATAATGCAGACTACCTGACCTTTTTCTATGGTGTCTCCCACATTCACAAATGGGGGTTTGTCCGGACCCGATTGTCTGTAAAATGTGCCAATCATTGGGCTTTTGATGGTGATCTGGTTTTCTGATTTCGCAGGTGCAGATTCTTTTTTCTCTGAAGTGGGCAATTGAGCCGGAGCAGTGGGTGTTGTGGCGGGCAGTGACTGAGGTAAAAATTGCGGAATCATGGGTGCACCGGAAAATACAGGAGCTACGTCTTCTTTTTGCTTAATGGTAATCTTGAAATCCTTTTGCTCGATACTCAACTCACCAATATTGCTCTTATTGACAAGTTTGATCAACTCCTGAATTTGTTTAATATCCATAGTTTGGTTTTGAATTTTAATAAAAATAATTAGCTAAGATAGGCAGAATCATAAAAAAATCTGAAAAAATATCGTCCTTAACTGATTCAAACTTACGCATGATAAGTTTTTCAGGTACAGATTTTTTAATCAAATTTATCAGGAGCCCTCTTTCACTCTTTCTATGTATTCGCCCGTTTTTGAATTGATGCGGATATACTCACCTTCATTGACAAATAGCGGAACATTCACGGTAGCGCCCGTCTCTACCTTAGCAGGCTTAAGAGTTCTTGTAGCAGTGTCGCCTTTTAGTCCGGGTTCACTGTAGGTAACCTGCATGACGATTTTGTCCGGAAGCTCTACGCCCATGGGTTGTTCTGTCTCTGTATTGATGAGTACGGATACTTCCTGGCCGTCTTTCAGAAACTGCGGGGCATCAATCATATTTTCCTGAATAGAAATCTGTTCGTAATTCTCGGTATTCATAAAATTATACCCGGTATCATCCTTGTAGAGAAACTGAAAGGGTCTTTTTTCAACTCTCACAGGGTAAATAGTTTCACCGCTGTTCCATGTCTGCTCAATGGTTCTGTTGTTATCCACACCTTTCATCTTAGCCCAAACTTTAGCAGCAGCTCTCGCTGTTTTGTTTTGGCCAAATTCAATGACTGAATAGAGATTGCCGTCAATTTTAAGAATTAATCCTGTGCGGATGTCCGAAGTGTTCGCCATATATTTTTTTGGCGGTAAAGGTAAAAAAATGAGAGAAAGTGATAAAAAGAAATCCAAAATCACCTCAAAAAGGCAAAATTTAGCGGTTTGTTATTTTGATATTATAATTCAGGCTTGCTGTACTGTCATGACCTGATTCAGCCAATTCACTCATTTCAATTAGTAAGGTTCGGTATTACTTCGTTAGCAACAAAGTTTCTCTTCTTCTCATTCGGTAGGCATTCATGGCAGTGAACCCAAGTTTTTTAATCAATTGGTAATTTGCTATAGCTCCTACAGGTGCGCCAATGACCGGAATCAATTGTGCCATCTTGGCCAGATCAATATAATCGCGGTACTCCTGCTGTAAATGCCTCCAATCATACAGGTTAAGATCTTCCGGTAGTGATTTTGCCTTTTCTTCCCAATTGACCATTTCCAAATAAATTTTCCGTCGGTATTCGTGACTGCTGAATGCTAACTGAAAAACGTATAAAATATAAACCCTCTCTCTGTAGTCATTGACATCATACCCATATAATCTCGAAATTTCAAAAAGCAGTTTTATCTTGATAGTCAGGAGGATTGGAAAGTCAGTCAACCCCGCGAGAAAACCTGCAGCGCCGGTTACTCCTCCTTCAATGGTTGCTGTGGACCTGTAATTCCTGATTTTTTCCCTAACCAGACTTTCCCGCATTTCAAATGAGGTTCCTGTGAGCGGCACTCCGGTTGTGAATTTAGCTCCGAATATTACTGCCCGGATCATCTGCTTCATTGCTACTGTGATAGCCTTATGTATCCGTTCCGGAATGTAGCTGTTGATCTTATTTTGAATCCTCTTTGAAAGAGCATTGAGAATACCCGGTCGTCTGAGCATTTTTTTCTGCCAGATATTCAATTCTTTGTTTATGTACTTTTCGTATAAAGTCATCTTTGGGCAAATCTATGTCTGACTGAAAATTTAGCTCTGATATTTGTATCTCAAGTTATTTTTTTAATGTAAAATTTCCGGTATCTGAAGTGTTACCTTCGGTTTTTAACCTGGTACGAGTATGAAGCGAAGCGTCACCCGTGCCTGATAATTCCCTACAGATGTTGCTCTCCTTCGTCTTCGCTCAGGATGTCATTTCCTTCGTCTTCGGAATGACATTTCCTTCGTCTTCAGACGAACGGAGAGCGCTGTACCATCTTTAGAGGGGAACATTAAAAATTGATGGATTCAATTACGGTCAGAAGGCCGTATAACACCCTCATTTCCTTTCCGTTTACGTCATAAAAAAAACCGGCAGTATTAACCACCGGGTTCATCAATAAGATTGACTGTTATCTTAATATCTGTACATTTCAGATTTGAAAGGACCTGCCTTCGGAATATTCAGATATGCACTTTGTGCATCTGTCAATTCATCCAGAACCACTCCGATTTTTTTCAAATGCAGTCTGGCTACTTTTTCATCCAGATGTTTTGGAAGTACATAGACCTTATTTTCATATTTATCATGATGTTGCCATAATTCCATTTGAGCAAGCACCTGATTGGTAAAGGAGTTACTCATTACAAAGCTGGGGTGACCTGTAGCGCAACCCAGGTTTACCAATCGTCCTTCTGCCAATACAATTACATCCTTACCATCAATGGTATATTTATCTACCTGTGGTTTGATGGTGTCTTTGGTGTTTCCATAATTCTTATTCAGCCATGCCATGTCGATTTCAATATCAAAGTGGCCGATGTTGCATACGATGGCCTTGTCTTTCATTACTTTGAAGTGTTCGGCAGTAATAAGATCCCTGCAACCGGAAGCAGTTACGATGATGTCTGCTTCTTTCACAGCATCAATCATTTTCTTCACTTCGTAACCATCCATAGCAGCCTGCAATGCACAGATCGGGTCAATTTCGGTTACAATCACACGTGCTCCTGCACCACGTAAACTGGCAGCAGAGCCTTTTCCTACATCTCCATAACCACCTACCACAGCTACTTTACCTGCCATCATTACATCTGTAGCGCGACGAATAGCATCTACCAGGCTTTCTTTACAACCGTATTTGTTGTCAAATTTTGATTTGGTTACAGAGTCGTTTACATTGATTGCCGGGATAGGAAGTGTGCCTTTCTCCATTCTTTCATAGAGGCGGTGTACTCCTGTTGTAGTTTCTTCAGAAAGACCTCTTAAATTCTGAATCAGTTCGGGGTATTTATCAAATACCATGTTGGTGAGATCACCACCATCATCGAGTATCATATTTAACGGCTTGTCGGCACTGCCAAAAAATAAAGTTTGCTCTATGCACCAGTCGGCCTCTTCCTGAGTCTGTCCTTTCCATGCAAAAACTCCGATTCCCGCTGCTGCAATTGCTGCTGCCGCCTGATCCTGAGTAGAGAAGATATTACAAGAACTCCATTTCACTTCAGCCCCCAGTTCTACCAGAGTCTCAATCAGTACTGCGGTCTGAATGGTCATGTGAAGGCAACCGGCAATACGGGCGCCTTTCAGAGGTTTTTGTTTGCCGAATTCTTCTCTGATTGACATCAGTCCCGGCATTTCAGCCTCAGCCAATTTTATTTCTTTACGACCCCATTCTGCAAGACTGAGATCACGAACCTTATTCTTAAGGGAAAAATCAATTTGATTTTTAGTTTCTGTGGACATATTTATTAATTAATTGAACTGCAAATTTATAATAAAAAGTGATTTTTTCTATAACTTACACAAAATATAGAATATTATTTCAATAAATATTGTTATCTTAGAATGAATAATCAAAATGGACTTCAATTTCCTTCCAAAACAGAAAAATTACAAAGCTCAAAAGTGAATATAGATAAAAAGGACCTTGCCATACTGAAACTGCTGCAGCAGAATGCGAGGTTTACCGTCAAAGAAATTGCGCAGCAGGTACATTTAAGTACAACACCTGTACATGAAAGAATCAAACGGCTTGAAGAATCCGGTGTAATTCGCCAGTATGCCACCTTGCTGGATGCTTCCAAAGTAAATAAAGGGTTGACGGTGATTTGCTATGTGTCGCTGAAGGAGCATGGAAAAAATGCAGGGGTGCAATTTATTAATGTCATCCGTGCTTTGCCCGAAGTGCTGGAGTGTTTCAGCATATCCGGTGAGTTTGATTTTTTGCTGAAGGTGGTGTGTGAGGATATGAATGCCTATTATGACTTTCATGTAAACACATTAAGCGAAATAAAGAATGTGGGTCATGTGCAGAGTGTGTTTGTGATGGGAGTAATCAAGGATACGCATGAATTGCTTTGATGCATAGAGGCGGGCTGTGCGATTTAAATTCAATAGAAATTCAGGCCTTAACCGGCATGAGTTAAATTTTTTTTGTTCTTCCGATGGTAAGTATTCCAGGAATCCTGTTCACAAAATGTAGTTTGTTTTATCTTAGTAAAATATGAAGAGAAGAAAATTTATTGGCATGTCTGCATCTGCGGGCGCAGCTTTATTGTTTACAGATAAAGTATTTGGGAAGGGCTATCACTCATTTCCTGAGGTCAGGCTTCCTGCTTCACAACGGCATTTTACTTCTGCTGCCATTGAGAAAACTATACATAGAGTAAGTAAGGATATTTCAAATAAGGAACTTGCATGGCTTTTTAATAATTGCTTTCCGAATACATTGGATACCACTGTCTATTTTGAAATGAATGGCGACAGGCCGGACACTTATGTCATTACAGGCGATATCGATGCGATGTGGCTTCGCGACAGCAGTGCACAGGTGTGGCCTTACCTTCCTTTTTGTAAGGAGGATTCTAAATTACAATTGCTGATCAAGGGGGTGATTAATCGTCAGGCTCAATGCATCATTGAAGATCCTTATGCCAATGCCTTTTATAAAGACAAAACGAAAGTGAGTGAGTGGAAGGAAACAGATATTACCAAAATGTTGCCCGGTATTCATGAGCGTAAGTGGGAGGTAGACAGTTTATGTTATCCGATTCGACTCGCACACGGTTATTGGAAAGAAACAGGCGACAGCAGTGTGTTTGACAAAGAGTGGCATCATGCAATGGAATTGGTAATTCAAACTTTTCGCGAGCAACAACGGAAGAATGGAAAAGGGCCTTATTCATTTCAGCGTCGCACTGCGTGGGCAACAGACGGTGTACCGCTTGCAGGATATGGATACCCGGTAAAACCAAATGGATTAATATGTTCAATTTTCAGACCGAGTGATGATGCTACGATTTTTCCTTATCTGATTCCTTCTAATTTCTTTGCCATAGTTTCCTTATTGCAGTTAAAAGAAATTACCTCTGTGACCGGAGCTAAAGAATTGGGAAATGCTGCCGCTGCTCTTGCAAAGGAAGTAAAGGATGCCTTGGCAAAATACGCAGTAGCAGAATTTCAGGGCAGAAAATTATTACCCTTTGAAATTAACGGTTATGGTAGTACGATATTGATGGATGATGCCAATGTGCCTTCTTTGCTTTCATTGCCCTATCTCGGAGCAATGAAAATATCCGATGGTCTGTATCAGAATACAAGGAAATACATTTTATCGGAAAACAATCCCTTTTATTTTAAAGGAACAGCAGGAGAGGGGATAGGTAGCCCGCATACGGGTATGGATATGATATGGCCGATCGGGATTACCATGCGAGCACTGACTTCCCCGGATGAAATGGAAATAAAATATTGCCTGAAGATGTTGCAACATTCCAATGCCGGTACCGGTTTTATGCATGAGTCTTTTAATAAGAATGATGTAAACAACTTTACACGTAAATGGTTTGCATGGGCGAATACACTTTTTGGGGAATTGGTATGGAAAACATTTCGTGAGAAAAAATATTTATTGGATTAATTTTTTGTTATGGCAAATTTTGATAAACGAATTGACAATTATATTCAGAAATCAGAACCCTTTGCCCAGCCCATTCTGATGCATCTGCGAAAGTTGGTACATAAGGCATGTCCCGATGTGACAGAAACCATCAAATGGGGGATGCCTTATTTTGAATACAAAGGAATGCTTTGCAATATGGCAGCTTTCAAACATCATTGTGCATTTGGATTCTGGAAAGCCGCACTCATGAAAGATGCAGCCATGCTGATTGAGAATAACGGGAAAGCAATGGGACATGCAGGAAAAATTACTTCCTTAAAAGAGCTACCCCAGGATAGAGTGATGATCGAACGAATTCATGAGGCCATAAGATTGAATGAAGAGGGCATCAATCTGCCCGATCGCAGCCGTTCAACAATTGAGGTGATTGTTCCTGATGTTCTGAGCAGGGAATTGAAAAGAAAGAGAAACGCGTTTAATAAATTCAATGAATTGCCCGCCTCTCACCGCAAGGAATATGTGGATTGGGTGAATGAAGCAAAAACTCTGGATACTAAACAACGACGGAGTGAAAAAGTAGTAGAAATGCTGCTCCATCCTAAGAGCAAGAGCAAATAATGAAACTTCTATTTGGTGGAATTCATTAAATCGTTTGCCCTCAAAATATAATAGAATTGGTGGTCAGGCATTCTTTCTGCCTCGCCTGATTTTTGAATTATTGGGTAATTCATCCAAGGGTTTAAGTTCCGGATCCGGCTTCTTCTTAATGTAGATATCAAAATGTTTTGACAACTCCGGATTTTTTTTCAATGTAACCGTAATGGTTACCTTTTCTTTTTTGAAATTGGGATCAAGCCAGAGCGAATTGCCATAAAACTTTCCATCGCTTGCCTTGAAATCCAGAAAACTGCTGTCTAACGGTAAATAATGTCCGTTGGATAGTTTTCCGTCAATATTGATGTAATTGTAAGTGCCTTTTTTCAGACTATCCGTATAAAGATGAACATAGATGCTGTCAATCTTTTGTGCATTAATTGACAAACTGATGAAAAGGAAGAACAATGATGCCAGGTATTTCACTAATATATATTTTGTGCCGGGGATAAGATACAAAGTTTACTGAAAACGTTGCATAGAAAATGTGAAATGCAAAATAGAAGGATTGGTTTGTTTCAGATGCTACCTTCTTAAGACTTCGCTCTCACAGGTCTTAAGACGCTGTGAGGGTGTGATACGGTCTCCTGACAGTAATTAAATCCGTCAAATTTTAATTTTCCCATCTGAAGATGGCACAACGCCCTCCGTTCGTCTGAAGACGAAGTAAATGTCATCCTGAGCGAAGACGAAGGATGGATAGAATAAAGAATCAAACGTCATGGTTCGTCTCTGCTCACCACGACAAACTACAGTCATCCTGAGCGAAGACGAAGAAGAGTATGATGCACAGTCTAATTCTGTGAGAAATTTTTCCGCACGGGTGACGCTTCGCTTAACACCCGCGCCAGAAAATAAGCATTTGTCACATTCAAAATATTTTTTTTGGAAAATAAATTTTTCTCTTTCATCTTTGCTTCGCAAATGAAAATGAATCCTACATACAATAGCTGGTGGCACACAATGAGAATCATTGTGCCCTGATGCTATACGTGTATAGAAAATAAATGATAAGCCCCGGCACAAAAAAGCCGGGGTTTTTTTATAAAAACCAACGAATGAAAAAAATCAATGTTACCACCGTCAGCAAAAAATTGCTTGCTGACCTCTACACACCGGTAGGCATGTATCTCAGGCTGAGAGACCGGTTCCGAGACACCATTCTGCTGGAAAGCGCTGACTCCCATGCATCGGAATTCAGTTATTCCTTTATAGGTGTAAATGCCATCGCAGGGTTTGAAGTGAAAAGCAGCCAGAAGATTGAATGCAAATTTCCGGGACAGGATGCCTTTACTCAGCAGATAGATTCTTCAGTGCCGATGGCAGATGTGATATGGGATTTTATGCAGCATTTTCAGTTTAATGATGATGTGTCAATGCCTGTAAAGATTGCACAGAGTATGTTTGGGTACATCACACACGATGCTGTGCAGTTTTTTGACACTGTCCGCTTTCATCATTCCGGTTCACTGGATCAACCCTTGATTCCGCTGATCCGGTACCGGGTATATCAATACGTACTTATCATTAATCACTTCAAGAATGAATTGTACATCTGCGAGAATAAAATTAAAGGCCAGGAGAGTGAAACCGATTTAATAGAAAGCATAATCCGAAGCAGGGATGTACCGGTGTTTCCATTTAATCTGAAAGGTGAGGAAGTTGCAGACATCACAGATGACGACTATCTGGAAATGGTCAGAAAAGGAATTGCCAGTTGTGCGCGTGGCGATGTATTTCAGATAGTGCTGAGCAGAAATTTTCACAGGAAATTTTCAGGTGATGAATTCAATGTATATAGGGCATTGAGGAGTATTAATCCCAGTCCATATCTATTCTATTTTGATTATGGTGATTACAGATTATTTGGAAGTAGCCCTGAAAGTCAGTTGATCGTGAAAGGCAATACTGCCATAATTCATCCCATTGCAGGCACCTTCAGACGTACAGGCATTGATGCGGAAGATCAAAAACTTGCTGAAGCCTTGAGAAATGACAAAAAGGAGCAAGCTGAGCACGTCATGCTGGTAGATCTGGCCCGAAACGATTTGGGAATTACATGCGATGATGTGCATGTCAATAAATTCTGCCAGGTACAGTTTTTCAGTCATGTTATTCATTTAGTCAGTGAAGTAAAAGCCACACTGAGAGAGGGCGTCAATCCGATTAAGTTGATTACCTCTACATTCCCGGCAGGCACTTTAAGCGGTGCACCCAAGTTCAGAGCAATGGAACTCATTGATGAATATGAAGCCAATACCCGCAGCTATTACGGCGGATGCCTGGGTTTTATCGGATTTGACGGCAGCAGCAACCATGCCACTACCATTCGCACTTTTCTGAGCATGGGCGATGACCTGCATTACCGCGCCGGCGCAGGCATTACCTTTCTGAGTAAACCCGAAAGTGAACTTCAGGAAGTAAGAAACAAATTGAACGCACTCACCACAGCATTAAAACAAGCACAAGCATCATCTTATGAAAATATTATTGTTTGATAATTACGACTCATTTACGTACAACCTTTACCATTGTGTAAAGAAATTAGTCAATACACCCATCGACGTTTACAGGAATAATGAAATTCCTCTCGAAAGGGTAAATGCCTACGATAAGATTTTATTATCGCCCGGCCCGGGACTTCCTTCAGAGAGCGGCATTCTTCTGCCACTGATTAAAGAATATGCAAAGAGCAAATCCATTCTTGGTGTGTGTCTCGGTCACCAGGCTATTGGCGAAGCATTTGGAGGAAGCCTGTACAATCTGGACAGGGTATATCACGGAGTAGCCACCACAGTGCATTTGCAGAAAAGAACGGTGAGTGAGAATGATCTTTTCAAAGATCTGCCGGAGTCATTTGAAGCAGGAAGGTATCATTCATGGGCGGTGGAAAAGGCAGACTTTCCGGGAGAATTAGAGATTACTGCTGTAGATGACAAAGGCGAAATCATGGCATTGAGACACAAAACCTATGATGTACAGGGAGTACAGTTCCATCCGGAAAGTGTGCTTACTCCTCTCGGAAACCGGATGATTCAAAATTGGTTGAAGATATAAAAGAAGTTAATTATGAAAAATATTCTGAAACATTTATTCGAATACAAAGCCCTGACTACCCAACAGGCAGCCAATGTACTCAAAGATATCAGCAAAGGAATTTATTCAGAAGCGGAAGTGGCCTCCTTTGTAACGGTATTCCTTATGCGAAGTATCACCATTGAAGAAATGATGGGTTTTCAACAGGCATTGCTCGAGCTTTGTGTACCTGTAAACATGGATGGCCAAAGCATTATCGATATTGTAGGTACTGGCGGTGACGGAAAGAATACATTTAATATCTCCACACTCAGTTGTTTCATAGTGGCCGGCACAGGACAAAAGGTAGCCAAACACGGAAACTATGGCGCTACCAGTGTAAGTGGCAGCAGCAATGTGATGGAAAACCTGGGTTACCGTTTTTCAAATGATACAGATAAGTTGAAAAAGGAAATGGAAGAATGTAATCTGTGTTTTTTGCATGCCCCCTTGTTTCATCCTGCACTGAAAGCAGTAGCGGCGGTACGTAAGAGCCTCGGTATCCGTACATTCTTCAATATTTTAGGCCCGTTGGTCAATCCTTGCCATTCTGTAAAGAGAATGATTGGTGTGTATAATCTGGAAATAGCCCGATTATACAGGTATATTCTGGAGAATGAACCCAATGATTTTACGATCATTCACAGCCTGGACGGGTATGATGAAATTTCTTTGACTGCAGATACCAGAGTCATAACCAGGGAGGGCGCCAAAACGTTGGATGCATTTGAATTAGGAAAAAGATCGGTCGACCCGGCTGATCTGTATGGAGGAAACACACCATTGGAAGCAGCAAAAATTTTCATGCGTATTCTGAAAGGGGAGGGAACCTGGGCACAAAATGCCGTGGTGTTGGCCAATGCATCCATGGCATTGAAAACCGCTACAGACAAGGATTATGAAAGTTGCTATGCAGCATGCGTGGAAAGTCTTGAAAGTGGTAAGGCGCTGGCAACACTTAACAGGTTAATGGAATTGCAATGAACATTCTTGAAGAAATAATTCTGAGAAAAAGAAAGGAAGTGGAATCGCTCAAAGAATCTGCTCCTGTAAAAGCATTGGTTAAGCTGCCCTTGTTTTCAAGAGAGTGTTATTCATTTTCAGGTTTTATAAAGGACCCGACGAGAACAAGTGTGATTGCAGAATTTAAAAGACGCTCGCCTTCGAAAGGTTGGATAAATCAGGAAGCAAACGTCGAAAAAGTAACCAGAGGCTATTCCTCTTTTGGAGCATCTGCTATTTCCGTATTGACAGATAACTATTTTTTTGGAGGGTCTCTGAAAGACCTCGAGTCGGCCAGAACCAATGAAGTTCCGCTACTCAGAAAAGATTTTATTATTGACGAATACCAGTTGATCGAGGCAAAGTCACATGGTGCGGATGTGGTGTTATTGATTGCAGCATGTCTTCAAAAACAGGAAGTAAAAGATCTGGCACACAATGCCAAAAACCTTGGACTGAATGTATTGCTTGAGTTGCATACGGAAGAAGAACTGGCATACGTCTGTGATGATGTGGATGTGGTTGGAATCAATAACAGAAACCTTAAAACTTTTGAGGTGGATCTTGAAAACAGTATCCGGATGGCCAGACAGATTCCGGCATCCTGCAAAATTTCAGAAAGTGGTATTGACAGCCTGAAAACGATGAAGATGTTGAAGCAGGAAGGTTTTGATGGTTTCCTGATTGGTGAAAGGTTTATGAAGGAAAAGTTTCCTGCAATTGCATTTAAAAACTTTTTAAGAGACAAGTGATGAAAGTGAAAGTCTGTGGATTGACTACTGCGGATCAATTAAAGGCTGTGGACAGTCTTGGAGTTGATTTTTTAGGACTGATTTTTCATGCTCCTTCTCCAAGATATGTTGCAAAAGTATTACCGTCGGAAGTGGTTAGGAAATTGTCATTAAAGGCAACGCTTACGGGTGTTTTCGTGAATAAGAAGCCGGATGAAATAATAGGAAAGATTGATGAATATGGATTGAATGCGGTTCAATTATGCGGAAATGAAAGTCCCGATGATTGTAAAAGGCTGAGAGAAACTGTGCTCGTGTTGAAAGTGATTCACCAGGGGAAAGATCAACCTGACATGGACTATATTTCAGGATATGAGGGTAGTTGTGATTATTTTTTGTTTGATACAAAAGCAGAAGTTTTCGGAGGTTCCGGAAAAAAATTTGACTGGATGAAATTGACTGATGCCAATGTCAGAACTCCTTTTCTGCTGAGTGGCGGTATCTCTGAAAATGATGTGGATGCTATCCGTTCATTTCGCCATCCTGAATTTGCCGGAGTGGACATCAACAGCCGGTTTGAAGTCGCTCCCGGTATTAAGGATATTCAAAAAATAAAATCATTCATTGCACAAATAAACAAAATATGAAATTCGGAATTGATGAATTTGGTTATTATGGTGAGTTTGGCGGAGCCTATATTCCCGAAATGTTGTATGCCAATGTGGAATTACTACGCAGCCGTTATTTAGAAATAATTCAATCTCCTTCCTTTCAGAAAGAGTTTAATAAACTGCTGACAGATTATGCCGGAAGGCCTACACCCTTATATTTTGCCAAACGGCTTTCTGAAAAATACAACAGTCACCTATTTCTGAAGCGGGAAGACCTGTGTCATACAGGGGCACATAAAGTCAACAATACCATAGGTCAGATTTTACTGGCAGAAAGCCTTGGCAAGAAAAGAATTATTGCAGAGACGGGTGCCGGTCAACATGGTGTGGCCACTGCTACAGTTTGTGCGTTGAAAGGATTGCAATGCATTGTGTATATGGGAGAGAAGGACATAAAGCGACAGGCGCCAAATGTAGCCAGGATGCGCATGTTGGGGGCAGAAGTGATACCGGCCACCAGTGGAAGCAAAACGCTGAAAGATGCAACCAATGAGGCCATCCGCGATTGGATTAACCATCCGGAAGATACCTATTACCTTATTGGGAGTGTTGTGGGCCCGCATCCTTATCCGGATATGGTAGCCCGTTTTCAGAGTGTGATCAGCAAAGAAATAAGACAGCAACTATTCAGTCATACAGGCAAGGAACTCCCGGATGCAGTGGTAGCCTGTGTGGGCGGAGGCAGCAATGCAGCCGGAGCATTTTACCATTTTATTGAAGATGAAAATGTACGACTGATAGCTGTTGAAGCAGCAGGGTTGGGGGTGAATTCAGGTGAATCAGCAGCCACTTCCCAATTGGGTACGGTGGGCATCCTGCATGGAAGCAAAAGCCTCGTGATGCAAACGGATGATGGCCAGGTAGTGGAGCCTTACAGTATTTCAGCAGGTCTGGATTATCCGGGAATCGGCCCTTTGCATGCCCATTTATTCAAGACAGGCAGAGCGACGTTTATGAATGCTACGGATGAGGAAGCCTTGGCAGCTTCCTTTGAACTGGCACGACTTGAAGGGATTATACCTGCATTAGAATCGGCCCATGCACTTGCCGCATTAAAGAAAATGAAACTCAGGCCGGAAGAAAATATAGTAGTGAACCTCAGTGGCAGGGGCGATAAAGACATGGATACCTATATGGAAAAAATGAAAACATTGAAGTCATGAACATGATTAATCAACTTTTCGAAAGAAAAAAAGAAAAAATATTATCTGTCTATTTTACTGCGGGATATCCAAATATTGATGATACGGTTCCCATTATCAATTCACTGACGAATGCCGGTGTTGATATGATTGAGGTGGGTATGCCTTACAGCGACCCGTTGGCCGACGGGCCGGTAATTCAGCACAGCAGCAGTGTGGCTATCAGAAATGGAATGACCATTTCAAAATTATTTGAGCAATTAAAAGATTTAAAAGTACCACATAAGATTCCTTTGATTTTAATGGGTTATCTGAATCCGGTAATGCAGTATGGAGTGGATAGATTTTGCAGGGATGCAGAAAGCGCCGGCATCAGCGGATTAATCATTCCTGATCTGCCTCTCAGGGAATTTGAAAGTGGTTTCAATGACATTCTGAAGAGATACAATCTTCAGTTTATTTTTCTCATCACTCCGGAAACCTCAGATGAGAGAATCCGGAAAATGGACAGCCTGGCAGATTCCTTTCTTTACGCAGTTTCTTCCTCATCGGTTACGGGAAGGGTTACAGATGAGGACAGAAAAGAAGCCTATTTTAAAAGAATAGGAACCATGGGACTAAAGAACCCTGTGCTTGCCGGTTTTGGAATCAGAGATAAACAGACATTTGAGCAGCCATGTCAATATTTAAATGGCGGAATCGTTGGTACATCTTTTATTAAGAAGTTAGAAGATGGGGGAGCGATTGAGAAGATTACTGCAGGATTTGTGCAATCCTTCAGATGAGTGATCGTTAATAATCAAATTAACGAGGTATTTCAATTTTATCCATTTGAAAAATTTAAATTCGCTCTCATGAAAATATTATTCAGCCTATTCTTCCTGGCTTCCTCCTGTATTGCCACTGCACAGCAAAAATATTTTTCCATCAAGGGTAATATTTCCGGATTTCCCGACGGTACCAAGGTTTCTTATTACGACCGTAATACCAACAAATTGGATAGTGTAACGGAAATACGGAATCAGAGTTTTTTTATCAAAGGGCAAGACCTGAAGCAACCTGAATTCAGGTATCTTGTGATTGATGAAAAGGGGCCGGCCATTTCGTTATTGCTTGACAACAGTGAATTGGTTATTGCCGGTTCCAAAGATCATCTGGATAAACTAACGATCACCGGTTCTGCATTGCAGAATGATTTTGGTGCATTGGTGACAAAGCTGAATGCATTTGAGTCTGTTTTCACCAATCAAAATTTTACTCCTGAGAATAAAGACGCAATAGGCAAAGCCTGTGAAGAATTTGTTTCGTCGCATCCATCCTCCTTTGTGAGTTTACTTGCGATCAGTCAGCTTTATCAGGTGACGCAGGATCCTGTGAGAACAGATGAAGCGATGAAGAGATTGGATGCCAATGTCAAGAAGTATGACCTGGCAAATACTTTAACTTACCAGATAAATCTGACCAAATCAACGGCGATTGGATCGCACATCCTTCCGTTTTCTCAAAACAATGTAGATGGCAAGTCGGTTAGCATTTCCGACTTTAAAGGAAAATATGTACTGATCGATTTCTGGGCAAGCTGGTGCAGACCTTGCCGGATGGAAAACCCAAATGTAGTAGCAAATTTTAATCGCTTTAAGAATAAGAATTTTACCGTGCTGGGAGTCAGTTTGGATCAATCAAAATCTGCATGGGAAAGTGCAATAAAAATGGATAGACTGACATGGACACACGTAAGCGACCTGAAGGGCTGGCAAAATGAGGTAAGTACCATGTTTCACATTACCAGCATTCCACAAAATATTCTGATTGATCCGGATGGAGTGATCATTGCAAAAAATATCCGCGGCAGCGATCTGGGAACCACGCTTGAAAAAGTACTCGGCAATTGACTCATATATCAGCCGTTCTCAGAAATTTCTTGGATATGATTCGGATAACCGGTTCTTCAGATCTTTCACCGAACCCTGTTTTGGGGATTTTATTTCCTGGTATTATTCTGGAATGCGGAGAATTGAAATAAAAGGCTTCATTTACTTTCTTGCCGTTAAAGAAAACGCTATCTGCGGATACCTGAAATTTAATGTCAGGGATTGAAAACCCCTTGACAATTTCCTGAATATTTTTTGCCTGATTCAAATACATGTGTTGATATTTCTCAATATTGATCTTTTCAATTGCTGCCTGAAATGACCTGGATTCTGTCTGTTTTTCTTTTAACTCCTGGGTAGCACGCTCCAATTCTGATTGCACTTTTAGATTTATATTTTTCCAATCTACATTATTTATTGCTGTCTGTGCTTCTTCAAGAGCCTTACCTGCTACTGTAAGATTGCTTTCAGCAGGTAGATGAATGACTTTATCCAGAAGGCCGGATAATGATTGGTTATCGTCATCGGTTGGCTGATTCTTAGTGATAGATTTTTCCAATATAACCTCTGAATTTTTTGTAGATTGTTTTTGAGCTTTTTTGGATTCCTCTTTTTGTATTAACGGTATCGTTTTTTCTTTAATACGGATATTCTTCGAAATCATTTCAGATTTGTTCGGATCTGATTTGGGAATAAATGAAAGGATTCCAAGAAAGACAAGCAGCACAATGCCCAATGCCAATATTCGTATAGAAAATTGTGGAGGCTTTTGCAAATCACCGGAAGTAATTCTTTTAATACGATGTAGCAGTTGATACTTACCGGATACTGCATTCAACACCAGTTTTTGTGTAGCCGGCTGGTACGCACTGATTGCCAGCAATGCCTTTGCATAGTGAACCGGTTCGTAGTTATATTTTAATACCAGATCATCGCAGCAATGTTCTCTTTCCCTTTGTATTTGTTTCATGAACAGGTACACAAACGGGTTAAAAAAGAGTATGGTTTCTACCACCAATAAGATGATGTTGATTAAAAAATCATTTCTGCGGATGTGCGACAATTCATGTAGTATGATTGCTTCCAATTGTAGTGGTGACAAGTGCGTGATGCAGACGGCGGGAAGTAAAATAATTGGTTTGAGAAATCCGATTGTTGCCGGGTTGGAGACTGTCTGGCAAATCCAAACAGTAACCTTCCTGCGGATTTTAAGCAACGTCGCTGCCTTCATTGTGAACATTGAGATATCAGATGCGACAGGTTTCATTTGTGAAGTGCGGATATTCAACGTATTTCTTAAAGAGAAAAATAATCGTGCCATCAGCAGACTAAGGAGAATCAAATAAGCAATCGATAGAGAAGCCGATACATTTGCAGGGATACTAAGAAAAGATTGAGTTGGTTTGTTAGCGAAGATTACTTGTATCGGGCGCGAAACAGCGATAGGCTGAATCAAGAGGCGTGTCAGGAAAGCATAAAGAAACCACGCAAAACTAAGGAACACCATGATCACAGCGAGATTATGTTTTGCTTCAGGTTTGATCTGAGTTGCCGACAATGTGATGGCTTTGTATATCATCCAGAGAAAAAGTGATTGCCAGATACTATGGATGATGGCACTTCCCAATACCTGAAGAAAGTAAGAATGCAACAAGGAGTCGGGCATAAGATTACTTTTTTAGATCATCAAGATATTTTTGAATTTCATCAAGTTCTTCTTTGGAGGTCTTATGATTTCCTAAAGCCTGCATGACGAGTTCTGCCGGCGAGCCGCTGAATAACCCATTGATCATTCGGTCAAGAAATTGCTTCTGTGTTTTTTTTCTGCTCACTGCCGGTTTGTACACATGCGACTTGGAGGTATCGTCACGCGTTACCAATCCTTTTTCATGCATGATCTGCATGAGTTTGAGTGTGGTGGTGTATCCTGAAATTTTTGTTTCGGAGAGTGTGTCATGTACCTCACGAACGGTTGCTTCTTTTTTCTCCCAAAGGATTTGTAATATCTCAAGTTCGCTTTCTGTAGGTTTAGAAAATGGAATCATTGTTACGACATATTTCGTAGCAAATTACGTTATTTTTCGTATTTGCAGGATGTCTTACTCAAAATTTTGAAAATTTTTTACCTCAAATTATCAAATACAAAATACCTTCATGGCAGTTTCTTCAATGAATAAAGTGGAACCATAATGAGTAAAGAATCTGTAACTCTGGATTTTGAAACCTTTGAATCATCCTCCGGATTATCCTCTGAGGACGCTGAACTTTTGAAAGCCGCCCGGGAGGAGACGCAAAACGCCTATGCGCCGTATTCGCAATTCAGGGTAGGAGCTGCCGCCATTCTGGCCAATGGAAAGATAGTGAAGGGCACCAATCAGGAGAATGCTTCTTATCCTGCAGGCATTTGCGCCGAACGTGTGCTTTTGTCCACCGCCGCCAGCCTGTATCCCGGAGTCCCGATCATTACAATAGCCATCAGTTATCATAATCAAAATGGAGAAAGCAATAAACCTATCAGTCCCTGTGGTATTTGCAGACAATCTTTATTTGAATTTCAGACCCGAACCGGACAACCGATCCGGGTTATTTTGAGCGGCCTGAAAGGGAAGGTTTACATACTTCCCAATGCAGCGGGACTGTTGCCTTTGGTTTTTGGAGCTGACGATATGAAATGATTTCCACTTGTATTTTCCGAAAACGGGATTTGTACCGAAAATGGAATCGGTATCATCTTTGTTAATGTTAGGATGGAGACTCTTTGGATTATTTCTAATGAATTAGTTTAGCAAAAAAAAGAAAAGGATTATGAAAAAGGTATTTAGCCTGACTGCTACATTACTTTTATTTCTTTCAGCGAGTGCACAAAATAAGCCGGAAGACGAACCGGTCTATTTACGTTTTCCGACTATTCCGGCCTTCACAGTGTATAAGGCTCCCGATAGTACAGCCTTTGCAAGGGAAGATATCAAAAAAAGAAAGCCTGTAGTATTTTTTATATTCAGCCCCGAGTGTGGCCATTGTCAACATGAAACAGAGTTGATGATAAAGCACATGGATGAACTGAAAGATGTACAAATACTGATGATCACTTATCTTCCGTATAATGAGATGATGGATTTTTATAAGAATTATAAATTAGACAGGTTTTCAAATGTGGTGGTAGCAAGAGATACCAAATTCTTTTTTCCTGTGTATTTTCATGTAAAGAATTTTCCATCCTTTTATATCTATGACAAGAAGGGGAACTTTAAAAAATTTCTTGAAGGGAGTGTTCCCATAGAAGATATTGCAGATGCATTAAAATCCTGAGTATGGGTGTGTGGCGGCAAATAGGAGAGTATTTATGGTTGGTCAAAAAAGACCCCAATGCACCTCGAACCAAATGGATAGGTTATATGCATTTTATCAACCGCCTTTCAATTATTCTATTTTTAGTTGCAATGATCATTCTCATTGTCAGACTTATCAGGGGATAATAGAATTATGAAATGATAGTTTCCAATCAAACATTAAACATTATTTCACCTGCTCACTCTGTTTTCAAGGATTTAACCGGGTCGGATACTGCTGCTCTTACAGCTTGTAAACTCACTGTAATAATCGCGATAAACACTGTCAGTAAACCTGCAACTAAAAACACCCACCATTCCATTTGAATCCGGTAGGAGTAGCCTTGAAGCCATTGATGCATTACCCACCAGGCAATCGGTGCTGCAATCAAAAAAGAGAGTACAACCAATTTCAAAAAATCAATGGATATCAATGTGATGATACTGCTTACAGAAGCTCCCAATACTTTCCTTATTCCTATTTCTTTGATCCGGGTCTCAGCCATATAGGCTGCTAATCCGAAAAGACCCAGGCAGGAAATAAGGATAGTTAACCCTGCAAACAAAGCAGCAAGCGTGCCTGTACGTCCGGCAGCTTCAAATTTTCGTGCGTAAGATTCATTTACGAAAACATAATCCGGCGGATACATTGGATTGTATTTTTTAAAGATCGATTGTACAGAGGCAATTGATGTATTGATGGGTTTATCCGGATTCAGCCGGATATGAATAACCTGAAAGAAATCATGTCCGGGACCAAAGATCATCATCGGGCTGATTGACTTTTGAAAAGGTGATTCCAATACAAAATCCTGCACGACACCTACTACATGATAAGGGCCGCCACCGCCTGATTCCCTCACTTCAAATCCAATTGGATTCTTCAGATTCATTGCTTTCACTGCCGATTCGTTTAGCATAATTGCTGTACTATCTGTTGGGTATTGATAGATGTCAATATCCCGGCCTTCCAGAATCTTTACTCCGAGTGTTTTTGCAAAATCTGCATCCGTTCCCATTCTGACGAAATCAATTTTCTCATCAGCCTTTGTACTTCCCTTCCATTGGAAACCCCAACTGTCCATCCACCGTTGGGTGACCGGATTAGCTGAGTGGGTAACAGATGTGGCGATATTACTTGAAAGCAAATCATTCTTGATGGATTGATAATGCAAATTGACATCCCCCTGGGTAAACAGATAAATCAGATTGTCTCTGTCGTACCCGGCAGTTCGGTTGACTCCATATTTTATCTGTTGTGTGACAATAATGGTTGAAATGATAAGAATGATCGCAAACGTAAATTGAATGGTCACCAATATTTTTCTTGGTGTGACCAGCGCGTTGGTTTTCTTAAAGGTGCCTTTCAACACCTGTACCGGACGGAATGCAGAGAGGTAGAATGCAGGATAACTTCCGGCCAAAACACCCGTAGTGATAATAAAAAGTGAAGCAAAGAGCCACAATAACGGATCTGCAAAATTTATGGTAAGTTGTTTGCCTACCAATTGATTAAAACCGCTCAGGCTTATCTGCACCAGAAACAATGCAATCAAAAAGGCAAGCAAACTCAATAGGATGCTTTCTCCCAGAAACTGCATGATCAGGTATTTTTTCTGCACGCCCACAACTTTCCGTATGCCCACTTCCTTTGCTCTTCTTTCACTTCTTGCCGTACTGAGATTCATGAAATTAATGCAGGCAATCAGAAGAATAAAAAGGGCAATGACTCCAAATAATCTTACAGTAACGATCTGGCCGGCTACCAATTTACCATCCTGAGATTTGGCATAGAGATATGCCCTGCCGAGTGGCTGGGTAAATACCTCTGTAGTAGCAGCATCAGGAGTTCCTTTGGTGTGATTGATCGTGATGTTTTTGATTTTTGAATCAAAAGAACTTTCTGAAATACCGGGTTTCAGGAGCGCATAGGTGTTTACTGAATTATTGCTCCAATCCTCATCGGTCCATCCCAATTTCTGCATGTAATCCCAGGGGAGAAGATAGCTGAAGGCAAATCTTGTATTGTTGGGAAGGTCTTTCAGTATACCGGTTACCGTACAATTGTTTACACTGTCTATTTTTACGATTTTTCCGAGAGCATTCCCATTTCCGAAAAGTATTTTTGCAAGTTTTTCAGTCAGCACAATACTATAACTTCCTTTCAATGCATTGGCCGCATTGCCTTCCAGAAGCGGGAAAGAAAATATATTCAGAAAGCTGGTGTCCACAAATGCTCCCCTTTCATTGATCCTTTTTTCACCTGCTGTCAGGAGAAAGGTGATGTTGTTAAATCGCGTGGTACTTTCTACTTCCGGGTAATCTTTTTGAAGGGTGGGGGCCAGAATTTTTGGTGTATTCGGCCATGCAAACATTTTTCCTTCAGCGTCTTTGTCCCGGTTATACATCAGATAAATGCGATCCGCCTTCTTGTGAAACCTGTCGACACTCAATTCATTTTGCACCCACAAAAAAATGAGGAGTGCGCTTGTCATTCCTATGGCAAGTCCGAAAATGTTGATCGCTGAGAAACCCTTATTTCTCCAGAGACTTCTGATTGCAATTTTGAAATAATTTTTTATCACTTGCTTATTCTTAATGGTTAATAGATAATTCTTACGATAGCTAACGGGAGAATTATCTCCAATTTTTCCCCCTCACTCAGTCCTCAAACTCTTCACCGGATTGGCCACTGCTACTTTTACAGCCTGAAAACTTACTGTCACCAATGCAATCAATACCACCATCAACCCCGCGATGACAAATAATGACCATCCGATGGTGATCCGGTAGGGATAATTCTCCAGCCATTTGTTCCCTGCAATCCATGCAGCAGGAATCGAAATAATCAGTGCAATAAGTACCAGTTTTAAAAAGTCTTTGGAAAGTATGGATACAATGCTGTTGACACTTGCGCCCAATACTTTTCTGATTCCGATTTCTTTTGTGCGTTTTTCAGTCGCCAGCACAGTCAATCCAAACAATCCGATACAACTGATGAAGATCGTGAGAGCAGCACCGAAAAGTAATATATGCTTCCATTTGGCTTCTGCATCGTATTGCTTGCGGTTTTGATCTGCCTTGAATGCGTATGTATATGGAGATAGCGGAAAGAATTCTCTGAATTTTTTCTGAATATATTTCAGGCTTTCGGTTTCCGTGCCGGGTTTTATTTTGATATCAAACTGGTCATAATCGTTCCTGTTTCTCATTGTAAACAATTGTGGGGTAATAGTCTGATTCAAAGAAACAAAATGATAATCTTTTACGACACCGATTACCTGGTATTTCTCTTTATAAAAAATGAAATTTACCGTCTGTCCAATCGGATTTTTCCATCCGGCTTCTTTTACGAAAGATTCGTTGACAATTACAGATTGGGTAGAATCAGATGGAAATTGATCTGAAAAATTCCTGCCTGTAACGATCGGAATCTTTAATGCAGGCAGGTAAGATTCATCAACCGTTTCATAGCTGAACGAGATAGAAGAATCTCCATTAATCTTTGCCGTTGTCCTCCATTGTCCGCCATTCTTTGGCGCTACATAAACAATATCCGGATTCTTCAAAAGATCGGTTTTAAACGTTTCTGCTTTCTCATGTGTCATTTCGTTTTTTGTAACTTCTATGAGGTTACTGTCATCATATCCCAGGGGTGTACTCGTGAGATAGTGAAACTGATAATAGATAATTAAAGTACCTGTAATCAGGAATGAAGCAAGGGCAAACTGCAAAACAACCAATGATTTTTGTAAATAATTTTTACCACCCAATTTGAATCTGCCGTAAAGTGTTGCCACTGGCTTGTAACCGGATAAGATAATAGCCGGATAGAACCCTGCCAAAAATGATGTGATAAAAAATAAAGCGATATATCCTGCAATCAGTCTTGCATCAAACAAATAAGAGAATGCCAGTGCCTTATTTGATAATTCATTGAATAAAGGAAGAATTAGTTGAACAAGGATTACTGCCAGGACAAATGCGATGAGACAGAGGAGGAATGATTCCCCCAAAAATTGAAAGATCAACTGGCGGCGGTTACCACCTGCCACCTTTCTGATTCCGATCTCCCTTGCTCTTTTTACAGATCGAGCAATAGTCAGGTTGATAAAATTGATACAGGCAATCAGTAAAACAAACAATGCTATTCCGGAAAGGATATAAGAGTATAATGGATTACTTGCATTTACCAATCCGTTCTGTGATGGTAGATCGGTACTCAAGTGCATATCCAAAAATTGTTGAAGAGAATACTCACTGATTTTTTCATCCGGGCTGCCACCAAACATTTTCATCATTTTTATAAATGTTGCGGAAGCATCTTTTACGAAATAACTCTGCATTTGTTTCTCAACAACCGGAATGCTTGCATTGGGAGAAATTTTTACAAATGTGTTCAGGAAAAAATTGAACCAGTTCATATTATTGCCTGCATCCTCTACAGATTCCTTAAAAGGCAAAAGCACATCAAACTGAATGGAAGAATTCTGCGGACAATTTTTTGCTACTGCCGTTACTTCATAAGGTACAAAAACACTGTCATCCTTTATCATAACGATCTTGCCTACTGCATTTGTGGTTCCGAATTCTTTCATCGCTTCTTTTTCCGTCAGTACGATGGAATTCGGATTCTTCAGGCAAGTGTTCTTATCTCCGCTGATTAGGGGAAATGTAAACATTTGAAAAAAGTTGGAATCGACAGCCAGTAAATCTCTGGACTGCACATCCGTTCCATTTTTGAAATCTTTTGTTACACTTTGAATACGCACAAAAGATTCTATTCCCGGTACATTCTGTTTAAACCTGGGACCCTGCAGAAGACCGCTATTGCCATCTTTGTGGTCTTTGCCCTCAAAGTAATTGGTATTTACAATCCGGTAAATATTCTGCACATCGTGATGAAACCGGTCAAAACTCACTTCATCTTTTACATACAAAATGATCAGCATGGCACAGGCAAGTCCGAGTGCTAACCCAATAATGTTGATAAATGAATAAATTTTATTTTTCCTTAAACTGCGGAGAGCAACTTTGATGTAATTTTTAATCATTATAGAGTTTTGATGGGTTGATTGTCTTCTGTCCTTGTACCAACGGCTATACCACTTTTGAATTTATTCATTTTCAACAGGTTAAGGGTAACCTTTTATTGAGAGTGTTCGTTTTTGATACAACAGATGTACGGTTTGGAATAGGTGTGGCGGTTAATTTACGGGGAATTTATTTAAGTAGAATTTTATCAGGGTCGTTCAATTATTTTAAAATACTTACGACACTATAATTATTTGAGTAAGCAATTACTGCATGGTGAACGCTTCTGTTTCAAAAAATTATTGGCAAATCGATCTTTTGAAATTCATTCTCCATTGACATAAGTGATAAATCAGAATATGTGTCCGGCTTTTGAGCGAGTATTCAAAATTATTTCCTTTCTTTACGAAAGGACATTGAAACATATTAAGAAGCAACTACACCTGACAATTACCAAAATGAAAAAAATAATTGCTTTCGGTCTGATTGGATTTTGCATTGCTTCATGCCAGCAGAAGCCAAAATCACCCACAGACGTTTTTACGGTAAATATGGATACAAGTATATTACCCGCCAACGATTTTTTTGATTATGCAAACGGTGGTTGGGTAAAAAGTACACCGATCCCTGCCGACGAAAGTTCATGGGGAATCGGTTCGATGGTGGATGAAGAGAATGATCTAAGGTTGAAAAATATTAATGAGGAAGCGGCTTCAAAGATGGCTGACAGCATTCAACAGAAGATTGGTAATTTCTGGAAGGCGGCGATGGATTCACACCGGATTGAAAAGCAGGGATTGAAATACATACAACCCTATCTGGATTCAATCAATAGCATTCAGGACCTTTCACAGTTTGCGGGGATGGTTGGCAGGTTGTATGCAATGGGTGTACCTGTATTATTGAATATTGGAATTTCGCAAGATGACAAACAAAGCAGCAAATATGCATTGAGAATGTCACAGGGAGGCCTCGGATTACCAGACAGAGATTATTATTTTAATAAAGACTCTGCGACCTCCAATGTCCGAATCGCTTATGTCAGACACATCATCAATGTTTTGAAACTATTGGGCCATGATACTGCAAAACTGAAAAAAGAAGCCTATTCAATTTTTACACTAGAAACAAGATTGGCTATGTACAGCCGCCAGCTTGCTGATCTGAGAGATCCCTATGCCAATTATAACAAAATGACCTTAGACGATGTGCAGAAACTGTCGGGGAAAGTTCAATGGCGTTCTTTGCTTTGGTTTGCAGGCATACCGGCAGTGGATTCAGTAATTGTTGGCCAGCCCGAGTTTCTGAAATCGCTGAATGAATCCCTGCCCAGCACATCTATTCAGACTTTGAAAAATTACCTGATCTATCATCTTGTCAACAAATACTCCGATCAGCTTCCTGAAAAATTTGGGAAGGAATTGTTTGCTTATGAAAGATGGCTGAGTGGAGCAAAGTCCAGAAAGTCAAGATGGAAGCGGGTCCTTAGCAGTGAGCAGCATGCAATGGGCGAATTGCTGGGGCAACTTTATGTGAAAAAATATTTTGATGTCGCTTCCAAAAAACGTTATGAAGTCATGGCAGATGAAATCAGCCAGGCTTACAAAGAACGTATTCAGAAACTTACCTGGATGACCGAACCTACAAAGCAAAAAGCTATAGCTAAACTTGCTGCGATTCGGAGAAAAATTGGATATCCCGATAAATGGAAAGATTTTTCTACGATGCATATTTCGGATGAAAGTTATCTGCAAAACATGATCAATGCTTCCAGATGGTGGACTGGTTTTGACATAGCAAGATTGAGTAAGCCGGTTGATCGTGATGAATGGTTTATGTTTCCACAGACCTACAATGCCTATTACAACCCTTCCAACAATGAAATTGTTTTTCCTGCTGCCGCATTCATTGTACCGGGATACAAAGATCATGAATTGGACGATGCTGTCATGTATGGATATGCGGGCGCAAGTTATATAGGCCATGAGATTACTCATGGATTTGATGATCAAGGACGGCTGTATGATGCAGATGGAAATCTGCACAACTGGTGGACGAAGGCAGATTCAATGGCATTTGCACAAAGAGCGGCAATGATCGTAAAACAGTTTGATGGGTATGAACCTTTGCCCGGCTACCACATTAACGGATCGGCTACACAAGGTGAAAATATTGCAGACCTTGGTGGCATTGAAATCGGAATAGACGCATTTAAAAAGTCAAAAGCATTTAAAGAGAATAAAGTAATCAACGGCTTCACTCCGATGCAACGGTTTTTCATGGGTTATGCTTTGAGCTGGCTTTACAAGATGCGGCCGGAATTATTAAGAATGCGATTGATGACAGATGTACATTCACCGGCTAAATTCAGAGTGAACGGTCCTTTTAGTGATGTTGATGAATTCTACAAAATTTATGATGTGAAGAAAGGAAATGGAATGTATATACCCGACAGCCTCCGCGTAAGGATTTGGTAGGTTTTGATGATTCCGTTCAGGAAAAGTGAAGCAGAAAAAAAATACACTGAATGAAAATTCTGTTTACCATTAGCTTTATGTTGATGTTCTCAACAGCTATCCACGCTCAGTCCAAAAGATTGGCTAGGCCCAATATCGTTTATATTCTCGCTGATGACCTTGGGTATGGTGAATTGGGATGCTATGGTCAGCAAAAAATTGAAACACCCAACATAGATGCCCTGGCCAGAGATGGAAAGAAGTTTACCCAACACTATGCATTTCCCGTATGTGCTCCATCAAGATATTCTTTGCTTACGGGTATCAATTCAGGCAGTGCATACATCAGAGGAAATGATGAATGGAGCGAGCGCGGAGCAGTTCATGATTTTAATACAATGGAGGCCAATCCATTTTTAGAAGGACAACGGCCTATTCCGGATTCAACCATAATTCTTGCAGAACTATTGAAACAGGCAGGATATTACACGGGCATTATCGGAAAATGGGGATTGGGCGCACCCTTTACTGCCGGAGTGCCGAACAAGCAAGGTTTTGATTATTTCTACGGATTTATCTGTCAGCGCCAGGATCACACCTATTACCCCGGGCATTTATGGGAAAATGAAAATCGTATTCCTTTAAATAATAAGATAGCGACGCCGGATGTGAAATTTCCTCAGGGCAAAGACATGTATGATGTCAATAATTATTCAGTCTATCAGCAAAAAGATTATGCACCTGATTTCCTGATTAAGTCAGCGCTCAATTTTATAGATAAAAACAGCAATAAACCTTTTTTCCTTTTTTATGCTTCTCCTTTGCCACATCTTTCCCTTCAGGCACCTCAAAAATGGATTGACTACTATCATAAAAAATTTGGTGATGAAGAACCTTTTCTGGGCGGCGGTTATTTCCCATGCCGGTATCCGCATGCTACGTATGCAGCCATGATTTCTACCCTGGACGAACAGGTAGGTCAATTGGTGAGAAAATTGAAGGATAAAGGAATTTATGACAATACACTAATCATGTTTTGTAGTGATAACGGTCCCGGATTTAATGCAGGAGTTGACCCCATATTTTTCAATAGTGGTGGCCCGTTCAAAGGCGAGTATGGTTGGGGAAAGGGGTTTGTCCATGAAGGTGGAATACGAGAACCGTTCATTGCTGTATGGCCTGGAAAGATTAAAGCAGGAACTTCTTCAGATATGGTGTCTGCTACGATAGATCTGGTACCGACCCTTTGCGACCTATTGAAGATTTCTGCTCCTTCACATATAAATGGTTTCAGTATTTTGCCGGAAATTATGGGTAAAAAACAAATCAGGCAGCACGAATATCTGTATTGGGAATTTCCTGAATATGGAGGTCAGGTGGCTGTGAGACTTGGTGATTGGAAGGGCGTAATCATGAATATCATGCAAGGAAATATGCAATGGCAATTATTCGATCTGAGGAATGATATACGTGAGCAACATGATGTGGCCTACGATCATCCGGATATTATACGCAAAATGAATGCAATCGTCCGGAAGGAGCATCATACACCTCAGGTTAATACTTTTCTGATGCCTGCTCTTGAAAAAAAGTTCGCTAAATAATATATTCTATCGGATTCTTTTCTATTAATGTTGACGTCATTTGCAGATATTTTTGTTTGCTTTTTCTTTGAAAAGTATGATCCTATAATACGATTCATTTTGAATACCCAACACATAAAGACTCATTGGATAGCAATCTTATTTTGACTGTATGGCCTTTAGTGTACAAAAAATGGATGCGATTCGCCGCATCAACTTATATTTGTATTTCATTCAAAGCAGATAATGAATATTCATAAAGAAGGATACAAATCAATAGCACTTGCTGCCCTGGCCTTTGGTGCTGTCAATATTATTTTCTTTTATTTTTTTAGTGCATCCATGCCTGTTATTTCCTGGTTTGTATTTGGAATCACGCTGCTGTTGCTGATATTTATTATTTCTTTTTTCAGGTCTCCACATCGCCATTTTACCATCGCTCACCATCAGATTATTTGTCCGGCTGATGGTAAGGTTGTGGTGATTGAAGAAATAGAAGATCCGGAATATTTTAAGGATAAGAGAATTCAGGTTTCTATCTTTATGAGCCCTGCCAATGTACATATCAATCGTTTTCCGATGTCGGGTACGGTTGCATACAGTAAATATCACAATGGAAAATATTTGGTGGCCTGGCATCCCAAATCTTCCACAGAAAACGAAAGACACTCTACGGTAATCAAAAGCGATAAGGCAGAAATCCTGGTAAAGCAAATTGCAGGTGCTTTGGCTAAACGGATTGTCAACTACGCAAAAGTGGGTATGAATGTAGAGCAGGGAAAGGAGATGGGATTCATAAAATTTGGCAGCAGAGTAGATGTTTTGTTACCTATTGGCACACCCATCCATGTTAAACTGAATGAGAATGTAAAAGGTGGTGTGACTGTACTCGCAACCATCGATACCATGATCCCTGCTCCGAAAGAATCGGTTACTGAAGACGAGATGGCGGATTATGATTAATTAATTTTTCCTTTTGTACGGGTAAATACAATGTAGTCCGTTGCCGGTATATTTTCTATTTGCAGTATTTTCAACATGGCTACCACCTGTCCGTGGTGATAGGTTTCATGATTAAACAAGTGAAGCAATACATCATAGAGCGGCTGTTTGAATGCCTCGCGTTTACTGTTTCTGTATTCAAATACATGTTGCAATCTCAATTCACTGGCTTCGCTGATAAGAGAAACCCATAATTCGGACATAAACAGTATTTCTTTGGAAAGGGAATTGAAATCATTCGTCAATTCAATACCGGGTAATTCTATTTTTTCTTTTAGCTGGATTCGCTGCCACCAGATTGAATTCGCATTTAAAACGTGAGTCAATGTCTGATTAATATTCCCAAAACTTGTACCTGTTTCTCGTTGGAGAATTTCTGAAGGTAGAGTGCTTAGTTTTTTCAACAATACTTTATTGGCCCATTGACGATACAGGGCAAGCGAAAGGAGGAGTTGTTTCATTAAATATTTGAAAAAATAAATTAAGAAAGTATCATCTTGTGATGTACAAATATATCAATCTCTCAGGCAATTTCTGTGTTAAAGAAGAAATTCTGAGTACAGACTTTCTGGTTGCCCGGCGATTAATCCGGTTAAAAAGAATGTTAGCCTGTTTTGGGCAAAGAAAACGTTGGAATATCAGAAATTCCGGATGTCTCAATTCTGAGATTCTATGTTGGCTTTGAATCGTTATTTCCGGTTATTGCAGACAATTTGGAACAGTTATTAAATTGACTTTTTTAATCTCCTACCGGCCTGAAAACATTTCGGTACATTTGCGGCGCAAAAAAGGGATAAAAATGAGTGATTCAACATTTGAAATCAAGGGTTTTGGCTCAGCAGCAATTCATAAAGGCCATGAAACAGAGGGCCACCATGCACATCTGACTCCGGTTTATGCGAGCAGTACCTATGTATTTGATACAGCAGATCAGGGAATGGCACGATTTTCAGGCAAGGAGGAAGGATTTATTTACAGCCGGTGGGGCAATCCGAATTTTGAAGAAGCCGAAAGAAAAATTGCGGCACTGGAATCTTTTGGTTTATCAGAAAATAAGCAGCCTCTTGCATTGAAATCAATTCTTCACGCAAGCGGGATGGCAGCTATCTCAACACTCATGATCGGAAACCTGAAGCCCGGAGATAAGGTGTTAAGCCATTATTCACTTTATGGAGGTACACAAGAGTTGTTTAATAAGATTTTGGCACCCTTGCAGATCGAAGGTGTGATTGCTGATTTACGAAACCTGAACATTGCTGAGGAGATTTTGAAGAGTGATCCTCATATCAAAATGCTTTACATTGAAACACCGGCAAACCCGACCATTCAGTGCGTAGATATTGAGGAGCTTACCAAACTTGCGAAGGTGCACAATGTGATCGTTGCAGTGGACAATACTTTTTCAACTCCTTACTTGCAACAGCCTTTCAGATATGGTGTGGATTTTGTAATTCACTCCACCACAAAATTCCTGAACGGACATGGCACTGCCATCGGAGGAGCTCTTGTGGGGAGAGATGTTCAGAAGATGAGCACCATTCTTGAAAAAACAAAAAGATTGTTGGGAGGCAGCAGCAATCCTTTTGACGCATACCTACTGATACAGGGGATGAAAACACTGGAGGTAAGAATGGAACGTCATTGCAGCAATGCAGAGAAAATTGCTCAGTTTCTGAACAGTCATCCTAAAATAGAGAAGGTGAATTATCCGGGATTGGAATCGCATCCGGATCACAAAGTAGCCAGTAAGCAAATGAGACATCCGGGGCCAATGATGAGCATTGAATTGAAAGGAGGGCTGGAAGCCGGCAAGAATTTTATTGATAAATTAAAAATGTGTGTGCGGGCAGTTTCTCTTGGCACTTGTGATACATTGATTTCTCACCCGGCGTCTATGACACACTATGGAGTGCCGGAAGCAGACAGAATTAAATATGGAATTACCAATGGACTCATTCGAATGAGCATAGGCATCGAAAATCCGGAGGATATAATGAACGACCTGGATCAGGCATTGGGTTAATTAAAAAAAATACTATGCCGGACATTTTAAATATAGTTACAGTCAGGCAAGCTGATAAAGCTGATGCAAAGGCAATGATGTCGTTGATTCGTGAATTGGCGGTTTTTGAAAAATCGCCGGATGCGGTTACCGTTTCTGAAGAGACTTTTATTGAATGTGGGTTTGGTACTTCACCTGTGTGGTGGGCTTATGTAGCCGAAATAGAAGGTGTCGTTGTTGGCTTTGCACTTTATTACATCCGGTACAGTACCTGGAAAGGGCCACGCCTTTATCTTGAAGATATTCTGGTTACCGAAGAATGGCGAAGCAAGGGTATAGGGCAGATTCTTTTCGATAAATTAATCCATACAGCCAAAGAGAAAAAACTGAGTGGGATGACCTGGCAAGTGCTTGATTGGAATAAAGATGCAATCCGGTTTTATAAGAGATATAAGGAAGTGCATTTTAATGGTGAATGGATCAACTGCTCAATTGAATTATAATTTTAAAAATTGAATCAAAAAATGAGTGAAGAGAAAATTAAGATGAATCCGGACGGGACGCTGCAGGTGCCTGATTTTCCGGTGATACCCTTTATTGAGGGCGATGGTATCGGCCCGGACATCTGGCGCGCAAGCGTAAGAGTGTTTGATGCTGCCGTGCAGAAGACTTTTGGAAGCCATAAAAAAATTCAATGGAAAAAAGTATTGGCCGGTGAGGAGGCTTTTGAGAAAACCGGTGATTGGATGCCCGCGGAAACCATGCAGGCTTTCAAGGATTATCTGATCGCCATCAAAGGCCCTCTGACTACTCCGGTAGGTGGCGGCATAAGAAGTCTGAATGTCATGCTAAGGCAAGAGTTGGATTTGTATGTGTGTCAGCGGCCTATTCGCTACTTTGAAGGAGTACCTTCACCCATGTGGCAGCCGGAAAAGGTAAACATGGTGATCTTTCGGGAGAATACAGAAGATATTTATGCCGGCATTGAATACATGACAGGGACTCCTGAAAATGAGAAACTGATTTCTTTCCTTCAGCAGGACCTTGGGGTGAAAAAGATCAGGTTCCCAAATACCACATCTGTCGGTATAAAAGTAGTGTCCAGAGAAGGATCTGAAAGACTGATCAGATCAGCCATCCAATATGCCATTGCCAATAAACTACCCAGTGTGACCCTGGTTCACAAGGGGAATATTATGAAGTTTACGGAAGGAGCGTTTAAGAATTGGGGATATGAACTGGCAGAAAAAGAATTTTCCCAGCATACCTATACATGGAATCAGTGGGAGGCCACAAAGAAGGAGAGGGGAGAGGCTGTAGCCAATGAAGACATGCGTATTGCATCTGTTGGTGGCAAAGTGATCATCAAAGACGCCATCGCTGATAATTTTCTGCAACAGGCATTGCTTGCCCCACAAAATTACTCCATCATTGCCACCCTTAATCTGAATGGAGATTACATCAGTGATGCACTGGCAGCACAGGTTGGAGGAATTGGCATTGCCCCCGGAGCCAACATTAATTATCAGACGGGAAGCGCAGTATTCGAGGCGACGCACGGCACGGCTCCACGTTTTGCAAACACCAACAGTATGAATCCTTCGTCACTCATTCTGAGCGGGGTGATGATGTTTGAATACATGGGATGGCGCGATGTAGCTGACAGAATTACGGCCGCACTCGGGATGGTTATCAGAAACAAAACGGTGACAGTAGATTTCTTTAACCTGATGCAAGACGCGACATTGCTCACTACCAGTGCATTTGCCGATGAAATCATCCACAACCTCTGAGGAAGAAACAGGGCGCAAAATACAGACTGAAAATTTTAATTAGTTATATTGCAAAGTTCATAAATCAAACCGATCATTTTAAATGGAAAAGATTAAAGTAAGCAATCCGGTAGTAGAACTGGATGGTGATGAAATGACAAGAATCATCTGGAAATTTATCAAAGAAAAATTAATCCTTCCCTATCTGGATATTGATCTCAAATATTTTGATCTGGGGATAGAACACAGGGACGCTACAAAAGATCAGGTGACCATTGATGCTGCCAATGCAATCAAGAAATATGGCGTGGGTGTGAAGTGTGCCACAATTACGCCGGATGAAGCACGTGTAAAAGAATTTAATCTTTCACACATGTGGAAAAGCCCCAACGGAACAATCCGGAATATTCTGGATGGAACCGTATTCAGGGAACCAATCGTAATTAAAAATATTCCAAGACTTGTAAATAACTGGACCGCACCGATTATTATAGGCCGTCATGCATTTGGTGATCAGTACAGAGCCACTGATACTGTAATCAAAGGAAAAGGAAAACTCACCATGACATTCACACCTGAAAATGGGGGTGAATCCCAGACCTGGGAAGTGTATGATTTCAAAGGAGATGGCGTAGCATTGAGTATGTACAATACCGATGAAAGCATATCCGGATTTGCAAGAAGTTGCTTTAATATGGCCCTCAACAAAAAGTGGCCTTTATATCTTTCTACAAAAAATACCATTCTTAAAAAATACGACGGAAGATTCAAAGACATCTTTCAGGAAATTTTTGATAAAGAATTTAAAACTGAATTTGAGAAGGCAGGCATTACCTATGAGCATCGGCTGATCGATGATATGGTGGCGAGTGCTTTGAAATGGCATGGCAATTTTATCTGGGCCTGTAAGAACTATGACGGCGATGTACAAAGCGATACCATTGCACAAGGATTTGGGTCCTTGGGTTTGATGACAAGTGTGCTGATTACTCCTGACGGGAAAACAATGGAAGCTGAAGCAGCACATGGTACGGTGACCCGCCACTATCGTGAGCATCAGAAAGGTAACCCGACTTCTACCAATCCGGTAGCGTCAATATTTGCATGGACACGGGGACTCGCATTCAGAGGAAAGTTGGATAACAATCAGGAACTTATAGATTTTGCCCATTTACTCGAGTCGGTTTGTATTCAGACCATTGAAGAGGGTAAAATGACCAAAGATCTTGCAGTTTGTATCAAAGGAAATAAAGTACAGGCAGGTACAGATTACCTGAATACCGAAGATTTTCTGGAAGAAATCAACAAAGGATTGATGGCAAAATACCGGTAGTGGATTAAAATTGGTATTCGTAGATCTATTTAGGAACAAATTTTGTGGCTTTTAGCTGTTCTCTCAAGAAGACCGGTTTTCGGTTGGGAAAATTGAGTAAGCAAACTATGACTGCAAACAATGTTAGTTTCTGGAAAGAAAGATGAAAATGAACGGTGATTCATTTAAGAAAATTGCTGATTTAGCTCCTGTCATGATTTGGATCGTTGACAAGGACAGGAGATTTTCGCACTTTAATGAGTCCTGGCTTCGCTTTAGAGGATGTTCGCTGGAGGATGAATTGAATGGGAACTGGAAAGATGCGATTTTTCCGGAAGATCAGATGCATGTTGAGCAGAAGTTGAATGATTGTTTTGAAAGGCGGAATAGCTTCAAATTAGAATTTCGATTACTAAGATATGACGGGAGTTACAGGTGGATCATTGAGAATGCTGCACCGATATCCAATGATGATGGTACTTTCTCGGGATATATCGGAACTTGTATAGATATTCATGAGATTAAAGAACTTGAGAGGAGGAAGGATGAGTTTATCGTGGCAGCAAGTCATGAATTGAAAACGCCATTGACTTCATTATCCGTTTATTTGCATCTGATTGATGAATTTTTCAGAGCGGATGGACCTGCCAAATACAATGAATATTCCCACGGAGCTATTTCACAATTGAACAAAATAAACTCTTTGGTGGAGCAGTTGCTGGATCTAAGCAAAATTCAAACGGGAACGCTGAATTATAATTGGTCTGAATTTTTATTTAGCCACCTGGTATCCAATCTGATAGATAAGATGAAATTACTTCACCCCGACAGGAATATTCAATTTGTTGTGGAAAGTGATGGACATATCCGGGGAGATGTGGAAAGGTTGTCTCAGGCTATTGAGAATCTGTTGAATAATGCAATTAAATATTCTGACAATACCGACAGGATATTGGTTGAGCTACAGGAGAGCGATCATTCGCTTGTTTTAAATGTGACCGATTTTGGAATAGGAATTGCAGAAAAATACACACAAAAGATTTTTGAAAGATTTTTCAGAATCCCCGGACCCATAGAGGAGACTTATCCGGGAATGGGAATGGGGCTGTATCTGACACAAAAAATTATAAATAAACATCGCGGAAAGGTAGAAGTGGAAAGTGTTGAAAATGATCATACCCGGTTTTCTGTAAAACTACCCTTACTTTGAACTTATTTTTTGATACCCTATGGCCAGAATATTAGTAGTTGACGATGATCCGGATATACTTTCTGTAATGGAGATCTTGCTTTCCATGAAAGGATTTACCGTAGATGTCACTGCGAAGGGAGATAATACATTTGCAAAAATAGAAACATTTCATCCTGATCTGGTTTTGCTAGATGTACTTATCAGCGGGCATGATGGTAGAAAGATCTGTAAACAGATAAAAGAAAATCAACAGCTAAAACACCTCCCGGTAATTATGCTTTCGGCTCATCCGGGAGCTGCAGCCTCTATCAGCGATTATGGTGCAGATGGATTTATCTCAAAACCATTTGATGTTGAAATCCTTTTAAAACAGATCAATAAGCACCTGGAGCACGCAGGTGAGTAATTACATTTTCTATAAATCATTCTTAATCTGAAAATTTCTTTTTGAAACCGTAAACTGGTGACAGGATGAATCACAGCTTGTGAGATTTTTGTACAGTTCGTATTGATGTTTGGTGAGTTTTGATTAGATAGCTTATGATCTCTTATGGTGAATACCTTTGGATTTATTTTTGAAAAAGGTTTGGTTTGCTGTTTCTTTTTTGGATTAATGAGAAACAAAAATTTAAAGAAAAAGGCAGCGATGAGGCCACCTTTTTCTTTATTGTCAAAAAGAATTTATCTACTTCTTTCTTTCACCCTTAAGAGTCATGGCGAGTTTCACCGCATTGTAGGCGTTTACTTCACCACCGGTGATAGAAATGTCTGAAAGGTTTACCATCACAGGGTTTGCATCCTGTGTCCCCGGAAGAATTACTTTCTCCTTAATGGGAGTTACAGATTTTTCGATAACATATTTCAATTGCTCGGCACTTAAATCCGGGAAGTATTCCAGCAATAAAGCAGCAATACCTGATACCACAGGGGCGGCCATGCTGGTGCCACTAAGTTTTCCATAAACATTTCCTCCGGGAAGCGTTGAATAAATGTTTACACCGGGAGCAAAAACATCCACACTTTTTTTCCCATAGTTGCTAAAACTTGCTGTAAATCCTCCATTGGTCGGGTCTCCACTGGCACCCACCGTGATGAAATTTTTTGCTACTCCGGAATTGTCAAGAAAATCCGGGCTTGGAAAATTGTCGGTAGAGTCAAGATTCTTTGCATCATTTCCTGCAGCATGTACGAGCAATACATCGTGCTCTGCAGCATATTTTACCGCATCATCCACCCATAGTTTTTCAGGAGAAAAACTTTTTCCAAAACTCATGCTGATAATTTTGGCGCCATTGTCCACTGCATACCTGATTGCATTAGCAATATCTTTATCATGCTCATCTCCGTCAGGTACCGCACGCACCATCATGATTCTTACATTATTGGCTACTCCATCCATTCCAAGCCCGTTATTCCGAACTGCTGCAATGATGCCTGAACAATGTGTACCATGCATAGGTGAGCCGGTCATTACATCATGATTGCCATAGTATCTGTCGTTGATGTCGTTGTAATTATCTTTTACGATATCACCTCTGAAATTCTGAGGAGGCGTAGTGGCCGCTTCTCCTTTTCTGATTTGTCCGCGAAGGTCTTCCAGAATCTGCTGGTTAGTGATGTCTTCGTTATTATTCAGTCGTTGAATATTTTTATAAATCGAAACAGCGGTCTGCGCTTCCGGCGAAGTAGGTTGGTAGTCTTTCAGATCCTTGCCATTAAATTCTTTTTTACCCAGATCTTTTGCTATGAGGCTGTCGCCTTTTTCCATAACAGGTAGCAACCGTTGCATCATTGTCATTTCCACCGGGTTCACTCCGTTTAGCACAGCTTCTTTTGCTTTCAGATACATTACGGCTTCGTATTTTTCTTCACCCTTCAGATTTGCCGTATCCGGGGTGGTATCTCCATATTTCTCTTTATATTTCCAATATACCCGGGCACCTTCGTCAGAATCCTGTTTGACATTTTTCCCGTCTTTTCCGCCAATGAAATTCCAACCGTAGTAGTCATCTACATAACCGTTTTTATCATCATCAATTCCGTTATTCGGAATTTCTCCCGGGTTGTGCCACAATATTGGCTTCAGGTCTTCCTGAAGTGTATCCACGCCACTGTCGATCACAGCGACTATTACTGTTTTGCTCTTTCTGTTTTTCAACAGATCATAAGCTTTGTCAAGACTTATTCCATAAAATCCTGAGGTAGCCCGGTCCAGCAAATGCCAGTTGTTTGGAGTAGTAAGGTTTTTGGTAAGATGGACAGGGTTGCTTTGTTCCTGCGCCAAAGCAGGTAACGCAAATGCAGTCAGTGCAATAAGTAACCATCTGGAAATACTTTTCATATATTATTTTAAAATTAAACAACAAATATTCTCAATTATATTCTAATGAATTGTTAGAGATCGGTAGAATTATCAATAATTTATTGAAATGAAAGATCTCTGTGTAAGTTGTCAGAAACACAGGGCACGGTTTTCCCCCATCCCGGTCTCAGTAAGGATATACCGGAAAGCCGGTTTTAGGGCATTATCCTTACTGAGTGTATTGCATTGAATTGCAATTTTGGATTGGGACTAAATGAAGGGGTTTCTCAATAATAATTATTTGGTGGCTTCAGAATACTGAATCGGAGTGCCGGGTGCAGGAATGGATTTTTTGATAAACTGGCGAATGATTTCATTGCTGTTTTTCAGGTCATCTTTACGCAGGTACATCATGTGTCCGCTTCTGTAGCCATGCCATTCTATCCTGTCTTTTAACCTGCCGCTTTTATCAATTTGCCATGTGTCATATTTGGCATTGAAATAATCACATGCACCATCATAATACCCGGACAATACCATCAAGTGAAGTGCAGGGTTGGACATCATGGCATCACTGAGCTGCTGTCCCGTTCTGTTGAAATCATTATTCCATGGATAAACATTTCCAAACATATTGTATTTCAGGTCTGTCTTGAAACCCAGGTCATTTCTCAGGTAGGAGTTGATGGCCGGAGTGAATGAATGAAGCCAGGAAGTAAGTTCTGCATTGTAATCAGGCCCCATGCCGGCATTCATCTGATCCACACCCAGGTATCGACTGTCTAATCTACCCACCGTGTATCCTTTATCACGCATCAGGTCTTTCCAAAAATAATTTGGTCTTATCACCAGATTGGTTTGGATTATATGTTCTCTTTTGAGTCCACTGTATCTTGACACTGTAGTTGCAATTTTATCTTTGTCTGCATCGCTGAGGTCGCCACCTTTGGTAAGGGCCGGTATGTATTGATCTATTGTAAACTTTTCTACCTGTGGTAAAACATCCACCAGATCCTTTTGCTGAAGATCAGCCGGCAATTGCTTGTGATACCAGGCAGTCGCAGCATAATAAGGCAGCATCATTGCATCTGCAACCGGCCCGGTACGGGTAATGCCGAGGTCTGTGGGAGATACCAGGATTACTCCATTAAAATAAGCCCATTCACTGTTTTGCAACCTGTTAGCCAATCCTGAAACGCGGGTGGTGCCATAACTTTCACCGATCAGGAACTTTGGAGATTCCCAGCGATCACTTCTCGTAAGGAAAGACCCGATCCACGATGCCAGGTAGGTAACATCTGCATTCACTCCGAAGAATTTGGATTTATCTGCTGTCTTATCCAGGATGCGGGAGAATCCCGTGTTTACAGGACATACATACACAATGTCGGCCACATCCAGAATTGAGTAGGGATTTTCTTCAATACCAAATGGCTGTACAGGATAGCCTTCATCAGAAATTTTCAACCGGCGCGGACCGGTAAATCCGATATTCATCCACACACTACCGGTACCTGGCCCTCCATTGAAGGAAAATACCAAAGGCCGGCTACTTCTGTCTTTGATATCATCCCTGGTGTAATACACATAAAATAATGAAGCTATTACCTTTCCATCGTCATCCCAAACTGGTTGAGTACCTGTATTAGCAGTATATGAAAAGCGTTGGCCATTGACCGTTAATTGGTGATGGGTAACAACCACGGTATCGGGTGGAAGGCGCAAGTCTCCCTGGCTACTTTTTCTGGTTATCGGAGTTTCCTGGGGTCGCTGAGGTGCGGGAGCCGGGCGTTGTCCAAAAGTTGTGACACAGAGAAACATGCTGATAATCGTCATGCAGCAGCATTTGGTAAGAAATTGAATCATGAAAGGAAATTTTTTTTGATGGATAAAAAGTAAATTTAATTAAGTGTATTCATTAGACGATGAGTGGTAGGAGAATCCGTTGATGAAAGGAAATATAATTGGATGAATGGCGAAATGAGAAAATGAAAACGCTGAAGGTTCTGACGTTGGTTCATTCTGACTTTCAATTTAATGGCAGCAGTAAAATGAAGTACAAGGATTACAGCAATAAAGTTCATTATCTAATGCCCGTGCGTGATTGGGACCTCAGGGATTAACTGCCAGAAGAATAGTTTTAAAGTGTATTGGGGAATAAAATAATTATAATAGCAGAAGCTATTCGTGGTACAGGAGCCATGGTAATTCATGAAAATTTGCTTTTTAGGGTAGAGTAGGAATACTACCTGAATGAATTGCCGGAAGGGTAAAATAATCTTTCCTGACGGAGTTCTACGAGTGAATTACACAGGGAAAATACGATGGTCGTAGTAATATTATATAAAATAAAAACAGCAGATATCCTCTTGATCTGCGAAATTTATGGCTGTATGTTTACATTAGAAAATTGAGTGATAAAACCCAGAACTAAACAGATATTCCAATTTAAAATCCAACGTCTTAAAACCAAATCCAATATCTCTCAAATTTCAAAGACAGAAAAGATTAAAGTGTTTAGATTGTAAAATGGCAAGTAGATCCGATACTCCTGTAAAAACCAAACCCAAGGATTAAATCTTTCGCTTAGTTTAACCTTAAGAAACTTCCGCCTCAGCGCGGAAGTTTTTTTATGACTAAAGTTGAAATGTCCGGAATTTGTAATTGCGTTTTGTGAAGTATTGAACCGGGTTTTATTACTGATGATTATTCCACCATTGTCGGATGTTTCTTTCGTCTTCCCTGATCTTGTCAGTTAACTGGTTCAGATTTTCAAATTTCAATTCAGGTCTGAAGTATTTCTTGAAATGAATCTGAATTGGGTGTCCGTAAAGGTTTTGGTCAAAGTCAAAAAGGTTGGCTTCTATGGCTTCCCGGTTGTCTGTCAGAGTAGGGCGTATTCCGATGCTCAGCATTCCGGGATAAATCTTTGTGTCTGATTCTGATGGGATCCGGCTTGCGCCGATCGCATAAATTCCATATTTAGGAATCAATTTATTTCCATCCTCCACATGGATATTGGCGGTGGGATATCCGATGGTACGGCCGATTTTATTCCCATGGACCACCTGGCCATTAATAAAATAATCATAACCCAGATTTTGATTGGCAATTTCTACTTCACCATTCATGAGGGCATTTCGAATGCGTGTTGAACTTACTGTCACTTCCTTGAGAATGTACCCCGGAATCTCTACAATTTTAAAATTCAATTCTTTGCTATAATGTTCCAGCAGGTGAATATCTCCTTTTCTGTCCTTGCCAAAGTGATGGTCATAGCCGGTAATGATACTTTTGGCCTGAAGCTTTTTTACCAGAAAGTCGCAAACATATTCTTCCGGAGAAATATCTGAAAATTGTTCAGTAAAGGGAACGACCACTACATGATCGAGTTGCTGCCGCGCCAGCAACTCCATCTTTTCTTCAAAGGTGGTAAGTAGCCTTATTTCGTTGTGTTTTTGTAGAACAATTCTGGGATGGGGATGAAAGGTGACGAGCACAGATTCCCCCGAAATGGATTGTGCTTCCTTCTTTACCTGATCTATGATTTTGAGGTGGCCTTTGTGTACCCCATCAAAAGTGCCGGTTGTAATCGCAGCATTTTTAAAGGCCGGAAGGGCATTTATGTTTCTGTGTATTTGCATTCTCTGCAAAGTAAATACATAATATTCTTCAAAAGCACCGGATTCATGCAATAAGTACCGTGAATTATTATACTTTTACAGCCATCTGAAAATTATTTTTTGTACTGATGTCATTATATAGTCAAAGAGGCGTTTCGGCTCAGAAAGAAGATGTTCATTTTGCCATTCAGAATCTCAATGAAGGATTGTATAAAAAATCCTTTTGCCGCATTTATCCGGATTACCTTATGGGAAGTGATGATTATGTAAATCTGATGCATGCAGATGGGGCCGGTACCAAAAGTATCCTTGCCTATTTGTATTGGAAAGAGACAGGAGACGTTTCGGTGTGGCGCGGTATTGCGCAAGATGCGATAGTCATGAATCTGGATGATTTGATTTGTGCGGGTGTGTATGATCAGATTCTTTTTTGCAGTACAATCGACCGGAATAAGAATCTGATTACAGCTGAGGTATTGAAAGAACTGATTGAAGGGACACAGGAATTTTTTGATCTTATGAAATCCTGTGGCATCAACATTCATTATCTCGGTGGAGAAACGGCCGATGTGGGCGATGTAGTAAGGACGATTGCTGTCAATGGTACGATGACTGCAAGATGGCCCAGGGAAAAACTGATCACCAATGAAAAAATAAGACCGGGTGATGTCATTGTCGGGTTAGCCTCTTCAGGAAAAGCGATCTATGAATCTTTCGAAAATAGTGGTATAGGAAGCAACGGGCTTACCTCCGCCAGACATGATATTCTTGAAAAATATTATGCAGAAAATTTTCCGGAATCACACGATCCCTCATTGGACCCAAAAGTCGTCTATACAGGGAATCACAGAATTTCTGATATCCGTGAGATTCTTTCTCCCACACGCACGTATGCGCCACTGATGAAGCAGATGCTTCAAAAATATTTTGATGACATTCATGGTTTAGTCCATTGCAGTGGAGGCGGACAAACCAAATGCCTGAAATATATTCCGGAAATGACAAGGGTTGTGAAAAATAATATGTTTCCTGTACCTGAAATCTTTCGTGAAATTCAGTCTGCCAGTGCGGTGAATGATTATGAAATGTTCCAGGTATTTAATATGGGATGCCGTCTGGAAATATACACTACAGAGACAGCAGCTAATGGAATCATGAATATTGCTGACAATTTTGGCATTGAATCCCGCATAATCGGTAAAGTAGAGGCTTCGGAAGAAAAGGAGGTAATCATAGAACGGCCTTCGGAAATCTTGTATTATCAATAGAAATTCAGGTTGATTATATCTTGAGATAAAGATTGCGTATTTCTTTTCATCTGATTCGGGAGGTGATTCTCCACTTTCAATTTACTCTTTACTCTTCGCTCCTTCTACCTGCGATCCCTGCGTGTAACGCCTCCATTTTTCAATAACAGATGCCATATCGTCCGGCAAGGCTGACTCAAAGTGCATTTCCATTTTTGTAGCCGGATGAATAAATCCTAATTGCCAGGCGTGCAAGGCATGCCTGGGACAAAGTGCGAAGCAATTATCCACAAATTGTTTGTATTTGCTGAATACAGTACCTTTCACAATTCTGTCGCCTCCATAAATCTCGTCATTAAACAAAGGATGCCCTATGTGTTGCATGTGTACACGGATCTGATGAGTGCGGCCTGTTTCTAACCTGCATTCGATCAGGGTGACGTAATTGAATCTTTCAAGCACTTGATAATGTGTGATGGCATCTTTGCCATGATCGCCCTCTGGATATGCTGCAAATTGTTTTCTGTACCTGAGGTGCCTCCCCACATGAGCAATGATGGTTCCACTGTCTAGTTCAAAATCTCCCCATACCATTGCAAGGTATCGGCGATGTACTGTATGATGAAAAAATTGTTTTGCCAGTTCTGTCATGCAAAGAGGAGTTTTGGCAAGTACCAGTAGTCCGGATGTATTTTTATCGATTCGGTGAACAAGCCCGAATCTGTTGAGCTCGTCTTCTGTGAGAGATGGATTTTGTTGCTTCAGATGAAAGGCAATGGCATTTACAAGCGTGCCCGAAGGGTTGCCACTTCCGGGATGTACTACCATGCCAGGCTCTTTGTCCACTACCATCAGGTCATCGTCTTCATAGACAATTTTAATGGGAATATCCTCCGGAATAATATCCGTAGTTTCGGGTGAGTGATCCTGGTAGATTACAATCTTATCAGAGGCTTTTATTTTATAGTTTGATTTTATGGGCAGACCATTTACAAGCACACGACCGTTCTCTATTCCCTGTTGAATCTTATTTCTTGTAGCACCTTCTATTCTGTTCATCAGAAATTTGTCGATGCGTAAGGGTTCCTGCCCCTTGGCACATTCTATCTGATGCACCTCAAACAATTCTTCTTCTGATTCATTGAGATCTGTCATCTTGGATTGAATTGGCAGTATGGTGACTTATCGATTCCTGATTTCATAACCGTTGATATCTAATAGCGGCATAGGTTTACCGTCTTCCGGAATAAACAATTTGTGTTTTTCTATCAGTACTTTGTTTTCATAAAGTTCAAACCGGAATAAACCGGAATGAACAAAGTTGGCCTTGTCGATGATCAGCAAATCCTGAGGGATTTTGTTAAGTTCGAAAACAGGATCGCCATTGTCTTCAAAAATCTTCAGGGCATATTTATTTTTTGAAGCATCTTTCACTGAGATGATTACATTGTTGTCCTTCCCTGTGTACACATGCCTTGAAGGAACAAAAACATTTGGAATGACCACTTTCTTCTCCGGAAGGTTTGTATTCTGTTTCTCTACAACAGGCTCTATTCTTATTTTCATGGTGTCCTGCACTGCCTTATGTGATTCAGTGAAGATGTAAGATCCACCTTCAAAAGAAATGAAAAGCCGGTAGTACTGTTCATTCGGAATAAATTCTTTATTGTCCACAAAACCATTGGCCGTTGCATTTACATTCAACACGCTTCCGATAGAGGTGAAATTTTTGAGGCTGTCGCCCGACCGTTGGATATTGATCGCTGTGACATTCTCATATCTATTAACCCAGGATACAAGTACTTTTTTACCCAAAAACGTTACATTGATTTTCGGGAGGGTATCCTGCGCATACCCCATAGAGCCAAATAACAGCAGAATGAATAAGTTCAAAAAGCATTTAGACATAGAGGTCCTTATTCTGTCATAAATTGTAAATATAGGATGACAGCCTGTTATATAAAAGTTGAAGTTATAATTATTCTCCTGCAATTATTCTTTTAATCTGAAGTGCAACCAATACTTTCTACCTGCCACGATTGTACAAACAGCAATGAGCAAACAACCCAGTATAATATGTAGAATTGGTCTGCTATCTGAACTAAGCATCCGTAGTATGCCAAACGCAAATCCAATAATTGCAAATCGAATAAGCAAATCTTTGAAAGGTATCAGATGAATCACAGACACTCTTAGCAACCTGCTGATATGAAACAGGTAATAGGAAATCTGAATCAGCGTTGAGATAACGATTGCACCAGCTGCGCCTTGCATTCCATAAAGGGGATACAAAATGATAACCATCAAAATTGCAATGATCAGATCCAGCAATGCTCCTTGTGTTACGATCTTCCCTTTGCCAAAAACCTGAAGCACACCTCCGAAATGATTAATTCTGAGAGGAAGAATCAAAATAGTAATTTCAAAAACGGGTAAGGAAGCGAGGTATTTTTCACCAAAGAAAGTCAGGAATACGGAATAGCGGAAAAACATCAGAAAGAAAAACAAAGGCAGAACTACCGAAGACAAAATCAAAAAATTTTCTTTGAAAATATTTCCAATAAATGAAGGATCGGAATGATTCTTTGCCATTTGCATCATCATATATCCTCCCGTCACACTGATGAAGATGGAGAAAAACGGTATTTCCACAGACCCATTAAAAAATATCGCAAAATCAGAAGGGGTCAATAAATATATCAGTATCAGTTTGTCAATCCATTTTGCAAACACCCCCAGCGTATCATTGATGCCGTTATACACCCAATGAGCATAAAAGTCTTTTTTCTCCGGTAGCATTTTATTATGCCCTCTGATTGAGCGATCGCGAATGGAAATCAGAGATAGTAATTTAAGAATTGAAAAACATAAAATACCTTTTATAAGGTATTCGAGATTGAAACCTGAATTCAATACCACTAAGTGCCAGATGAGAAAGAGTAAAGTATATCCTGAATTGATCAGGAAATATGTATTTGATCCGCCTTTTTTTATTAAAGCAGATTCTACAATATTGTTGGTAACCTGGAGAATGATAAATAGGATCACCCAAAGTTTGAGAACCAGGGCATATTGTTTCACCACTACAACAAACAGTAATAAAACAGATGCCCAAAGTATAAAGTAAAGACCAAGAATCTGCTTTCTGTTCCTTCTGAAAATAATTAGCAGAATCCCCGGCGGGGTTGAGAAGATAAGTGTAGTAATTCCAAAGCCTATAATAACACTCACCACATTGGAATACATCCACAAGCTCTGAAACTGTGAATATTCATCCAACGATAAATGGTGAGAATAAATTATTGTTATAACAAACAGTGCCAGTAAAGGCATTAACCTTCCAAACAGCATCCATAAGTAACTCCGTTCGATCACAGGTGATTCTGTCATCGTATGCCCGGAATTGAAATCTTTTGATGTATCCATTCTATTTGCTTGTCATTTAGAAACAATAATGCAAGTATCAGCATTTCAACGAAAAAAACGTCTGAAAATATATATGTGCTCAGATGAAGAATTACCGGAACCCAAATCAGGTACTTGTCAAAATTTTTTGTAAAAAAGCCAATTCCCATACAACCCTGCATCAATACAATGATTACAAACCCTGCATTCGTAATCCAGGAATTTGAAATTGTAAATGAAACAAGTTCAGAAATAGGGCTATTGGGATAATAATACAGGTATTCGGCGAGGTTGTTCATGACTGAATGGCTGCCATTGCCAGAAGTAAAAAATGATCCATGAATAATCTTCAGTAAAAATGCCGAAAAATAGATGAAGCAGGCATAATATCTGAGCCCTTCCCAAAGTAATTTTCTGGATCTGGCATTGATTACACAAAAAGGGAGGGGCATCAGGATAATGGCCGCCATCTGATGCTGATGAATAATATTGAAGGTGTAATAACTGAGGTAATACAGGAAATATAAGATTGAGAAAATGACAAATCCGATATTTTTTCGTGTAATCCAAAGGGCAAGAATAGCCGATAAAAACAATAGAACTGTAAATATTATAGAGCCAATTTTTGAATAAACGAGCCAATCCTGCAAATGAAAATACCAGTAGAGTCGGAAGGGTATTTCCAGGTACAAACCAAAAAGAGGGGGCTTTCCCCACTGAAATGGCATGGCATGAAGCAGAAGCCTGTAGGTGAGTACGATTAAAATGAAGTACATGGTCAACCTGCCGCGAACGATCATTTGTTTTTCTTCGGATAGTGTCGTCATTTGATTTTGCAGATGAATTGTTCGGAAACGGGTTGCACTCTGCCATTCTTTGCATATCGCACAGTGATCTTATAGATGTCCATCGATTGTATTCTGATACTTTGATAAGATTCCATGCGATCTACAAACCATGAAGGAAATTTTTTCAGGTCTGAAGAGTCCGGATAAAATTTGATGCCCGGAGTAAGATTGGCAAGCCAAGGGTAACTGGAATTCCAATTATCAATATAGTGCTGTAATATGTCTTTCCCATGGTTTGAAATCATAGAGACATAATGAAAAAGAGGATTCAGTAATAGAAAATTGCCCGGTTGCTTTCGTGTCTGGTTCAATAATAATACCTTGTTTCCATTATATCTGATTTCATAAAATGAAACAGAGTCAGATTTTGAAACTGGAGTTGCGTATAAATTCCAGTAGAAAAAAGGAGATTGTTGGCCGCCGAAAAAAAAGTTGGCATTTATGTGAAGTAGAAAAAATAGCCCGACCAGAATGAAGAGCATTTTGTTGTGATGATAAAGCCTGGAAAAATAAAAATTTGTTTGCTTCTTTTTCACTGTGCAGAAGTTTGGAATTAGGGGGGCAAATATATTTTGGAAATTTCGTCAAAATAAGTTTAAAAAGTATCGGTTTACCGGAAATTTCTCTGATCCGGTTTACAAATTCTTTTGGTATAAAAATAACAGGCACGGGAATTCCAAAGCGAATTTTTTGGGGTTCAAAAACTTACCTTTGCGCCTTGTAGCGAATAATTTATGGAGCAAATCAGGAATTTTTGCATAATTGCACATATCGATCACGGTAAGAGTACGTTGGCTGATCGTTTGCTGGAGTTTACCCATACCATCAACCAGCGGGAAATGCAGGCTCAGGTGTTGGACAGCATGGATCTGGAGCGGGAAAAGGGAATTACCATCAAGAGCCATGCGATTCAGATTAATTATAAGTATGGGAATCGCGAGTATGTGCTGAATCTGATAGATACGCCTGGCCATGTGGATTTCAGCTATGAAGTCAGCAGGGCTTTGGCAGCCTGTGAGGGCGCACTTTTACTGGTGGATGCCACCCAGGGCATACAGGCACAAACGATCAGTAATCTTTACCTGGCAATTGAAAATGATTTGGAAATCATCCCGGTACTGAATAAAATCGATATGGATGGTGCTATGATCGGCGAGGTGGAAGATCAGGTGATTGAGCTCATTGGTTGCAAGAGAGAAGAAATTATTCATGCCAGTGCTAAGACAGGGGTTGGCGTAGAGGAAATTCTCAAAGCGATCATTGAGCGGATTCCTGCGCCAAAAGGAAACCCGGATGCTCCATTGCAGGCTTTAATCTTTGATAGTGTATTTAATTCCTTCAGGGGTATTATAGTTTATTTTCGCATATTCAACGGCGTTATACGGAAAAATGATGAAATTAAATTCTTTAATACAGGTAAAGAATACCTGGCAGACGAGGTCGGCGTATTGAAACTTGGGATGATGCCGAAAGAATCTTTGAGTGCCGGAAATGTAGGGTATGTGATTACGGGAATTAAGAATGCGAAAGAGGTGAAGGTTGGGGATACAATTACGACCGTCGCTAACGCTAGTGCCCGGTCTATTAAAGGTTTTGAAGAGGTAAAACCAATGGTATTTGCAGGAATATTTCCGGTCAATACAGATGAATTTGAAGAATTGAGAGAGTGTATGGAAAAGCTTCAGTTGAACGATGCTTCCCTGACCTTTGAATTAGAAACCAGCCAGGCCCTTGGCTTTGGATTCCGATGTGGTTTTCTGGGAATGTTGCACATGGAAATTGTGCAGGAAAGATTGGAGAGAGAATTTAATCAGACGGTAATTACCACCGTTCCCAACGTAAGTTTTATCGCCTATACTACAAAAGGAGAAAAAGTGATCGTAAATAACCCTGCACAAATGCCCGACCCGAGCAGGATTGATAAAATAGAAGAACCTTTTATCAAGGCACAGATCATCTCCAAACCTGAGTACATTGGCAACATTATGACTCTTTGTATTGGTAAGCGCGGTATACTCACCCATCAGGGGTATCTTACAACTTCCAGAGTGGAATTGAGCTTTGAAATGCCACTGACAGAAATCGTGTTTGATTTTTATGACCGTCTCAAGAGCCTTACCCGGGGATATGCTTCATTTGATTATCACCCGATTGGATACCGGGAAAGCGACATTGTGAAGATGGATATTTTGTTAAACGGTGATAGAGTAGATGCTCTGAGTTCGCTGATTCACAGAGCCAGGTCTCAGGATTTTGGTAGAAAATTGTGTGAGAAATTAAAGGATCTGGTACCACGTCAGCAGTTTCAGATTGCAATTCAGGCAGCTATTGGGGCAAAAATTATTTCAAGAGAAAATATCAGCGCGATTAGAAAGGATGTTACCGCAAAATGTTATGGAGGCGATATCAGTCGTAAGAGAAAACTTCTGGAAAAGCAAAAGGAAGGAAAGAAGCGTATGAAACAGATAGGGAATGTCGAAGTTCCTCAGGAGGCCTTTCTTGCAGTTTTAAAATTGGATTAAAATAATATTTCCTTCATATTTGTAAAAATCTGTTTTGTATGAATATAGAGTTGAATAAAGATATAAATCTATTGATTCAGGTGCGCCTTATTGCGCGGGGAAGTGATGAACCGGTGAGTGGCTCTGATTTCAAAGTAAGATTATATGACAAAGACATTTTTAACGATGATTTTCTCGGAGAATCGGAAGTGGTCGATGGATTAGCAAAATTTATACTCACACCTAAAGATTTTTCCTATCCCGCAAATTTAGACGAGAAGCCTGACTTTTATTTTGTGGTGTACCAACAAGGCAATGAAATTTATAAGAGTAAGGTGATGACAAATCTTGATATCACTAATCTGGAAGAATTCGTAATGAGTGAAGGTGACCTGGTAGATCTGGGTACCTTTTTGATTGATATCCGGTAACAGGCATTCGGTATTGTAAAAAAAAATTTAACGAATTCTGAGGTTGCTGCCCGTTATTTTTGTAACATAGGTAAGACCTGACAAAATTTATTCCTAACCATAAAATGAATTTATGCATAGGTTCACGTTATTTCTTTGTATTATCCTATTTATTCCGGTTATTGGCTTTTCGCAAGACAAACTTCAGATAAAGGGAAGTGGAAATTCAATGTATCTGGAACATACCATTTCCCCTAAGGAGAATTTTTACAGTGTCGGGAGGTTGTATAATGTGTCTCCAAGGGAACTTGCTTCATTTAATCATATAAAAATGGAAAATGGTTTATCCATAGGTCAGCAACTGAAGATTCCTTTAGATTTGAATAATTTCACTCAATCTACTGTGAAAAGTGCAGCCGAGGCGCTTATTCCGGTTTACCATACGGTTGCTTCCGGTGAGACTTTATTCAGAATTGGTACCAACTATAAAAATGTGCCTTTGTCAAGCCTCAAAAAATGGAATCAGTTAAATTCCGATCAATTGAATGCAGGAACGGATCTGATCGTTGGTTTTATTCGGGTGAGTAAGTCAGAGTCAGCACTTGCAAAGACACATGCTCAAAAGAACAATCCACCATCAACTCCAATAAAAGAAGAAACTGCAATTGTCACAGCGAAGGAGCAACCAAAACCTGAAATGGAAATAGTAAAGAAGGAATCACCGGAAAGCAACGGCAAGCACGTTGAAAAAGAGGAATCAAAAGTTGAGAAAAATTATGTAACACCGGTTCAGACTATAAGCAATCCGTCTGCAGCCAATTCAAAGGAAGGTTTCTTTAAGCAACAATTTGCTGATGCATCTGCCAATGGACAGGTAAGTACGATGAATGTTTCTGCTTCAGTGTTTAAATCCACAAGTGGCTGGCAGGATTTTAAATATTATTGTTTTACAGACAATGCCCAACCGGGGAGCATAATTAAAATTTCAAATCCCTCACTGAATACTTCAGTCTATGCGAAGGTGTTAGATGCTGTTCCTGATATCAAACAAAATGATGGGGTCGGTCTCGTACTAAGTAATGCAGCGGCCGATGCATTGGGCGTTACTGTGGAGAAGTTTGAGGCATCTGTAAGTATTGTCAAATAGAGGTTTAATCAAGTGCTTTGAGTTTTTCTTTAAATTTTTCGGTATTGTAATTCTCCATACCTGTATGGTTCAATACAATATGACCTTCCTTGTTCAATACGATTGTAGTAGGTAAGGTGCCTGTATAAAGGTCGGTAGGTATAAATCCTTCAGCCCGCTGCAATGGGATGTCGTATTGATTCTTTTTCAAAAATTCCTTTGCCGTTTGGATTTGTTCATCCAGATTAATAAAAATAAATGAGAGATCCTTCTGGTCTTTCAGATTCAGATACATACTATTCATCGACGGCATTTCAGCTACGCACGGTGGGCACCAGGATGCCCAGAAGTTAATAAAGATGGTTTTGCCACGCATGTTTTCTGTACTTTGGAGCACACCATTTTGATCTCTATATGTAAGTGGCATGGCAAAAACTGATGAAGAATCCGTGCCTGTATTCTCAATGGTCGGAGAGAATAATCCTGTCTTTAATACCTGTTTCAACAACCAGGATTTTGCGTTGGTATTGATGAGAAAAAATAGCATCAATGCAAGGAAGATTATTGTACCTGCATTTTTCTTCCAACTTCTTTTGTTGTTTTCCATCTTCATATATTTATTGAAAGATCAATCCATTATTTTCCCTGCTTATTGTGCAGCAACATATATTTAGCTGTTTCATACAGGGCAGAAGTTAATTCTGAAAGTGATTGCTTTACAGAATCTTTTTCTGCCTGGCTTGCCCGAATCCCAGCGGCATCGATCGCGAAAAGTTCTTCCTTACTGATTTGTAAATTTTTGGAGAAATAAAAATTGTTGGTAACTACGCCAATTTTCCCTTCGTCATGATGAATAATGAAAGCGGCGTCTGTTTTATTTCTGAAGTTAAGCAGATCTCTTCCCAGTGTCGTATTCTGGTACGGTCTGTGGATCATACCCGCTATGGTAGGCAATACGTCTATCTGAGACACGGTTTCTGTATGCAGGGAAGGAGAGAGCAATTCGGGGGCATAGAAAAGCAATGGTACATGCTCATCAGAAAGTTTTCCCAGGTTGATTAATGAGTCTTTATACACAAAGGAAGTTTCGCCTCCAACGCCATGATCTCCCACAAAAACAAAAATGGTATTGTCAAACCAGGGTTGCTCTTTTGCGTAGTTCATAAATTTCCTGTAACAATAGTCTGTGTAGCAAAATGCCTGGAACTCTTTCAATGACTCAAATCCGTACTTGTGAAGTGTATCTTCAGGAACAATTCTTCTTTCGAAATCAGAATCTTCTTCAGGGATTGTAAATGGCCTGTGGTTGTCTGCCGTTTGAATGATGGCAAAGAATGGTTTCTTTTGTGAGGTAAGTGTTTTGCCGGCTTCCAGAAACAGGTTTTTGTCACTGATTCCCCATACATTGATCGGTACGGAGGTATAAGAGCCTTCCTGAAATATTTTTACTCCCGAAATATTTTTTATCAGCCCTTCAAAGTTATTGAAGTCGCTATTGCCTCCGATGAAATAAAACTTTTCGTAATCTTCAAAATTATTAATGATTGTGCGCTGGTTGATGGCTTCGGGGTTTCTGGTAGAAAATTTGGATAATTGTACATCCGGTATTCCGGTGATCAGAGCAAAGACCCCACGGGCTGTGCCAAAGGTGGGGCTAAAGCATCTGTTGAAGAAAATTCCACTATCACACATTTGTTTGAAAAAAGGTGTAGTATTTAGCGGATTGCCTGACATACTGCTTTTGTACATGCTGAAACTTTCGCACAGTACGATGACCACATTCGGGCTGCTTTCCAGCGATTTACTTGTGGGATTTATCAGCCTGGAATAGGAAAGATTCTTAGTTTCGTTTTCATTCAATCCTAAAAATTTTGCCATCGTATTGTAATAGTCCCCGGCCTTTTCATTATCAAATGCCGGCTTGCGGAATTGAAGTGTACTGAAAAAATTTTGCAGAGGATTCAGTGCCAGGTAAGCTGTAAAATTGTTGTTCAACTGAAAGGCGTCTTTCCATTTCAATGGTCTAAAAGAAAATAAACCATAAACTGACCAACTTAAAATCAGTATGGTGATGATAAACCAATAGTTTCTGTTGCCGGGCTTGTCACTCAGATTTCGTTTGGTGGTAATTACATGAGTGTGTCTGAATAACCATGACAGAAGAAATACTGTAAGAATGAGAGCGAATAAAATCCAAACCATCGGATAGCTCTGCCACAGCATCTGGAGTGAAATGACAGGATCTTCCGCAAAATTGAGTGCGCTGGCATTAAGCCGAGTGTGATTATAACTAAAGTTGCCAAAATCTGCTCCATAAAAGAACAATACAAAAAGTGCAGCGGCAGCCAGGTACCATGACCAGATCTTTTTATTTCGTATAGAATGAAATGGAGACCACCGGGATATAAGGCTCACCAGTGCTATGGGCAATAAGATGATGGACACCCATCTTAAATCATAAAAAAATCCTAATGAAAAGGCGGGGAGTACATCTGCAACTGTCGTCTGTGCGGGCATGAATAATATGAGTGTGGCGATACGGAGTACGGTAAAAATCAGCATGAAAACCAGCCAGAGGTTCATGATCCATCGGATCGTAAGTGGGGTGGTCGTTCTGATTTTATTTCCCAATGCCATGATGAGTTACTTTTTACCTGTAGTGATCTTTCTGTTATTTTGTAATAAGTATTTTGCTGTTTGGTACCAGGCATCAGTCAGTGTTCTTAGTTCGCCTTTTTTGGAAGGGTTGGGCGTTATTCCCTGAATTAGGGAATACAAATCTTCCCTGTTCCCTATCTGGTTTTTCGTGTAAACAAGACTGTCTGTGATTATCCCTATTTGCCGGATGGTCGGGTCAAACAGAAAAGCTGAATTCCGGAAGGGTAGATAAGTAGAAGTGCTATCAAAGAGGTTAATTCCCATTGTCGTATTCATGTACGATACTCCTGCTATTGCAGTAGCGCTGGGCAATACATCTAATTGAGAGCAGGCGTTGTGCAACCTTTCAGGTTTTAAAAAATCAGGGGCATAAAAGAGCAGCGGAACATGATGGATATTCAATCCCGCAGATTCCCATACTTTGGGGAATTCGGCACCTGAGTATCCGTGTACACCGTGGTCACCCACAAATACAAATAATGTATTCTTAAAATAACTTTCCTTTTTTGCGGCTTCGATAAATGTGCGGAATGCGTAGTCTGTGTATCGAAATGCGTTCAGGTCGTCATTCCCTGAGAATCCGTATTTCAATAAGGTATCCTTCGGGTAATTGACCAGTTCAAAATTCTTTTTGTCTTCTACCGGGATGGTGTAAGGGCGGTGGTTGTCTGCCGTTTGAATGACGGCTACAAAAGGTTTATTCAGATTCTTGAAAGTGTTGTTTGCAGCAAGAAACAATCTTTTATCACTGATTCCCCATACATCTACTTTTTGTGCCTTGAAATCTTCTTCTTCCAGCAAGCGCAAATCGGTAAGATTGTTGGTCAGAAGCCCGCGGATATTTGCCCAACTGCTGCTGCCGCCAATAAAATAATATTTTTCATAGCCGTGGTAATCGTTGATAATGGAGTGCTGATCCACATAAGAAGGATTGCGGCTGCTGGTGTTTGGGTATTCTACATCCGGAATACCCGTAATCGTAGCCCATACCCCTCGTGCTGTACCATAAGAGGGCGTAAAACACCGATCATAAAAAACACCTTCTTTGCACATTTCATTGAAGTAGGGTGTTGTATTCAATGGGTTTCCATACATGGTGCTTTTATATGCAGAAAAACTCTCGCAAATGACAATAATCACGTTCCGCTTCACAGCTGTATCCGGTGCTTTATATTGCCTTCTGAAGTTCAGGTCTTTTGCCTCTTCATCCGGTATTCTGAGATATTTGCTGATTAAAGGATAATATTTTTTCACCAGATGGATGTCGTACCCCGAATTCCTGAATTGAAGTGTACTCAGAAAACTTTGAACGGGATTTAATGCCAGGTTGGCTTTGAAATCATTTTCATAGGCAAAGGCATCGCTCCATCGTAGAGGATATTGATTGAGGCGGCCAAAGATTGCAAGGGCAAACAACAATGCCAGGATGATGGATGACAAATAGCTCTTTCCACCGGATATAACGCTCTGCCCGGATATTTTTTTGAATGAGAAGTTTACCCACCATACCAGAAGAGCGGTGGATAATAAGATAAATAATGTCAGGGCAAATACAGGATAGGTCTCCCATATCATATTCAGACTGATTTTGGCATCTCCGGTAAAGTTGATAATGCTTGCGCTGAGCCGTTGCTGGAGGTAATCGTAATGTTCAAAATCCAACGCATAAAAAAGTACAAGCACAAAGAAAATGATGTTAAAATACCATCTGAATATCTTCTCAGAGATTTTTTTATGAAACGGGTTGCAATCTTTGGATAAAAGTAACCAGGATAGTATCAGCAGAAACAAAATGGTCATCATTGTTAAAGACTCCGGTTGCATGTGCCCTTTTTTCATAAAAAGCAATAAAGCAACCATTGAAATAACGGTGATCGATATACGGAAAATGCTGCCCGCACTCAATTTTCCGTTTTTCCGTGTGAGATACAATTGCCCGATGAGAAAAGGAAATAAGACAATACCACAAATTATTCTCAGGTCATATCGTAAGCCAAGCAGAAAGGGATTAATGTAATTTTCAGTACCTGACACGGTTGAATGAAATCTGTAATAAAAAGCGACTCTCATGATCGTCATAAAGAGCAAAAGACCAAGTCCTGTCCAGATCATCCATTTGCTGAGCCTTGAGAGTGCGAATATTTTCATTGCCTGGTAAAATCATTAAGGCGTCAAAAGTAATAAATTTAAAGGCGGTTCATTCAGAATAGGTAATTTTGACCACATGTTTTCAGAAGTGTTTTTGAATGCTTCCTTCTTACCTGCCGGAGTGGTAAAAATGGATCAGGCATTATTTCGCAAAATCAACGGGGAATGGCATAATCGGTTGTTTGATGCAGTTTTCCCATTTATCAGGGAGCCATTTTTCTGGGCGCCCTTATATTTTTTTCTCGTTCTTCTTGTTATATTAAATTTCAGAAAGAGGGGATGGAGCTGGGTTTTGTTTTTGGCTGCAACGGTGATGGTTTCAGATTACACCAGTAGTACGCTGATCAAAGGGGCGTTTGCCAGACTCAGGCCATGCCGGGATCCTGATCTGGCCCACAGCATCCGGTTTATTGTGAGCTACTGCCCCGTCAGCAGTAGTTTTGTTTCATCACATGCGGTTAACCATTTTGCCGTTGCAACATTTATCTTTGTTACTTTTAGTAAGGTTATGAGCAAAAAATGGGGATTTATATTCTTATGGGCAGCCGCCATCTGTTATGCACAGGTGTATGTAGGTGTGCATTTTCCTCTGGACGTTTTTTGCGGAACAATTGTCGGTATATTGATCGGATTGATTTCTGCAACCATTTTTAACAGAACGATCCGTCTGGAGTCCCATATTAAAATTTAATTATGTCTGAGGTTTTAATAATTCTTTTTCTTATTCTGTTAAATGCATTCATCGTAATGTGTGAGACTGCCTTGATATCGGCAAAGAAGAGCAGGCTGGAAGCAGGCGCTGCAAAAGGGGATACCCGCTCACAGGTAGCTCTTGACCTGAAAGAAAATCCTGATATATTTTTATCGACTACTCAGATCTATATCACACTGATAGCAATACTTACAGGTGTATATTCCGGAGAGAGATTCAGCGTGTACCTCACACCGGTGTTGGAGAAAATCGAGTTTATCCGCCACTACGCAGCATCTCTTTCCTTGATTATTATTGTAGTCATAGTTACATTTCTGTCGATACTCTTTGGAGAGTTGGTTCCTAAGCGTATTGCCATTCTGAATCCTGAGAAGATTGCAAAAATGGTAGCACGTCCGATTAGATTATTAAGTACTGTTTCCTACCCTTTGGTTTGGTTGCTGAGCAACATCAATATTGGATTATTCAGATTGCTGAACCTGAAGCCTTCCGCCGAAAACCAGGTGACTGAAGAAGAAATCAAGGCAATGATCAATGAAGGAAGCGAGATAGGTACGATTGAAGAGGAAGAAAAAGATATCATAGAGCGTGTTTTTCATCTTGGAGACCGAAACATCACTTCTCTCATGACTCACCGGACGGATATCATTTGGTTTGAGATCAATGAAACCAGAGATTCGGTGAATTCTAAAATTGAAGAATTTCAACATTCGGTCTATCCGGTCTGCCGGGGAAATATTGACGACATTGAGGGCGTGGTACAGGTGAAAGATTTATATCTCAATCCGGGAACAGCACTTGCTGAATTATTAAGAAAACCATTGTTTGTGCCTGAGAATAATTCTGCCTACCAGGTGTTGGAAAAGATTAAAAATACCAAAATTCATCAGGCATTTATTGTGGATGAATATGGCAGCCTTCAGGGGATGATTACTGCACGCGATATTCTGAAAGCAATTGTCGGCGAGATGCCGGAGGAAGAGGATGATGAATATGAAATCAAAAAAAGGAAGGATGGCAGCTTCATCATCGATGGTCAGATTCAATTTTATGATTTTCTCACCTATTTTAATAAAACCGTTTGGGTAAATGAGGGAGAAAATGAGTTTGACACATTGGCCGGTTTTATTCTGCACATGCTTCAGAGAATTCCAGCCGCTGGAGATACATTTGAATGGAGAGGATTTGGTTTTGAAATTGTGGATATGGATGGACAGAGAATTGATAAAGTAATAGTGACTATCAATGATGAAATCAGAGAGGGAATGGAAGAAGAATAATCATTCCTTTCAGGATATATTTTTTCTCAAAACGAACAATTGAAATTATGTACAGGCATTTTTCCATTCTCTGCGCGTCAGCCATCCTGTTTTTCACATCGTGCAGCCCAAAGGTTTCACCTGTCTCCATGCCGGGGCAGCAGACTACTTCATTTGATCATCCTAAATGGAGCAGCCGAACCAATATCTATGAAGTCAATGTAAGGCAGTTTTCCAATGAAGGTACTTTTGCTGCATTTGAAAGAAGCCTGCTAAGGCTGAAAGAGATGGGTGTCGAAGTGTTGTGGTTTATGCCCATCACGCCCATTGGTGTCAAAGACAGAAAAGAGAATTCCACCGAATTGGGGAGTTACTATTCTGTAAGGAATTATAAAGAGGTTAACCCGGAATTCGGAACTATACAGGATTTCAAAAACCTTGTCAACAGAGCACACGCTATGGGTTTTAAAGTGATTACAGATTGGGTGGCCAATCATACTTCTGCCGACAATCCCTGGATTTATCGTCACCCGGATTTTTATCAACACGACAGTACAGGTAAAATCGTAAGTCCCTATGACTGGACTGATACCCGGCAATTAAATTATCAGAATCGTGAACTTCGGGATTCCATGATCGCAGTAATGGAGTATTGGCTGAAGGAGACCAATATCGACGGATTCCGGTGTGATGTAGCTCATTTGGTTCCGGATGATTTCTGGAAAGATTGCATCACCCAACTGAGAAAGATCAAAGACGTATTTATGCTCGCCGAAGGTGAAAACCCAAATCTTCATTATGCCGGATTTGATGAAACCTATACCTGGAGCCTGATGCAGCCCATGGCAGATGTATATAGACAAAAACACAATCTTAAATATTTGGATTCTGTGTTGAATCACAATATCCGCCTTTATCCAAAGAATGCTTACCGGCTATTCTTTACCACCAATCATGATGAGAATAGCTGGAATGGTACGGAGTTTGAAAAATACGGGGATGCCTACAAAGCCTTTGCTGTCTTTACCCAGACAATGTACCAGAGCATTCCTCTCATTTACAACGGACAGGAAGAACCTAATAAAAAACGATTGAAGTTTTTTGTCAGAGATCCGATACAATGGGGTAAGTATGAAATGGCACCTTTTTATTCCACCTTGTTGCATTTGCGCAAGCGAAACAAAGCGTTGGATGCAGATGCTGCATATATAAAAATAGCCACAGGCAATGACGATGCGATATTTTCTTATTTGAGACAAAAAGGTGATAGGAAAGTGTTGGTAGTTTTGAATCTCTCTTCTCAACCTCAACATTTCACCATTGATGATAAAAGAGTTTATGGCAAGGTGTCCGATGTGTTTTCAGGAGCCAGAGTAAAGCTGTATAACAATTATGTGTTTGAAATGAAGCCCTGGGATTATTTGGTTTTTGAATACTAAAAAAGAGCAGCCAGAATCAGCTACTCTTTTGTGCTAAAGTCGGGTAGACAAGATTCGAACTATTAGGTAAAACCGTTGTCAATATTGAGTTTCTCAAATTTGAAAACCAAATACTCACTGAATTACTCACTAAAATACTTTCCTCCCACCTTCAAGAAATTTAATCAAATGACTTGGCAATTCCGATTATATTCCAATCATCTATTTTTCAATCTCCTGTAAACATCCAAATATCAATGCTCACTGAATGACTCACAATATCACATAAACGTAAAGATCTTCACAAATTTAAAAAAAATTCATTGACTCTGTACAATATGTTTGCATCGTAGAAAGATATTAGGTTGTTTCCGCTCCTGCTTTTTTAGTAAACAAACAATAAAAAATATCGCAGCCTCTCGCGCAAAACGGATTAGCCGGACTTAACGGATTATAAGCAAAATATAAATCGTTAGTTTATCAGTACCTTACTAAATAAATAGCTCAATAAATGCCCATTTTGCCCAATTAATGCCCAATAGTCTGATCTGTTAGCGTTTTATTTTTAGACGATAATAAGTTCCTCTACCTCTGGTGCCGACTTTTTCTACAAAGTTTTTAGTTACTAAATATTGCAGGTCATTTGTACTCTTGCGTTTTGATACATTAAAAAGACTTTGGTACTGTGCATTGGAAATGCTTCCATTTTTCTTAATAAACAAAATAGTTTCTATAAAATGCTCTGCCAAACCTAAGCCTGTCAGATATTCCTGAGTATAAATATCCTTCAGGAAGGTAACACTAATGCCGCCTTGTTCTTCTTCTATCATCGGTTCAGGTAAATCAGCTTCCCAACACGTATCAATAATCTTATTAGTACCCCGGCCCCACGATTCGATATAACCGGCTTTAAAAAAGACGTTGGCAATATTCCTGTTACGTGGATAAGAGGAATGGTCTTTTTTCAACTCCTCAATAGTTAATTCTTCAGGTAAAACGCCTGGATTCCAAAGATGGAGCCGGTCATCATAAACCCTGAGAAAAGTGTAGGTACTGGAATAATCTTTATGAATAATGGCATTCAATATAGCTTCTCTTAAAGCTGCTTCAGGATACTCTAAAGGTTCCATTCGTTCTAACCCCTTATAAGATATTGGTCGAATTAAATATTTTGCTTTCAAAGTTTCCATAACCTTATCAGCCATGTCAAAAATGTTAGTTTCTATAATATCCTGAAACAACAGGTCGTGATTCGATTTACCAAATCTACCAATTTTAAAGCTGGCAGTTACGCTCGCCCTGACAAGGCTTTTGCCAAAAAGTAGTATCGCAGCATTTGTAAGCTGACCTTGTTCTGTGATTAGATTTAGGTTTCTTAAAAGTAATTCCGTACCCATTGTTAAGGCATCCGAGGGTATTCGCTCCTTCTCGATAGCCTTAATAAAAAATGCATGAATTGTATTTTCATTCAAGTCTTTGAAGGTCACGTTTTCGACGGGCATATCTTCCCATTTTCTTCCGATCTTTTTCAACAATAGGTTTTGTAAAGCTATACCTTTTAATTCCTGCTTTGTACTACCGCTTCGGTAATGATAAACCCCGTGATAAGCTATCGGAACATTGCTAACCGGTACAATGATTTCAATGTAATACATCCCTTCATGTACATGCAGATTTACATCCACCACTATCCCTAAATGATTCACTGCTTTATTAGGTATATCATCCATCAATCTCTTGTAGTCGTCAACTCCTGCAATTTCACCATAATCGTTAACTCCTATAAATATTTTTCCACCCTGAGCATTGGCAAAACCACATATCCATTTTAGATACTCATCTCTCCACGACAGCTTGTATTCAACGTTTTGTGTTTCCGCTTTGTCCATCTCACCAATCAATTTCTTCAAGGCAAAATTATTCATAATACTTCTGCGTATCCTATATAAAATATATGCAGGATGCAAGAAAAAGCAAGCATTAAAAATGATTAAAAGCTGCAACAATAACATAATAATCAGTGCCGCAGCCTATCGCACAAAACGGATTACCGGGAATGAAATGGACAGGAACCGGCTTTGGGTAAGTGGCTGCACCGCTTCTCCGCGCAACGGCTTTCCGCCTACGGGGAAAGGAATGCCGCTGCGATGCTTTGGAAGATAAAGGATATTATCGAGTTGTTTTCTACTCCTTCGCATATAGTCAATTGTAGGTCGACTGTTATGTTCAAGACAGCTATATTGCTGGAAAACTTCGTTGTTTCCATTGTTTAATATTTTTTTGATTAGATAATTTCTATACAGCCTCGTATAGTTTTGCTTCCGTGTCATGTCATTTAAAAAACCATCCCCACAGCCCCCACAGCATCAGGGATGAAGCTGCCCACTTCAATACCCATTCAATAGAAAGCGTAATCAATCCCACAAAATAGTTATTGAAATGCTGCAGGCCGCCTAAGCCTCTGCGGTTGAATTGTCGCATACCGATAAGCAACCTGATACCTAATCCGATAAAGAATAGTAAAGAGCAGGATGCGTTATATAATAGATTTATGAGCGTTTCCATTTGCTTGTTTTAAGAATGTCTGTTATGAATGTCGTTCTTAATCTGTAAAAACTCCATTGATATAGTAGCCAATAAGCTTCTCCCACAATCTTATTAAGCTATCGGTATCTACAATAGAAAAATCCTGTCCGGTTGCAATGAATAATATATACAGGCACATCCTTGTAATCTTTATTAAGGCTTCGTGCCTTAGCGTAATTTTTCGCTTCGTCTTTTATTTTTGTCTTCATAATACTGATTTTTAAAGGCGACCACCTTTGCAGGCAGTCGCCTGTTATTGATTAATTAATATTGAAAATATCCGCTCCATCCTGTGCAAATGCAGTACACAATTCAAACGCCCGCTGTGCTTTAGCCTGCGCTGTACCACCCATTACAATGGATTGCAACTTCGCTTCATCATCCCTGTAATTGCGTACATTTTGGTAGTAGCCGGTTACGGCATTGTATGCACCGAATACTGTTCCTTTGGTTGTATTCATCTGTTGGGTATCTGCTATCATTCCGTAGGCAAAGGCATCTTCCACTGTTTTTTTGAACACGGTTGACAGTTCATCATCTGCGCCTTTTTTAAGTGCATCCAATGTTTCCTTGTTAGGACAAAGCGCCAATTGAATAAGTTTCTTTACGTCTTCATCACAGATGCGCACCTTTGTCCATTGGTTAAATATTCCCTCCAGTTGGGTACTCAATTGATTAGCCAGTCCCATTACTTTATGAGCATTTTCCAAACGCTGCTTTGCACCAGAAGTATGGCGAATGCGTACCACATTAGACATATTGCTTAATGCTGCATTGAGAGTGTTTTGACAAACAATGCGCACAGGTGTAAAGGCTGCGGTAATGCTTCCTGTACCATCATGTGACGTTGTCAGGAAAATGTATTTTTCCGTAACATCATCACCATTGCCTACGCGGATGTAGCCGGGAAGTTTAGCCGTAATAAATACCCGTTCTCCGTTACCTAATGCACCTGCGGTTTCGTATAGAATGCCATCGCCACCACCTACAATCGCATCAAAAAAAGCAAAAGCATCTTTGTTCTGAACGATTTGATAATCTTTGCCAACTACCCCAAAAACCTGATTGGTATCGGTTCGCATGGTTGCGAAGTTGTCAGGCAGTAGAATGTTACCGCCTTCATTTATTTCGCCATCATCGCCTATGCTGATACCTGTGCCACGAGTATATAAGGGAGATTTGATAACCTCGAAGTCCAATCCTGCATATTTGATGGCTTCGGCACTGGTGGGATATTGCTCTACTATTTGCCCCAAGTTGTGCCATGCTTTTTGTTGTACGCTAAAGAAACTGTATTTGCCGGTACGTTCGTTATAATTAAGATTTTGTGCCATGATTGTAATTTTTAAAAAGTTGATAAATGAAAAATGAATGATTAAAAAGGCAAATCGTCTGTGCCATTGTTAGCAGGTGCTGCGGAGTTGTTTCTGTTACCACCTGCTACGGTTTCAGACCGTTTACTACCTCCATACAATTTGATTTGTGATGTATGAAAATTGAGTGCTGCGTGTGCCTTTCCATCGTTACCTATCCAAGCCTTTGCGCTTACTCTGCCGATAAGTTCAACCAATGCACCTTTGGTGAGTATCTTAGCTACATTCGTTGAAATCCAGTAGGCGCAGTTGAAATACTCGGTGCATTCCACTCGTTCGCCTTGTTTGTTTCGGTAGCTGTCGTTCACCGCTACGGAAAAATTAACCACTTGTTTGTCGCTCGGCAGGGTGCTAATTTGTGCATCCCTCGTTAGTCTTCCAATGATGTTCATGTCGTTTGATTTTAATTGTTAAACCATTTATTTTAGTTTGTCTTTTTTCACGCCGCCTGCCCGAAAGAGCATTTTTCCAAAAGAAAAAACGGAAAAAAAGAAAGCAGATAAAAAGTGCGGGAAAAGCGGAAAACCAAAAGGAAACGGAATAAGTTCCGAAGGGTGGATTTGTGAGGTACGAGCAAAGCCATTATGCCGTAGTCTTTTGGTTTTCCAGTTGGCTTTGCCCGCAATAAATTAGCTGCCTTTTTATCCGTTTCGATTGGAAAATGCCGAAGCAGGCTGGTTGTCATTTTAGCTCATTCAGCTTTATAGTAACTTTTACAGTGAAGCATGAGGGAGATGGAAGGCGGCGAAGAAATGAGCCGGTCGCGATGAAATCGTGACGGAAGCGTAGCGAACCCTGGAATGGCCCGACCCGAAGGGACATGCACAAAGCAAAAAATTATTTTGTTGTAAAAAAAAGATTGGCAATTGATTATTAACTGTATTTTTGCATTATACAGAATTATACACTTTGTATTATGGCCGAAGAAAATTTAAGTGTTAAAGCCAGAGAAGCATTAAGGCATATCCGGAATTGGCTAATGAAATATGGCTATTTCCCATCGGTTAGAGATTTGATGAATGAAATGGATTACAAATCCCCTCGTTCTGCCATGCTGCTTTTCATAGAATTAGAACTAAATGGTTTCCTGAAAAAAAAATCTGATAACAGCTATCAGATGATAAAAGATTTGGAAACGGAAACAATGGTCAGGACAGTTGCTATACCGCTTGTTGGCAACGTAACATGTGGTACTCCAATTCTGGCAGAAGAAAATATTGAAGCTATGATTCCGGTCTCAACTTCATTGGCAAAACTAGGCTCAAAATATTTTTTGCTTCGGGCGATTGGAGATTCTATGAATAAAGCAGGAATAAACGAAGGTGATCTCATACTTGTCAGGCAACAGCCAACTGCTGAGAATGGTCAAAATATCGTTGCGTTAATTGATGATGAAGCGACAGTTAAAGAATTTCAGAAAAGAGGAGATGTTGTCACTTTATTACCTAAATCAAGCAACCCCAAGCATAAACCTATAATCCTTGAATATGAATTTCAAGTGCAGGGGATTATAATAGCAACTATACCTAAACCACAAACCAACGATAACAATCCTTATGGATACTGAGAAATATAAAAAAGAATTTAAAATATTGGCTATAGACGGTGGCGGCATCAAGGGGCTTTATTCTTCTACAATTCTCGAACATTTCGAAGAAAAGTTTAATTGTTTGCTTTCCGACTATTTTGATCTATTGTGCGGTACTTCAACTGGAGGTCTTATTGCTCTGGCCGCTTCTCTTAAAATTCCAATGGTCAAAATTTCACAATTTTACCAGGAAGAAGGGCCAAAGATATTTCCTAAGCAAAGTGTGCTTTGGCTACCTCGTATCCTCGGAAAACGGGTAACACTCCGTGATATAAAACAGGTATTATATCGTGGAAAGTTTTCAGATGAACCACTTAGGAAAGCAATAGAGAATGTTTTTGGAAATCACAAAATTGCAGATAGCAATAATTATCTCTGCATACCAAGTTATACAATTACAGAAGCAAAACCGTGGGTTTTTAAAAAGGACCATCATGAGCTTGACAGAGATGATAAAGCCTACTATGTTGACGTAGCACTTGCGACATCAGCCGCTCCCACTTTTTTCCCTCTCGCAGAAATTCCCTATTATGATCACAAACAATTTATAGATGGAGGTGTGTGGGCAAACAATCCAACACTCTCAGGTCTTATAGAAGCGTTACGATTCTTTGTAGGTGCAAGTAAGGAATTTAACAGTATAAAAATTCTATCTATCAGCAGCCTTTCTGTGGCTGGAGGGAAGCCTACTGGCCTCAAACGACACCGGTCTTTCTGGAATTGGAAAAAAGACCTATTTGAAACTTCAATGACTGGTCAAAGTATTTTTTCGGAATATTTTATGAACCAAATTCAAAAAATTTCTGAAGTGGATATAGATTATTTCCGCGTACCTACTGCCGACATTGCCAGGGAACAGGAAGATCATGTTCAATTGGATGTAGCGACACCAAATGCACTAAGGTTAATAAGGGGTAAAGGAAATGATATGGGTGAGATATATAAAAAGAAAACTGAAATCGCATCCTTTTTTTTAAATAAAAAATTATCAAACGTAAAAGATTATGGCTAACTGTCATTCATTATTTAGTATTTTTAATCAAGCTATCAGACTTACCGAAGAAAGAAGACATGCGCTAATCGCGGCGCGGGATGATCTTCGTCAAAGAATTATAAATTCATTTAATAACAGTAAGGGGCAACTTCCTTCGGTACATGAATTAGAATTCCAATCTCAGGGTTCTTTCATTATGGATACTATTATTAATCCTATATCTGAGGACTACGATTTGGACTATGGTGTTTACTTCATAGGAAATCTTTCGAGAGCACAACGACCGCCGACAAAAACATTCCATGATTTTGTCAAACTCAGTGTTGAAACGAATAATCCTTACGTTGGAAAAGTAATTGATAAAGATACTTGCGTTAGGGCATTGTATAAAGAAGGATTCAGTTACATGTTTGAAAGCAAATCAAATAAATTGGGGAAAGGCTTTCATGTTGATTTACCAATGTATTATTCCACAACAAAGAAATCACCTGATTTAGCTCATTTAAAGAAGTTTTGGCCGGTTAGTGACCCCGTAGAGTTTATTGAGTGGTTTGAAAACAAAGTAAAATCAGGGTTTAAAGCGGAATATATTTACGAAAGAAAATTATTTTCTGCACAATATGATGCATGGAAGGAGAATATAAGAAAAGTAGATGCACAATTAAGGAAAATAGTCCGGTATCTAAAGGCTTGGTGTGATTATAAAAGTCGGGAAGGTGCAGAAATGCCATGTGGTATTATTCTTACTATTCTTGCTACAGAAAATTATGTTTCAAACGAAAGGGATGATATTTCACTTAGAGATACATTAGTGAATATTTATAATGCCCTCCAACGGGAATTTGTGTGTAAACGACCGGCAACGCCGATCGGAGAAGATTTATTAGAAGGGTATGAACACAAAATTGATTTTATGAAATTGCTATCATCGTTTGCTGATTCTGCGAAACAAGCAATCAATGAAAGTAATCAAAAAAGAGCTTGTGCAAAATGGCAATCCCAATTTGGAAATCGGCTCTCCTGCGCAACTGCACAAGATTATGACGAAAATGCTTCTTCGTTTACTTCTCCTGCGATAATTACTAGTAATGCTAAAAGTGCCTGAATGTTGGATTTTGACCAAGCCAAGCAGAGAGTATTTGAGGCGTTAACTGAAGTTGCATTTGTTAGCACGATGAACGATACCGCTCGAAAAATCGCCGGGCTACAAAAATATTCAACTGTCCTACGGATAGAAACAGAAACATTTATACATGGAGATGTTGTGAAGCCGGTCGTTCTTTTAATGGCATTACCGGATGAATTTCCTTTGGTTCTTCCAAAAATCTATGTTTCAAAGGATGACAAAGCATGGATTGGGTATATCCCTCATGTTGATATGGCGGGATTCGTTTGCATCTATGATGAAGAATCAATTGTAGCTGATATTAGCCGCCCCGATGAAATAGCCAAAATATGTCTTAACAAATCGCTTGAAATTATTGAACAAGGTTTAAAAGGTGTAAATCCTGATGATTTTGCCGATGAATTTGTTGCCTATTGGAACGAGAAATACGATGACAAGGATGAAATCTATTCCGGTCTAGTGATGTTTGAACAAATTCCTTTTGATGCCCCTTGTCAAGTAAAGTTTCTGACGATTGAAAAGTCATATTCCGGTTACCAGATTATTTTGTACGACCAGGGGAAATCTATCAAAAGGTTCAGAAAGTTTTTAAATGATAAGGGATATTCTACGATAGAGAAAGAAGGCCTCTATTTAGGTTCAGTAAAAGGATTATTTCCTCCGTTTAATTTTACCAACGCCGATACAAGCAAAATTGTAAAAGACTATTTTCCGCAATCACAAAATAAATTCGAGCAATATATAAATCAAACAACCGGATACCGCCTGATGATATTTTCAGTTATTTCAGGGTCAAGCCACCTGTTTTTTGGTTGGTACATCACTCAACTCAATACAAATCGAAATGGTTTCAGAAATGGGTATTTAACTCCATTTAAAGTATTCGACAGTTTTCAAAAAAATGATCGGGTAATTCGTCTTCAATTTGACACTTATACAAAAGAGCGTTTGGCCACACGAACTGATGGAATACCACAAACTGCACAACATACAATCACTTTCGCCGGATTAGGCAGCATTGGTTCCAATCTCCTTCCAAATCTGATGTCACTGGGTATTGACAACCTTCATTTAATTGACCCGGAGGTATTGTCTCTTGTAAACATAAACAGACATCTCTTAGGGCCAGATGATATTGGAAAGCCAAAAGTTGTAGGGGTACAAAACTATCTTCTCCGAAATGATCCGCTTGTAGATATTTTCACATATCAGGAATCTGTAGTAAAATTTATTCGAAGCAAAGAAGCATTACTTAATCAAAGCGACTATTTATTTATCGTTGTAGGAAAGAACACAGTTGAAAACTATATTTTGCAATCGTTACAGGAAACGAAAATTACTATCCCCATTTTTTTTATTTGGATTGAACCATATCTCGCCGGAGCGCATTGCCTTTACCTTCAACCAGGCCATGCCTTAGATTACAGCACTCTCTATAAAGATCACCTTTATAAATACAATGTAATAGATAAATCAGAATATCAAAATCCGAATAACCAAATCTCACTTCGTGAAGCAGGTTGCCAAGGTTCCTACATTCCATACGGGCAAAAAAACATTACTCTGTTTTTGTCTTCACTTCTGCCGTATTTATTTCAGATTATAGACAATAGGGATACAAGAAATCTGTCTTTAACATGGAAAGGAGAAACTCTCAAAAATATTTCATTGAAATTATCGGATTATGGTGAGCAATTAAAAACAGGAAATATTCAACAGAACGAGTTATAATGGAAATTAAAATTGATACTTATTTACTCTCACTTTCGGCTGAAGTATTGCATATACTTGAGAAATACATACAACGTAAGCTAAGCGATCCAGAAAGTGGAGGAATTATACTTGGAAAAATTATATCCGATACAATTCAAATACAACGACTTTCGATCCCTACAGAACTTGATAAACGCTCAAGGATGAATTTTGAACGACATCGTTTAAGCGCACAAATTGTTACTAATTATGAATATGCAAACAGCTATGGGCAGGTCGCTTATCTTGGTGAATGGCATACACATCCCGAAGATCGCCCTTCTCCATCTGGAACAGATATTAAAATGATCAAACAGCAGTTCAATCAAAATAAAATACATACTGATTTTTTGATTTTGCTAATACAGGGTCGAAAGAGTTTATTTGCTGCTATAATCAATAAAGATGGTACGTTGATTTGCTCATTAGTTAATAGATACTAACCCTTCTTTACCACCAAATGCTTCAACTCCGGGTCATTAAGTAACCGTTCCATTTCGGATTGAATAATGTCCTGTATATCCTGCTTTATCTGGAAATAATTACGCTGTACCATACTGTTATCGAGTTTTCGGATAACCACTATATTCTTATAGCTTTCTTCCTCTCTTTTAAGTGCTTCATGGTCATTAATAATCTCGCAATGAAATGCTTTTAAATCTATCTTATTATCGGGATCATCGGCTACCATTCCTACAAACTCACCAGAACTTAATGCCGATATTTTTGAAGGTGGTATAGCGGTTTCGAGTTGCTTGGAGCGACTGATAGAGGTATCTCCACTATTAATAGAATAACTTTCCCTGTCTTGCATGATTTTCCCGAAGCGTTCAGAAAGCTGTTTAGCCGTATCTCCGGTTACCTGTCCGCTGATTATGTTACCTGTAATATTCAAAATCACATCTGCCTGTTCCCGGCCATAATCTTTACGAAGCTGGCTAAAATCCTGGATGCCTAAGCAGGTGGAAACTTTGTTGCTCCTTGCTGTGGCTATAAGACTGTCCATGTTATTCAAATAGATAGTGGGAAACTCGTCAAACACCAAACTGCTTTTTAGTTTTCCTTTTTTATTTACTTGTTTAACAAGGCGGGTTACATACAGTGAAAGTACGGCTCCATAAATCTGTATTTTCTGCGGATTATTGCCCATGCAAATAATCTTTGGGTCGTCCGGATTATTGATGTCCAAATTGAAATCATTGCCGGATAAAACATAGTACAATTGCGGCGATGAGAGCCTTGCCATTGCTACTTTAGCAGATGCTATCTGGCCTTCCAACTGTTCCATCACATCATTCAAATAAGCATTCACAAATGGATTAATTAATACTTCAATTTCTTTTTCTGTGCGAAGCAAGGTAAACAGGCTATCATAATCCACTTGCATCAGCTCGATGACATGTGGTAAGGTGCAAAATTCACCGTCTTTATACTTCTTCAGATACCAAATAATAGCAGTCAGAAAGTTGATAGGTGATTCTACGAAAAAATCACCCTGCCGCTTAATCCATTCCCTGTTCAATCCCATTAAAATAGTACGTGCTGATTCAGCAGCATCAGTGATGTCTGTCATGGCTGATGGCTCTAATGGATTGCATCTGTGGCTCCTTGTTAGGTCGTCAAAGTTGATAACATAAAAAGCAGGAGGCTTGACGTATCTGTGTTTGTTTTTCAACCAGGTATTGTAAGCGATTTTTGAAAGGTCGTCAAACTTAAAATCATACACGAACATGGTAAATCCTTTACGGATATGCTGTGTAATAATGTGCCTGATGACAAAATAGGATTTACCTGACCCAGGTGTTCCCAACACCATCACAGCACGAAAAGGATTGATGATATTAATCCAACTGTTTCGCACTTTATTTTTTAATTGATACCGTCCAGGAAGGTTGATGGAATATTCATTTTCCAAGAGGCGTTCTTCCTGCGGAAACGTTTCGTTTTCTTTGTTGAAAATGTCCTTGTTGTTGAACTTGCTTTTTATGATACGTGAAAGCAGTGTGCCGCCTGAAAGCACCAGTAAAAACCCAATTGAAGTAATGACGATATAAACCACCGCCTTTTCCTGTACAGGCAATTTTAGCAACAGGGATAGGTAGCTGAAGAAATACAATAACAAGCCGGTAATTATATAGGCAAAGGCTGTTTTATGGTTTAGTTTTTCGTCTTTACGACCTTTTGTTCCTAACAAGGAAATTATCAAAAAGCCTAATGAAATCAACTTGCTTTTAGTAAAGTAGCTGAACAAGCCTGTCCTGTAAATATTGCTCAAAATCCGGTCACTGAATGCACTGCTCAATCCCCATTCAAGGAAGGCTCCATAACAATAATAATAGAAATGTATCACCAAAATAACGATACTAATCAGCCTGGTCATATCCAGAATTTTTCTCAGTGCTTGTTCGTTCTCGCCTGTCTGTACAGCCATACTCGTAAATTTTTATTGGTTATTAGGAACGTTTCTTTTCTTTCTCTTCTTTTTGCCTTTTTTCTTTAGTTGGTTTGGGATATAGTCCGCCGCCTGTTCGGGCTGCATGAGTGTTTGTATCAGGTTGCTGCCGTCTGCCGTAAGCCAAGTGGTAGTATGCTCGCTGGTAACATTAGGAGCATTCGGTCTTTTGTTATGTACCGGCCGTAAAATAGCTTCTGTTCTTTTGATAGATTGCGGTTGTAAATCAGGCTTAATCGATTCTTTGGATTGGCATCTTTCCTGTATGGCTTTAGCACTATATTGCTTGCCTAATGCACTTCCGTTGAAGACACTTTTGGTTTGATGATCCACGTAGGTTATACCATATATCAACCCGGCATCATTTTGACGTAAGGCGACGTGTATGCCCTTTCTTTCGAGTTGCTTTACCAGTTCGTCAAGAGTTGGTGTTTTGCTAATAAACAACCTGTCTATCTCATTTTTTACACGGCTTTTAAAAGGCTGCCGTTTGGCATCATTAGGGATATATTTTTCTTCCAGAAATTTCAGAGTTGGTTTGTTGTAGAAATCACTGGCTTTTATCGGTACGCCTACGGGCTTTCCTTCCTCGTCCAATATGCGGTAAACCAATCCGCCACCCTGAAAAATCCTTGACGGTTCGCTACCACGATCTGCCAGTATATTGTATTGTTTCAATACTACATTCAGCTCCGGCAGGCTGGTGTAATGGTACTTCGAAAGTACCGCATCCAATACATTGGTGATGGCTCTTTTTGTTTCTGTACGCCCGTATAGCACCTTCTTAACGTCAATAGGCTTTAACCTGAATGCCTCCCTTCTTGCATGGGCATCAGCCACTACAAGACCGAACATTTTTTCAATCTCTTTTCTTGCGGGTTCTGACTTGCGAATGCCCAGGTGATGCAGATCAATCCGCTTACCGTTCGCCTGTATATTGGTGGTTACCAAATGCAGGTGCGGATGCCCGGCATCGTGGTGTTGATAGATAAGATAAGGCTGTTCACCAAAGCCTAATTTTTGCATATAGACTTCCGCAATATCCAGCAATTTTTCTTTGGATAAATTTTTTTCCGAGGGGTCAAAATTGAGTGAAATATGTACGCTGTTACGCTTTACATTCTGGTTCAATTCCATCCGCTTCAACAGATAATTAAGCTTTATTTTGAGAGTCATTTCCTCGGCATTCAGAGGAAAATTTTCTGCGCCGATACACTCAGCTACGCCTTCTTTTACCTTGTTCTCATTGTAGTTGAAAATACGGTGCATCGAGTGGCCTACTTTGATTACTGCAACCATATTTCCAGCATTTTTTTGATGTTATTTCTGACTTCATCCAGCTTATTTTGAAGGATTTTTTTCTCCACTTCGTATGCGATTAACCAGCTCTTAAATTCAGCTATTTGCTGAAGCGTATGTAGCTTTTTGACCGCCTGGTTGAAGTTGTTCCCAACAGCGTTTAACTCATTCCGCAGCTTTGTAAGCTCTGTCATTAAGTCATCCTGTGAGCTATTGCGATAAGTCATTACAATAGGCTTCTCAAACAGACTGCGCCGTACATATTCGCTTAGCTTACGACAGGTTGAAGCCTTCCATTTCTTCTCAATTTTTTTGTATTCATCGAACGTTAAACGCAGCCCAATGATGCGTGTTCTGTTTGAATTTTTTCTTTCCATCACTAATCATTTTCACTTTTTCAAATTCATAAATTCATTTCAGACGCCCTGCCCACGAGTTCCGAGTGATAGGCAGCCAGATTCGGTTGTTTAACAACCGTTCATCTGGCCGATTGCGGAAAAGTTGCAATCTGGCAGCCTTTCAAAAGTTCTAAAGACAATTTAATTTCCATTACACAATTTTTTCAGCTATTGTAAAGACTTATTCTTCAACATTTAGTTTTCTCAATGCTCTTCAAACTTGTTAAAGCTTCTGATCTAAATTTTTCTTTCGAGATTTTCCAATGTTCATCATCCAATCATTAAAGTCTTTATAATGTTCATACAACTTGCTTTCATTCCTATATTTATTACTTAAAGACAAAGCATATCGGCTGTAATTTTGTCCGGTGGAATCACGATCCAAATACAACCTGATGATTTCATGCTGCTCCATAAAAGAACGGGCTTTTTCAAAGAAGGAGACAGAATTCAGGATTACAAAATTGCTTTCAGCTGCCGCCTGATTTTTATGAATAGCGATGAAGGAAAGGAAGTCAAAAAATCCTTCAAAGAC
>CAYXAL010000015.1:0-41202 GCA_964463015.1 uncultured Ginsengibacter sp.
AGGCTTAAATCAAACCTTTGCGCCGTAAAATACTTTTAGTTCGTAAATACCATCGCCGCAAAGCTTCGTTTAAGCCTTATATGTTAGTGGCTGGCATTTTGTTCTGTCGTCTGTTGGTTAGCATATTTGTCAATACGTTTATTTCTTGCGTTTATAAAGTCCGTAACTCCTTTTTTGTAAATCAAATATTCTTCAATGTCCGCAAATGTTGGCTTTGTTTTGAAATTGTCAAACGGTAAGTAAAATTTAATATTTTCATTCTCGCCAACAAGGTCGTTGAGTAGAAAAAAGTCAATGTAACCTTTAAAGTTCTCAAATAATTCAAAGAAGTCTTTGTAACGTCTAAATGTGTCGTAAAGTGGGCTTTGTTGTCCTGCGTAAAAAAGTCGGATACATTCTAAAGTTAGGTCAAATCTGTCGTCAATTAAGCTGTTTACTCCACGAGCTTGATTGATTGTAAACTTGTTGTCTATTTTATTTTTCGGGAAAAGTGTGTAAGCACCTATTGTTGAACCTATGTCAAAAAGTTCGTTTACTTCGTTTGGAATTTGTTTTATCAACCATTGTTTTCTTGTCTGATTTCTATACGAATGTGTTATGGCATCACTTCCTAAATTAAATTCTCCAAGTTCCGATTTGTGATATAAATATGCTCCACTTTTTTTATTGCCCAATTCAAAAATTTGTCCGTTTGGTAACGATTTACTCCATAACATTTTATGATATGTGCGAAGTGTCGGACTTGTGCTGTCTGGGTCGCCACCATTTGCGTCTGTGTAAACATTGAACGTTATATCTATTTCCATTTTTCTGTCGTGTTATTCTTTGCGTGACGGTCGTTCTATGCTTGCCACTAACGGTTCTCAGCTATACGCAGGCAGGGATTTTGACCACTAAACTTTCCAACGAAGAACTGAACTTTGAATTTACTACTTACCTGTCCTACGAAGCACGAAACCCCTGCTTGCGTATAGGTGATGTTAGCGGGACGTTGTTTTATTTTTTCAGGTTTTTTTCGTAAATATTTATCCATTCTTTTACACTTATTTTCTTCATTAGGTCACCAATGAGCTTGTATGGAATTTCGTCTAACTTTTTAAAACGAATACAACTTTTTCCCATATCAAGTTTTTGCTTAGTGTGCTTTGGATATTCCGTTACAAACCATTCCAATAATTTTGGGTATAATACCCCCACAAAATCAGACCACTTGTTAAGTTGAAAAATCAATAACTTTAAACAAGTGAAATTATGAAACAAACACGAAGAAAATTTGATGCATCCTTCAAAGCAAAAGTTGCAATTGAGGCTTTGCGGGAGCGGGAAACGCTTTCCGGATTAGCGGTGAAGTACGACCTTCATCCCAACCAAATCTCTCAATGGAAGCAGGAATTCCTTGAAAAATCTGCTCAGATATTTGCCCAGAAACGACCGGCATCTGCCTCGGAACCGGAAGTAGATGTCAGCAAGCTTTATGCAAAAATCGGTGAGCTGCAGATGGAGCGAGATTTTCTAAAAAAAAATTTAAGCAGATTGGGAATGCTGTAGACCAGCGATTACTGATTGATAAAAGTGAAAAGCTGAGTGTACGCAGACAATGCGAATTGATGGACATTAACCGTTCAGGAGTTTATTATCAGGCAAAAGGCGAAAGCCCGGAAAATCTTGAGATCATGCAAACAATGGATAAACATATTTTAGAAGAACCCACCGCCGGAATATTAACGATGCAGTCCATGCTCAAAGACAAAGGCATAGAAGCAGGATATGAGCGTGTACACAGGTTGATGAGGCTTGCAAACCTACGCCCCATCTACCCTCGCCGTCATCTGAGCCGATGGAGGAATAACGAGTATGTATATCCCTATTTGCTGAGAGGATTAAAGATAGACCATTGTAACCAGGTATGGGAAATAGACATCACGTATGTTCCAATGGCCCGCGGATTTATGTACCTGACAGCCATCATAGATGTATATAGCCGTTATATTGTAGGCTGGGGATTGAGTAACAGTCTTGAGCAGCAAACTGTTTGGAAGTAGTTAGAACTGCGATAAAACAACATGGTAAACCTGAAATTATAAACAGTGACCAGGGAATTCAATTCACCTGCAAACAGTATGTGGATTTTATGAAAGAGAAAGAGATTACCATCAGCATGGAAGGCAAAGGAAGAGCATTGGACAACATTTATATTGAGAGATTCTGGCGAAGCATTAAGTACCAGCACATTCATTTATTTCCTGCAGAAGATGGAGTAAGTTTATATATAGAAATCAAAGAATGGTTGAATAAATATCACTACAAATCACATCAGGGAATTGCAAGAAACAAACCATCGGAATTGTATTTAAAAGCCGCATGAAAAACCAACTAAGAAATGATTAAAAGTGGTCTAAAGAATAGGGGGTATCATACTGTGCCAAGAGATATAGTTTGTGCATTCAGCATAACACTTATTATCAAAAGTGTCACTGCAAGTAATAATTTTTTCAAGGTAAATTGATTTAATCTTTAATTAAATGAAGTTGAAAGCCGATTGACACATAAACACCATTCTTTTTTTGGATAAAACCGGGTGGCTCTTCAGTAATAGACCTATACTCATGCATATATCCTAATAATATCTCCATGCCTACTGATGTATTGAAAAATATTTCAGTACCACCCTTTATGGTTGCATTTTTAAAAGTGCCTTTACCACCAAAATTGGAGAGTGTGCCTATTTGGTAAGCCCCATCAAGTAGGATATTGAATGGCCTTTCACTATTCAGGAAATAATATCGTACAAAAGGGCCTATATAAAGTGCAACTTCTTTGTGGCCGGCACTCGCAGTATTGAGCCCCCGGCTTTTCAGAGACTTAATTCCAGGGCGAAGACCGACAACAAATTTTTCAAATAAGAAATAACCCACATTGCCTGAAAGATTTATTTCGGTAAGTTTTCCGGAAACAGTAGGCTGACCAATTGTGGTAAAATCATCATTATAAAAGTATAGGTTCCCAGACCCCCCGACAAGCCAGTATTTTTTCTCTAACTGACAATTTCCAGTAATGGTAAACAATATAAGTGTTGATAAAAAAAGAATGTGCTTCATAATGTCTATGTTTATTTTTTTTTGCTGCTAATGTATTAACTGGCGGGCTATTTTCACGAAGTAAATTATTGTTGAATGTTGTCATACCGTTGTTATGTACTTTGTCGCACCGCAAATGACGGACTGTGTCCATTGGGACTGCTGCCAACACGCCGATTGATTTTTGAACAGATTCATTCAGAGAGACCGCAACTTTTCAACCCGGCCTGCAATTGAATGAAAAGAAAAATTACTGATGATGAATCTTCGTTTGCTGGATCATAGATTCCAAATCAGCGATCATTTTGGTTTTTTCCTCTTCGTAAACACTGACTTTACTTTCAAGTTCCTGAAGGCGGAGCAGGCTTTTCTCTACCTCTGCCTGTTTGATGGCCATTTCGGTGATCTGCCGCTTCAGTCCTTCATTTTCGCTCCGGAGTGAAATGTGTACCGACTCCGACTCGGCCATCTGTTGACTGCGCTGAATCTCTTTTTGCAATTGTATTTCCAGGTCCTTCTCCTTTTGTGCAGAAGCTTCAAGATTACGTTGCAACTCCAGTATTTTATTTTGCATGGATTGGATATCCTGCAGCCGGGCGTCGTAGTCACTTTTCAGAGTCTTAAAATCTCCGGTACTTTTCCGGATCAGATCCAACTCTTCGCGCAATGTCTGCAACTCCCCCTGGGTCGTGTCCAATTCGTTTTCCAATTTTTCTTTTTTCTCATTTTCTTCATAATACAACTCTTTCCAGTCTTCGTCATCCTGGCTCCGGGTTTGCCCGGAAGGTGTACCGATAAACTGAGATTTGCCCTGCTCCAATAAATTCAGCCGTTCCTGAATTTTATTAAACTGAAGCTCATAATAGGCATTTTGATCCTCTACGGATTTAAGTTTCAGCTTGAGGTTGCGAAGCGTTTCCTGATGATAAGACAACTCTGATGGTGAAAAATTCTTAAACATAGAAAATCTTTTATCAGAAGAAAGCAGATCATAGTTGCTCACCATCATCCTCCATGCAAATATGAAGCACGCAATTAGTACAACAAGGGATGCTATCCAGATCCACATACAATGATTTTAAACAATAAATACCAAGGGGGTTGCTTTGGTAGTCTTTCAGAGGATATCTTTCAGTTAGATTAAATGAGGTAATCGGAGACCAAAATAGTAAAAATTATCCGGTTACCAAAGTCCCTACTTTTTCGCCGGTTACCACCCTCAGGAGCGTACCCGGCGTATCCATATCAAACACAAGAATCGGCAATTTATTCTCCATGCACAAGGTAAAGGCCGTCATATCCATAATTCTCAGATTTTTGGATATACATTCCGCAAAAGTGATCTTTTCAAATTTCTTGGCCTTCTTATCTTTTTCAGGGTCTGCACTGTATATACCATCCACCCGTGTTCCTTTTAAAATCGCATCAGCCTTGATTTCAATGGCCCTCAGAGACCCTGCAGTATCTGTGGTAAAATAGGGATTGCCCGTACCGGCGCCAAAGATCACAACCCGCCCTTTCTCCAGATGCCGGATAGCACGGCGGCGAATATAGGGTTCGGCGATCTGCTCCATCTTAATAGCACTTTGCAGCCGGGTGTAAATACCAATTTTTTCTAATGCGCTTTGAAGTGCCATTCCATTAATCACGGTAGCCAGCATCCCCATATAGTCTCCTTGTGCCCTTTCAATGCCGGTTTCGGATTCGTTCATTCCACGATAAATATTCCCTCCTCCTATCACAATGGCCACCTGTACTCCCAGTTCGGTGACGAGTTTAATGTCTTGGGCATACTGAGCAAGTACTTGCGGGTCGAGCCCGAAAGTCTTGTCGCCCATTAACGATTCGCCGGAAAGTTTCAGTAATACTCTTTTGAATTTAGGAAGCATAATGACAGGGGATGGTTTGAAAACGCTGCAAGATAAGTAAATTGAAAAAGTATGCAAGTAAAACTGCCATTTCATCATAAAAAAGACTCCACCCTGCATTGCCATTGAATAACTGCAAATGGTATGTACTGTGTGTTTACCTTTATCAAAAAAACAATGGCTCTAACCATAAAACAAATGCAAACTTCAGTGGACGACTGGATAAAAACCAAAGGTGTACGATACTTTGATGAGCTTACCAACCTCGGTATCCTGATGGAAGAAGTGGGAGAACTCAGCCGTATAATGGTTCGCCGATTTGGAGAACAATCTTTTAAAGAATCTGATAAGCAAGGAAGCCTGGAAGATGAACTGGCAGATGTGCTCTGGGTACTTACTTGTATTGCCAATCAAACCGGCATTGATATGGAATCTGCTTTCACGAAGAACATGGAAAAGAAAAACAACCGCGATGCAACAAGGCATCTGAATAATCCGAAATTGAGTTGAGGAAGTTGAGAGGGCGTGTCCGCCTCGGGCGGAATGAGGAGTAGAGTTTTAGAAGTTGAGAATGAAGTTGAGATTGTTGAGAAGGTTGAAAGGTCGTGTCCGACTCAGGCGGATTGAGATAGTTGAGGCAAACCAAAAAACCAAAACCCACAACCCACAACTCACAACTCACAATTCACAGGCTTTCCAATTCCGGCCTTTAACAAATATTTGTATATTTGGCTTAAATAAAGCAAATGCATATAAACCTCCCCCCCCCCCCGAAAAATTCTTTGCTTATTGTCAATGATTATTTTGCCACTATTACTTGTGCAATGTAAGAAACTGGACTTGCGGAATACACCCAACCTACAGCAAAGTGAAACAGATAGTTTATCGCCGGTTCTTCAAAAATTCTTCGATACTTCAAAGGTTTCCAATTCCATGATTACGGGTATTGCAAAAAAAATCTACCGGCAGGATAGGAAAAAACCTTTTATAGAAAAGTTTGTGAAGTATGCCGGCTATCCGGTATGGGAGAAGAGTATGGTAATAAAAGTCGGAAGTTCGGTTAGCATTGCAACCAAAGACGGTAGCGATGCTTCGGGGACTGTGGTCATGATTCCATTTTCACTCAGAAATGATTCAACAGTGAATGCTATATTAAAGGTAGCATTGACAAGAAGAGACACTTCATTCAAAATGCTGTACAGGTGGCAATATAAAAGAAACGGCTATGAAGAACGGGACAGCTTGAATAATGCAAACAAGACCGCACTATTTTTTATGGGGATGGAGAGCCATGTATTTGGGCACAAGACATTTTTACTCAATGACAGTTTGTTGCTGAAAGGTATGCGTTCTTCAGATACGATACAGATCAAATCGTTTGGAATAGGTCAGAGTAATGAAAAAATGAAAGCAGTAGGGATTCCGGTTTGTGTAGTATATGATTGTATAGTAGGAACGTGGGTAAGATCACAATCCACTGAAATTGTACCGGGAGTTTGCCAATCTTGTAGCACATATTGGACATGGGTTGATGATGGAACGGGAGGGGATGGGCACCAGGATGGTGGTACAGGAGACACGCCTCCAACCGGACCTGGCACCAGTGGCGGTGCACCGGATGATGGTGGCTGGTCTGATAATCCTTGCAATGGTTCAGGTGGAGGAGGTAGCAATCCTGTTACCAGGCAGCAAGACCCCTGTAATGATCCTCCCGCATGGGAACCGGTGGAAGATCCGCCAATATTACCGGATGATGAACTTCGGGATCCTCATGGATATCTGTATTCGCGGATCGCTGAATTACAAACCATCTTGCATGATTTTCCGCAGGCTCTATTGCCATGTGACAGCCTGAACATCATGCCTCTTGAGCAATACGGCTCGATGTGGCAAAATGTAGCACAATTCAAGCCCTCACAATACGTAATGAACCGCATTGATTCAATCAGGAATGTAGCACCCAATTGGATTGTAGATAATTTCAATATCCAATCATTGAAAGACGCTTCTGGCGGGATAGTGAACTGCGATTTTTTTCCGGTAAGGATCACTCAGATGCCGGCAGGCTTTACACCCGAAAGCCTGTTAGAATATTTTCGTACCCGTATCAATTCGTTTATTGCCCCCGACCTGGGTATGAGTTTTGGCCCATATTGGGATTTTGGTGCGGGTTCCGGGCTGTTTATTGACACGGCAAAATACTTTGCGCCTTATGAAGCATCAGTAGGCTCATTGTGGCACCTGAACTTAGGGTCATTGCCCGGGGCAGATGGAAGTGTAATAGAATCGGGCTATACGCGGTATAATTCTGGAGGGTACCAAACCAATTATTTTACCGTATCAACCATGGAAACCCCATTGGATTTTGAACACCCTGTAGCCGGCAACCGCAGGTTTGGCATCTATTCCGATCCGGATCATCCGGGAGAATTTGTTTTTTATACGATGGGGGTGGATAGAGCGTGGGATTTAATATTTGATAAGGGAAATATCCTATTTAAAGGATTTAAATCTGCTGACTCACTTTGGACAAGCCTTCAAAATGGAATGATTCAATTTATTCAGGACAACAGTGGCTCTGCTACTTTTTATTCAAAGCATAATACTATTGCTCGCCCCAAGTGGAGTGATGTGGAAGAATATTTAATGGGGCACTTTGATTTTATAGAATTAAAGAGGAGGCTAGGATGTTGAAATTTTCAATATTAAGAAGATATCTTATCATCTGGTTAATATCCTCGGTTATCGCCATCATTATTTCCTTTTTTAAGGATATGTTGAACCAACAGCTTAAATTAATAGGAAGTACATACTATACCCCTTATTACAAATGGTCTGACTTTTGGATATTTTTTGCTGTTATACTTTCAATAGTTTGTATTGCCTATTTCATAGTAATATTATTATTTAGCAAACAATTTAAATCATTGGCGAGCAAAGAAATACTGGCCATTATTCTTTCATTCTTTTTAGTCCCTTTACTAATTCCCTATAATTCTCTTCCGCAATATCTTCATAATATTCTAAACTTTTCGCTATTGCGAGAATACCTATTTGAAATAATGGAGATAGGGATAGCCGGAAGCCTTATTCCGATTATTGATCTAATATTAAATAGAATGAAACAAAAAGAGAAATAAATTTTGGCAATGTATCATAAGCAAATTGTCAGGCAAGGTAATAAGATTTTTTTTGCAGGTTTTATCTTCAATTCAAGATTTGGTATTTACTCTGATCCGGATCATCCGGGTGAATTTGTTTTTTATACGATGGGGGTGGATAGGATTTGGGATGGTACAACTGCTTTGGGGAATTGGATTATGGATCAAGTCTCTAACCAAGATGGATTTGATCAAGCAGACGACCTATGGTCAAGTATGCAGCAAGGGCTGATCCAGTTCATTCACGACAATGGAGGCTCAGCATCATATTACTCAAATCATAATTCAATAGCCCGCCCTAAATGGGCAGATGTTGAAGAATATTTAAAAGGTAATATTGATTTTACTGAGTTAAAGAGGAGGTTGGGATGCTGAAAAAAATTAAATCTTTTCTTTTAAGATATTTATTCTTACTAGTCTTAAGTTGCTTAATCTTGGGAAGCTTGATGTACGCATATAGCAGATTAAAGTTTCATTTTAGATGGGGAGATAACTGGAGATTTGAAAGAAATTATGATTGGATTTATTTTATTAAAATGACTTTTGCTATTTTTCCATTTATAATCTTAGTTTATTTTTTATTTTATTGGGCTATTCAATCTTTATTTCATCTAAAGATAAGTAACCATAAAATACGTTTTTTATTATTATGGTGTTCAATTTTTGGAATTTGGATCGGACTGGTTGTGGCTGTAAATACTATTGGGAACATAACTGTTCTTGAGTTTATAAAAGTCGCAATAATATCTGGGATTGTCGGTTCTTTTATCCCAATATTAGATTTTGTATTTTATCCAATTAATAGGAAAGGATGAAAAAATCATTGGAATTAGATTAGCTACCATGCAGACAACTTTGGATCTTGAGCACCCGGTCGCCGGAAACAGAAGATTTGGTATTTACTCTGATCCGGATCATCCGGGTGAATTTGTTTTTTATACGATGGGGGTGGATAGAGCTTGGGATTGGATATTTGATGCTGGCAACAAACCTTTACAAGGCTTTGAGAGTGCAGATTCCTTATGGACGAGCCTTCAAAACGGCATGATTCAGTTCATCAAGAATAATGGCGGTTCAGCTTCATTTTATTCAAACAAGAACACAATAGCCCGTCCGCATTGGAGTGATGTGGAAGATTTTTTAATGGGCAAAATAGATTTTCCGGAATTAAAAAGGAGGTTGGGATGCTGAAAACTAAATCAATCTTTCTTTTTTTTATTTCGTGGATAGCAGGAACCTCTATTGCAACGATTTTAGGTCTTCTAAAAGATTATTTTGACCACAAATTTAATATTTCTAATTCTTGGTATTTTATTCAAAATTATAGATGGACTGATGAATTAATATCTTGTGCTGTCTTCCTTTTTATCATTATTCTTTGTTATTTTTTGATAGTTCGATTAATGAAAGATAATTTAAGAAAAATGTGGTTAAAAATCTTACTTGTTTTTTTCTATCATTTTTCATTGTTCTTTTATTATTCCCACAAAATCACTTTCCAAGGTACCTATATTCATTTAATTCGTTAGGAAGTTATTTATCCGGATTATTAGAAATCGGGATTGTGGGCACATTTATACCCCTGATTTATGAAATAATAATGCGAAGAGTTCTCAAAATCAATAGTTCAGTAAAGAAAAAAAATGAATGAATATTTCCAAAGCTGTATCACTATTTTGCAACCAGGATTTGAAGCCGTAATAGTATCTGGATATATCTGTTATTACATTCGGGTTAAAGGAAACAATCTATACAAAGGATTTAAATCTGCTGACTCACTTTGGACAAGCCTTCAAAATGGAATGATTCAATTTATTCAGCAAAACAATGGTTCTGCTACTTTTTATTCAAACCGTAATACAACTGCCCGGCCTCATTGGGAAGATGTGGAAGATTACTTGAAAGATAATATTGATTTTCGGGAATTAAAGAGGAGGTTGGGATGTTAAAGCAACAGGTTTTTAGAACAATTATTAGATTTCTTTTTTGTTGGATAATACCGGCAATTGCCGTTGGCACTATACTGTATATTGTCGAATATTTAATTTTTGAGTATAGATTGAGAAATGACTGGAATAGGTTTAGATATTCTTCTTGGATTTATGAATTAAAAAGCACACTATATTTATTTTTTTTTGTAAGCATTTGTTATTTAATATACACTGGTCTTGCGAAAATATTTATGCGGCAAATAGGTAGAAATATCAGAAGCCTTATTTGGAGCGTACTTTTCAGTACCGGAATGCTTTTCCTGCCTTTTATTTTAACTATGAGTCTAACACAATTAATTATTTATTGGGTTATAATGGTTATAATTGGTCTTCTCTTCCCTTTGATTGATGAACTCATTTATTCTTTCAAAACGCCTAAAATAAAGTGAGATTCCTTAAACTATTAAAGCCGACATTTTACGGTATCCACCATGGAAACACCATTGAATTTTGAACATCCGGTCTCCGGAAACAGAAGATTTGGTATTTACTCTGATCCTGATCATCCTGGAGAGTTTGTTTTTTATACGATGGAGGTGGATAGAATTTGGGATGGTGCTTTTAATTTCGGCGACTGGTTACGCGAACTGGTCGTGAAGAAAACGGGATTTGACGATGCAGACAACTTATGGTCGAGTTAACAAACCGGAATGATTAATTTTATTCAAAATCATAGTGGTTCAGCATCCTTTTATTCAAATCACAATAGCATTGCAAGGCCGCATTGGACAGACGTTGAAAAATATTTGAAAGGAGATTTTGATTTCACAGAGTTAAAGAGGAGGTTGGGATGCTAAGAAGCAAAAAGCCATTATTAAAGTACTATTTGATTTCAATAGTGATCTTAATTGGCATTGCAATTATTTTTAGCTATATCGGAACATTAATCCTAAAGCATTTTGTGATTGTTGATTCTTCTAATAGTTATATTTTTAATGCACCAATACAGAATTATTTTGGGATATCTATACTTCTGTGCTTGCTGACAGTTATTTCTTATTCTATTATAGAAATGATTTCATCCATTAAGTGGCTCTGTTTACAATGCTTAGTATCCGCCTCAATAATGAGTTTAGTCATCATAATATTTGCAGGCTCAACATGGGGTGTCTCATTCAATCCATATTTGATAAAAACATTAGTTAGTTATGGACTAAGCGCCGCAATCTTTCCTATTATTCTTAATTTGATTCGAAAAAAAGCAAGAACATGATATTTAATATGTATGATACCCCCTATTCTTTAGACCACTTTTAATCATTTCTTAGTTGGTTTTTCATGCGGCTTATAAATACAATTCCTAAGGTTTGTTTCTTCTGATTCCCTTATGCGCTTTATAGTGAAAGGCATGCCCGACTCAGGTGGATTGAGAAGGTGGAGAAGGCTGAGATAGTTGAGGCAAACCAAAAAACCAAAACCCACAATTCACAACTCACAACCCAAATTCCTACCTTTACCGCCTGTTTATTATTTCAAACCAAAAGAATATCCATGGCCACACAGCATGTAAGGCAGTTTCTTGATTTTGAAAAACCTATTAAGGACCTTTACGAGCAAATAGAAGCCAATCATAAACTGGCAGCTAAGAATAACTCAACCGAATACGACCCCATCAATGCTTCTCTGGAAAAACAAATTCTTCAAAAAAGAAAAGAAATCACTGATGGGCTTACTCCCTGGCAAAAAGTACAACTTAGCCGACATCCGGACCGGCCTTACACCTTAGAATACATTGTAAAAATTTTCACCGACTTTGTAGAATTGCATGGAGACCGCAATGTAAAAGACGACAAAGCGATGGTGGGCGGACTGGCACAACTTGACGGAGAAACCGTCATGGTTATTGGGCAACAAAAAGGCACGAATACCAAGATGCGCCAAATGCGCAATTTCGGAATGGCCAACCCGGAAGGATACCGGAAGGCACTCAGGCTGATGAAACTGGCAGAAAAATTCAATATACCCATCATCACCATGATAGATACTCCAGGCGCCTACCCCGGACTGGAAGCCGAAGAGAGAGGACAGGGAGAAGCCATCGCCAGAAATATCTATGAGATGTTGAAACTTCAAGTACCTGTCATCTGTATCATTATCGGTGAAGGCGCCAGCGGCGGTGCACTCGGCATAGGTGTGGGCGACAAAGTACTGATGCTGGAAAACTCATGGTACACCGTGATCTCTCCTGAAAACTGCAGCTCCATTCTCTGGAGAAGCTGGGCACAAAAGGAAGTTGCCGCAGAGCAATTAAAACTGACTTCGGATGATATGCTCAGATTTGGTCTGGTGGACGGGCTGATCCGGGAGCCGCTCGGAGGCGCTCATTGGGATTATGACGAAGCTGCCCGTAATGTAAAAGAATATATCATTCCGGTGCTGAAAGAATTGAAGGCAAAAAGTCCGCAGCAGCGAATTGACGAGCGGATAGAAAAATTCGGAAACATGGGATTCTTCGAAGAAACTAAAACCTCATAAATAGTAAACACGTGTCAATCCGCAACCAACTTAAAGGCACAGGTGTCGCCATCATCACACCCTTCAGAAACCAGGCCGTAGATTATGATGCATTAGAAAAACTCATAGAGTATATCATCCAAAACAAGGTAGAATATATCGTAACCCTTGGCACCACAGGTGAGACGCCTACATTAACCAAAGAAGAAAAAAAAGAAATTGCCTCCTTCACGCTGAAGAAGGCAAACAAACGGGTGCCTGTAGTAATAGGTATCGGCGGAAATAATACGCATGAAATTCTTGAATCTGTCACCAAAGACGATCTCAGTGGGTTTACGGCGATCCTCAGCTCAAGTCCCTATTACAACAAACCCTCACAGCAGGGCATATATGAACATTACAAAGCCATTGCCGATCATTCACCGCTGCCTGTAATTCTTTACAATGTACCCGGGCGTACTTCAAGCAATATTACAGCAGACACCACCCTGCGCCTGGCAAACGATTGTGAAAAAATAGCCGGTATTAAAGAAGCCAGTGGCAATATGGTACAATGCATGCACATCCTGGAAAAGAGGCCCGCCGACTTTCTCATGGTGAGCGGAGATGATCACATTACCTTACCCCTCATCGCCTGTGGAGCGGATGGGGTCATCAGTGTGATTGCCAACAGCCATCCCAAAGATTTCAGTGAGTTGGTAAGATACGCACTGGCGCAGAATTTTGAAAAGGCAAGCGCTTTACAATACAAATTGCTGAATGCGATGGATTTGTTGTTTGTAGAAAATAATCCTGCAGGGGTAAAATGTTTTCTGGCAGAGATGGGTTTCATTCAAAATGAACTCAGATTGCCACTGACACCCCTGAGTCGGGCATACCACGAACAGATAAAGATGTTTATAAGCAATAACAAATAATGAAGAAATGTATTTTCATTTTGCTGATGCTGATTTCTGCCACAGGATTCAGTCAGCAAAAACTGACCTTTGTCATTGACTCCATGCCTGCAAAATCAGGAATGAAAATCTTTCTTGCCGGCAACTTTAATATGTGGAACCCCGGTGATACCACCAGCCTTTTTCAACCCAAAGGCAAGCAGTGGATACTGAGCAAAAACCTCCCTTCAGGCCATTATGAATACAAGATTACCCGTGGCAACTGGCAGACAGTGGAGGAGCATGCAGATTTCAGGCCCATGGGAAACAGAGTAGTAGAACTGCACAGAGATACAACCATTCATCTGATCATTGGCGCATGGGCTGACGACCGGCCGGGAGGAAATGCCATGGTGACACACACCACTACACCACAGGTACACATTATGGATTCGGCTTTCTATATGCCGCAACTTAACAGGCATCGCCGCATCTGGATCTATCTCCCTAAAGGTTATGCACAAACGAAAACGAGATACCCGGTTTTGTATATGCACGACGGGCAAAATGTGTTTGATGCAGCTACCTCCTTCTCAGGCGAATGGGGAGTGGATGAATTTCTTGATTCATTAAAATCCAATTGCCGGAAAGCGATCGTCGTGGCGATTGACAATGGCCTCAATAAAAGAATGAATGAATACAATCCCTGGGAATTTATGAAATTTGGCAAGGGCGAAGGCGATGCTTATGTGGATTTTTTGGTAAAGACACTCAAGCCTTACATTGACGCTCATTACAGAACATTGCCCAACAAAAAAAATACCTCCATAGCCGGCAGCAGTATGGGCGGGCTGATCAGTCTCTATGCCATTTTAAAATACCCGAAAGTATTTGGCAGTGCCGGAATATTTTCACCCGCATTCTGGACCGCTTCCGGTATCGACAGTACTGTGCTGGCTGATGGTGCGAATGTAGATTCCAAATTATTCTTCTATGCCGGTGGCAAGGAAGGCGATACCATGATTCCGGATATGTTTCGAATTGAAAAGGAAATCAGAAAAGAAAGCCGGACACCTTTCAAACAGGTGACAGACAGCGAAGCAAAACATAACGAGGCCGCCTGGCGGAAATACTTTCCTGATTTTTATAAGTGGGTGTTTTGTAAGTAATACTCTGTGCATTTTTTATAGATAATTATCCAATACACCATCCCAAAGCATAGGAAGAATCTGACAGTTACACAACTACATTGGATACATGAAATAATAATGATATTCTTTGAGACACATATTCCAATGAACAAAAAAATACGTGAGGTACTTACAAATTCCAAATAGAAAAAACATACTCCTTCAGGAATTCCGATCCTTAAAGGAGTATGTGATCACCATTACTCTTTCCAATCAGTGATGTTTCCTTGCAGATCTACCATCTGGTTTTCTTTCAGCGAAACCGCTTCACCATTGGGTTTCTTCACTGACCCGCCTGTAGTGACTAACCTACCATTGGCAAGCGTTACATCTTCCGTCATTTCTGTTTGCCGGCCGTCTTTGACAGTCCGCATTTTACCATCTTTGAATAGATAGCCATCTTTTTTCTGAGTTGGTTGTTCGGTTGGAATTGTATCCTTTACCGGAATAGTTTCTTGTGCGAATGCACCAAAAGACAAAGCGATAATCATCGCAGTTAAACACAGCGTTTTCATAGATTTTTGTTTTTAATAGTCAGGGATTAACAACAACCTGTATAGGCCAAAACCATACCCCAAAAAATGCATGAACAGATTTTATGAACCTGATAAAACGATTTATCCCTTTTGCAATCGCTCCAATACTGCATGTTTATACAAGCGGCCGATGGGGATCTCTGTATTTCCCAATTGAACGGCCATCCCATTGTATCCGGATATACTCCCCAGCGATACAATGAAAGAGCGATGTATTCTCAGAAAATTCTGATCAGAAAATAAATTTTCCATTGCTGTGATAGATTGTTTCACCAAAATATTTTTGCCATCTGTCAGGAATATCTTCACATAATCTTTCCAACTTTCTATATACAGAATCTGATCAATAAAAATCTTCTTCATATCCTTATCGACTTTCAGATATACAAATGCATCAGAAACAGAAGCAGATGAATTGCCTGCGTGAGGCAGGTCTTTCCCGATCAATCTGTTCAGTTTGGTAACTGCCTTCAAAAACCTTTCAAATGAAACAGGCTTCACCAGATAATCTACCGCATCCAATTCAAAGCCATCTACAGCATATTCACGATAGGCTGTTACAAAAATTACCTTGGGGGGATGAGAAAGGCTTTTCAGAAAATCAGTACCCACAATGCGCGGCATCTTGATGTCAAGAAAGATCACATCCACACGGTGGCTTCGGAGTATTTCAATCGCTTCTATCGCATTTTTGCATTGGGCTACCACTTCCATACCTCCAATATCAGAAATATAGCGCGACAGCACTTTCAATGCCGGTGGCTCATCATCTATAAGCAGGCACTGGAGTTTCATTTGTATTGGATCGTTGAATAATCTTGGTAATAGGTTGCTGAATTCTGAACAAGCCGTGTAAACGGATCATCAGCGACACAACAAAAAAATCATTTTCATCATTGATCTTCAGTTCATGATTTTCCGGATAAATAAATTCCAGCCGCCTCCTGATATTTGCAATCCCAATGCCATGCCGGCTGTAGGGTACATTTTCATTTTTACTATTTGCAATCTTGACCTTCAATTGATTTTCCACAACCGATATATCCACGCTTAGCCATGACTTTTCAATTTGCTCCGAGGTGCCATGCTTAAAAGCATTTTCCAGAAACGGGAGCATCATCAAAGGTGCAATGAAGGTATCCTGAACATCTCCGCTTACTTTCCAGGATATATCGATACGTTTCCCATAGCGCTCACGTTCCAATTCAATGTAGTTCTTCATAATCTCCAATTCTTTTCCTAATCTTACCTCTGCCGAACGGCAATCATAAAGCATGTAGCTGAGAAGATTTGAAAGCTTTAAAATCAGGCCCGGAGTTTTTGGAGAATTCTCCAATGAAAATGAATAGATATTATTCAAAGTATTGAACAAAAAATGCGGATGTACCTGTGCTTTGAGCAATTGAAGTTCTGCCACAATCTTTTCCTGCTGCACACAAAGCAAGTCTCTTTGTTTCTTATTCCAGTACTTAAAAAACTTGATGATCATGGCTACAGATGCAGAGGTAGTGAGACACAGATAACAAAATGCCAGGGGCCCCCTTGGAAGAATATCTTTCATCCCCATTGCTTCCTGTAAAGGAATGTAAACGAAAGACCGGTACCATTCATCAATATACAAACCGGCGAAGCCCCAGGCAAGAATCAACATTAGGAACTGAAGCAATTTCCCTTTCATCAACAACTGTGGTACAGCCCAATAAGCCATTGGATAACCGTACAAAATGAATATGGGTAGCCACATCGCCATGTTGATCAACTCGCGACCGTACGACCCCGGCGATCCCAGCAACAACCATATTCCTGCCCATATAAATGTATGAATGATCCAATACACCACATGCCGCCATACCCGGTAGCGGGATGAAAAAATAAAGTCATTGTAAAGAAAGTTATTGATGGAATGCAAATCTTTTAATATTCTTTATTTCTCCCTAAGGAGTGAATGTTCATAAAAAATAAACCCAATCCCGAAGTTACATATTCATAAATATTAATCTGAAAGAAAATGACAGGGAGTATGCATTTTCCGACAAACAACATCCGGATTCTCCCCAAAACCATATCTCCATGCACAAAGTTTTTTAACTGCAAATGCCGCCTTTCAGCGATTAATAAAATTTTGAGGTAAGTCATGATTTTACATTAGCTGTGTAAACATTCGCGTCAGAAATCTTATCACTTCTAAAGAAAAAAATTATGAAACAAGTTCCCTTTACTATCAGGTTCATTGGTCTTTTCATTTTATTCACCACAATTACAAATCAGATAATGGCACAGAAATCAGCATCCGAAATGGTTAAATCAGCCAAACAGGAAATTGAAAACCTTTCTCCACAACAAGCACAAAAAGAAATTTCCGACGGAGGTGTTACATTAATAGATGTACGCGAACCCGGTGAAATAACGCAAAACGGAAAAATAGCCGGCTCCGTAAACGCCCCACGTGGCATGCTGGAATTTTACGCAGACCCTACCCTGCCTTATCATAAGCCGGAATTTAATAAAGAGAAACGCATTATCCTCTATTGTGCCTCCAGCGGACGTTCGGCTTTAGCTGTAAAAACGCTGAAGGAAATGGGATACAAGAATATCGCACATATTGATGGAGGCCTAAAGGCCTGGGTGGATGCCGGATTACCAGTTGAAAAGATTTCAAACAAATGAAAGTGAATTATAAATAAAAATGTCTGCTCCGCACCTTCAGCAAGATATTCATTCAATCATCAACAATTTATGAAACGAATTATTTTCATTGTCATAGCGTTGACAATCACACTTTACAGCCAGGCACAAAACGTGGGCATCGGTACGGCTACTCCAGATGCATCCTCCAAATTAGAAATCAACTCCAATAATGCAGGTTTGCTCATTCCACGCCTCACATCTACACAGCGAACCGGTATCAGCAACCCGGCAAACGGATTATTGGTATTTGATACCGACTCTTCTTCATTTGCTTATTATACCGGAAGTGTATGGCTTTTCCTCAATGGGAAAAACAATAAAGCCAATGAATGGAGTACTGTTGGGAATTCGGGTACCGATCCATCCAAACATTTTATCGGTACTATAGATGATGTGCCGCTCAGGTTCAGAATTAAGAATTTTAATGCAGGCCGTTTGGACAGTCTTGGTTACAATACTTCTTTTGGTTACAGAACGTTAGACTCCCTTATCACAGGTACTTATAATAGTGCATTTGGCTATAAGGCATTTGTGAGTAACACAACCGGAAGTTACAATACTGCAATCGGAGCAAATAGCCTGCGAAAAAATAAATCAGGAGGGCATAATACTGGTGTTGGATATTTCAGCCTATTATCTAATACTACTGGAAGTAGCAATACAGCTATTGGTGAACAATCAATGGTGAACAATACCACCGGTGGATTTAATACTTCTTTAGGAGCGCAGTCCCTATATTCAAATACTACCGGTATTAATAATACCTCATTAGGTGTAAGTACATTGACTTCCAACTCTACCGGAAACGGCAATACTGCTGCAGGTAATTACAGCCTCAGCGGTAATACTACGGGGGGACAAAATACCGCCATCGGGATTTCAGCGATGGAAGCAAACGAAACCGGGAGTAATAACACGGCAACCGGTAATGCATCTCTACTCAATAATATTTCCGGTTATTCCAATACAGCTACGGGTAGCAGTGCTTTGTTTAATAATATTTCAGGAAATAATTTAGTAGCTGTCGGTGATTCGGCGATGTATCATCAATATGGTGGTGATGGGCTGAATACAGCTATTGGTTCAAAAGTTTTATTCAGCAATACAACCGGTTCTAAGATCACTGCATTGGGATATCAGGCAGCCTATTCAAATGCAACAGGTTCATGGTTGACTGCTTTAGGAACAGAAGCATTATACAACAATACTACCGGCGGTTATAATACAGCAGTAGGTTTTAGAACTTTGTATTCCAATACAACAGGAAATTTTAATACAGGCTCAGGGCAGTATGTAATGAATGCTAATACTGAGGGAAGTTACAATTCTGCTTTCGGCACTTATTCACTTCAGAACAATACCACAGGATCAGGAAATACGGCAGTTGGCTATTCAGCTTTTAAGAATAGTGTCACAGGAACATACAATACTACTATTGGCTTTGGTGCTGGAGAGTCTGCTACCGGTGATTATAATACCATCATTGGAAATACGGCAGGAATAAATAACACAGGGAGTTGGGTAACTATTATTGGCACCGATGCCGGTAAAAATAACACGGCAAATGGCAACGTCTTTGTAGGGTCATCCGCCGGAAAAACTAATACAACCGGTTACTATAATACTTTTTTGGGCGATAACGCAGGCAACTCCAATACAACGGGATTCAGAAATACAATTGCAGGCAGTGAAGGACTATATACAAATTCTACAGGAAGTGACAATGTTGGTTTTGGATCAAGTACATTAAACAAAAATACAACAGGTGTTTCCAATACAGCAATCGGTTCTTTTGCGCTTTTTAGTAATACAACAGGAGGTGCCAATATTGCTGTGGGGCAGCAATCCATTTCACAAAACACTTCAGGAAATTACAACACTGCTACCGGCTATTTAGCTCTATATAATAACATTTCAGGCTCTTCCAATACGGCTGTTGGTTACAGGGCAGATGTATCTTCCGGAAATCTCACCAACGCCACTGCCATTGGTAACTATGCGGTGGTCAATGCCAGCAACAAAATTCGCCTGGGAAATTCATCGGTTACGGTTATTGAAGGGCAGGTACCTTTTACCACACCTTCTGATGGAAGATTCAAAACCAATATCACCGAATCAGTAAAAGGCCTTGACTTTATCATGAAACTGAGGCCGGTGGTTTATAATTTCCAAACAGGAAAATTCAATCAGTTTATCCAGACAGGAAAAATATCAGATGCTATATACGCCGGCTATTCCGAATCAGAAAAAATAAGGCATAGTGGCTTTATTGCACAGGAAGTAGAGAAGGTGGCTAATGAGACAGGGTATGATTTTGACGGGGTGATTATGCCTAAGACCGGCAAAGATGCTTACGGACTTTCCTATTCACAATTTGTAGTGCCCCTTGTAAAAGCCGTGCAGGAGCAACAACAGGAAATAGAAATTCTCAAAAAAGAAATTGCAGAATTGAAAGCCAAAATAAAATAACACATGAAACAAATCACACTTCTACTTGCCATTTCTGTTATTTCACTATATAGTGCAGCACAGAATGTAGGTATTGGAACTACAACACCCAACCGGGCTAAACTGGAAGTAAATGGTGTATCGGGCAACGGCAGCACGAGTGGTATATTTGGTGGGGACGGCGCCGGAATTTCTTTACAAAAAGACTGGCCCAGTTTAGGCTTCAACCAGTACCGCGACATGGGTACGGGATATGGAAAGCACATTGGTTTAGGATATGCCGCCAATCAATACCTGGATCCCAATTCGGGCTCATTGTATATTGACATGTTAAGTTCTGGCGCAGCCAACTCAGAGATTAGTACTTCAATAAATGCATTGCATCTTTCAAACCTGGGTAATGTAGGCATTCGGGGGGCTTCACCTAATTCTGAACTACAGTTACCCAATACAATAAACAATCGGAAAATCACCCTTTGGGAATCTGCTAATAACCCGTATCAATACTATGGCTTCGGTATTAGAAGTGGTGAAATGACATATAACGTAGGTGATATTGGAAGTAAGCATACTTTTCAGTGGGGTGCTTCCGCAACCGGTTCAGGTATTTTAATGCAATTTGGCGGTGACATGGATTTATCTGTATATACACAAAATATTTTTATTAGCAAATCTCTATCAGGTGATCAAAATTTATTAATATCCAACAGGGCTCCTGATTTATCATCTCCAACTACATACTTATCCAACTCAGTTGCATTAGGCAGATATGTTTTTCAGGGTGGCTGTGGTGATAATTCAGTAGCTGTTGGCTATATGGCCGGACGAAGACTTGGCGGTACCGGTAATGGGCCATTCAGACTCAACAACTGTACATTTATTGGAAATCTGACAAGTCAGGTTTTGCCTTCCAATTATTCGGGACAGTCATTTTTAAATAGTATGGCGCTTGGATATGGAGCTTCAATTTCAGAAAGTAACCAGGTTAGAATTGGCAATTGGGATATTCAATCAATAGGAGGAAATGTGGGCTGGAGTACGCTTTCGGATGGAAGGTTAAAAAAAGATATTACAGATCATGTTGCCGGCCTGGATTTTATTATGAGATTAAAACCCGCACAATACAAATACAACCGGCAGGCATTGTATCAGCTTATGGGCGCTACTCAAACTGATGTAAATGAAAAGGGAGTTTCGTCTATTATTAAAGATAATATTGTTTATACAGGATTTATAGCCCAGCAGGTAGAAGAAGCTGCCAACCAGGCTGGATTTAATTTTAGTGGTATAGATAAACCGGAAAATCCTGACGGCCTTTATGCATTGCGCTATGCAGAATTTGTGGTGCCACTTGTAAAAGCCGTACAGGAACAACAACAAATCATTCAACAACAACAGCAACAAATTGATGAGCTGATTAAAGAAATAAAATTGCTACAAAAAAATTTAAAATAGTGTGCCTCAGTGACCTCATAATTTTTATACCCTTTGAGATATCTGTGTAAGATTTTTCTATCCCTAAATAACAATGATGAAAAAAATAATTATCCTCACATTAGCTCTTTACCTACACACCATCGTAGCAGGTCAATTCTATGTTCAAAGTGGTACCCAACTTTATATTGGCGGCACGCTCACTTTGCAGGATGAAGATTTTATCCGGGCTTCCGGAGCAGGCCCTGTCATTACATTTGAGCCCGGAAGCAATGTCTTATTTACCGGAAATGCCGATAATGTCATCAGCGGATATATTGGTTTCCTGAATCTTGAAATTGCCAAATCCGGTAGCCATAAGGTGAGTTTGCAAAACTCCAATGAGGAAGTAAAGGGTCAGTTGGTTTTTACTTCAGGTTTTTTTGATTTGAACAACAATACGCTATTCCTCAACAACACCGGTACGTTAGTCAATGAAAATGAAAACACTTGTATCATCGGGCCAGCCGGTGGAGAAGTGCAGGCTCATCTCACATTAAACCAGCCTTCCGGTATCAACCCCGGCAATATTGGTGCTACCATTACGTCATCCAAAGATTTTGGAGATGTGACAATCAGCAGAGGCTTTGCTTTTGCATTCGGAATGCCGGCTAAAGCAATTCAGCGCTACTATACGATCAACTTTTCTGATCCGGCAAAAGACAATGATCTGGATGCCACACTTCGCCTTCAGTATTTTGATACCGAATTAAATGGTGCTGATGAATCCAAACTGGTTCATTGGAAATACGACAATACTGCCAATGCATGGGTAGAACAAAACCCGCCGGGAAACATTTCAAGAAATACTGTTGATAATTGGGTACAACTTGTAGGGATCAACACGCTGAGCCCCTGGACTTTGGCCGAAACATCCGGCGCAGTTCCCGTAACCTTCTCATTATTCAATGTGGTTTGTGAGGACAAAGCTGCTGTAATAAATTGGCAAACAGCTTCTGAGAGCAACTCAAACTTTTTCGAAATTCAACGCAGCACAAATGGAAGAGACTGGGCGACCATCGGCAAACAAAATGCAGCAGGCCAAAGCAATTCTTTGCATAATTATCATTACACCGATCAATCGATAGCTGCTTCGGCAAAAATATTCTATCGAATCAAGTCAATTGACTTTGACGGTAAAGAAAATTTCACGGTAATCCATTCTACCACTTGCGGACTTGAAGGCAACTGGCAGGTTTGGCCAAACCCTGTACAACATCAGATACACATCAGCCTTTCATCAGATGGAGTTTACAAAACTTCCATTCATTTGTTAGACAGCAAGGGTTCGCAAATTCGTCAGTGGAATAAAGAACTGCAGCGAGGCAACAATCAAATTGAATTAAATATTCAGAATTTGCCCTCAGGTGCATATCACCTTATCATGACATGGGATGGAGGAAGGGGTTTCAGAAGTACAAAAATCCTGAAACAATAAATTTTAATAAACCAGGTACAGAAACTTAAAAACTATTCTTCCACATCATGCTTTCCACCGGACGGTCGGGCTGATGGCTGTATTTGGCGTTTTTCTTTTTGTCGTAGGCGATATCCACTTCGCCTTCCAATGGGAAATAAATTAATTGGCCGATGGGCATGCCTGTATAAATTCTGACGGGAATTTTACAACTGATTTCCAGCGTCCAATGTCCACAAAAGCCGATGTCTCCCTTTCCTGCCGTGGCGTGAATGTCAATACCGAGGCGGCCTGTAGAAGATTTACCCTCCAGGAAAGGTACGTGTGCGTGGGTCTCGGTATATTCCATCGTAACGCCGAGGTACAATTGATCGGGTTGCAGTACGTATCCTTCTTCAGGAATATCAAAATAGGCAATTTCATTGTGCTTCTTTGCATCCAACACAGCATCTTTATAAATAGCAAGGCATTTTCCCAGGTGTACATCATAACTGTTGCTTCCGAGTTTGCTTCTATCCCAGGGTGAAATGATGATGGTTCCTTTATCTACTTCCTCAAGAATGCGTGTATCTGATAAAATCATTTTATTTGCATGCAGTTTAACTGCCGCAAACTTAGAAAAGAATGGCTTTGTTTTATTCACATAATATCAACGCAGAAAGCAAACTGGCGATTTGGCACATTACAGAGAATGAAACATTCTTTAAAAAATCAATTTCCATTCAAAAAGAAATCACCCATCCGCACAAACGGCTACAACACTATGCAGGCAGGTACTTGTTGAAGATGCTGGACACGGATTTTCCGGTTGAAAATATCAAATTGGATGGCAACAGGCCCTATCTGGAAAACAATCATTTTCATTTCTCTATTTCCCATTGGCACGATTATGCAGCAGCGATCATTAGCCGCAGCAAAAGGGCAGGCATAGACATAGAAGGAGAATCAGAGAAACTAAAAATACTGCAACATAAGTTTCTGAATGAATCAGAAACTGAGAATCTTCTTACAGCCGTCCACACAATGCCTGTTCAAAAAATATTATGTCTCTGCTGGAGCGCCAAAGAAACCATGTTTAAATGGTATCAGAAAGGCAAGGTCGATTTCAGAAAAGACATGAACATTATCAGCCTGAATCCGGAAAGCCGGTCGCTCATCGCATACTTTGGCAAAGAGATCGATATCAGGATCAACATTAAGTACCATTTGTTTGACGGCATGGTACTGACCTATCTTGTTGAATAGGACACAAATAATCCTGTACGGCAATCCCATAAGGAATTTTTACCTTTGGAATTCATAAACAATTAATGCTATGCCTTCATTTGATCTTGTCAGCAAAGTAGATATCCAGACGCTGGACAATGCCGTTAACACAACATCTAAAGAAATTACCAACCGCTATGACTTCAAGGGGAATCACGTAATAATTGACCTGGATAAAAAGAATTATTTGCTGAAGATTGAAGCAGATACTGAAATGAAACTTCAGCAGATCATTGATGTCCTGATCAGTAAAAGTATGAAGCAGGGTCTTGCCGCCGAAATTTACGATCTGAGCAAAGAAGCTCAGCCAAGCGGCAAGATTGTAAAAAAAGAAATTCCCGTAAAGAATGGTATTAAACAGGAAGATTCAAAAAAAATCGTGAAGCTCATCAAGGATAGTGGTTTCAAAGTGCAGGCCTCTATTATGGATGATATGATACGTGTCACCGGTAAAAAAATTGATGACCTGCAATCTGTAATTCAGGCATCCAGGAGTTGGGATCTCGGAATTGCGTTTCAGTATGTCAATATGAAAAGTTGATTGCCGTGTGCTGAATGAATTATTTTTCAATCATTAAAACACCGATAATCCGGTCTGTGCAGCTACACTTTTTCCCTTTGCTGTTACAGAAGCGGTATGGCATTAAATTCTATGTGGCTTTAGCCAATTTTTCCGAGTATGACCAGAGGGGATGCACAATAATTTTTAATCGTTGTGTTTGATGAACTATTTCGGTAAAAGCGATTCCGTTTGTAACCAAATCAGTTTACAAGCTTAGCTCCCATAATAGTAAGTCCGACACTGTCTGTTCCTTTGGGAGCAAAATATTTTGTCTTAAAAGATTCTGAAGTTCCCGGTTTTATGGAAACATAAATTGTTTCACGATCGCTTTCCAGCATCGCCCTGGTTTCACTGTAAAAATCAATTTTAATATCTACATCCTTGTATTGAGCAACGGTAGCCGTATTGGTGATCTTACCTTTGATAACCGTTTGCCCGACTAAGTTTTTCCGGTTATCTCCATGTACCTGCAAAAACATCACAGGGTTTTTCTGTTCTTTTTCAAGCAATAAAGCTCTGGTTTTTTCATAGCTGTCTTTCTCCTTTTCGACAGAGCCCGTCTCTGAATTACATCCTATTAACAGCAAGAATAAAATTGAATACAAAAGTTGAGAAGTTTTCATAAAGGGTTTCTTTTTCAAATTAAAATTAAAGCCTATTTACCAAACCACAACGCACCTCCAACACTACTCTTTTCTGCTCCTGTCACACTTGCATAAACATTCTGTTCATTTCTCATTCTCAATACTGCAATCAATGCCATAATCAACGCTTCCTTGTAATGAATTATTTCCGGAGCTGGAACCGATATGCTTACATTCAATCTTTCAAGAGCATGCTTTATCCTGCTGATCAGAAACCCATTTAATGCGCCACCGCCGGATACCAAAAGATTTTCTTTCCTCTTTCCCTGAAAAAGAGAAACGGCATTGGCAACCTGTTGGGCAATATGCTCACAATAAGTGTTCAACGCATCTGGCACACTTATTTTTGATTCCATAATCATAGGAAAAATCACATCAGTCCCAAAATCATTGGCAAGGCTTTTCGGATAAGCCATTTTGTAAAATTTTAGCTGATTGAGTTTTTTCAGCAAGGCATGATCTATCGTTCCTTTGGATGCCATTTGCCCATTGTCATCATACTTTCTTTTTTTGAGCGAAGCGAGCATATTAAGCACCCGGTTTGCCGGACAGACATCGAAAGCGGTTACTTTATTTCTTTCATGAACCGAAATATTGGCAATCCCGCCTATATTTAAATAATACTTATGACCTGCAAATAGTAATTTTTCGCCTACCGGCACTATAGGGGCTCCCTGACCGCCAAGTGCTACATCCATAGACCTCAGATCACTCACCACCGGAATACCAGAGACAGCCGCTATTGCAGCGCCTTCACCCAATTGATGTGTCATTCCTTTTTCAGGCATGTGAAAGGTAGTATGCCCATGAGTCCCGATCACATCTGTTTTTCCGGCAAGATCATTTTTCTTCAGAAATGCATTGACACGTTCACCGCAAAACCTTCCAAACCGGGTATGCAGCAACAAGTAATCCCTCGCATTCAATTCGGTGGCAGATAATAAACTCCTGCGAAGGGCATCAGGAAACGAACCCGTTTCACCTGCCTTGATCTCAAAAGTCCATTTACCCTTATCCTCCTGAAAGGTGACAAATACCATATCCAGTCCATCCAACGAACTACCGCTCATTAATCCAACCGCATGATAAACCATATTCTGATAAGATGTTTTAGTTTTGCCCAAATTTAAAGCAATCATTTTCCCGAAAAAAAATCACTCATGGTAATCAATCTCAGTAAAGACCATTCACTTGTAAGTAACTGGATCAGCGAATTGAGAGATGTGGAAATTCAAAAAGACAGAATGCGATTCAGAAGCAATCTGGAAAACATCGCCTCTGTCATTGCATTTGAAATCAGCAAGCAACTACCCTGGGTAAATAAAGAAGTAGAAACACCACTCGGTACATCTACCTGCAAAGTGCTGGCCCAACAACCTGTACTTGCCACCATACTGCGCGCGGGCCTCGCCATGCATGGCGGATTGTTGAGATTTTTTGACAAAGCTGACAACGCCTTTATCAGCGCGTACCGCAAACACAACAGAGACGGAAGTTTTGATATCAGCTTAGATTATATCAGTTGCCCATCTATGGAAGGGAGAGTAGTCATCATTTCTGATCCAATGTTGGCAACCGGCTCTTCGCTGGTGAAAACTATAAAGTTTATCAGAGAAGAAGGGCTTCCTTCAGAAATTCATATCGTATGTGCCCTTGCATGTACGGTAGGTATTGAATACGTTTTGCGGGCAGAACCTAAGGCTACCATCTGGTGTGGGGATATTGATGACGAACTCACCGCCAAAGGATATATTGTTCCCGGGTTGGGCGATGCCGGTGACCTTGCCTACGGCATTAAAGTACAGATGTAGAATAGAACTCATAGAAAATAAAATAGCCGCCCAAAAGAAGCGGCTATCTGAATATTCCTTTTCTATTATCAATTATTCTTTTTCACTCTTCCATCTTTTTTATCCTTTTCCCTGCCAATGATGTAACCACCGGCGGCGCCAACTGCTGCACCAACCGCAGCGCCAACTCCTTTTTTCTTGGAAATGATAGCACCACCTACTGCACCAGCTGCGCCACCAATGACAGCACCCTGTGCCCCTTTACTCCATCCCTTCTTTTCAGTAGTCCCCTTATCAGCCGTAGATGAATTTTCTGAGGTAGAAGGCTTGTCGGCAGAAGTCTGAGAATTTGAAGTCTCAGTAGATGTTTTGTTGGAAGATGAATTGTTTGAAGTAGGTGCTTCAGAAACTACCGATCCATTCTTTTTCTTTTTCGTAGTTACCGGGTTAGCTTTTGACTCAGTAGCTGCTTCTTTTTCTTTATTCAGTTCATTTTTGACAGTTGCAGTGTCAGAGGAAGTATTGTTCTTAAAAGCTGAAGAGTCTGTCAACAATTGAATTTGTCTTTCCGGAGTGGAATCATTGCTTTTACATGCTATAAAAACAACCGAGAAAAAGGCGACAAGAATCAAGCCGCCAAATGTGTATTTTTTCATTCTAATTTTTTTTACCACCAACGGAAAAAACAATGCCACTATTTCGGAAATGACACCAAAATTTTAAGAAATTTTGTTAATAAATACCTAACAGCAGCATGCTTACCTCCAAATCATGCCAAATCACGAATCAAACATACTTCATATTAAAAAAAACGGCCTTCCTGTAGTGGAAAGCCGTCATCAGAGTAGGGATTAAACCTTAATTGTCATCAGATTCATTTTTGGCAGCTTCCTTCTTGTCTTTATTTTTCCCGAGAATGTATCCTCCCGCTGCTCCTACGATGCCACCAATTACAGCACCAACACCTTTTTTCTTACTAAGAATTGCGCCTCCTACAGCGCCAGCAGCGCCGCCGATTACTGCACCCTGAGCTGCTTTGCTCCAGCCTTTCTTCTCGTTTTTCTTCACTTCACCCGGTACACCGGCATCAGGTACTTTGTTTCCCGTGCTCACGGTTTCATTAGAAGTACTGTCATTCGTTTTTACAATTGGCGGGGTAGCGGTTATAGGTGGAGTGGTTGCTTCTGTTGTCTTCTCCGGTGCAGTTTTCACATACACTACTTTTACAGGTTGCTCATGGTTACTTTTCTTTTTTACTATAGGCTTTACTACTTCCTCCTGTGATGGATTAGTCTTTACACCACTTGCATTGGCAGAAGCCATAGAGTCAGTGTAAATATTGTTATTTGAGTAAGCTGTACTATCTGTCAGCAATTGGATGTTGCGTGTCGTGTTGTCACTGTCGGATTGTTTGCATGCTGCAAACACTAAAGTGAAAATTAAAAGGGGTAAAAGATTTTTCATAATCGTTGATTGAAAAGGTTTTAAAATATGCGTTCAGAAAATAGATGGTCTGAAAGAATCAGAGTTTAACGATTTCTGCTTGTTTAATTAAACCTTAACAATACATGATTATTTACCTCTTTTCAGGCGATACTTCTTGTTGACTTTAGGATTATTGAAGTAGGTATCCACTTCTACTTTGGATGCAGGCTCTTCTGCCAGTGGAACATCGATCAACTGCAACTGTACCTGCTTTAATTCATCTTTGAGGCGATTGGTTTTCTTTACGATGTCCGGATCTTTATCCCCAAGCAACATATTATCACTAAGCAAATACTGCAATCTTTTGATATCACTCCTTACAAGGGAGGCAGAATTTTGCTCATACGACTTATTGGGGGCTACGGCTTCTTTCACCGGTACCAATGCCACGCCTACGCTGGGCAAAATTTTGCCGGTTGTTTTTCCTTCATCTCCGGGAAGCGATGAAAAGATGGTACCTCCCAGGGCTGTAGAAGCTGCAGTGAGATCAAAGGTAGTACGTGTATTTTTGGTGTGTTTTATTTTTTGATCCAATTCACGAAATGTGATTTTCAACTGATAAATATAGTTCTCGATGGTTGTTGTCAACTTATTATATTCTATCAAACGTTGGGGATAATTAATGGCTTCTCTTACATTAACTCCTACTACAGCTGTATCCCTGTTAAAAAATTTATCAACTCCAACAAATTTTATGATCAGTTTTTTGCTCTTAACGTTATCCTCTTCCCGGATAAAATCATACGGCGCTACCCACTTGAATGAATCACCGCAATGAGCTACGGGGGTCATCGAACTCACCGGATAGTTGGTGAAATAAGTAAGCGATTCTATCGGAAAACTCCCTTCTTCGCACTGAAGTTTAAAGAATAATGTATCCCCTTCGTCAATCGTCAGATCATTGGCTACTGTCGGTTTTATTTTGGAAGGAATTATCTCTGTATTGTAAAAGAGAATAGTGAATGTAGTATCAACATTATCCTTTGCATCATTGAGATTCTGCACACCGAGGTTGACCTTGTACTCTTTGTCGTATTTCAATTTGCCCGAGAGAAAATAAGACTTCTCTGCTTTGAAGTGGAGCAATCCGTTGTCTTTGTTGATTTTTAAACCCACCGGGCTGTTTTTCAGATACCAGTAATAATCTTTAGGGTCCCGGTTGATTTCAAAATTATAGTCAAGTGTACTGTCCACATGCAGCGTAAAATACGGGCTGAAATTCTTGATTCGCAGCAGTGTATCGGGTGGTTTCAGATAAACCGTATCCACATGCTTCATAAATACACTGTCAGAAGTTTGCTGGGCTACGACACCAAATGAAATCAATATGAATATCAGAGTAGAATAAATTCGAAAAATCAATCCTCTATTACACATGCGGGCAAAAATAAAGAACAATACTGTATTGGCTGAAAGCGAAATCATAAATTTCACCGACCAAAAAATACAATTCACCGAAGTTTTGACACAACTACGCCTATTTGCCCTTTACCGGAGTGAAAGATCATTCTATTTTTACACCATCAAATCATAGAATAAAATGGAAATTCAAAATCAACCACAAATAAAACAACAACCTCCCAGAGGTTCAAATATCTGGCTCGGAATAGTATTCTTCATCGTAGGATTGGGATTGCTGGCCTATAAAATGGGAGCACCCCTGCCTTCATGGATCTTCACATGGCCAATGATTCTTATACTGATAGGAATCAGTATCGGAATCAGAGACCGCTTTCAGAATCCGGGCTCATGGATATTGCTTCTGATAGGAAGTATTTTTCTTGCCGGGCAGGCAAATATAGGCCTGGATGCCAGTAAATACCTTGCACCCATACTTCTCATTTTTGTCGGTATGATTATTATTCTCAAACCCAAAAGGTATAACAGAAGAAGAGATTGCTTCAATGGAGGGAAGACTGTGCACATAAGAAATGAGAATACCAATCCCTTATTTGACAGGTCTGGCGCACAAGACTCTTCTGAAGAAGAATATGTACAAATCAATTCTGTCTTTGGCGGCGTGAAGAAATTCATCGTATCCAAAAACTTCAAAGGAGGAAGTGTGGTCACCTTTATGGGTGGAGCCGAGCTAAACCTTCTGCAGTCCGACATTCAGCAGCCGATCATCATGGAGATCAACAATGTATTTGGTGGAACCAAACTGAGCGTACCCCCTAACTGGGATGTCAAGAATGAAGTGACTGCAATATTCGGAGGAGTGGATGACAAACGAAATATCAATATGCTTACTCCTGAACCCGGCAAAACATTGCTCATAAAGGGTACCAGCGTGTTTGGTGGCCTGGAAATCGCAAATTATTAGAAAGAAATATTAACTGTTTAATTTCTGTACTATGAAATGGTATCTTGCTAAAATCGTTTATCGGATTATCTGCGGTGATGGCACACATACGCCTCAGTTTGATGAACAATTACGATTGATAGAAGCAGAGGATCATCTGCATGCATTCCAAAAAGCCAGGCTTCTTGGCGAACGGGAAGAAGATAATTTTCTTAACGACAGTCATAAACCGGTATTATGGAAATTCATAGATGTGCCTGAGCTCTATACGTTGAGTGATTTATCGGACGGCGTAGAGTTGTATTCCGGAATCAAAGAGGATGAATACGCAGATAATTTCATTACCGGTGTTCAAAAAAGAGCAAACGCCCTTTACGAAAAGTGCCTGGAAAGAAATATTTTTATCAATTAACTCATCAACTTGGCAACCTCAGTATTTTCTGAGAAGAAATTTCTCATTTATTTTCAGGTCTGGTGGTTACTGGCCATGGTGTTTCAATACCTCATTCTACAGCAGTTGGGATATGACACCTTTCATATCGTTTCAGACTCTATTGCCTCAAATGTAATTCTTGCATTTCTGTGTTACATCCTTGCCAACAACATGAGGTTTTATCTGCCCAGGTCTGAGAAATACTGGTATATTCTGATATCGAGTGTGATTGTTTGTTTTATTTGGCTGATCCTTTTGCAGACTTCCCTGTATCTGGTTTTTCCTCAAAACGATTCGTACATGAATTTCTTCAAGGTGAGCTATGCGGTACGCTTCGGCACAGGCTTTCTGCTTGTGAGCAGCATCACTATGTTCAGCCTGCTCTTATATACCCAACAGGAACAAAAAGAAATATTAGACCGTCAGTCGGAATCCGAAAAACTGAGCCGGGAAGCAGAACTGTACAAACTTCGCCAACAATTACAGCCACACTTTTTGTTTAACAGTCTCAACTCTATCAGCGCCCTTACAGCTACCGATCCTGAAAATGCAAGAAAAATGATACAGGAACTCAGCGAATTTTTGCGGGGTATGTTGAAAAAAGACGAAGAAAAGCTGATCACACTTAAGAATGAATTGCAGTATCTGCATCTTTATCTCGAAATCGAAAAAGTAAGATTCGGGCACAGGTTGCAAACAGGAATCACCTATTCGGAAACCGAAGAAAATGCTTTGTTGCCTCCAATGATCTTGCAGCCCGTTGTAGAGAATGCCATTAAATACGGACTTTACGATACATTGGGTGATGTGCTGATAACCATTGACGCAAAGATGATCGATCATTATCTGCTCATCACCATCAGAAACCCTTATGATCCGGAGTCCGGCAGGCCTGCAAGGGGTACAGGGTTTGGCATATCATCCATCAGAAGAAGATTGTATCTTCTATACTCAAGGAATGATCTGGTGCACACAGAAGAAGAACAGAATACATTTACAACTAAATTATTAATTCCTCAGTTATGACAAAGGCAATCATAATCGACGATGAACCTTTGGCGAGAAATATCGTTAAAGAATACCTCCGTGGCCACAGCGAAATATCAATTGCAGAAGAATGCAATGACGGATTTGAAGGAATGAAGGCCATACAAAAACACAATCCGGATCTGATCTTTCTGGATATTCAAATGCCAAAAATCAATGGGTTTGAAATGCTGGAACTGATAGAAAACCCTCCGCCTGTCATCTTCACCACTGCCTTTGATGAATATGCAATCAGGGCCTTTGACCAGAATGCAATTGATTACCTCCTCAAACCGTTCAGCAAAGAACGATTTGAAAAGGCATTGGAAAAATTCAGCCAATCCAACTCATCCCAACCGGTAAAAAATGTGTTGGAAGAAGCAGCTCATTCACCCATTCAACAAAACCGGATTGTGGTAAAAGAGGGCAACAAAATCAGGATTATTCCTGTAACCAAAATTCAATATCTCGAAGCAGCCGACGATTATGTAAAAATATTCAGCGCGGATGGTATATTCTTAAAAAACCGCACCATGTCGTTTTATGAAAACTCATTGGCAGCTTTTCATTTTATCCGAATCCATCGTTCATACATCATCAACAGCCACCTCATTACCCGGATTGATCCTTACGAAAAAGATTCTCATACCGTATTACTCAGCTCCGGTCAAAAACTCCCCGTAAGTAAGACCGGTTATTTCAAATTGAAGGAAGCGCTTGGCTTTTAACCGGAGTTTTACAGGCAAATCCATCGTTCCCAAAGCACTGAATCCTTATTTTTGCAGCCCCAATAACTCAGACAGTTGATAGACAAAAAAACAAATATCCGGGAGGGAATAAACGCAGTGCTTGTTGGTGTAGCACACCAATACCAGACTGAACAGGTCACGCAGGAGTATCTGGAGGAGCTGGCATTCCTCGCCGAAACAGCCGGAGCAAAATCCATTAAGTCTTTTACTCAGAAGTTGGATCATCCGGATAGCCGTACTTACGTGGGCAAAGGGAAACTACAGGAGATCAAAGAATATTGTCACCGCAAAAATGTACAATTGGTCATCTTTGACGATGAACTTAGCGGTTCACAAATTCAGAATATTGAGAAGGAATTGCAGATAGTCACAATCGATCGGACGGATTTGATTCTCGATATATTTGCCTCGCGTGCCAAAACCGCACAGGCCAAAGTGCAGGTAGAACTTGCCCAGTATCAATATTTATTGCCGAGGTTGAAAGGAATGTGGAAGCACCTTGAACGCCAGGGAGGAGGAATTGGGAGCAGAGGCCCCGGAGAAACAGAAATTGAAACAGATCGACGCATAGTAAAGGATAAGATTTCACTCCTTCGCAAAAGACTTTCTGAAATAGACAAGCAGGCATTTACCCAGCGAAAAGAACGAGGAGAATTTATCAGAGTGGCTCTGGTAGGATATACCAATGTAGGCAAGAGTACCATTATGAATCTGCTAAGTAAGAGTGAGGTGTTTGCAGAAAATAAACTGTTTGCCACATTAGATACTACAACCAGAAAAGTTGTGTTTGGCCACACGCCGTTCTTACTTAGCGATACGGTTGGGTTTATCCGCAAGCTACCTCATCACCTTGTAGAAAGTTTCAAGAGTACTTTGGATGAAGTACGTGAGGCAGACTTGTTGCTGCATGTGGTGGATATCTCTCATCCAAACTATGAAGAGCAATTAGCGGTAGTTGAGAAAACATTGCATGACCTCAAAAGTATGGATAAGCCGGTCATTACCATCTTCAATAAAATGGATACTTATGAAGAAAAAAGTTTTGATCAATGGCTTTCACCGGAGGTGAAGGAACAACTGCTTCAGGAATTGAAAGATAAGTGGGCAGAAAAAACAAACGGAAAAGCAGTATTCACTTCTGCTACTCAGAAGTTAAATGTGGATGCCCTCCGTCAAAAAATACTCAACGAAGTGCGTAACCTCTATCAGAGTAAATATCCTTATAAAGTAGAATTTTTTTATTGAGCAATGAAAGAATCCAATTGGGTGAAAATAGCTGAGAGTACCGATTCTCTTCAGTGGAATGCAAAAGGGATTGCTCTGGTTTCGATCCAAAACAAAAATATCTGTATCATCAAAACGCCTGAAGGTATCCGTGCCTGCACAGAAAGATGCCCGCATGCAGGCACTTCTCTTACCTCAGGGTTCATAGATCAGCATTCCAACATTATCTGCTCTGCACATCATTACAAGTTTAATCTGAATACGGGAAGGGATGCCTTTAATGAAGGCTATTTTCTCAAAACCTATCCCGTAAAAGTAGAACCGGACGGTGTATATCTGAATTTTGTCTGATTTATTTCTGTATTGCGTTAGCCTGCTCTTTTTCTACATCCAAAAGTAATTCCGGAGCCTGTTCCACTTTCTTTTTGTATGAAGCTACCGATGCCCAGTAAACAATAAAACATCCCAATAGTACAATGGAAGTTATCGTACTCAGCACTTCTATCTTAAGTGCATTCAAAAGAAAATTTACCAATGTAAGAATTGCCCATGCCCTCCCGATCTGATAGGTGGGCTTCTTTACTTCTATACCTGCCTGTTGCAAATGGGCCTCAATGGAATCTGCAATTGCCTCCACCATGATGAAGATGAAATAAAAATTATAAAATGGAATCAATGTACGCCAGACTGCAGCAGGTTGCATGCGTCTGTAAATTGGAGAAACTACCTTAAGTGTATTTTGAAGAGTCAACAGAAAAAAAACTGTGATTCCGATTAATATAACCAATGTAATAAAGCCTATAAGCATAATTGAATTCCCATCCATAGTCAGCGTTGGTGATTTGGTGATTGCTCAAATGTAAACATCTGAATTGTAAAACGCAACTCCTTGAAAATTCAAGTACCTAAAATTTAGGGCAGGGGATTCCTTTGCCGCCTTCAGAGGGCTTCTTCACATAAATCAGTGAGAATTCCATTCCACCCCTGCTTTGGGAAGCAGAACGCAGGCTTGAGGTGTTTATATCATAGCTAGCGCCAATTCGCAATCCTGCAAACTCAAGGCCAACATAAGGAATAATGGCATCTTTGAATCTGTACCAGGCGCCAAAATATACATTTGAAGGGTTGATGCTTGCCTGATCGATGGCAGCTGCAGCCGCAGCCCCGATGACCGTTTCGGTAGCCTTATTCTGAACCTGAAAGATTCCACTAGTATGGAGCGTCACATTATCTGCAATAGGGAAATAACCTCCTGCATGGATGGTGGTACGTGTGCCGATGCTCCAGTCGGCCCCCATAAAACTCTCTTTGGGCCTGTTGATGTGATACATAGAAGCCCCGATATAATAGTTATCGTCTCCGGTAGAAGAGCCGGAATACAAAATCCCTGCATTCATGTCAAAATAATTGACATCTAAGTTCTGATTGTAAAATACTTCCTGTGTAACTCCGGTAAACCCAAATGGAGTAAGCATGTCTTCAAAATATAATTTTGAATTATCCAATCGCTTTTGTCCGTAAGTGCCCTGAAAACCGATACCGATTTGCTGAAAACCATCTTCATCGAGCGATTTATGATAGGAAGTGGACACCGCCAGGTAATTGTTGGTAAGAATATTTCCACCTGCCTGATCTTTCAGTGCCAGAATTCCCACACCCCAGGTATCCGTCTCAGGAATGTGATTTTTCATAATCTTAAAATCTACACTTGCCGTATAGGTAGTATAGACATTGCCCAGGGCAGGCCATTGGTTTCTGTAATTTCCTGCTACCCGGATAGTGCCGTCAAACTTACCTGTCAGCGCCGGATTTAATGTAAGTGGTGAAGAAAAAAACTGAGAGAAATGCGGGTCCTGTGCCCTGGCATGATATCCAAAACTCAAAAGTATCAGTAAGGCAAGCAGTACTACTGTTTTCATATTGCGTGGCAGAAAATGGCAATAAAGATAGGTATTTGAATCTTGAAACAAAAGGCTTTTGATATATTTCACCACACCGGGCTTATCCAAAAAATATAATATGTTTTGTATAAAAACTATTTCAGACTCCGGATAATCTTTTCAAACTCATCCGCTTTGAGGGAAGCGCCGCCAACGAGTCCGCCATCCACATCCGGTTGAGAAAAAATTTCAGCCGCATTATCCCCTTTCACGCTACCTCCATAGAGAATTGAAATAGTTTCTGAAATAGCACCACCAAATTTTTCCTCCAGTACAAACCTGATAAATGCGTGCATCTCCTGTGCCTGTAGGGATGTGGCCGTCTTGCCGGTACCAATAGCCCAAATAGGCTCATACGCAATGACTACTTGTTGTATCTGAGTTTCGTTCAGATGAAACAGCCCTGCACGGATTTGCTTTCCAACAAAATCATTTTGAGTGCCGGCTTCTCTGATCTGAAGCGCTTCTCCACAACAAAAGACCGGAGTCAGGCTTTTTGCCAATGCGGCATCAATTTTTTCAGCCAACATTTCATCCGATTCATGAAAATATTCCCGGCGTTCGCTATGCCCGATGATGACGTGGCTGATACCACACGATTGCAACATAGAAGCACTTACTTCACCCGTATATGCGCCGGAGTCTTTGGTATAACAATTCTGTGCGGCGATAAAAAACCCGGGCTTGCTTCCTAATATTTCTTTTGCCTGCAACAAATAGGGAAATGGGACAGCAATAACAGACTCCTGTCCTTCCTTCCAATCAAATTTTTTTGATGCCAATGCGTGCAATAATTCATTCGCCTGTGACAGTGTGCAATTCATCTTCCAATTAGCTGCTGCGATCTGTTTTCTCATGATTGATGGTATAATTTTTTGATTGATAAAATTTCTTTTTCTGTAATATTAAAACCTTTTAATTGCTTCCAGTTATCAATATCTCTGAGTGCTTTTTCCAATTGATACTTCTCTTTTCCCCACAAAAAATTATCTGTAAATTTTTCAGGAGTTTTTTCAATGATGTTGGTGCACACTCCCACAACACTACCGGTGTTGAAAGAGGTATTGATGGCACTACGACTGTAATCGCCCATCAATAAGCCACACTTGATACCAACCTGAATCTTAGTACTATCGCTTCCTAACTGAACTGAAACTTCCGAAGCATTGTTTTTTAAATTACTGTTGGTGGTGCCTGCTCCCAGATTACACCATTCTCCCAGCACAGAGTCTCCGAGATAACCGTCGTGCGCTTTGTTGGAGTAACCCATCATTACCGAATTCTTGATTTCGCCTCCGGCCATACAAAAAGGCCCCAGAGTAGTCGCTCCATAAATTTTTGCTCCCATTTTTACCACGCTACCCGCACCACCATAAAATGGTCCGCGAATCATAGCACCCTCCATAATTACCGCATCTTTGGAAATATAGACAGGACCCGTGTTTCCATTGATGATACATGAAGATAATCGGGCACCTTCCTCAATAAAAATATTCTCAATACCTGCAGCAACAACACCATCGGGCGGGGATGTACTCTTTTTGCCTTCGGTCAACAACAAAAAATCCTGCCGAAGTGCCCAATCATTCAGTTTGAAAATATCCGTAGTATTCTGAAGTTGTACTCCTTCAAATTGCCATCCGTTCTTCGACTTTAATTGCGTCAGGCATGAATAAGATGGAATATGACCGGCAAGTATTTCCACATCGGCATCGCCCTTATCATGATATTCCGATTTCAGATACACATTCTGCCCAAAATAATACTGCCATCGTTCGAGAATGGTCAGCATACCTAACCGGATATGGGCAATACTTTTCAATTGCCCAAAGGGAAAAAAATCCTTCTTACAGGAAATGTCGTCCAGCAAAATGGTCATGCAGCGAAAATAAATAAAATAGTCGCTAATGAATACCATGATGAAAAAACTGGCCGCAGCAGACGCTACGGCCAGTTTTCCTCTTTAATGCTTCATTACCTTCAACACTTCTTTGTTGGCCAACCTGATGAAATAAATGCCATTCGTATAATTCCCCAGGTCAAACTTCTGTTGCAGAGAACTGATCTTCACAGATTGCAATAATTTTCCTGCTTCATCATATACGGTTGCCACAGTACCCATCAGTGTTGCGTCACCAACAACTACCGTAATCATTCCTTTGGTGGGGTTCGGATAAACAATCGTCTTAGAGAGTTGCTTTATGTCATAATTGATGCGTACCACATTAGACAATGAAGATCTTCCATCCTTGTCTATCTGTACCAACCGGTAATACATCATCGCCTCGCCAAGACGGTCTATGTGGTAGTCTGTATAATGATAGGAAGAATTACCGGTGGTGTTTCCGGAAGCGCTAACGGTTCCGATCACACTAAAGTTTTGTGCATCAAATGAACGTTCAATTTTGAATTCTATTGAGTTTCTTTCATTGGTTGTTGCCCATTCCAACAGGTTGTCTTTATCCTTATTTGTTCCTTTAAAATAAAGCCATGTGACAGGTAATACAGAGCCCAGGTAGGTGGTTTGTATCGCACCCGGTTTCATCTGCTCTACATTCCCTACACTGTCTGTTGCGAGAACAAAAAAGAAATAAGTGGTATTGGGTAATCCGGTAAATGTGGTGTCTGTCCTGGTAATCCTGTCTTTCAACATATTGAAGTTCGTGCCATCTGTAGAAAAATACAAGGTGTAATAATGAACGCCACAACCGTTCGGGTCATCTTGCCCCGACCATGACAACGGAATGAAATTACTATAGGTTGGATCCAATTGACTGAGCTGACTCGTGGGCGCCACCGCGTCTATCACATTCTTTTCAATGTTGGTAGGGATGGTATCGTTCTGATCGAAGACAATATCGGCGTATGCCAGAATGGAGTCCAGTGTCTGTGCTGTTGCTACAGGCTTAATGCTGAAATTTACAAATCCATGTCCGTTGAGCGTTTTTTCTTCAGTAGTATCCTGTAGCAGCAGGAATCCTTTCATCGGATCTGTGGTAGGCATCATCGTTACCGGATCAATAGCCTGGAACTCCCAGAAGAATTCATTTTTTGTTACGTCAAATCCTGCTACAAGATCAATAAACATTCCGAGTGAATCACGCGCATCAAGGCGCTGATAGCTGGATGCGGTGGTGGCAGGTACTGTGAAAGTCTGGTTATTGAAACCGAAATTAGAGAGTTGGAAAGAACCTGCATCCATCTTTTCATGCACCGGCACAATCACCTTTACATACTTGGCAGGCGCAGAAGCATTTATATCATTTTCAAAAGTAACGGTGTAGGGCAAACGATCTTTCACACTCACCCAGCGTTTGTCCGGCTGACCTTCTGGCCCGATGATTTCATTGGGATCATTTGAGCGGATGATTTCTACAAACCGGTTCTTGCCTTCATCAAAATGATATTTTCTTTTGCGTTTTCCTTTTGGCTTGTTAGGGTCTTGCGGACAATCATCTTTAGGGTTTTGAATCGTATGCTCTTTTTTAAATTTCTCAACACGCAAATACACCTCCAGCCATTCCTTTGCCTCTTCTGTCCAATCCTCCACATCTTCGCCCTGGGTCTTGATGACTGCATCGAGATACTTTTCCAACCATTCTGCTCTTTCTTGATTTTTCTTCACTACGGTTTGCCCAAACTTTTCAGCATTGTCACTCATGTGAGCATAATGGTATGCCATAGACTTCCCGGTAGTTTCCTGTACAAAGGCATCCAGTGTACCCACTGCTGAAAGTATGCCTTCCAATTCTTTGCCTACATAAGGGATTTTACCGGTAACACCTAAATCATTTGACAATCCGGCAAGGGCCAATTCAATTTCGGCAATTTCAACATTTGCATCTTTGGTTGACATTTGATCCCAATTATTTCTCAGATTATTTATTTTGTTCGCCAGGCTGGTGACGGAAGAAATTGTAGAAAGCAATTTCAGTTTTTTACTTCGGTCATTGAGGTCAGAGCCGGTCGTTTTCTTCAATGTCGCATTCACCATGTTCAGATAGTTGAGCACTTTATCTAAATATTGCAGTGACAATACTTCGGTCTTTTTTCTTTCTTTGCCAGCGCAGGGGTCTTTCTCCAATCCAAACACATCTATCCCGTTTGCCGGATTATTACCCACATATTGATACATGCCCATTCCATCGCCATAACCAATCAAATCCTGCTGATTAAATAAGCCTGTTTCCGGGTTATAATTCCTGAAATAAAACTGGTTATGGCCAGTACTACTATCAAAAACCTGGCCTGTAAATCCATACCTGTTGCCTGTAATACTTCCCGGCAAAGGATTCCCGGATGCATCAAAGATGGATTGCTCTCCGTACGCATCATAGCGGTATTGCTCCGCAAGATTTCCTGAACCATTCGTAAGCATTTCTACACTGTACAAATGATTCTGATGATAATAAAAGGGTACTTCGTAATGTTCGTTTACAACAGGTTCCAGAAAACTGTTGTAAATAGTTCTGTTCTTTGTGATATTACTGATATCCTTTTCCAGTATGGCATTCATACCTGCATAAGTGAAAAAGGATTGCACACCGTTCACTGTTTTTCCAATCATCCTGCCCAACGCATCATACTGATACCTGACCACTTC
>CAYXAL010000015.1:41302-43138 GCA_964463015.1 uncultured Ginsengibacter sp.
TCACTGTTTTTCCAATCATCCTGCCCAACGCATCATACTGATACCTGACCACTTCCGACGGGGAAGCGGAATCGCTCAACAGCTTTTTATTACCATCATAGGTTTTATGATACTTACCATCAAAAACCAAATTGCCATTATCGTCATAAATAAAATTGGTTGTTGTAGTTCCATCGTTTGACGACAGCATCTGGTTCAACGAATTGGTGGTATAAGAGAAATTTTTTCCACCAATGATTGCGGAATTCCTGTTGCCCAGGGCATCGTAAGTATAGCTGTTATTGATGGTGAATGGCCCGCCGGATACACCTCTTTTGTAGGTAAGCAACCTGTTTCCATCGTCATAGGTAAAAAATTCGGAAAGGTTACTGGTGCCGCGAATGATGGACGTGCGGTTGCCGTTATTGTCATAAGTGAATGTAAGATTTTGAATACTTCCGGTAGTCAGATTGGTAAGCCTTCCGGCAAAATCATATTGCATAGTAGTAACCAATCCGTTGTCAAATGTTTTTGAAGTTACCTGGTTGGCATTGTTATACTGATAAGATACAACAGGCTGATTATTCTTCTGAACAGATACCAGCCTGTTGCGTGTATCATATGTTTTTTTGATTTCGGTGAGATCAGGATAAATAGTTGTCTGAGTACGCCCCAGGATATCGTAAGCATAATTGACAACTGTACCGTTGAAAGTTTCGGAAGTAATTCTATTCAGTAAATCATAAGTAAACTGTACTGTACCACTGCTGTTGGTTGCACTGGTAATCCTACCTGCTTTGTCGTAGGTATAAGAAAATACCTGTCCGCCTGGCAATGTTTTTGAAACCACCCTATTCAGCGAATCATAAGTAAACTGGATGACACCTCCGTCTTTGTTTCTGAATGAAAGCACATTACCTTTTACATCGTATGTATTCTCTGTGTATTTCCCATCGGGATAGGTGGCGCGCTTCATGCGGTTTAAAGCATCATACGTATAGGTAGTTGTATTGTTGTTGGCATCTGTAAGAGAGGTGATATTGCCTGCGGCATCGTAACCAATCTGTGTAGTAGCCCCATTGTAGTCAGTCATGGAAACTAATCTATCCAAATTATCATACGTAGCCGTCATGGTTTTACCATTTTTATCCTGAACAGAATTTACTTTACCGGTTGCATCATAACCAAGTAGCACCGTATTACCCAATGCATCGGTAATTTTTTTCGTCCGGTTCATGTTATCATATTCAAAAGTGTTGGTAGCACCGGATGCATCAACGTATCTGGCAATATTACCATTCCAGTCGTATTCCAATTGGCCAAGTACCCCATTATTGTCACCGACTTCTTTAATTCTGTCAAGGGCATCGTAAGTATAAGTGATTACCTGCCCCGAAGGAAGATTGTGTGTAATTACATTGCCGTTTCTGTCATAGCTGAAGGTGGTTTCATTACCCAATGGATCAATCATTTTTGACATGAGATTTCTATCATTGAAAACAAAAGACGAGGTGGCACCGATAGCATTGGTGTTACTGATAATATTATTCAGCCCATCATACCCAATTACCCTTCTGCTTTCCAACGGTCCTTCAATAGTTCTAATCCTGTCGGACGCATCGTACCCCAGCCTGCTTTGTTCGTTATTTTTATTTTTAATGAGAAAAAGATTACCATTCGGGTCGTAGCTGAAGTTTATTTTATTATTCAACGGATCAGTAAGCTGAACCATTCTGCCAAGAATATCGTATTGGAAAGACTGTGTTTGATTTTTCGGATCGGTATAGCTCAATAAATCGCCGCGGGCAGACACGTCCATCGTCATCGCAAAACCTTCGGGACCACTGATGGAATTCA
>CAYXAL010000015.1:43238-75674 GCA_964463015.1 uncultured Ginsengibacter sp.
CGGGCAGACACGTCCATCGTCATCGCAAAACCTTCGGGACCACTGATGGAATTCAGGTTCCCCAGTGCATCATAGGTGTATGAAAACACTTGTCCTTTGGGATTAGTGCTGGTCAGCATGTTGCCGGCAGCATCATAAGTAGCTGAGTATTCACTTCCGTTTGGTTCAGTAATTTTATTGATGTTTCCATTCAAATCATATTCAATATTTGTGACAAATCCTTTTGGGTCTTTGACAGCACTGAGAAGATTCAGGCCTGTAGTGTAAGTGAAGGTGGTCGTTCCACCCAATGCATTGGTTCTGGAGAGCATATTGCCATTGCCATCATAAGTATATCGGGTTACGTTTCCATTGGCATCAGTCTGTTTGATTTTATTTCCCGCTTCATCGTATTCAATGGTCACATCAAACCCACAGCAGTTGCTGGAAATTGCTGAAAGCCAGGAAATATTTCCAATGGCTTTATAAAAATATTTATTTACCAGATTTTGGCCGTTTTCCAAATGATCAGTGACTACGGTCATCTTTTGCGTGGTGTCATAACTGAAACTCATCCGCTTGTTGCAACCGATCATTTCGTGCAAGGAATAATCGTTGTAATAAATCAGGTCAACCACATTGAGGTTTTTGTCTGATACGGTTTTCATTGGCCCGTTAATCATATAGGTATAAGAGTCTTTTGCACCAAGAGGATCTGTTACTTCCGTCAGGTTTCCTTTGGCATCGTAGGCATAGGTCCAGGTACGGGAGGGCGCGGCAATGGCATCAGTTACCGATATCAACCGGCCCTTTGTATCATAGGCAAATGAAATGGTTTGGCCATAATTATTAACCAGCGAAGTGATCAACGTATCTGTGAGATTAATATTGATAAATTGATTGTTTCTTCCCTGAATTTTTGTCAACCGCTTATTCGTGCTGTTCTCAAACAAATATTTTAATCCGTTCTTTTCAGTGATGGAAAATTTTCCGGGCTCGTATTCTTTTAGCGTAGAAAAAAATCCCAAAGGCGCCTGATAGCTTCCATTCCCCAGTGTTTCATACGTATCTTCTCTTCCATCTCCCCACAGAACTACGAAATTGTTTGAAGAATCAAAATAGTACCTGACAGAAAATTCAAATCCCCATCCGTTTCCGAATCCACGGTTGACATCAAAGTCGTAACTATTATAAGAAAACCTGACAGCCAACTCAACCCCTTTGCCCGGTATCACGAAATCTGTTCTTTCAAAATATAGGTTTCCCGTGTAGCTGTTTACTTCCAGGCCCATCGTACCAATCTTGTTGGGAATATTAATGTTTTGCGCCACGCCATTAATTCCTGTAAACAACAGGCCGGTCAATATCATAATGATATTCAGGCTGGCAATATTTTTACGAATAGAGATTAAGTAGTTCATATTTTTTATTTACAGGATTTATTTCAAATGGAATTTAATTTTGTCATGTGCCTCTGCATTTTGCGGTGTAGTAGAATAAATTGTTATGCTACCGCTGCTTCCTGCCCGTATCACACCAGGCGGGCCATCTGTTTCTGATATTTCAATAAAGAGCGCATTCGTATTTCCGCCGGTGAGTTCTTCTTTCTTAAATGCCATTGGCACATTGTAGTCATTGTACAATACTTTCGTCTGCACCGGAATATCCATGTTTGTCGGATTGCTGTAATTGACCTGTACTACAAATGGCCATCCGGCAAACACTTTATCCGGCACTACCAATTCCACTACGAGTTGAGAGTTAAGCCCTGCCGGCGCGCCGGGGTCGCAGCCTGGCTGTGTTCCGGGCCCGTTCGGTCCGGTATTCATTCCGGTCGCATAAAGTCCGCCGTTATCCGGACTTACTACAGAGAAACCATCGTCCAGAACAGCTTCTGACAGATCTGTCTTAGTGAGTACCACATCATACACCCCTATTGGTTTGCCCTGCAACGGGAAGGTAGCATACACTACGGTGCTGTTGATAAAGTACACTTTTGTCGCATTGATCGTTGCGCCGCCATTGGAAAGTTTTGCTGTCATGCTATCCGTAAAGAGCGAACCGGTCAGTTTCACTGTTACATTTCCACCATTGCCTCCCCGGTTGGTTTGTGTCATCAATATGGCAAATGGAAGACGGGTTGCATGCAAGGTGATGTTCTGTTTTGTAATCACATTCGACACGGGCCTCACAGCGATGTAATAAACAGGCTGTGTGATATCGCTGATGAGTATCTGCTGATTACCGTAATTCGGTGTATTGAATTTATAATCCGATTGAATCACCGAAGGAATGTAGCCGCCCCCGACATACATCTCATTGCGCTGCGTGAGTGAGTCTTCAGATTTTAGTGTAAGCAATATCGTTGACCCCAGCAGGGAATCAGGAATCTGAAGTTTGTAAAACTTTGGTACTGACATGGTATCCGGAAGTGTTATATCCAGTTTCAATTCCTTCACTGAAACATACACCTGCTGAGCCGTAACCCCTTCATTGTTTGTTTTGTCAGTTTCTGAAATATTGTTCAGCAAATCTGTTTTGACAATAATATAGTAATTCCCTTCCGGCACATTGCTGATGACCGGTGCAAAGGCAAGGGTGTCGGATGCAAGCGCAGACATATTCAGCGTTTTGTTTTTCAATCCAATGAGAATTGCTGAAGAATCAAATGTTGGTTTCTTTGACAGATAAATGCCATCTGTTGAAACTCCCTGTGCTGTATTGGCAGAAATGTTATTCACCCGCCATCTTACAGAATCCACAGGATAACCCAGATAAACAGTATCCGGTGCAGTCACTTCTGGTATGGCCAGGTCCACCGGTTCCGGAACATACACGAGGATAGGTTTCAACCCCAGATTATTGGTGTCATTTTTTTCAATAACATAATTACTCTTGTCTGCTGAAGCAATCAGCATATAATTCCCCGGAACAGTGTTGAGTGGAATGGTTACTTTAATGGAATCATCATAATAATCGCCTGGTGCCAGATTCCCATTGTGGTAGGGATTTGCCATTCTTAAATCGCCATAGAAAGGTTTTGAACCTGTAGCTAACCAAATATCATCAGACCATGCGTTTGGATAGGTGATGCCATCGCCTGAGTTCGTTACTTTGTATTTCACGGTCAGGGGTTGCCCGACGGCAATAGATGTTGGTGCAGATACAATTTCGCTGACAAGGTCTGAAAGCAAAGGAAGCACCACATGTATTTTTTTGGCCTTGCCGTTTTCATCACGCAGTAATTGACGATTGTTACCGATATGAACTTCATTGGTAAAATTCTCGTCAGCATCTGTAATTACTGTGATATAATAATCCCCGGTAGGCATTTTGGGAACAGCTTCCGAATAACCTCTGACTTTCGTTTCATTCGGATTCAAAGTCGTACTTCTCGAGTAGAAATCAGAAGTTACAGCATTATCAAGGTTTGAAGAATCAGCAGAAAAAATAACCCGGACCGTCCAGTAATAATGGCTTTGATACAACCCGATATTTTTCAGGTTCCATACAAGTGCATAAGGCCGGCCTACGATCGCTGTATCAGGCGCATTCAAGTTACTGATTTCAAAATCAACATTCTTGTTGGCGAATGTTTTTTCGCCGGATGTGCCGACATTATTGGAAGTGTCGCCGCTTTCATAAATCGTCCGGCCGGAATTTGCTTTCACATAAAAATACACTTTAGAAAAATCTGCTTTCGCAAAGCACGTATTGAGCAGATAAGCCTGTTTTTTAATGCTGAATTGAACGCTATCTTGTACACTTCCGCCCGCTGCTATGTTCCTTACATTTTTCCGGGTGCCCACTGGCATGGCAGTCGCCTTATCAAATACCGGGCTGCAACTGATATATATACTGTCTATGGTTTCACCCAACGCAGTATTAGCGCCGTTGTTCTGCACCGTATAATTGATGGTGATAGCGCCCGGCACAAGCGAAGTATCTGCTACTATCACATTGCTGACTGCAAGATCCACCGGCAAAGCAGTTGCAGTGTTTGCCATAGCAGCAGCACCTACATTATTATTAAAACTATTCTCAATAAAGGCCTTGCCTGCATTTGTTTTTACGAAGAAGTATTTTGTGCCCGAGATATCATTGGGCAGTGTGTGCTCCACAGTGTGTGATACCGGTGTGCCGACTGCGATATTTTCTGTGAAGGTTACTGCCTTGACAAAAGTAGCACTTGCATCAAACACCGGACTATTGCTCATGAAGATACTGTCTGTTCTGTTTGCGTCATATACAGATCCCGGCCCGTTATTGGCTACAGTGTATTCAAAGTTGAATGGAGTACCTCCTGTAATTAACGTCGGTACCGAGAAGCTGCTTACAACCAAATCAGGCCGCGATATGGTAATCATTCCACTTCTTCGTACAACCGGTGTATCAATGTAAGTGAATACAGACTTTGTAGAATTGCTTTGCACATAGAAATAGTAGTTGCCTTCAGGAAGATCAGCAGGCACCTTGAAGTTAAACTGATTAGGATGGCTGGAACCGGGACGCAATACATTGTTTGTGGTACCGCCCGGTATGGGATGGTGCACATCACCACAATGTTCAAAATTTTGTTTCACGTCTAATGGCATTTGCCAACCCAGGTTTTCAATACCTTTTGTTGCCTGGCCCAGGTACAAGGCGGTGCCTGTATTCAACCCTGAAGGGTCGGCACTCAGATAAATCTTGTCAACCCAATAACTGCTGCCCCATGAGAGGGAATCAAATTCTTTTGGAACAAGGACTACAGTTTCAGTGCCTGTAGAACCACCTCTGCCACTCACATTCAATGGGCCGGAAGCCTGTTGATTTCCATAACGGCCACCGCTACACAAACCTCTTGTACCACCATAAAACCCTTTGTTTTTTTCTATGTTGTCATAAAATCCTGCATTCAACACATTCCAGTTGATACCCACCGTTTGCGTAGTACTCATGTTCGTTACCGGTACATTCAGCGAACTGATGGTAAACTGCGGTGTCGGCGTGAGCAATATGTTTATGGATTTATTGCCTTCATTATTTTCGGCCAGGGCGCCTTCGTACAACACCTTATCTTCATTAGTGATGACGTGAATAAACCAGGTGCCCGATATAAAGTTGGGGATAATCACTTCAACACTTCTTGTCAAAGAACTGTCCGGTTGTAAAACTGTATGGTTTGATATTGTTGCCTTGTCGGCAGGATAATACATCTCATTCTGATTCGGAAACTCAAGCTGAATCGCATTCTTCTTCACAAAGAGCGGGCTCTTGGAAATATAAATTTTGTCATTCCATTTGCTTCCTGACGGTGTCAGGGCGCCATAGTTTTTCACTTTGTAAGTCACATTGATTTTGCTTCCCGAAAATGTAGTGGCAGGTATCAGCAATGTATCCACTCTCAGGTCGGGTGTGGGTGTCAGTATTACGTTTATGGGTTCCTGTTGCCTTGCCGTGTCATTGGTGAAATCCGATTGTGGTGGTGCATCCGCATCTCCCTTGTAGTTGGTAATAACATATACATAAAGGGGTTGCGAATAGCTGAGCGGAACATCAAAGTCAATGGAGTTCGTATATTCCTCACCTGCATTCAGCGAAGCCACGTTTTGTTTTGTTCCAATGAGCAACGGCTTTACTGGAAAATCAAGAATGCTCCAACCTATACCACTAAGGGTAGGGCTGAGTAAGGTGGGGATGGTATCAAAAGAAAGGAACACAGCATCCGGCCATTTTTCATTTGTCAGTGTATTGCCTGCACCCACATTCTTAACTGTCCAGTTTATGGTGATTCTTTGGCCGGAATTTACCGAAAGTGGCGCTGTTACATTTGTTACTGCCAGGTCTGTAGCCTTTCGTAAACGGAAAGTCTGAACTGGCCCGGCAGTTTGCAGGCAACCGTTCTTGGAAACAACCTGCCAGTTGTACACTTTATCGTAAAGTAATCCGGCATTTTTTGCTATGGTATAACTGATCTTAGTATGGTTGCTAACGAATGGTGCTGCTGGTTTAGGGGTGCCATCTTCCCAAATAAAAATATCATAAGACAGTGTGTGATTGCCGGGAATCCATGAAAGCAACAATGGAAGTTTCTGATCAATCACACCATTTAGCGGTAGCATATTTTGCACCGCATCCGGGGCTGTTACACCATCCATTACAGTAACAGATAATGAATCAGTTGCGGTAGCCGGCCCGCATGGGTTTGTAGCAAAAACATATAATTTGTAGCTGCCTGTAGTAAGCCAATTGACCTTTACTGTATCTGCATCAGACCCCAGCACAGTACCATCTGAGAGTTGCCAATGGTACGTCAACCCTGCTACCTTATTAATTCTATAAATCGCTTCCTGGCCGGGACAAACATATTCCGCCCCGGTGATGGTGTTCAATTCAGCAACACGCACACAAAAGTTTCTTACCACAGCATCAGCAGGTAAATAATTGGTATCGCCTGGTTGTGTTGCAGTAATGGAAACATTGCCTACTCCCTTTATTTGCAATTGAAAACCACTTAGCGTTATATTTGGGGAAGAGCTTTGGTAAGCAACGGGCAAACCACCAGAACTATATCTTGGGAGGGTTACATAAATATTGCTTCCTTTATAATCATAGTCCGGCATAGAATCCCACTCAATGGCCTGCATAGCTTTGCTGATCACAAAACTTCTGCCCACAGGCACGGCAGTATCATATACATTGTCGCCCTGTTGAAATGCCTTGATAGTTACAGTACCTGATTTGGTAATCGTGAAAATACCATCGGTAATATTTCCCGGACCTGAAACTATGAGGTAGGACACTGGTAATCCTGAACTGCTGGTAGCAGGAAATGCAAACGGATCATCCCCATATACCCTGTTGGGTAATGCATCGAAGGTGATTGTTTGCGGAACAGACGCATTGGCAAATGAAATCGTATTGGATAGCGGGCTGCTGCCACAATCATTTCCAAATTCTACGGTGAATGTTCCGGCTACTGAGGCATAGTAATTATTCCCTGTTTGACCGGCCATCAACACACCGTCTTTGTACCATTTGTAAGAAGTTACCTGCTCTGCCGGAGGAGGTGTGGAAACATAAATCCATCTTCCTACATTCGTAAGTACGGGCGCGGTAACCGGAGTACCTGCTTTTACCAAAACACTTTGCGATGCCTCCTGGCCATTACCACATTTATTCACGGGTATTACCTGTACCATCCGGTTTCCTGTAGCCGTGAACGTTATATACGCTGTGTCGTTATCTACTGTGAATGTACCTCCGGCCACATTCCAATTATAGGTAACCCCGGCTTCCTTTTCAGAAAAATAATATTTTGCGGCGCCGGTGTTCATGCAAACTTCTGCAGGACCAATAATGGAAATATTTACCTGAGGTTTATCCACTACCTTAAATCCAATCGTATTCTGGCTGAGGATGGCCTGTCGGTCGCCTTTCATTCGCAGTAAATAGTGATTCCCTGTGGTAAGCCAGGAAGCTGGAATATTTACCGGAATACTGTCAGAAACAAATGTTGTCTTGTTCGCTACTGTCAAAGGTGTACCAAAGTCACCATTTTCGTCAGACATCTCTATAGTGAAGGTGGTGCCTTCCAGTGCGGCTGTATCCAATGTGAAATGCACTTTGAATGAACTGCCCTTGCAAATCAAGGTGTCGGCCAAAGGCTGAATGGTCAGAATAGGTGTGCGTATGCTTTGCGCAAAAAGAGCAAGAGGGCCGTATGTTGTGATGGGCGATGCGGTAGAAACCGTTCCGCGATCATTGTCGCCGGTCGTTGCTCCTTTCAGGTGACTGATCCATTGTGTGCCATTCCACCCGGTTATATTGAGCTGGCTACCTGCAAAGGGTACTTCCACGCGGTTTTTGTCGTAGGTCAATGTGACAGAGACATCCGATGCCCCCCTCAAGTGATTCAGTATCCAGTATTCATCGCCTATGATACCATCCACACCAGGCTCATGTTGATTAGGGTCATAACCATCACTCAGCAAGTTGCTGCGTTTGTATTCAGCTACAAATTCTGCCGTTGATTCTGCAGGTGCAGAAATACTGAGTGGCGCTTTGAAATCACCATACAAATCTCTTTTGGTAAATGAATTGTCTTTATTGGATTGTTTTCCGGTCAAATTGGGTATGCCTACCGTTTTTCCCAGAGGGAAAGTGAAAGCAGCATTTCCTATTTTCTTCATCGGGCCTTCTACAAAAGATCCATTCAAAGGATCTTCGTCAAGTACGGTTGCTGCCGGACCTATAATAAGCATCTTACCTGACTGGCTTCCGAATATTCCTTCACTTGCTCCCATCACCAGTTGGTTAGTCACCATGATATCCTGCTCAGGGAATAAGAATCCGCCATCTTTCCTGAAAAAGAGATTCTTGATTTCAAAAATGTATTCAATAGTCCCTTTCTGCAAGCCCGTGATCCCAACACCGATAATTTGCGGAACGATTAATTGTTGAAAATTGGTTCCTCCGAAAGTGATTTTGTCAAGGAAAATATTATTGAGATAGGCCTGATTGATGGTAACGGTGTTTTCAACATGCAAGGGTTCATCGCTACCAATTCCGATAGAAATATTGGCTGTAGAATTATTGTTTATTGTGAGATTACCATAAATATAATCTGAAACACCAACCCCATTAGAAAGGTAGTTTGCCCCGTAATCACTATTATTCGTAAACGTTAAGTCGCTAAAGAATTCATTCCCGAATGTATAAGAATTACCAGCCCTGCTGGTGTGATCGCTGATGGTCACATCACCATAAAATGTATTTTGATAAATACTGGCTTCACCTGTGAAATTGGTAATTTCAAGGCTGTAGGATTCAAAATAGGTAAAACTTATTTTAGGGCTAATGGCCTTCAACACTTTCAAATCTGCAACACCCTCTATGTAAGAATTATAGACAATAAATGTATCAGCAACCGTAAGGTTGTAGCCATTCAGATACAAATAGCCACTGTTCATTTTCAACCCGCCGATTGTGATATCCCGGTATGGATTTGGATCATTATCATTACCTGAATTGATGATCACTACAGAACATTCGTCCGGCACCTGGTTGGGTGTCCAGTTTTGAGGATCGTCCCAATCATCGCTCGCACTACCATTCCATGTGATGATATTTTTGGTCGGGCAGATAGAAGTGGTACCACAATTCTGGTTTACAGTCGCAAGATCTATACAATTACCGGCGTTGCCTGAAATCTGAGGGTTTACTGCATTACCACTATTCAGATAATTACAAATGGCCGGCACATCGCACACAGACAACTGCCCATTCCCTGTGATTTGCAAATCATCGCCATTTACATTATTAATTAGTAACGCAGGATTTAAATTGCTTAGTGAAGTGAGTGAATTATTATAATTGATCCACAGTGCATCAGTTTCTGTAATATTCTGTAATCCGTTCAGTGAGGATAAATTACTATTAAATGAAATTTCAATTTTATCGCTTGCAACCGAAGTGATCTGGCTAAGCCCTGAAATACTTTGTAGCCCATCATTATTGTAAATGAAGATTCCGTATTGTGCGCTAATGATATTTTGGAAGGCATTCAGGTTAGTGATCCCATCGCAATTAATGAGGATCAGATTAGCGACTGATGTGAATTGCTGGGCGTAATCAATATCAGTCAACAAAGGCATTTCGCCTAACCAAAGCGTTGCGATATTTCGATTGGAAAGCCCGTTATCACTCAAACCAAGGCTTGTCACCAGTGGCAATTTATTGAGTAAGAGCCCCGCCATTTGGGTAATTGACTCCAGCCCCGGATCTGTCATTTGACTGTTGTCGTCAAACCATATATATCCCACAGTCCGTAAGGCAGTGAGGTTGGGAGAAGCAACTGCGCTCTTGATAATTTTGAGATAACCGCCGATATTGACAACTGCAGAAAGCCCTGCCAGTGAAGCAACCGCTGTGTTGGTGATGATAACATCATTGGCGATTGCCGTAAGTCCGCTGTTAAAGGCATCAACAGTGGTAAGTGCGGGAAGATCGCGCAACACCAATCCGCCTAGCGTTGCAACATTTGCCAATCCGATACCCGTGAGTGAGGAATTGTTTTCAAGAACCAAAGAATCAGCAATAGAAGTGAGGCTTGTAAGAGCAGCGAGATTTGTTAGTGCGGTATTCTTTACGGCAATCATTCCTGCTGATGTAAGGGCTGAAAGCGTAGAGAGATTATTTATACCTGCGCCATCAATCATCAATGCGCCTACCGAAGTACACCCCGGATAAAGCGAATTGAAATTAGCAATATCCGCCTGGTTGGTCAGTGTGATGGATTCATAATCCCAGGCTCTTTTCGTTTGTCTTTTCTCAGACATGGTCGCTTTATGGTAAACAGGAATTTCTCTTGTTGCTTTAACCCCACGCAGGCTTGCTCCTGCAGGTGCTTTCAATTCCACCTTCCTCATCTCCTTTCTGTAATCAACCTTTGGTGCCAATTGTGTTTTGACTCCCTTATTTTTTGGTGTAATTGTACGATGTTGTTTTCTCTGCAGGATTTTTCCCTGAAAAGGGAACTGAGGCTGAATACTTTTTTGCCCTTTTTGAGTGTAGATGATAACCGGTTTTCCGGTGGGGACCATTTTTTGACCAGATTTTGTCTGTGCAAATAATGAGGCGGGTAAAAAAAGCAGGATGAGCAGTTTACATGTCATTTTACACGTCATAATGAGTAATTGTTAGTATTTTGAATCAATTAGCTGGGGATACAGACTCTTAGGATGATTTCAGAAGAATTGAATTTTTGGATATCCCCTTACGCACGGTATAATAAAATGCACCATCAGGCTTGTGGATAGCTCCTAAAATTCTTAAATCGGAAAAAGGGGAAATTGTCATCAACAGGTAAAGGCAGAAACCTGGCCGAGACGATGAAATCAGTATTGTAGATAGGTAATAATCAATTATTTACAAATGAAAAAACAATTCAGAAAAGGGCAAAAAAAATTCCCGGTCACTTTTGGTAACCGGGAATACATATTTTTTTACTATAACGAACCTGTAATCAGGTTATTTCTTCGCGTAGCGTTTCTTAAACTTGTCAATACGTCCTGCAGTGTCCACCAATACATTTTTACCGGTGTAGAACGGATGAGAAGTGTTTGAAATTTCCAGCTTTACAAGCGGGTATTCATTACCATCTTCCCATTTAACGGTTTCCTTGCTTGCTGCAGTAGAACGGTTCAAAAACGAATGTCCGTTACTCATATCACGAAATACGACAAATCTGTAATTTCCGGGATGAAGATCTTTTTTCATGTTGCTTTATTTGGGCATGGCTAACTATCGGAAGTCTCCATGCATTTGAAAAAGGAGGGCAAATGTAGTTTAAAAGAATGAAAATTACCCAGGTATTCCTCAAAAAATAATCTAAAACTTGCCCAAAACCTGTTCCCGAACGATATTTCCTGCTCAAAAAATCAGTTTTTCCGCACAAAATCGGATATATCCTGTACCAATTCCTTTGAAACTGGCAAAGCGTTGTCTGTATAGGTCAATTGTTCGTTTTTGCAATCCTGTCCTGCATCTTTCAGTACATGACTCATACCAGAGATGATCTTAATCTCTGCCTTCCTTCCGGCCGCATTGAATAACGCGGTGGCATTATCCACACTTACCTGAATGTCACAGGTACCCTGAAGAATCAGCACCGGACATCCAACTTTCTGAATCTCCTTCCGTGGATCAATGCGCATCCAACTGATCAGGTATGGCTGAATAGATGGCCTGAAAACAGACATTAACATTGGAGGAATCTGGCCGGGAGTCTTCCCTTCACCAAGTTCATCAATGATTCTGTTTGTTGTAGAATCCGACACTCCGGGCACCTTACCTGACAACTGTTTTTTCAGAATTTCCCCTATCGGAATTCCCGCGCCGGCAATGGAGATATAACCGTCTGCTTTCTCTTTTTCACATGCCAGCATCCCCAGCAAAGATCCCTCACTATGACCGGCAATAAATATTCTGGAGAATCCTTCTTTCCTGAAATACTTCACAATATTGATCACATCATTTGAAAAATCCGTAAATACCAAATCGCTTTCTTTCAGATTCGGAGCATGGCTCTTTCCGATACCTCTTTTATCATACCTGAAAGTACTGATATGATCCTCAGCCAACGCCTCAGCCAGTAATAAATAGGTGTCTGAATGTACACCCAACGGGTTGTTCCCATTCCGATCTGTGGGTCCCGATCCTGCTACGATAATGACCAACGGATCTTGGGTACTCTTTGATATCAGCGAACCGCTCAGAGTAACTCCTCCGTAAGCCGGAATCTCCACCTCCCTTTCGTCTTTGTTTTTCACAGCCACCACCTCCTTTCCTCTTTTCATTCCTAAAGGAAAAGAAACGGTACCCTGGCGCCACACCCCTGACAACGAATCTTTACCTATCAGTTTTCCCAAGTATCGGGCAGCGATATTGGAGACTTCTGTAATCAGGCTATCTCCATGTGAAGACAGTGAAGAAAACTTTAACCCCATTGCATTCTGCATCGGACTATCCCACGTGCCTGTCAATGAATCTGAACCGAAATGCTGAAGATGAAATACAATCGGTAATTGTGTCCCGTTTACAGAAAGGGCTCCATCCCATCGGCCCTGAAAGTCCTGTGCAAACCCAAATGAAACAATCAACACAAAGACAGAAAGAAAAAAAGTTTTCATTATTTATAAAATTATCTTGTCATTTCCGGCAAAGGAATATCGCGTTTGAGCATATCGTTCCGATTGGCCATATCCCATGCTGTGAGAAAAATATATCTTACTCTTTTCAACATAGGCCCAAAATTGATCTTATCCACAGTATCGGAGGGTTTATGATAATCTTTATGAATGCCGTCAAAATAAAAAATAATCGGCACTCCCTTTTTGGCAAAGTTGTAATGATCGCTGCGGTAGTAAATACGCTCGGGGTCTTGAGGGTCGTTGTATTTATAATCCAATTCGAGATGCGTATATTTTTCATTCACCTGTTTACTGATCGGATCTAAGTCGCTGCTTAGCTTGTCATTACCGATCACATATACATAGTTAAGACTGTCGCCGGTTTTTCTGTTTGGATCGAGCCGGCCTATCATATCTGTATTCAGGTCAACGGTAGTTTTGTCTAACGGAAATACCGGGTGCTCAGAATAATATTCACTTCCCCAAAGTCCTTTTTCCTCTCCACTCACGGTCATAAACACCACAGTTCTGCGCGGGCCATGTCCTTCATTTTTTGCCTTCTGAAACGCAGCTGCCATTTCAATTACAGATGTGGTACCACTGCCATCATCATCTGCGCCATAATAAATTTTACCATCATGCATTCCGAGATGATCATAATGCGCAGTCAGAAATACATATTCATCCTTCAGATCAGAACCTTCCACATATCCGATAATGTTGGAGGCTAATACGGTAAAACGCTTTTTGACAAATGAGAGATCCACCTCTTTTCCTGAAGAGATTTTTGTTTTACCGTATGAAGGAAACTTATCAAATGAGCCGGTAATTTCCTCTGCCTTTTTCTCACCAAACAAATTATTAAGAACCGATGGAAGACAGTACACAACAGGGATTCCGCCTTTTTGATTTTCACCCGGCATATACAATCCTGCGCTGCTTGCATAGTTTACAAGGTAATCCGGAAACTTATCTACTTTCGGATTGATAAACAACATGGCCAATGCTCCATGTTTTGCCGCTACATCCAGCTTCCGGTTGAATCCGAATCCCCATCTTGAAGGCTTTTCGCTTTGACTAATCAGATACTTGCCATCTGCTTTGGGCTCACCATTGAGTACAACCACAATTTTCCCTTTTACATTCTTCCCCTTATAATCTGAATACAAAGGATCATCAATGCCATACCCTACAAAAACTGTTTGATTAGATTTGATGGAAGCAGACAATTTAGAACCGGTCATAAAGAGTATCGCATCCTTTCCAAACTCTACCGGTGATCCTCCAATGGAAAATTTCTGACTCGTTACAGAATCTCTGTAGAGTGGATATTTCTGTTGATACCCGTCCAGCGACTGTGGCGCTTTTAATCCGATCTTTTTAAATTGATTTTCAATAAAAATAGCTGCCCGGCGCTGGCCTTCGGTACCGGTTTCTCTGCCTTGCATCTGTTCAGAGGCTACAATGGTTAGTACGCCTTTTAATTTTTGTTCAGTGATTGTCTGTGCATACTTCCATGCCTCATCCTGTTGTGCCAGCGATGTAAAGAATGTAAAAACCGACAAAGCAGTCAGTAGGAAAAAATGTTTCATTCAGTCATTTATTTAGTTAAGTGTTAAATATAGTATTAATGTGAGGTAACAAATTACCATTCATAAAAAACTAACAGGAAATTTTGTTCACTCTGTTGGTATGCCTTCCTCCTTCAAAATCTGTATGAATAAAGATTTCAATCATTTTTTCCACATCACTTTCAGGAACAAAGCGTGCAGGGATGCAGATTACATTGGCATTATTATGTTTCCGGGCCAGTTCGGCAAGTTCTTCGCCCCAGCAAACTGCTGCTCTTATTTGTTGATGCTTGTTGGCTGTGATGGCCACTCCATTGGCACTTCCGCAAATGAGAATACCAAAAGATGCCTCTCCCTTTTCTACGGCATCGGCCACAGGATGGGCAAAATCCGGGTAATCCACAGAATCGGTAGAATAGGTACCATAATCTTTGTATGGAATTTTCTGGCCATCCAGAAAAGAAATGACAGACTCTTTATATTCAAATCCTGCATGATCAGCTCCGATGGCTACAGGCAGTCCCAGATTGAATGACGACATATTTTTTTGATAAAGGTAAAACATCACCCCAAAGTCAGGTATAGCAAATTTGTGAAAATTGAAAGAAGTTCAAAATCAATTTCATCCTGCGGAAAAATTATTGGTTTTATATTTGAGGGATTCCTACACAACATTCTTCACCATTAAATAATCTCATGATGATTCATTTCAAAACAATTTTAAAAAACGTTTCGGTAGCTGTGCTTGCAGGGATATTCCTGTTCTCCTGCAATTCGGGAAGCAACAGCAACACCACACAGACTCCTGAAAAAGATACAACTATGCACTCTGACATGCAGATGTCTCAAGCTCCTGTTCCGATTCAACCCTCTGCCGTGGCTGGCCTTACTGCAACTTATACCGATACTGCCCTTACCGGTAAAGCGGCATTCAGCACTGAGGCAGACGGAAAAGTAAAATTGCAATTGTCATTGCACATCCCGGCCAAAGCCAATAAGGAAGTAGCCGTACACATCCATGAGCACGGAGATTGTGGAGATACGGGAAAAAATGCCCACGGTCACTGGAATCCTACCAACGATACGCATGGCAAATGGGGAAGTGCACACTTTCACCTGGGTGATATCGGTAATGTGAAACTGGACAAGAAAGGAGATGGCACATTGGATCTTACAACCGATCTCTGGACACTGGGAGGAGATTCCACCAAAAACATTCTGGGAAAAGCCATCATCGTGCATGGCGGATCGGATGATTTTGTAACTCAGCCTACCGGAAATGCCGGTGGAAGAATTGGTTGCGGTGTGATTAAATAAATTAGAACCTCTTACCTCACCCTATAAGTGATTAAAAAAAATCTTATAGGGTTTTTTTATGTTTATTCGTCAGAAAATTCTTCAGCATTTTCACCAGGTGCTTCTGTGGTTTCTGAAGTAGATTCCGTAAACTCCGGTTCGTCGATCACATCCTGCCGATCCATGGATTCAAGGATCTCCTGAACATTCTGCTCTGCCTGGGTAAGTTTTGATTTGCAGATTTTAATTAACAAGGCAGCGCGGGATACCTTTTCTGAAAGTTCATCTACTGTGACCTGGCCATCTTCCAGATCAGAAACAATTTGTTGAAGTTCTTCAAAGGCTTCCTGGTAGTTGGGATTGCTCATACTATTTTAGTTTTTGGGTTTGACTGCACTTACTTCACTGGCAATTTCGCCGGAGGCAGTGATCGTTTCAATAATATCTCCTTCCTTCAACTGTTTGACATCTCTCACCGATTTTCCATTAAATCTTGTAATACTAAATCCACGTTTCAACACATTTTCAGGATGGAGATTGGCGATATTTTTTTCCAGGTGGTCCAATACAGTACTGGATTGTTTTAAACAAATGGAAGAATATGTCTGAACGAACTGTTTTGTATTTTTTACTTTCTCCCTCGATTGCAGGAGACTAAACAATGCCTGTTGTGAAATTGACCTGGAACTACTTCGCAATAAATTCCCATGATGAATGAAAATGTTGTTGCTGACTGATCTGAACAATCTTATCAGGGCAGCAAATGCATTCTTCTTATCAGATAACAAACCTCCCGGAACCGTTCTGATCACTTCTTCAGCACGCTGCAGCGGGACAGCAAAATCATGAAATTTATCAATCAGAAATTCCGCAAGTTTTGTAGGTGTAATGGCATTGGTATGCGCTACCATTTCCGACACAGTGGTGTTGGTAGCATGCCCAATGCCTGTAATTACAGGAATTGGAAATTCACAGATGGCTTTTGCCAATTCATAATTATTGTAACAGGCAAGGCCAACTTCACCGCCACCTCCTCTTACGATCGCCACTACATCAAAATGTGGTGAAGCCTTTCTGATTCTTCTCAGCTGGTTCATAATCGACTCCGCAGCCTTCTCTCCCTGTAATAACGAAGGAAAGAGAAAATGCAGGAATCTGTATCCGAAGGAATTGTTACCAATCACATTCAAAAAGTCTGCATACCCTTTACTTGTTTCTACGGATATGACAGCGATTCGTTGAGGCAGCAAAGGAAGACTCAGCAGTTTATTTTTTTTCCACAGATTTTCACTGTGAAGTCTTGCAATGGTTTCTTGTTTTTCTTTTTCCAGGTCTCCTAAGGTAAAACTCGGGTCAATGTCTGTAATCAATAGAGACAACCCGTATTTTGGATCAAACTGTATGCGTGCACAAAAAAGAATTTTGATTCCGTCTCTGAGAGGCTCTTTCAATATAGTCTCAAATTTCCTATTCACACGTATATAATCCGTATTCCAGAGAATGGCACGCATCTCAGCTACGATCTTCCCTTCTTCTTTCTCTACCAGATCGGGATAACAATGGCCTGAGTGTTTGTAATAATTCAGTTTATTCATTTCAGCCTTTACCCAGAAAGGACTGGCATAGCGTTGCTGAATGGTTTTTTGAATGCTGCGCATGACCTGAGAAAGCGAGAAGACGGTTTTATCGGAGACGTTTTCAGACATGCCTTTACTATGGGTGAAAGAGACTTAAAGATATAATCCTTTTGGTGATTGGCAAGGGGTAAATGATGGTTTATTTAAAGGAAATAAATTGTCTGGCTAATAAGGTCAGGGGGTAAGAGCAAAGAAGGGAAGTTTATTGAAATCTTTTTGGGAGTATTTTTAGGATAATCGAACACAGTTTTAATTGGCGATATTCTAAAAGAATGAAAGATTTTTTATAACGGGCTAAGAAGGACGATATTCATCAACAACTTAGAAAGTAAAGATGAAATTTGAATGAGACTTAAAGCCTAAGACATGAAAAATCATTCATAATAATATAGTAAACCTGTTGTGGTTTTTTTTGAAGATGAGGGACGTTTTGGAAGAATAAGGGGGATATGTATTGCCGGGTGAAGAAAGATATTGTGCCACAAGTTGGCAGTCATATAGTCCGGGAAAAAATTTATGTATATAGTGCTTTAGCTCCAGCAACAAGCATTGTTATTCCATGATAGCTCCATTTTGCAACACTGAAGCATTGATTTGCTCTTTTGGTCAATCAAAAAGACGGTACCAAAGACTATCGCAAAGGGCGCAAAGAAATAACCTTAGCGTTCTCTGCGCAAAACTCTGCGTGCTCTGCGTGAAATCTCTCCGCGTGAAACCCTCTACAAATTATTGACAATCCTGTGTATTCCATCCTTTAATAATTGGGTATTAAAATTTATGAGCAAGGCCAGTCTTTTATCTGCTAGCTTTAGATAAGTTAATGTCTGTGCGAAATGAACCGGCGCAAGATTTTCCACTGATTTGATTTCAACAATTACTTTATCTTCTACTAACATGTCTAACCTATAACCCACATCCTGTTTCACCTCTTTGTAAATTAACGGCATGGGCAATTGAGTTTTTATATCAAAACCCATTTCTCCCAAATCAAAGGCAAGGGCAGCTTCATAAGCAGAGTCCAGCAATCCGGGACCTAACGTTTTATGAATTCCATAGCAGCTCCAATAATCTTGAATGAGAGTTCATTCTCTGTCATTGCTCCCGGATTTTATAAGTCTATGGAATAACATTCTTTAATAAAAATATCAAAGGTCTATGGCTGCACATTCTCAGTAATATGGATTAGACCGACATAGAATCTATGCCTTAGTAATCAAACAAATCAATTCTCAAAACCTGAATTTCTTCAGATATTCCGCATCTAATTTTGCAGCGTTCAAACTACCCTTTTCATCATATTGCTCCTGCTCTACCAGGTAATATTCCATTCCATTTTTTCTGGCTACGTTCAGAATTTTTCTGAAATCAATTTCTCCTGTGCCCAATATACAGGTTTCTTCTGTATCGCTTAAGGGCTTATTTTTTTTTCTGTCTTTGATATGCGATAGTCTGAATCTGCCCGGATATTTATTAAACCATTCAATCGGATTTTGCCCGCCGGTGACTACCCAGTAAATATCCATTTCAAAATCTACTAAATCCGGGTTTGTATTTTGTATCATCACATCCTGCGGTAATTGCCCATCCACCGGAATAAAGGAATAAGCATGATTGTGATAGGCAAACCGAATTCCGTTCTTACGACAAATCTCTCCGCATAAATTGAATTTGTCTGCGATCTTCTTAAAATCATCGATGTTTTTTTGAGGGCCTTCCCACGGATCTATCAGGTATTTCATGCCGATAGCTGATGCTTCCGCCGCTTTTCTTTCAAAATCTTTATTGATATCTGTGTGGCTTGATACGATTTTCATGCCCAGATCGTCCATCAGTTTCTTAAACTCCAGATTGGTCATACCCCAAAAGATCCCTTTATCACCTTCATAACTTTCTATTTGAGTATATCCCATTTTGGAAACCTGCTCCAATACCCCTTTCGGATCGTTGGGCATTACATCTCTGAGTGTATAAAGCTGAATACCGAATGCGTCTAACTTTTTCCCGTTGTTGCCCGAACAGGCCAGCAAAGAATTTGGCAATGATGCGATAACCGCTGCCGCAGTAGCTGATTTTAAAAACTTTCTTCTTGATAATGACATAACGATTTTGATTTTATGATGCCCACAGCTTGTCGCCTTTTTTATAAGGTACGCATCCCTCATACTTGCCGGGACGTTCTACATAGCGCATGGCCTTCGTACAACCGATCTCTGAAGTAAAATATCCCAGAAGGGTAAGTTCTTTCATCATCCTGAAATAATGAGAACGCTCTTCCGGCTTTTTCTTATCCTGAAATTCTTTTTGCTCTTTATCCAATTCAGTCAACAACTCCGTTTTCTGCTGCGAAGAAAGTTTCATAAACTTATTTCCAAATTTCTTATTCGAAAAATCATCCAGTTGTTTCATTCCCTTATGAAAAATTTCCTGATCTTCTTTTTCATAACAATCATTGACCACAAGGGTCATAAACTCGCCTACTTTAGCTGCCTTTGCACCCGGCGTATTTGTCTCCGGCAAGATCGTTTCTGCCACTTCATTTAGAAAAGCAATATCGGCATCCGTAAAAACCAGAGACACTTTATCATTGGCTTTGCAGCCGCTGAGAAAATAAGAACTGCCCACGACGGCACCGCCCAGCAACAATGAAATTGATTTAATGACTTCTCTTCTGTCCATAATTTCAGACTTTAAAATTCAGGCTATAGCCTTCACGATAATTTCTTTTCACAAACTGATTTGCCAGATCAAAATTTGTAACACGCATATTCTTCGGATCCCATATCAATTCCAGATATCTTCCGGGATAATCATATCCTCTTCCATCATTTTTGGGCACACGGATATCAAACCCGCGAATGGCGAGGTTGCTCATCAGCAAAGCTTCTGTAAGCGGGCCGGCTATTTCAAATGGAGAACTTACTTCCATATTTCCATATCCTGCAATAGCTGCCTCCACCCATTGCGCATAATGTCCGTCAGCGCCTCCGGGAACTCTCTTATATTTTTTTGGAACAATTGTTTCTTTGGTTTTTGAAGTGGGTAGCAGTTGCGGATTTTCGGCATAAGTGGAGCACATCATTTTTCCCTTGGTGCCGATAAACAAGACGCCATTGCCTCCATCGCCAAACTGTTCGTTAGGTCCTAACTCATCCGGTCGTGTGGGCTGAATGCCACCATCCATCCAATGTACTTCAACAGGTCCATTGGTACGGCTGCCTTTTGGAAATTTCATGGTGACATGGCTGGAAGGCGGACAACTTTCCGGAAAATATCCTCTCTGAAATTCATCAACATATACACTCCCTACGCTCGCCTGTACTGAATTGACATAACTCAATCCCAATACACTGAATGCCGGTTCTACAATATGGCATCCCATATCACCCAGTGCGCCGGTACCATAATCCCACCATCCGCGCCAGTTGAATGGCACTAATTTATTTACATATTCTTTGTAAGGTGCAGTCCCAAGCCATAGATCCCAATCGAGTCCTGCCGGCACAGAAGCGGATTCCTTAGACCAGGGAATTCCCTGAGGCCAAACGGGTCTGTCGGTAAAGCAATATACGGTATGCACATCTCCGATTACTCCTGCATCGTACCATTCGCGCAATTGACGTACGCCATCGCCACTCGCTCCCTGGTTACCCATTTGGGTTACCACCTTAAATTTTTTCGCTGCTTCTGTGAGCGCGCGGGCTTCATACACATCATGTGTAAGCGGTTTTTGCACATATACATGTTTGCCCAATTGCATAGCACCCATTGCGGCTACGGCATGGGTATGGTCGGGAGTGGAAACGGATGCGGCATCAAAATTTTTGTGTTCTTTATCGAGCAGCTCGCGCCAGTCTTTATAATATTTTGCTTTGGGAAAATTTTTTCTGCTGGTTGCAGACATCCGGTCGTCCACATCACAGAGAAATGCAATTTCTGCTTTGCCACTCTTATAAAAATTAGCAAGATCGCTTTGCCCTTTTCCGCCGGCACCGATTCCCGCTACCAACAACTTATCACTCGGTGCGGTGTACCCTTTTCCTCCCAGCACATGTCTTGGCAGAATCATAAATCCGGTGGCTGCAACAGCCGAATTTTTCAGAAAATTTCTTCTTGATAATTTGCTTTTCTTACCCGACATAGAATTATTATTTTAAAGATTTCCTTTCTTTAATTCTTCCACTGCATGATTTGCGGCTCTCGCTGTAAATGCCATGTAAGTCAATGACGGATTGACACAAGCTGCAGAAGTCATGAAGGATCCATCGGTTACAAATACATTGGGGGCATCCCACACCTGATTCCATTTATTGAGCACCGAAGTCTTACGGTCATGGCCCATCCTCGCTGTACCCATTTCATGGATGCCTCTGCCAATGGTGCCGTCGCCATCGTACCCTGACACATCTTTTACGCCACATGCTTCCAACATTTCCATGGCGTCGTTTTTCATATCCACCCGCATCTTTGCTTCATTTTCTTTCCACTCGGCATCAAAAGCGATGGTATTCAAACCCCAGGCATCCTGATTTTTTTTATCTAAAGTCATCTTATTCTCATGATAAGGCAACATCTCTCCAAAGCCGCCCATCCCGATCGTCCAGCCTCCCGGCTCGCTGAGTGCGTCTTTAAATGCACCGCCAATATTCAGTTCTGCAATTTCACGTCCCCAGCCCTCTCTGCTCGCGCCGCCCTGATATCCGAACCCTCTCAAATACGCTCTCTTGTCTCCAAAAAGATTCCGGAAGCGTGGTATATAAAATCCATTGGGCCTACGGCCAAAATAATATTTGTCTTCATACCCTTCTACTCTTCCTCCTGCACCCACACCCAGATGGTGATCCATAATGTTGTGCCCCAGTTCACCACTGCTGCTCCCTAGTCCATCCGGCCATATATCGGTAGCTGAGTTCATGAGTATCCATGTACTGTTGAAGGTAGAAGCATTCACGAAAATGATTTTCGAAAAATACTGATAGGTCTTTTTGGTTTCTGCATCCAATACTTCCACACCCTTTGCTTTTCCGGTTTCTTTGTCATAAAGTATTTGCGTCACGATACTAAATGGTCTCAACGTTAGTTTTCCGGTAGCCATTGCTGCAGGCAGTGTACTGGATTGTGTACTGAAATATGCACCAAACGGACAACCCAACCAGCATTTATTTCTGTACTGGCAATTCACTCTGTTTTGTATCGGCTCTGTAATATTGGCAACACGTCCAATGATCATTCGCCGTTTATCTTCATAATGTTTTCTGATTCTTTCAGCCACATCTTTTTCGACACAATTCAATTCCATCGGTGGCATAAAATAACTGTCGGGCAATTGAGGCAGATTTTCTTTTGACCCACTGATGCCTGCAAACTTTTCGACATAAGTGTACCACGGTTCGATGTCTTTATATCTTACCGGCCAATCTATGGCGATTCCCTCTTTGGCATTGGCTTCAAAATCAAAATCACTCCAACGATAGGATTGCCTGCCCCAAAGCAGTGAGCGGCCGCCTACATGGTATCCGCGAAACCAATCCATTCTTTTAATTTCAGTATAAGGACATTTTTGCTCATCCACCCACCAATCTTCATTCCGGTCATTGAGCACATAATCTCTTTTGAGTACAGGATGCCGTTCGATCATTGCTCTTGTACGTTTGCCGCGATATGGAAATTCCCAGGGCCCTTTTGTCGCATTTACATAATCCTTGATATGCTCAATGTTCTTTCCCCGTTCGAGCATGATTGTTTTCAATCCTTTTTCGGTTAATTCTTTTGCTGCCCATCCTCCGGAAATACCCGAACCAATCACGATTGCATCAAAAATGTTGTCAGCCATTGAGGTGTAATATTTTTTGAATTTCAGGTATGTGGCGAAATGAATTAATCAATCTTGTGGTCAAATACCTGTAGGTCTAAAAATAGGATTTTTTCAATTACAGTACCTGAATAAACAGAGATATTTTTCAGAGATCATTCAGAAAATTGTTTTATCCGGTATTGCATCATATCCAAAGAATTGCCAATTTCAATTCCTTCCATTGATTCTATGCTATCCTCTTCAAAAAAACCACCGGCATTGCAATTGAATTCCATTTTGATTCACCGTCTTGTCAGTTTTTTAAATTGCGTTCAAGAAATGCAATCCAGTTCTTACTCATGATATTTTGAATATCCTCTGAGCTATAACCACGTGCTTTCAATAATTCAGTAATTTTTTGCAAATCAGCGATGGTATTCAGGTCCAATGGACTCTGCTCCCTGCCAAATCCTCCGTCCAGGTCTGTGCCGAGGCCGGAATGCAACGTATTACCGGCGATCTGACAAACATGATCGATATTATCGACTACGTTTGTGAGTGATACTCCTGTATTTTCCGGTGTGCTTTCCCTCCGGATCCAGTTCGGAACAAGCATCCATGCATCAAAGGCAGCACCGATGACAGCGCCTCTTCCTATCAACGCTTTGATTTGTTCATCAGAAAACTGACGATTGTGTGAAACCAGCGCGCGGCAATTATTATGACTTGCCCAAACAGGTCCTTGAAAATGATCCAGCGCTTCCCAAAAACTTTTGTCACACAGATGCGTAGCATCTAAGATGATATTCAGTTCTTCCATTTTCTTCAGCAGTTCTTTACCTTTTGAGGTGATCCCTTTTCCTTCTGATTCATCAGTGCCATAAGCATATACTCCAGGCCCATAATGCGCCGGCCCCAATGCACGCAATCCTTCCTGGTACATGATTTCAAGATGATGCATATCAATTACCGAATCTGCACCTTCCAGACTCAGGATATAGCCCAAAGGCAAATTATTGGTTTTTTCTGCATTTTCCCACAATGAAACATGATGCTTCAATTCTGTCTTGTTTTTTATCTGCACCATTTCATTTATTTTTTCCATGGCACGATACCAGGCTAATTGGCCTCTTGTCTGCGCCCAGGCCTGCTCCTGCGAATGCCATCCGGGTAAGGGGTTATCAGGCGCAACGTAACGGGCAATCATTGTGGCTACGCAAAGGCCAACCCGGCCTTTTCGCATTTCACCAAAAGAAACGGTTCCTTTCTCCCGGTCTGGTTTATCGGTCATACCTGTTTCTCTCTTTCGAATTTCAGATATGGGTTGGGATAAATCGCGATTCCATTCCATGGCATTCATGCTAAGATCGAGATGGGCATCAAAAATCAGGTTGGGCATTTTGAGGGTTTTTATTTTCTGATGTGGATAAAGGTAATGAGTGAAAGCACATTTCGGCCAGAGTTTGCTGCCGTACTGCTATTCATTGAATGTCCAGCCCGGAGCCGCTGCTGATCAAAAAACTCCTGCCCGACTGGCGTCAGTCAGGTGGGGATAATGAAGATAACAACAAATGCTGATAGAATTTCACAGGCTGGATATGGGCTGATAACAATATGAAGCTGAGGATATATTCGCCAGCCAGCACAGCAGCAAACTCCCTGTTATGTGTTCGCCCTTTGTTTTGGTAACTTGAATTGAAAGGATGTGTTTAAGTTCCTTCTTGAAAAGTGCAATTGATTTATGGGTCTCTGTCCTGCAATTAGTTTATTCAGTGATCCAATTTCTTTTTCTCCAACAATCGTTCTGTCAAAGCCCCTGATCAGTTTAAATTCATGGTGTATCAAACCTGTTTCAAAACTGAAATTGGTTTTGTAGTAAGGATGCAACAGGTTTTCTGTTTTCCATGTTTTAGCTGTCAAAATAATTTTTGACTATACATGAAACTGTGAGAGAAAATAATAACCACTCACTCCTGAAATATCTACCCGCATTGGATTGTCGTCAAGGTTGTAATATCCGCAAGGGTTGAAAATGCGTAACCGCTTTATTACTTTGGGGTTAATTTCCTTTGAGCAGAATACAAAATCAGGGTCGTAGTATTTCAGGGTTTCTTTCCATCGATTAGTAATCGTGTTTCCTTTTACAGGAACTATTGGGTTATATCTGTCACCCCAAATTTTTTAATTGAAATGATAAGAGTGAAATTAAAGTTTCATAAGGATAATTTTCATCCTCAAAAAAACACAACGAATGTGTCCTGGTCTTGATTTAATTCAAAATTGTTCCATTTACCTATCCTGTTCTTTTAATTCATAAATACTTTTCCATACTTCTTTCTTCAATTCATCAGGGCAAAGCGGGAAGTATTTGTGGGTAATCAGTTTTTGAACCAACGGCTTGTTTTCATCTATCCATCTTACCCAATCAATTCCCTTGTGCCACCTTGCCTGATGCAGAACATCCCAAAGTGCATTTGTATGTTCGTCAATGTTGAGTTGTTCTAAATACTCTTTGGTATCTGTTAAACCATGCAAGTAACTGTTCATCACTTTTCTATTTTTACTTTCTCATACTCCGCCTCACTCAGCCAAAAATCTTTATCTATTATTTTCACCTCCTCATTAGTGAACTCATACAGCTTATACACCGGCACCTCTATTTCAATTTCTTGTTCCCTTTCTTTGGGGGTAAAAAATTTTCGCCTGTTACTACATTTTTACCTGTTTTCATTTCCAATTCTTTTCTGGCATTTTTGGCTACTGCTCCACCTTTCTTTCCTGCCTTTGCATTTTCAATTACACCTTTTGCTTTTTCGGATTCGGCTATTTGCCTTGTTGAAAGTTCGGCTAATGCTGTAAAAATTAATTCGGCTTCAGTCATGTGGTCCAGCAGGTTTTGTTGTTTCAACTCTTTTAAATCTTTATGCTTTTTTACCGTTAGCCCTGTCCATTCCTGATGAATTATATTGGTGAGAAATGCAAACTCCTCCGATTTTTCCACACCACTTTCTTTCCAGTAATCAGTGAATTAATTTCGGGTTTCCTGGCCGGTCATTCATTGTTGAATCCCCGCCTGACCATTCCATATAAAAATAATGTAGGCGGGCAGGCACTTTTCACTTCTGCCCAACTTCTGCCAGTTTTCTCTCGCCCGCTCCAAACTTTGTACGGGGTTGCTTATTTCCTGCATTCTTTCGTAGCCCACCTTTGCCAGCCATTGTTTGAATGGTTCTGCTTTGGGCGATGGAATGGATTGGATAAGCCGCAACAGTTGCTCTGTATCGGCTACATCGGTTTCCCGAAGTTTACCGTCTCCGGCTTCCATTTTCAACCGTACGATATTTTCGTACACTTGGCTGCCTCCTTTGCCAGCTTCTTTTTCAGGTCACTCCAGTACCGTTTAGGGATGCTGCTCCCTGTCAGTATTTCAATCACATCAATAATTGAGAAATACCATTTATTTTCCTTCTCATCATAATGTGTTCTTCCCTTTTTGCTTTCAAATAATTTTATGTTGCTCATACCTGTTTTGCTTTATAGTTATTGTAATCATCTTCTGACAACCAAAAATCTTTGTCAATTATTTTTACTTCTTCGTAAGTGAGTCAAAACTTTGGGTTCGTAATTGGCTGATGGCTGTTATTCTGCTGATGTATTAAGATCGAGCCAGCAAAAAATTCCGTCAACTGGGGTGGGTGGTTTGTGCGTTGCCCCCCAAGCTCTTGGCAAGATTAACTTTTTGCGTCAGGAGGCGGGTGCCCTTGACATGTGCTAAAATAGCATGGGATCGGGAGGTAAGTCCATGGGTGTTTGTAAATGTGCGGGATACTTAAATAGGGTGACACAAAGCAAATATATTAATGGGGCATGCCAGTACAGAATTCACAACCAACCAGGTATATGAGTTCGTTTATTAAAGTGGATAAAAAATTTAATGTCTACATATTCAACCCTTAAAAAGTCCTTATCGCCGAATTGAGTAAAACAGGTTTCGGTACGAAAAGTTTATTCAGTGTATTAAGAGTTGAACACAGGCATCTGTCTATCAAATAAAAAATGAGTTTTTTTAGACATATTGCGTACCAAAAAAAGTCAGGGTTAGCCAAAAAATACCTAACCCTCTTTTTTCGTATAAGTATCAACCTTACTTCTGGTAGGTTACTCTCCACCAGAGCCTACCTCCTCTTCAGGTTGACAGACGCAATAAACAATTAAAAAGTCACACAATTACCAACTATTTATGACCACATTACCTAGAATAATTAAGATTGTTTGTGGAAATGTGGGGAAATCGCTACCGGCCGGCGAATCTGCCGGCCGGAAAACGGCGGAATAAACAAGTTTCAACAAATAAATATTGTATGTGACCCTGACCCAATCAAGAACGCCTGTCTGACAGACAAAACCTGTAAAACCTATCCTTGATCCTTCAGGTTTTATTACTGATTATTTCCCTGCCTCCTTCAGCATTTCCTTTACGGCTGCTTCTATCTGCTGATCTTCGCCGGTCAGTATGTTGTTGTAATTATTCTGTACTTCTATATCAGGTTCCAACTGCATATTTTCCAGTGGTCTGTTTTCTTTAAGACCTATGACTGCAATCATGGGAATACCGAATACCATAGTCGGGTCTATCTGGGTCTCCCACCAAACGGCCGTACCGGTACCGGCTACAGGCATCCCGATGAGTTTCCCGATTCCTTTGGTTTTATAGGCATAGGGGAATACGTGTGCGTCGCTATAGTTCGCTTCATTCATCACCACACAACTGGGTTTATCCCATTTATTGGCAGGTTCTCCACCCGCGATTGGCTTCACTCCATAAGGAATAAATTTGATGTATTCTTTTCCTGAAAGAAATGTAGTGAGGTCTTCGTGAAGCCAACCTCCCCCATTGAATCGTGTATCTACAATCAATGCCTCCTTATCTCTGTTTTTCCCCAGAACTTCGTCATAAACATTCCGGTAGCTTGCATCATTCATCGCCTGCACATGGACATAACCCACTTTGCCGCCACTTAATTTATCGACCATGTCTGCCATCTTTTTTGTCCACCGTTTGTAGAGCAATGCATTTTCCTGTCCGGGAGTAATGGGTTTCATTACCTCGTCAAAAGTTTTACCATCAGTATTTTTTACAGTCAGCAATATATTTTGCCCTTTTTTTCTGTTGAGGTAAATCGCCCAATCTGCATCTCCTGTAATCGGATTACCATCAATGGCGGTAATGACCTGCCCTGCTCGGATCTTTGACTCGGCTTTATCCAAAGGCCCGCCGGATATGACTTCCTGGATGAGCAGTCCGTTTCCTCCCTTAGAATCGTCAACCAACAATCCAAGGGCTGCTGTTTCATCCGGGTTCTTGAATTGTGGCCTGTATCTTCCACCTGTATGAGAGGCGTTGAGTTCGCCAAGCATTTCACTCAGCAGTTCACGAAAGTCGTAGTTGTTGTTGATGTATGGGAGGAACTTCTCATAGATTTTTTCATAACCCTTCCAGTCTATGCCATGGATGGAGGGGTCATAAAATTTCTTTTTTACCTGAAGCCAGGCATGATGAAAAATATAATCTCTTTCTGCAGCCTGATCCACTACCATTTCACTATTGATCGAAATCGGATCCATCTTACCGGTATTGGTATCCACTTTTGAAAGACGGCCATTGGCTAATACTACCAGAAATTTTCCGTCTTTACTCTGTTGCATGGTAGCAAATCCGGCGCCTAATTTTGCAAGTGATTTTATTTCTTTGGTGCGGGTATCGATTTGCCATAGATCAAATCCTTTTTCGAATTGGGCCAGCACAAACAGCTTATCTCCTTTGGGAGAAAGTGCATAACTGCTCAGGTTAATTGAACTTGGCGTAAGCCGCTCTTCTCTGCTTTCAAGATTGGAAAAATCCATTTTAAACGGCTCTTTGATTTTTTTCTCCAATGTGGAATCTTTCCCTTTATTTTTTGTGGTATCCTTCTTGTCTTTCAGCAAATCGTAATCGTCTTTACTCAATTGAAATTCATCATACGTTCCTTTATCGAAAAAGGTAGCATATACATCCACTTCTCTGGCGCCCTGGTAAGCCAATGGCTGTTTGCCGTTTTTACTGGTCAGCCATAAAAGCGCTTTACCATTCAGACCCCAGTCCATTCCACCTGTACCAAACCCTGAAAGAGTGATGTCTGTTCCTTTGCCGGGGTTGGCGGCATCAAATACGACGATACCATCACTGTTGTAGTAGCCACGTGAATCCTGAGCTGCCAAATAACGGCTGTCGGGGCTCCATGTATAATTCTGATCTCCGTCTGCATAAGAAAAATTCTGGCCTTTTGGAATGATGGTTGTTGTTTTTCCATTGTCTGTATCAAATACTTTCAGAGTATTTCTTTCTTCCAGATAAGCAATTTTTTTACCATCGGGTGAAACTACCGGTTGGAATTCATCCAGATCGGTTTGTATTACTTTTTCTGTTTTCAAAACTGTAGCATTGAAGAAATAGGGTTCTTCTTTCCGCTCAATGGATGTCTTCATAATATCCCAACCTGTACCATCGTGTTCTGCTGTATAATAGAGTGTACGGCCATCTTTTGAAAACGATACTGACCGCTCCTGGAATGGGGTATTGGTTATCCGCTTGGTAAAGTGCCCCTCAACAGAGGTGACAAAAACTTCCCCACGATATACAAATGCAATTTGCTTCCCATCCTGAGAAAGCTCCAATTCATTGCCTGAGGTTACATTTTGTACCTCCCCATTGCTTTGATTGCTTTCGGTGATGATATTGATTTTTACTTTTTGCGGTTGACTGCCAGGAGTCAACGTATAGATAGAACCGTCATAGGTAAAGCAAAGCGTATTATTATCGGAAGCACTTAGATGCCTTACCGGATTTGTCTTAAAGTTAGTGAGTTGTCTGGCATTTCCTCCGCTCAGAGGCTTTTCATAGACATTGAGAGAACCGCTTTCTTCACTCAGCCAATAGAAATTTTTCCCGTCATTGCTGAAAGCAGGTTCACGGTCTTCCCCGTTGAAGGTAGTAAGTTTTGTGTAGCTGCCAGCCTTGTTATTGTAGAGCCATATATCCCGCGTTACAGATGAAGTATGATGTTTGCGCCAGGGGTCTTCAAAGCCTTTGATATCTTCAAAAATCAGTTGGCTGCCGTCTGCGTTGTATTTGGCGTAATCCATTCCTGCTTCATTGATCATAATACTTCTTCCTCCCTTCACCGGTACTTCGTACAACTTTCTGAATATTCCGTCAATAGGGAAGCGCGCTGACTGTGCCAGATCGTGGCGGTTGGTTGTGAAAATTACTTTACTATTGTCGGGTGAGAAATCGACAGGAATATCCGAGGCTGAATTGTAGGTCAACCGTACCGGTTCGCCACCATTTGCTGAAATGAGATACACATCAAAATTCCCAAACCGGTCACTGGCAAAGGCTACCCATTTACCATCATGACTCCATACAGGCCTTGTGTCATAAGCGGGGTGGATGGTGAGTGGAATTGCCGTTCCTCCCTGGGAGGAAACTTTGTAAATATCTCCTTTATAACTGAATACAATATTTTTTCCGTCAGGAGAAATAGACGGATAACGTAACCAGAGTGGCTCTGATTGGGCCGTGGTAGCTATAGCAAGGAATACCAGGCACACAGAAAAAATAATCTTTCTCATGTAAGATGGAAGGTTTTAAGATTTTTGGTTTGAATAGGTAAAGATATCCCATTGGGAAATACCTTGTTTACCGTTCATAAAAACAGCAGGAAGAGGTGGAGTTTAAGGTTTAGATTATTCAATCCTTGAGAGGGCTGAGGTTGTTGAGGAGCATTATTAAGCATTCTCATTAGAAACTCACAATCCAAAATCCCAAAATCCCACAACCCACAACTCACATAGATACATTCTCCTCTAAAAAAAGGACCGCTGTTTTTGAGGCTTTGGCAATTCCTTTCTGGGAACTTTCTGATTACTCATAGCCGCCTGATATACCATACCCGCAATAATAGTGGCTGCTTGTTTCAGATCATCGGATACAAGATGGTCGTAACTGTCCATGTTGCTGTGGTGCGTACGTGTATCGTACTCCACTTCGTCCTGAATGAATTGAAATCCGGGCAATCCTACCGCATCAAAAGATTGATGGTCGGTACCACCTGTGTTGCTGATAGTGACGGTGGTAGCACCAAGGTCTTTGAAAGGCGCCATCCATTGAGTGAGAATATTTCTTGCCGCTTCATTTTCCTGAAGATAAATACCTCGAATACGACCGGTACCATTATCAAGGTTAAAATACACATCAAATTTTTCGTGTGCCGGTTTGAGTTTCATATCGGCTCTGTCGGCAAATGTCTTTTTCACATATTCACGCGATCCGTAAAGTCCCTGTTCTTCGCCATTCCAAAGTGCGATTCTGATGGTACGACGTGGTTGTATTTTTAATGCTTTCAGAATACGTACGGCTTCCATCATCACTGCAGATCCGGCAGCATTGTCTGTCGCACCGGTAGCGCCCTGCCATGAGTCTAAATGGCCGCCAAGCATTACGACTTCCTCTTTTAGTTTTGGATCGGTGCCTTTTATTTCACCGAGCACATTATATCCTTTGGTATCTTCTGTATGAAATTTTGTTTGTACATCCAATTCCAATTCCACCGGTATCTTGTGTTGTGCCAGCCGGATGATCATATTGTAATCTTCCACGGCCACGGCCAGGTCCAGGAAATTAGCAGGGTCGTTTACTTTATAGGATCCACCTCCCTGAACAAAAATAGTACCCTTGTTATTGCGTGGGGAAGAGGTAAGAATGGCAACTGCGCCTTCTTTCAATGCCATCTCATGTAGAAGGGCGGTCATTCGCCTCGCTTTCATAAATTCAGGATTGAAGAACCGGCGCATTCTCTGGCCCATTGCCGCTGTATCAGGTGGGGTGAGTTTGATATTTGCCATAGAGTCTAACTCAGCGTCTGTCCAGCGTGTCATGTCTGAACCTTCTTTGGGTTCGAAGTTGATGAGCTTATTCATCACTAAAATTTTCCCTCCAAGTTTCCCTTTGTAATTATTCACTAACTCTGCGCTGTCGTTGGCATCAATAAGCATTACCGATGCTTTTTTCAAACCATTCGTCCCCTCTGTCCAGGCTTTTGGGAAAGCCATGAGAGGTTTGTACCACGGCGAAGACATCGCCAAATATGATTTCTTCAGTTCCCAACCTTTGCCAAAATCTCCCCATGCTTCACGATGCACATCGGTGAGTCCCCATTTTTTCAACTGGCCTACACTGTATTCAGAAGCATGATTGTAACCCGGGCTGACTGTCAATCGAGGTCCACCGGCTTCTGTAAGTTGAAAGGCTATTTCCATTACCTGTGAATGTTTGAGGCCTTCCTCACGGATTTTTTGTATTAGTGCAGGATCTTGAGCAAATAAAAAAGCCGGCAAAATGAAGAGCCAACCTGTCAGAAATAATTTTCTCATATCGTTATAGTATTTAA